>CASEMQ010000063.1 GCA_949289005.1 uncultured Lentisphaeraceae bacterium
CACCCCCTCCCGCCCCACCGCCAAGACCCTCGACGCCCTCTGGCACCGCGTCCTCAACCCCTAAGGAACACCCCCGCGCAACGAAAAAGGCCGCCCAATCGGGCAGCCGAGTGCGGGTCTGTGCGACTTCAGCCCACCAGTCAACTTTTGCGCGCGTCGTCGTATGGGTGTGCGTAGACGCGTTCCTGGCGCGTGGGCAGACGAATCAAGGGAACAGACTCCGCTTCCGCGAACGTTTTCACCTCGTCTAGGATCTTGCCGAAATGGAAGACGTTGCGCGGGCGGAGCCGATAGATCGCCGCTTTGAACCCTTCCACGAAATAATGGCAGTCCTGCTTGTCACGAATGCACCCATGCGAGGAGACGGCGATGGACGTGCCCTCGGGGAGCCCTTCGAAGCAGAAGTCAAAGGAACGTTCGTCGCCCCAAGAGACGTTCGGCACCACGCGGATTCCCTCGCGCTCGAACCAAAAGTCCGTTAAACGGTTGAGGTAGATGCTGTAGCGTTGCTCCGGGAGTGGCAAGTTCCGATAGACGCTGTGATCCGTGCCGAAGACGCCGCCAAAGGGCTTGAGCGCCGCCAACGCGTGTGCCCGCCGTCGCGGATGGTAGAGCGGCAGAAAACGATAGTCGTACACATAGAAGTGCAACCACGTCTCCGCGTCATGCGCGTCCGCCAGGTGGTCATAGCCGACAAGCCGCTTAGGCGCCGCCTCCAAGATTGTCCCCCGCACAAGCGGGTTCTCCTCGAAGTGCGAAAAATGCGCCTCTTGGAGAAGGTCCAACAGGAAAACGCGGAGCATTTGCCGCGTCGTCGCCAATTTCTGGAGTTCCGCATTCGCGCGCTCGGCACGCGCACTTCGTTCCGGGTCGTCCAAGAAACGCCAATCCCAATCCTCAAATGCCATGATAGCCTCCTTTCTTAAAGTTCGATTGCCTCATAGACCGTGAAATCCTTCGGGAGCCGCAACTCCGTCCCCGGCGTGCGGGAGATTTGCCAAAGAATACTCCAACAAATGCTTTTGTCAAAGAGCAGAACCTCATCGTCGAACACGATTGCGATGGCTCGGACTTCGCGCAGATAAACGCGCTCATCCTCCGGCATTGAGATCGTCTCCGAATCATCCTCGTTGGGATTGTTAAACCACGTGGTCTCAATCAGCACCACAATACGACGGATACTCTTGTCGATACGATGTGCACGTCGATGAAGTGGCTCGCGCGAACCATCCGAATGGATAATATCCCCGATATTTCCCTCCGTCTCCGCACATGTACAGGGTGCTATCGTCATGGTACTGACATCACAGCATCGCGAAACATCATCGTAAACCAGTGGGTCTTCGAATGCCTCGCCATGAAGCGCCACACAGACGTCCCCCACCTCTGTCCGCATGACAAATGTCTCTGTCGCACCTTCGCAAAGTCTGAAATAATCAGTGAAAATCGCCTTAAGGCAGTGCCCCTTCAGTGAACGAAGCACCTCCAGCGACTTTTCCGAAAGCAGATTGTTGACAACTGGCATGGTCAATCCTCCTTCTCAAAATGGATTTTCTGAAATGTCGCAATTCGCCCTATGTGTCTCGAGACATTGATGTCGACGGCAGGACTTCCGTCCGAAGTCGAGATTTCCCTATACGTTACACGTGTCCCGTCCTTCAACGTAACCACAATCCCCGTACGTGAAATGGGGTGTGCGTTACCTGCTCCACGAGTGAGTAATCTGAAAAACACATTTGCGGTCCTCAAGGCATCCTCGCTAAAAATACGACGAACATGTCGCCCTTTCCCTTTCACGCCAAAATAACCTTGCGGCGAAAGCGGGAACAATTTCGTCAAACCCGGGAGATTGTCTTCCAACGAACGCGTCGGAGCCCCCTCGTACTTCCGTTTATACTGTTTGGCGTAACCTTTCCCCATCACGCCCTCCTTTCATTCAATCGAGGCGTACGTCTCAATTGCGAATGGTGGCGTGATATTGCCGTATGTAGCGTAGGGCCACTTACAGCCGTGTGTACGCTCCCGAATGGAAGCGTGAGGCATGGCAAAGGCCATGCAATTCTTTTAGGATGCATATTTGCTCCTTTCGAACACGGAAGCCGAGGCGGCCGAGGGATCACTTGTCCCCCGCACCGCTTGACCTGCCGGAAGCAGACGTGCTATCCTAAAGAGCGCGACGTCTGTACGGATAGTTCGTCTACTCCGACAGGCCGCCCGGGCGTGGCTTCGTTCTGCGCCCGGGCGTTTTTTGTTACGCGGGCATCGCGTCCTCCTTCGACACGCGGCGCGTGATGACACGGCGCGTGAGTTTGAAGACGGGGTGCCCTTCAAAAGATTCGTTCAGTTTCACGATGTCGTAGGCGATGACATGCTTCGCGTCGCGATAATCCACGTTGCGTTGATCGAAGAACGCCTTCATGTTCACCGAGAAGTATTTCGCCGACTTGCGGACTGGAAATCCGCGTTCGTCATCGCAGACAACGGCTGCCAAGTCGCCGTCTCCACATTCTGACACCAACAGTCTTGCATTTGACCGAAGCGCCATGTATTCGGCCGCATTCGCCGAGAAGCCGAGTTTCCCCGAGCGCTGTATTGTCGCCTTGCAACGTTTTTGCTGGTATTGTCGCGCGTCAACCAACTTGTCAACCTCGAAAATCTGCATAGTCATCACTCCTTTTGCAAAACGCACCGATTATACACAAATCCGTTTGCATCTTTCCACCTCGTCTGGAACTTTTTGAGAACCATCTCGTTTCTCCGTCATGCCACACATCACTCGATATACAATCGACGCCGTTCAGTGTAGCAAACCTTTGCCGTTTGCGTAGGATTTTTTGGAGACAAGTGCAACAGGCGTTGCAATCTTGCGCGGCTTTCATGGAAGATTGTGAAAGGAAACGCAACAGAAGCAGCGAGGGAGCGGGTGAATGAGGTTGGGGAAGGGCATAGAAAAGGCCGCCCGAATCGGGCGGCCGAGGACGGGGTCTCTTTGGGCCCCGGTCATTTCTCGGAAGGATGTTCTGAGAGAAAGTCGGAGAGGATGGCAATAGCGTTAAAAGGGGTGCTCGGCGAGGAAGTCGGAGAGGATGGAGGCGACGTTGAGGATGTCGGCCTCGTAGATTTCGCCGATGTTGCCAAGGCGGAAAGTGTCGGCATCGAGGAGTTTGCCGGGGTAGATGGCGTAGCCGCGGGCCTTGACGTAGGCGTACATTTCCTGGAAGGTGAAGGTGTGGCCGGCGGGATAGAAAAAGGTGGTGATGATGGGACCTTGGACGGCGGGGGCGAGATAGGGGCGGAAACCGAGGTCGGTAAGCTTTTTGATGAGGAGGCGGTTGTTGGCGCGGTAGCGGGCGGCGCGGGCGGGGATGCCGCCTTCCTCGTCGAGTTCGTCAAGGGCTTTGGCGAAAGCGAGGACGGTGTGGGTGGGGGAGGTGAAGCGCCACTTGCCGTCTTTGTCCATGCCCTTCCATTGGTCGTAGAGATCGAGGGCGAGGGAGCGGGCCTTGCCCCGGGAGGCTTCGAGTTTGCGGCGGTCGCAGATGATGAAGGAAAAGCCTGGGACGCCCTGGATACATTTGTTGGCGGAGGAGACGATGAAGTCGATGCCGAGGGCGGAGACGTCGATGTCGACGCCGGCGAAGGAGCTCATGGCGTCGACAACGAGGGTTTTGCCGGCGTCTTTGACGACGCGGGCGAGCGTGGGCAGGTCGTTGAGGATGCCGGTGGTGGTCTCGCTGTGGACGAGGGCGACATGGGTGATGGCGGGGTCGTCGCGGAGGAGCCGGGCAACGCGGTCGGGGTCGGGCGATTGGTCGATGGGGAAAGTGGCGAGGGTGTGGTTGAGGGCGGCGTGGCGGGCGATGTCGCCCATGCGGTCGCCGTAGGCACCGTTGGCGAGGATGAGGAGTTTGTCGTCGTGGCCGACGACGGAGGTGAGGACACTCTCGACGCCGAAAGTGCCGGAGCCCTGCATGAGGACGGCGGTGTGGGTGCTTTCGGAGGCGTGGGCGAGGGCGAGGAGGCGCTTGCGGATGCGCTGGGTGATGCGTTTGTAGTCGTCATCCCACGTGCAGTGGTCGAAGAGCATTTCGCGCTTGACGGTGTCGGTGGTGGTGAGGGGACCGGGCGTGAGGAGTTTATAGGGGCGGAACATTTCAGGAGTCCTTTTCTTGCATGGAAATCATTGTGCGCGTTTGCGGGCCTCGTCGGCGAGAGCCTGGTGATGGGCGAGGAGCACGGTGGTGAGCGGCCGGGGGAAGACGCGGGGCAGGGCCGTGCGCAAGGAGGCGTCGACCCGCTCGCCGGCGTAGAGGGGCGTGGGATAGGTTTTCAGGAGCGTGGGGCGGGCGTTGAGGAGACATTCGGCCACACGCATAGCGCGGGGGTTGCGCGCGGGGCCTTTGTCCACCACGGCGACGGATTCGGTGAGGACTAAGGTGCCCTCGGCGGGGTCGATCACGTCGATGGGCATGCCGCGGGCTTTGTCGGCGAGGGCTTGGTGGCGCAGGCCAAAACCGAGGGCGGTCTCGCCGGAGCGCACTTTGCGCAGGGGGGCGGCGCCGGCGCTCTCGATGTGGGGACCGGCGTTGCGGTAAATGCCGGCGAGAACATCGACGGCGCCGGCCTCGCCGTAGGCGGAGACAAGGGCCTGCACGAGGAGCCAGGCGGTGGAGGAACTGCGCAGGTCGGTGACGGAGAGAAAGTTCTTGTAGATAGGGTTGGTAAGGTCTTTCAGGCTTTTGGGCGTCGGGAGGTTCTGGTCTTTCATCAGCTCGGTATTGACAATGATGGCGCCCTCCTGGGCGGTGAGGGGGCGGAAGTATTTGGCGTCGCCGCCGAGGGGGCGCGGGTCGGTGAAGTCGAGCGTCGCGAACATGGGGTGGACGGCCTGCGCGCTTTCGAGGGCGTAGGTGCTCATGGTCACCACGTCGGCCTCCAGGCGTGTGCCCTCGGCAAGAAGTTTGCCGCTGAGTTCGGCGGTGCCAAGGGTCTGGATGAGATATTGCCCAGCGAAGCCGCCCGCATCGAGAGCCTGGCGCAAGGCGGCGACCACTTCGGCGTCGGCGTTGGAGGCGATGACGACGCGGTCGTCCGGCTTGCCGCAGCCGGCGACGAGACCGATGCAGGCGACAAGCGCGAACAGACGGGTGGGGATAGGCATGGCGAACCTTTCAGTAATGGGCGCGGCGGCGCGTGGCCAGGCGGCAAAGCGCCGTCGCCAAGAGGTTGACGACGAGGATGAGAAGCGAGAGGACGAAGATGTCGTCGAAGCGCGCGAAGTGCTGCAATTCCTTGATTTTGGAAGTGATGACGGCGCTGCGCGCGCCGGCCACGAAGATGACGGCGCTCACGGTGACCATCGCGTTCACGAAGCAATAGCAGAAGACGGCGACGAGCGCGCCGCGGGCGTTGGGCGTCACCACGCGCCAGACCGTCTTCAGCCAGGTGTCGCCCATCAACATGCCGGTGGTTTCCCAGCGGGCGTTCAGCTTCTCCAACGCACCCTTCATCATCAGATAAGGTGTGTTGAGAAAGTGGAGCGTGTTGCAGAGAATGACCAGCGCGAGCGTGTGACTCAGCGGCGTGCCCGAGAAGACCAACAGGAAGGCGATGCCCAGCACCATGCCCGGCACGCAGCCCGAGACGGTCGCCGCCGCGCCCACCAGGTTCTTGCATGCCCGCGGCAACGCGCTACGCACCGTCACCAGTGCCGCCGCATAGGCCAGGAGCGTGCAGAGCGCCGCCGTGCCCAACGCCGCCACCAGCGAATTGCCGCACACCGTCCGCAACCCCGGGTCCGCAAAGACATCCGCCACATGCCGCCACGTCGGCACCATCGCATAAGGCCACGCCTCCATGAAGGGAACGATTGCCACCGTGCAGAAGACCGTCAGCGTCAGCGCCACCGAGAGCGCCCCCACCGTCCCCGCGAAAACGTCGCGCGCCACGCAAGGTGGCGGCGGCAAATCGTCCGCCGGCCGGTCGTAGCGCACCTCCGCGCGTTCCAGCCGCCGCAACAGCAAAAACCCGAAGACCGAGGGCAACAGCATACAGACGGCGATGGCCGCGCCCACCCCGAAATCCGGCAAGCTCCCGAGCATCCGCTCGTAGAGCAGCCCCGCCACCGTCTTGTACGTGCCGCCCACCGAGGCCGGCACGCCGAAGTCCGTGAACGCCAGGAAGAAACTCTGCACGAAGGCCGCCGCCAGCGGCCCGGCCAAAGGCCGCAGCACCGTCTGCGCAAAGGCCCGCCACGGCGGGTCGCCCATCAGCCGCGCCACCGTGCCATAACGCCGGTCCACGTAATCCATCGCGTTGCGGATGAGCAAAAACGCCGTCGGCAACACGTAAATCACATAGCCCAACGTCAGCCCGCCGAGCCCATAAATATCAAAAGGTTGCCACCCCAGGAGCCGCGTGACCAACCCCTGCCGCCCAAAGGCGTAGACAATCGCGAAACCATAGGTAATCGTCGGCAGCAGCATCGGCAGCACCGTCACCGCCGAAAGCCCGCCCCGCGCCCAGCGCGGCAGGCGCGTGCAACGCACCGCGTAGGCCAGCGCGAAACCCACCGGCGTGGCGATCGCCGCCGCCAGCCCCGCCGCCAGCACACTGTTCAGCAACGCCTCCGGCAACGCCCCGCCCCGAAACGCCTCCGCATACGCCCCAAACCCCGCGCCGCCGCCCGCCGCCCCCAACAGCGAGCGCACCGCCACCACCCCCACCGGCAACGCCAAAAACAGCCCCGCCAGCGCCAGGACAAACCCAAACGCCCCCCACGGCCCCCGCTTGCCGCCTGCCATGCCCCCGCTCATCGTGCCCCCGCCACCCGGAAAAGCGTGAGGATGTTCTCGCGCTTGATTTCCAACTGCCGCAAAATAAACGTCTTCACGAAACCATTCGCCGGCGCCCCCACGATTTCCGCCGGCGCGCCATACTGCGACACCCCGCCATCCTCCAAAATCAGCACCTTGTCCGACAGCGTCAGCGCCTCCTCAGGGTCATGCGTCACAATCACCGTCGTCAGCCTGAACTCCCGCGCAATCTGCCGGATCCGCGCCTTGATCGATTCCTTGATCACCCCGTCCAACGCGCTCAGCGGCTCGTCCAACAGCAACACCCGCGGCTTCAACACCAACGTCCGCGCCAGCGCCACCCGCTGCCTCTGCCCGCCCGAAAGCTGATCCACCCGCTTGTCCAAATGCTCCTCCAGCCCCAACAGCCGCACCAACGCCGCCACCTCCCCCGGCGACGATGCCCCCGGCCGATTCCGCAGGCCATACACAATGTTCTGCCGCGCGTTCAGGTTCGGGAAAAGCGCATAGTCTTGGAAGACGATATTGAAGCCACGCCGCTCCGGCGGCACCCCCGTCACATCCTCCCCGTCAAAGACGATCGCCCCCCCGTCCGCCGGCACCAAGCCCAAGATCAGGTTCAGCAACGTCGTCTTCCCGCTCCCCGATGGCCCCAACACCGACACAATCTCCCCCGTGCCGATCGTCAGCGACAAATCGCGCAACACAACCCGCCCGCCAAACGACTTGCGCAGGTGCCTCAATTCCAGCATGGCGAAATCCTTCCTTTCATCGCCCACCTATTGTAGACACCCTGCCCCCCACACTCAAGTGTGCATTCCGTCAATCTTTTGTTACGTTTCCATTAGCCGCCCCGCCGCCGTCCCGGGAAACGCCTTTCCGGGCGCGGACACGTCCCGCTCGGCCATTTTCTGGTCGCCCGGGGACTTGCCCGGGCGGATTTGGTAGGATGTGCGTATGCAAGTGAGACGTTTGAGCGGAAAATCGGAAACGCGGCTGATGTTGCTCTTCGCGGGTTGGGGAATGGACGACGCGCCGTTCGCGCCGTTCGCGCGGCGGTATGAGACGTGGGTGGTGTGGGATTACGCCGAGTTGGGCGGGTTGCCGCCGTTGCCCGCGGACAGGCCCATCGACTTGGTGGCGTGGAGCATGGGCGTGTGGGCGGCGACGCAGACGGTGGCGCGGGAGGCGTTGGCGTCGGCGACGGCGGTCAATGGCACACCGTGGCCCATCGACGCGGCGCGGGGGATCCCGCCGGCGATTTTCGACGCCACGTTGGCGGGGCTCTCGGAGGCGGGGCTCGCGCGGTTCCGGCGGCGGATGTGCGGGGGCGCGGCGGGGCTGGATGCCTTCCTGCGGCACGCGCCGAGGCGGGGTCTGGAGGATTTGCGCCGCGAGCTGGCGGCCTTGGGCGAGGCGATTCGCACGCGGCCGGAACAGCCGTTCGCGTGGACGCGGGCCATCGCGTGCGACAGGGACCGGATTTTCCCGCCGGAGGCGCAGCGCGCGGCCTTCCCGGGGGCGTTGGCGCGGCCGGGCGCGCATTGGGCGCCGGAGGTCTTCGCGGCGCTGTTGGCGGGGGAGGAGCCGTGACGGCGCCGGCGGCGTTGGTGATGGCGCGTTTCGCGCGGGCCGTGGCCACGTACGAGGCGCAGGCCACCGTGCAACGCGCCGTGGCGGGGCGGCTGGCGGAGGCGTTGGGGGCGCATTGCCATGTGTTGGGGCCGCGTATCCTGGAGATTGGCTGCGGCACGGGGTTGCTCACGCGGCTGTTGCTCGCGCGCTTCGCGCCGGCCGAGCTGGTGGCCAACGACCTGTGCCCGGACATGGCCATCTGCTTCGCCAACGCGCCGCGCGTGCGGTTCCTGCCGGGCGACGCGCAGACGATGGACTGGCCGGGGGGCTTCGACGCGGTGGTCTCGGCCTCCGCGGTGCAGTGGTTCGCGGATCTGGCGGGCTTCGTGGCGCGGTGCGCGGCGGCGGTGCCGCGCGGCGGCTTCGTGGCCGTCTCGTCCTTCGGGCCGGAAACGGTGCGCGAGGTGACGGCGCTCACGGGGCGGGGGCTGCGCTACCCCGACCACGCAACCTTCACGCGCACCTTCCGCGCGGCCTTCGAGCCGCTCACGGCAGGGCGCGAGACGCACGTCCTGCGCTTTGCCGACGGCACGGCGGCCCTGCGCCATCTGCGCGAGACAGGCGTGACGGCCACGGGCGGCGGCGACGCGCCGTGGACGCGTGCGCGCCTGGCGGCCTTCAACGCGGATTACGCCGCGCGTTTCCCGCACCCGGAGGGCGGCGTGACGCTGACGTACGAGCCCTTCTGGTTCGTGGGGAGGCGGCGATGAGGCCGTGGGGCGCGTTGGCGCTCGCGCTCCTGGGCTCGCCGCTCCCCGCCGCGGGGCTGGCGGTGGAGCCCTACCGCGCGAACGGCTGGGCACGTGCCCTCGATGTGCCCG
Organism: uncultured Lentisphaeraceae bacterium; assembly: GCA_949289005.1. Lineage (GTDB taxonomy): Bacteria > Verrucomicrobiota > Kiritimatiellia > RFP12 > DVOR01 > Spyradenecus. The sequence continues at coordinate 9,272 of CASEMQ010000063.1, forward strand.
CGCGGACGGAACTGACGGTACGCCCCGAGGAGTTGCCCGGCGTCTGCGACCTCTTCCACCGCATCGACGCCCTGCGGGTGCGCGCCAACCGCCGGGCGCGCGCCCACGCCTTCTGGCTCGGGCTGACCAAGACGCGCGAAAGCGCGCCCTCCGACGCCGCCATCCGCTTCGAGCTGGTCTGGCAGGGGCGGCGCTATCCCTTTGACCGCTGGGGCTGCCTGGCCGTGGACCGGCGGTTCGTGCGGCCGGAGGAGGGCGAGCTCATCTCGCGCTTCGAGACCTTTTACCGCGACCACGTGGTGGCCTCGCCCTTGGGACGCGACCTCAACGCCTGCCCGCAGGTGCGCCCCGAGCCCGGCGCCGGCACGCCGCCCACCTTCGCCGGCTTCGAGGACGACCGCTATCAACAGCACGATGCCCTCATCGCCCGCCTGGTGCGCGACTTCAACGCCAACCGCCAGGCGTGGGCCGGCGCCGCCGAGGGCGCCAAACCCAACATCCCGCGCCTCTCGCCCGCCCTCGTCAAATCCCTGATGATCGAGGAAAGCGGCGGCAACGGCCCGCAATCCCGCGCCGCCTGGGCCTGCGACCCGCTGCAGGTGAACGTGCCGGGCGATTGGTCCGAGGCCAAGGCCGAACTCGGCCTCTCGCCACCCGCCACCCGCAACGAGGGCTCCGTGGAGAACAACCTCCGAGCGGGCATCCAATACCTCGTGCGCAAGGGCTTCGGCGTCTCCGGGCAGGCCATCTCCCGCCGCCCCGGCGCCTACTTCGACTCGTGGCGCGTGGCGCTTCAGCGTTACAACGGCCGCACCGACCCCGTGCGCGACGGCCGCCCCTATCGCGCCGCCTACGCCGAACGCATCCTCCGCCGCGCCCGCAACCCTCGCGTCTTCGTGCCCATCGCCCTGGAGCATGGCCATGAGTGACCCCGCGCCGCGCGTGGCTTTCCTCGTCTTCGGGTGCCGCCTCAACCAGGCCGAGGCCGAGCGTTGGCGTGAGGCCCTCGCCCAGCGCGGCGCACCCATCGTGCCCCCCGCCGAGGCCGACGTGCTCTGCGCGCACACCTGTGCCGTCACCGCGCCCGCCGCCCGCGAGGCCCTTCGCGCCCTCCGCGCCTG
>CASEMQ010000064.1 GCA_949289005.1 uncultured Lentisphaeraceae bacterium
CCGGGATCAGGTAGTCCAGGTCGGACATCTGGCGGAAATCCTCCCGGGGATAGAGCGCGGCCAGCGCCGTCCCCTTCAGGGCCACCGCCGGCACGCCCGGCCGCAACGGCTCGCCTGCCCAGCAGACGCGCCCCTTGAAGGCGCCGAGACGTCCCAGCCACGCGCCCGGGTCCTGCCCGGGCCGCAGGGTGGCGAGCGCCGCCTCCAGCGCCGGCACGTCCAGCAACAGCGCGTCGCAATCCGTCAGCGTCGTCAGCGGGTCGATCGTCTTGATGGCCATCGTTGGGGCCGGCGGGATCTCCAACCGCTCCAATCGCGCCACGGAGCACTGCGTGGCCGGGTCGAAGGCCCGCAGACCATCGACCGTGTCGCCGAAGAACTCCGCCCGCGCCGGCCGCTCCGCCCCCGCCGGCCACACATCCAGGATGCCCCCGCGCAGGGCGAAGGTCAATGGCTCGGTCACCAGCTCCTCCCGCGCGTAGCCCAGTGCCGTCAGCCCCTCCGCCAACGTGTCGAACGGGAAGTCTTCGTTGAGGCGGAGCGACTTTCCCGCCGCCTCAAGCGCCTCCGGGTCCGGGATCGGCTGCAGCAGGGCATGGATGGAGGCCACCACCAGGCAATGCCCCCGCGCGCCCAGGATGGCCCGCGCCTGCGCCACCCGCGCGCCCGTCAGCAACGCCGCCTCGTCGTCCGCCGGCGCGAGCGTGAGCGTTGGCACCCCCGGTGCCAACAGCGCCGCGTCCGCGGCCGCGCGCTCCGCCGCTTCCGGCGACGGCGCCACCAGGAGCGCCCGCCCCTCGCCCAGCGTGGCCGCCACCATCGCCGCCACCGGCACCGGCAGATCCCCCACCGCGAACGCCCGCTCCCGCCGGGGGAGGATACCCCCCAGCAGCCGCGCCACCAACGGCGTCACCTCCGCGATACGTTTCATGCCCTCTAGCATAGCATACTAACGGACGTTTCTGCGGGGCGACGGGTTGGGGTTTGTCATGGCGTGGATGGCGTGGCGGTCAGGAGTTTCCAGGTTTGGAGGAGGCGTTTGGCGATGGGGAGCGCGGTGGCGGCGCCGAAGCCGCCGTGTTCGATGAGGACGGTGATGACGATTTGGGGGTTGTCGGCGGGGGCGTAGCAGGTGAACCAGGCGTGGTCGGGGCCGGAGGTTTCGGCGGTGCCGGTTTTGCCGGCGACGGGGAGACCGGGGATGGCGATGGCGCGGGAGGTGCCGTGGGTGACGGAACGGCGCATGAGCGCACGGACGTGTCGGGCGACGGTGGGGGAGAAGATGCGTTTTGGGGCGGTGGGGGCGCCGGGGCCGAGGTGGGGCGGGGCGAGGGTGCCGTCGTTGGCGAGGGCGGCGGTGAGGGCGGCGATGTGGAGGGGGGTGAGGAGGAGGTCGCCTTGGCCGAAGCCGAGGTAGGCGACGCGGTTGGGGGCGGCGTCGAGGTTGGGGAGGTGGCCGGGCTCGGAGGCGTAGAGGCGCCGGCCGCTGCGCGCGAGGGTGTAGCCTTGGTCGAGGCCGCAGCGGGTGAGGGCGTCGCGGAAGGCGGGCCAGCCGCAGGCGGTGGCGGCCTTGGCGAACCAGATGTTGGAGCTTTCGGCGAAGGCGGTGGGGAGGTCGAGGGTGTCGGCCTCGGGGGGGTGGGGGTGGGTGTCGCGGATGGGTTTGGTGTAGGCGGCGGGGGCCCAGCCGCGGGCGGGGCAGACGTAGCGGCCGGCTTTGCCGCGTTCGAGGGCGAGGGCGGCGGTGAGGGGTTTGAGGACGGAGCCGGGGGGGTAGAGGCCTTGGGTGGCGCGGTTGAAGAGGGGCGCGTTGGCGCGGTCGCGCATGGCGGCGCGGAGGGCGGAGGGTTCGGCGGAGGGGGAGGAGACGAGGGCGAGGATGGCGCCGTCGCGGGGGTCGAGCATGATGACGGCGCCTTTGCGGCCGGCGAGGGCTTCTTGGGCGAGGCGTTGATAGCGGGCGTCGAGGGTGAGGCGGATGTCTTGGGGGGTGGCGCGGCGGAGAAGGTCGCCGGCGGCGCTGGGCTCGGCGAAGCCGCAGAGGGGGGCGTCGTAGACGCGGGTGAGGCCGCTGAGGCCGTATTCGCGGGAGGCGTAGCCGATGGTGTGGAGGGTGGCGGGGCCGAGGGGGGTGTGGAGACCCCAGCGTTGGCCGGGCTCGGCTTCGGCGAGGATGGCGCCGTTGCGGTCGAGGAGGCGGCCGCGGTTTTGGGCGACGCGGGCGAGGGTGGCGGGGCGGGCGTCGTAGCGGCGTTGGAACTTTTGGAAGGCGGTGGAGCCGCAGCCGCTGAGTTGCCAACAGGCTTGGTGGAGGAGGAGCGCGGCGAGGGCGGCGCCGAGGAACGCGGCGAGGCCCCAGCCGTGCGTGCCGGCGCGGCGGCCGCGCCAGAGGAGGGCGCCCGCCGCGCAGAGGGCGAGCGTCGCGAGGAAGAGGAGGTGGAACCAGGGGGCGGCCATGACGGGGTGGGTCAGCGGGCGGGGCCGCGGAGTTTGGCGCGGAGGCCGCGGAGGCGTGTGAGGAGGAAGTCGCGTTCGCCGCGATCGAGCAGGAGCGCCCAGGCGAGCGGCACGAGGGCGGCCTCGACGCAAAGCGTGGAGAGGATGATGCGCGGGAGGGTGGGCTCGGGGAGCCAGAGGCGTGGGAGGAGGCCGGCGGCAAGGGCGAAGACGCCGAGGAGGAGGAGGGGGAGGAAGATGTGTGCGAGCCAGTGGCGCGCGCTCATGCCCACGAGGTGGCGGGCGAACCAGACGCGGCCCCAGGCGCAGAAGGCCATGGTCAGGCACATGGCCGCGCCGACGGCGTAGATGTCGGCGCCGAGGGCGAGGAAGAGCCAGGCGAGGGGGAGGGTGAGGATGAGGGAGGTGCCGAGGACGGCTTGGTAGCGGGCGATGCGGCCGTTGGCATTGACGGCGAGCATGTGGCCGACGGCGGTTTTGTCGATGAGGATCATGGCCAGGACGCAGAGGCAGAGGCCGGCGGCGTGTTCGGGCGGGTTTTTGAGCCAGAGGCGGAGGATGCCTTGGACCTCGAGGGCGAGGGGCAGGGCGAAGAGCATGGTGAGGAGGGTGCCGAGTTTGCAGGTGCGGTAGGCCATGGCGCGCATACGGCCGAGGTCGCGCGCGCCGCAGGCGTTGACGATGGCGGGGGAGAAGGCGCCGATCATGCTGCCGGCGAGGGTGTCGCATTGGTGGCTGAGGGAGTTGGCGACGGTCATGGAGGCGTTGGCGGCGGCGCCGAAGTATTTGTTGATGAGGATGGCGATGCCCTGGCCGCGGAGCATGGCGCCCAGGCTGCCGAAAAATTGCCAGCCGGCGTAGTTCACGAGCGCCTTGACGCGCGGCCAATCCCACAGGTAGGCGCGGCGGGGGCGCAGCTCCGGGAAGATGCGCACGGCGCGGGCGATGATGACGATCTGGGGCGCGATGGCCAGGGTCATCGTCCAAGCCGCGTAGCGGGCCAACCAGTCGCCGGGGTGGGTGACCATGAAGTAGAGGAAGCAGACGTTGAGGGTGGTGGTGGCGAAGGAGTAGATCGTGAGCTCGGCGATGAGCTGTTTGGCCACGTACATGGCCATGAAAGGCACGTTCATCATGCCCACCAGGCAGGTGACGCAGAAGAAGCGGAAGACCCAGAGGCACGCCGTGACGCGCTCGGGCGGGATGGTGAGCCACCGGCGCACGGCCCACTCGCCCAGCGGGTAACCCACCGCCATCAAGGCCAGCGGCAGGACGGTGTGGATGAGCAGGGCGGTGTTGAACCACCGACGGCAGACCTCGAGGCCCTCGCCGCGCGTGCCGGCTACCCGCGCCTGCCCCACGGAGAAGGCGTAGAAGCGCCCCACGGCCCCGGCCATGAGGCCGTTGAGGAAGCCGATGAAGACGGTGAGCCCGCCGACGAGCCCGTAGAGGCCGTAGTCCACCTCGCCCAGCGCCATCAGCACCCACCGCCCCGTGAAGAGGCCGCAGACAAGCGCGAAGAGCGACCGCCCGTAGGTGGCCACGATGTTCAGGGCAATGCGTCTGTTCTCGGTCATCAATTCTTGGCGGTGCGGGAGAAGTGGAAGAAGGTGTCGTCCTCGCGATCCGGGCGGAGGCCGGAAGCCAGGAGCATCTTCTTGGAGGCGAGGTTCTCGCGGTAGCACTTGGCCACCACGCGCTCGAGGCCCCAATGGCAGAGGGCGTAGTCGGCCATCGCGCGCATGGCCTCGGTGGCGTAGCCGTGGCCCTCGTGCTCGGGGAGCAGGCGGATGCCGATTTCCACGGCGCCGTCGTAGGTGAAGTTGTGGAAGACGCATTCGCCCACGAGCGTCTCGCCCAGGTAGAGCCCCAGGTCCAGCTCCACGCGTCGCGCGAAGTCCGTGCGCGCGATTTCGAGGAACCACGCGTCGCGCGGGTCGCCCTCGCCCGTCCAGGCCGTCCGCCAATCCCAGCCCCAATGGCGGTTGCGCGCCACGTCGCGGGCAAGGCGGCCATAGGCGTGGACATCGGCGTCGGGCACGGGGCGGATGGCGAGGCGCTCGGTGTGGAGTTCGGGCGGGGCGTCGAGGGCCTCGATGACGCGCCGCGGCGTGATGGTGTATTTGTCCACCAGGCGGATGGGGTTGTACTGCAGCTTCGACTTGCGCAGGCCGCAGTCGCCCGCGTCGTCCTCGCGGTTGATGTAACGCAGGCCGGCGTCCTTCATGGCCTCGGCGAAGCAGTGGGCGATGGTGGGGTAGATGCCCTCGTAGCCAACGAGCGCCTTCTCCACGTGCACCATGAGCGTGTCGCCGATGGTCTCGCCGACGGTGAGGGCGACGATGCGCCCCTCGTGCTCCAGCACCCCGCCCGAGAGCCCCAGCTCGCCGAACATCGAGAGCAACGTCTCCGTGCCGTGCAGCTCCTCCTTGGCCAAGAAGGAGTTCTTGGCGTACTGCCGCTCGGCGTAGACGCGCAGGAAGGCGTGCGCCGCCGGGAGGTCCGCCTCCGTCAGCGCGCGATAAACGGCATCGGGATAGGCGCGTCGGAACTTCGAGAGATGGTTGCGTTGGCCGGCGAACCGCCGCCCCGGGTAATCCACGAAGTCCGCGAGATTGTAGAGATAATCGCGCCACGTGCGCGGGTTTTCCACCACCATGTCGCGTCCGTAGCGGCGCGTGAGCAGGGGCAGGCGCTCCATTGGCGCCGAGCCGATGGCCAGCGGCACGCCCTCGGCCACGCACCACGCCTCGATTGCCGCCAAGGCGCGCGTCTCCGCCGCCTCGTCCGCCTCCGGGTGGATGGGATAGGCAAAGCGGATCTTTCCGCCATAGGCCGTGCGCAGCAGCAGGCACCCCTCCGCCTCGGCCAGCGCCGTGTGCGCGTAGGGGCGCCACATCAGCAGGAAGCCGAGCGAATTGTCCGCCAAGCGAAAGGGGTTGCGCGCCACATACCGGCGCAACGCGGGGAGCTCATTGGCGTGCAGGGGGCGGAAGTCCATCGTGTCCTCCTCTTGGGAAAGCGGTGAGCCAGTGCCAACGGATGCGGGCAACGTTCCAAAGATAACGGTGCGTGTGCGTCAGCGCCCATGGCACAAAGTCCCGCAGGCCATAATCGCGCACGCGCACGGCCTTGCGCGCGCCGGGCACCAGACGGCCGCGCGGCACGTCGTCGTGCGGGAAGGGCGGGAAATCCGCCGCGCGGTAGGTGTAAATCGTGGAAGAGCTCATGCGCGGCTGCGGCTCGGCCACGAGCGGCACGTCGCAGGCGCGGAAGGTTGCGCGGACGTTGTACCAATCGCTTTGCACGGGGCCGCCGGCGGCGACGACCTGCGCGAACTCCATCGCGAGCAGCACGCGCCACGCGCACCAGGCCGCGGGGATGGCCGCCATCGCCAGCGCCGGCACCACGCACAGCCGCGGGAAGCGCACCACAAAGGGCAACATCAGCGCCACATAGGCCAGCGGCACATAGCGCCCGTAGCCCACGTAGAGCGTCGGCATCGCCAGCGTCGCGAGCAGCGCCAGCGCCCAGGTGCCCCACCACCCCGCGAACCGCCGCCGCCAAAGCAACGGGATGGCGAGCGCGGGCCAGACGAGCGCGCGCGCCACCGCGCCCAGCCCGTCCATTCCCGCGCCGTCCACCCCGCCGATGTGCACGTTGAAGCCGTAATCCCCCGGCGCCAGCCAATGCCCCAGATAGAAGTAGGCCGTCCGCTCCGGCCAGCCCAACGCCCGCGCCGCGGCGTCCGCCCCCAGGAAGTCCGCCGAGATGTCCGCCAGCCCGCCCGTCGCGACGAGCCGGAGCGTCGGGAAGACGATCACGCCCACCGCGAGCGCCGCCAACCCCATCTGCCACCATCGCCGCGGGAAGCGCCACAACAGCGCCGCCCCCAGCAACGCCCCCGGCACCCATGCCGTCGTCTTGAAGGTCGCACCCACCGCCAGCGCCGCCAAACACAGCCAGAACGCCCCCGCCCGCCACGCGAAGAGCGCCAAGACCAGGAGCAGATAGACGCACCCGTCGGGCATGCCGTTGAAGACGCTCACGAAGGTCAGCGGCGCGCACAGCAACGCAAAGGTCTGCCACCGCCCCAATTCCCGCCGCACCGTCAGCCACGCCGCCGCGAGCAAGGCGAAAACCTGCGCGTGCCCAAAGTCGAGCGAGCCCGTCAACCGATAGAGCGCCGCGTTCCACCCCGTGTAGCCCGCCGGCAAGGCCAGGTGCGCCTGCCGCAGGAAGCCGTCGAAGGCCAAATCGCCCCCGGCCGCCAAGAGCCGCGCCTGCGGCCCCAGATAGAAGTCTTGGTCCCCCGGCAGCCCGCAGGCCGAGAGCACCGGCAGGTTCAGCAGGAACGCCACCGCGTAGATGCCCACAAAGGCGCGCAGGCAACCCAGGCGCCAGGCCATCAGGCCGAAGGCCGCCGCCACCATCGCCACGGGAATCGGCGCGCGCGCCAGCCCCACCGCCAACGGGAAGAGCACGAGGAGCAGCGGCAAGGCCGCCCACTCCCCGCGCCACGCGGCGAAGGGATCGGGCGCGGGCCGGGCGTCGCCGCCCGCCGCCGGCTCAGTGGAAGAAGCGGCCATCGTCGCGGACGCGCCGTGCGCGGACTTTGGGCGTCTCCAGGCCGAGGGCGTACCACTCCTCGCCGAAGCCCGCGTTGGAGAAGTGCTGGACGCGGTTGTTGGCCAAGTGGTCGCGGTTGGCCTTCAGCGTCGGGTGCTCGTTCTTCTCCTCGGCCTCCACGAGCGCCTTGAAGGCTCCGTCGATGTCCCCGCGCTTGACGAGCATCCACGACCACGTGGCGTAAATCAGCGCGGTGGTGCCATAGCGCGCGCGGCGCGTGGCCTTACGGAAGACCTTGGCGATGGCCTCCGTCGGCTCGTTGTGCTGCCACATCCGCGCCAACTTCATGCACACCAAGAGCGGCTCCATCAGGAGCGCCCGCGGCAACAACGCGTCCACCCGCGCCCAATCCTGTTTCTGCCAGGCGAACTGCAGCTCCATCGTCGCCAGTTGCCGCCCCAAGAGCGGGATCCATCGCCGCCACCTTTCGAGCGGCGCCAGGAGCGCCCGCACCTCGTCGATCATCGCGTCGCGATCCTTCGCCAGCTCCGCCTCCGCGGCACGCGCGTCCGTCATCCGGCCGTTGCGCCACCGCTGCACCTTCGCCTGCATCCTTGCCTGCGCCGCGCGCATGACGCCCTGGATGCGGTCGTTCAGCCCGCCCATCTTCCGCCGCAGCGCCCACGCCAGGGTCAACTGCCCGGACAAAAAGACCAGCATCGCCCAGAGGATCGACCAATACCACGGCGAGACCCCCGCCGCCGTCAGGCCCACGCCCGCGGCCAACGCCACCAACGCAATCAGCAAAACCGAGATCATTCCCGCTCCTTTTCCAACAACTCAATCGCCCGCCGCACCAACGCCGCCGCCCGCGCCAGAGACCCCGCCGACAACTTGTCGGGCGTGTCCGCCGCCGTGTGCCACCAGCCGTTGCCCGGCCCGTACTCAAAGTCAATCACGTCCGCGGCCCGATAACCCTCCGCCACGAACGGCACATGGTCATCGACAATCTCCCCCGCGTCCCCCAGCGGCACGCCCGTCTCACGCCCCGCCCGGCGCAAGATCCCGTTCAGCCACGCCGAGCCGTTCGCCGCCAACATCGGCGTGAACCCCGCGTCCCCCAACATATCCAGCACGATCACCGGCGTCCCCTTCGGCACCCGCCCCGACCGCGCCGCGTGCCAAGCCCCCTCCAGCCCATCCCCCTCCGCATACGCCACGCGGCACTCCTCCCCATCCGTGAACAGATAGGCCACCGGCAACCGGTCCTCGTTCGCGAGCGCGATGAGCAGCCCCGTCGTGCTCGCCCCGTCGTTCGCCCCCACGAACCCCGCAATGCCCGCCTTCGTGTCGAAGTGCGACACCAACACCGCCACCGGCCGCGTCTCCCGGCAATGCCACACATTCGCCAATTCCCGGCCATCCGCCCCCGCGAACGCCTCCACCGCCGTCCCCTCGCGCGGCAACCGCCCCGCGATCCAATCCGCCGCCTCCCGGCTTCCCGCCCCCGCCACGCGCATCGGCCGCTCCGCGCACAACGCCGCCGCGTGCCCCAGCGCGGCCTCCCCGATTGCCGCCTCCCGTTCCCACGGCTCTCCCCCGCACCCCGCCAACGCCATGCACAGCACCGCCGCGCACGCCGCCGCACACGCTTCGGACCACAAAGACACAAACGGTGCGCAGGCGGTCGGACGCTCCACCGGTCGGGCTACGCCCTCCCTACCGCGTCCGCCGCCTGCGCATCGATTTTGCCTTGTGCCAAAGGGTTGCCGTGCCATGTGTCAGTCCCTGTTGGCGTTGCGCAGGATGACGCGATGAATGCGCTGGTCATCCGTCGCGCCAAAGTTGATGATCAGGCCGACCGGCGTGTCGAGCAAATGCATATAACTCAAGACCTGCATCTTGTGCTCGTAGCGCAACTTCCCCTCGATGGACTTCAGCTCCACCACCACGCATCCATCCACCAGCAAATCCGCGCGCAGCAACGTCGTGAACCGCTCACCTTTGTAATCCACCGTTACCTGCCGTTCCCGCTCGATGGTGTGCCCGCGCAATTGCAATTCCCGCTCCAGGCACCGCTCGTAGACCGATTCCAACAGCCCCATCCCGAGGTGCCGCAACACTTCCGTCGCGGCGTCCACCACATCGGTGGCCACCCTGTCGGCCTGTTGGAAACTCGGATGCATGGCGAAAGCGCTCCTCAGTCAATGCGACCCATCGCCGCGGGAACGGTTGGCGCCATCGTGCCACGAAACCACCTTTGAGGCGAAGGGGACAGACGCGGTAGGGAGGGCATAGCCCGACCGGTGGAGCGTCTGGGCCCCTTCGCCCAAGTGGTGTCTTTGTGGTCCAAAGCGCGTGCTTGCATGGTCAGTCGAGGGTAACGCCGAGGAGGGCGAGAAGCCGGTCGAGGTCGGCGTTGCCGTAGAAGTCGATCTCGAGGGTGCCCTTGGCGTGGCGGCCGTTGGGGAGGGTGCGGCCCGAGGTGACGCGCACGGCGGTGCCGAAGTGCGCGTGCAGGCGGTCGGTCAAGTCGCGCAGATAGGCCGGCGGCAAATCGTCCTTCGCCACGCGCGCCGGGGCATCGGGGGCGTTGGCCTGGGCCACGAGGCGCTCGAGCGTGCGCACGGAGAGGTTCTCGGAGACGGCGCGGCGGCCGAGGCGGACGCGATCCTCGGGTTTGTCCAGCGCCAGGAGCACCTTGGCGTGGCCGGGGGTGAGGCGGCCATCGGCCACCATGGCCTTGGTCTCGTCGGGCAACTCGAGCAGGCGCAGGCTGTTGGCGACGGAGGCGCGGGCGCGCCCCACCTGCTCGGCCACCTCGGCCTGGGTGAGGCCGTGCTCCTCCACGAGCATCCGATAGCCCTCGGCCTCTTCGATGGCGTTGAGGTCGGCGCGCTGGATGTTCTCCACGATGGCCAGCTCCGCGGCCTTGCGGTCGCCCGCCTCCACGAGGATGACGGGCACGTGCGTCAGCCCCGCCAGCCCGGCGGCGCGCAGGCGGCGCTCGCCACCGATGAGCTCAAAGCGGCCGTCGGGCAGCTTGCGGCAGATGAGCGGCTGGATGATGCCGTTGGCCTTGATGGAGTCGGCCAGCTCCGTCAGGGCCGCCTCGTCGAAGGTTTGGCGCGGCTGCCAGGGCGAGCGCATGATCTCGGTGGTCGGCACCTTGAGGATGCCGCCTTCCGTGGGTTCGGGCTTGGCCGGCCCGGGCTCGGGCTTGGCGATGGCGGCCACGGGCGGGCGCACGGCCGGGCGGGCGGCGGGCGAGGGGGCGTCGCCGGGCGTGGCGATCAACGCGTCCAGCCCGCGCCCCAGGCGCGTGTGCTTGGTGGGCTTGGCGGCGGCGGGGCGTGCGGCCTTGGGCGTGGGCTTGCTTTTTTTCACGCGCGGCTCCTTTGGTTAGGGATACATCCCGGGGCGCATCAGCCCGAGCGTCTCGGGCAGGCCGGCCATCAGGTTGATGTTTTGCAGGGCGGAGCCCGCCTGACCCTTCATCAGGTTGTCGATGTACGAGACCACGCGCAGGCGGTTCGTCCGCGCGTCCACGCTCACCACCAGGTCGCAGAAGTTCGTGCGCGCCACGCAGTTCGAGCCCACCGGCGCCTTCGAGCCGTAGACCCGCACAAAGGGCGAGTCCTTGTAGAACGCCTTGTAGAGCGCCACGAGCGCCTCCTCCGTGGCCGGCGCGGCGAGCTGCGCGTAGAGCGTGCTCATGATGCCGCGGCAGAGCGGCACCACCTGCGCCGTGAAGGTCAGCCGCACCGCCTCGCCATACTGCAACGACAGCTCGCGCTCCACCTCGCACACGTGCTGGTGCCCCGCCAGTTTGTAGGCGTTCATGTTCTCGTAACGCGCCGGGAAATGGTGCGTGGCGGCCAATTTCTTGCCGGCGCCCGAGACCCCCGTCTTGCAATCGCAAATCACGCTCATTGGGTCAAAGAGCCGCGCGTGCGCCGCCGGCGCCAAGCCCAGGATGCAGCTGCACGCGAAACACCCCGGGTTGCCCACCACCGGCGCCTTGCGAATCGCCTCGCGGTGCAACTCCGCCAAGCCATACGCATTTTTGCCCAGCAATTCCGGCGCGCCATGCGTCGGCTCCTTGCCGTGGCGCGTCGCGTAATCGGCATACGCCTCCGCCGTCGTGAAGCGGAAGTCCCCCGAGAAATCCAACACCTTCGCGCCCTGCGCCAGCGCCTTGCCCGCCTCGAACATTCCCACGCGATCCGGCGTCGAGAAGACCACCACGTCGGCCTCCGCCCCTGCCGCCCGCGGGTCCTCCGCGTCCAAAATCGGCAGGTCGCAGAAGCCTTCCAGGTGCGGGTACACCTCCGAGACGCGCCGCCCCACGTCCTCGCGCGCCACCAGCGCCACGATTTCCGCCTCCGGATGCTGCGCCAGCAACTCGATCAACCCAATGCCACCGTAACCCGTGGCGCCCACAATCTTCACCTTGACCATAGCGTCGTCAAACCTTCCTCAAAAGAAAACCGCCCCATTATACCACGCCCGCGTGGAACTTTCGAGGCTTGGCCGCAAAGGGCGCATCAGGGGAGGAGGCAGGCGGCGATGGCGTGGTCGTAGAGGAGGGTGGTTTGGATGGGGATGCGTTTGTCGCGGAGGTGCGGGAAGTTGTCGGCCCAGGCGCCGAGGGGTTCGATGTGGAGGAGCCCGGTGGCGGGGTTTGAGGCGCGGATGCGCAGGTCGGTGGGCGGGAAGCGGATGCCGGTGCCGAGGGCTTTGGAGATGGCTTCCTTGGCGCACCAGAAGCGGAGGATGGCGAGGTGGCCGTCGCCGCTGCGGGTGGCGAGCTCTTGTTCCTCGAGGGTGAAGACGCCGCGGAGGAAGTCTTCGGTGAGGTCGCGGTGCGCGGATTCGACATCGAGACCGATGTGCCCGACGGTGGTGGCGGCGGCGAGGACGAGGCCGGCGGTGTGGGCGATGGAGAGGTCGATGGGCGCGGGGATTTGGGGCAGCCAGTCGCCGATGGGGTGGGGTTTGCCGAGGGCGTCTTTCCAGATGGCGATGTCGGCGGAGGGCTCGATGAGGTTGTGATTGGCGAGGAGGAGGCGGCGGGTGGCCTCTTTGGCGGCGAGGCGGCCGAGGAGCCATTCGAGGCGGCGTGGGGGGGTGCCGGTCATCTGGCGGAAGTCGTCGCGTTCGGCGCGGGTGAGGATGGCGGCGGCGAGGGCCTTGAGCCAGAGGCCGCGGTTGGAGATGAAGAAGTCGGGGTTGGCGTTGAGGTAGAGCGCGCCGTGGAGGGCGCGTTCGGGAGGGTCGCCGGAGAGGATGGGGCGGAGGTCGAGGGTGGCATCGTCGGCGGGGGCGGCGGCGGGGGGGAAGAGGGTGGCGACGGGGAGCGGTTTGGTGATGAAGTGGCGGGCGGGGGCGGTGACGAAGTCGTGGAGGGTTTGCCCGGCGCGGCCGCCAATCTCTTCCCAGCCCTCGATGGCGAGGATGAGGTGGCCGGTGGCGTCGGTGACGAGGATGTCGACCTGGAAGGAGCGGATGGTGACGTTGGTGAGGCGGAGGGTGCAGCGCAGGCGGGTGCCTTGGGGGACCCAGGCGGCGTAGTAGCGGATGGCCTTGCAGCGGAAGGGGAGGGAGATGGCGCCGTGGAAGCGCTCGTGGGAGCGCCAGAGGGGGAAGCCGGAGATGACGGCGTCGAGGAGGAGGGGCATGGCGCTGAAGATGGGGTGGGGGCTCTGGCGGACGAGGCCGAGGAGGTCGGGGATGCGAATCTCGTAGTCGAGGCCGTTGAGGCCCCAGCCGAGGACTTCGCGGACGTTGCGCAGGAGGGGGCCTTGGAAGAGGCGGGCGGGGTAGATGTCCTGCGCCTTCCAGCTGACGGAGCGTTGGCCGGCGAGGGGCTGGGGCTCGATTTCGTCGGGCGGCTCGGGGACGTTGGGGGAGAGGACGCAGCGGGCCTTCATGACGGGGTGCGCGGCGGCCTCGCCCAGGTCGTCCTTGGCGTAGAGGCGGATGCCGACGGTGCGTCGGCGGCCGGTGGGGTCGGTGCCGAGGTCTTCGGCCAGGATGCGGAGGGTGAGGGCGCCGTTGACGAAGGCGAGCCAGAGGGGGGCGCGGATGCGCTCGATGCGGCGGAGGGCCAGCCCGGGGAAGAGGCGTTGCGCGGTTTCGGCCATGAGCTCCAGGCCGGTGGGCACGGAAAAGAGGGTGAGGCCGCGGAGCTGCGGGTCGGCCAAGGAAACGCCGGCGGTGCCGATGGCGTAGTCCTTGAGATAGGGGAAGTCCTCCAAGCGGAGGGTGACGCGGAGTTCGAGGCGGCCGGGCGCGCGGGAGAGTTCGCGGGCGTTTTGCAGCAAGGGGCGGCGCAGGCCGCTTTGGGCGCGCGTGGCGGGGATGGCGTGGAGGTGGGTTTCGGCGGGGGGGCTTTCGGGCGTGGCGGCGGTGCCGAGGATGCGGTGCGGGTCAAGGCATTCGGGGCGGAGCGCGGGGAGTGCGCGGCTGAGGTGGATGCGCGTGGAGGCGGCCTCGCTCAGGCAGACGGGGCGGGCGAGGTCGAGCCGCCGGGCGTGGCGGAAGAAGCGGAGCCCCGAATAATCGAGCGGCACGCCGTTGGCCGCGAGGAGGCCGAGGGCCTGGCCCACCTGCATGCCGCCGGAGCGGTGCAGGATGTGCATGGGGACGACGAGGGCAGGGTCGCGCCCGGCGAGAATCTTGGCGATGAGGGGGGTGAGGAGGCCGCGCGCGCCGACCTCGACGAAGACGCGGCAACCATCGTCGTACATCCGTTCGATCATGCGGCGGAAGTTGAGGGGGCGGACCATTTGCGCGGTGAGTTCGCGCACCACGGCCTCGATGGAGTGGGTCATGGGGTGGCCGTCAATGCAGGAGTAGAAGGGCACCTGGGGCTCGCATGTGACGTATTTGGCGAAGAAGGCGCGGAGCAACTGGCGCATGCGGCGGTCGGCGTGGCCGGAGTTGAAAGGGGCGGCGAGGGGTTCGGCCACGGCGTGGCCGCCGCCGTTGTGGATGGCCACCTCGGCCTCGGCCTGCTTCTCGGGAGCCACGGCCACGACGCAATCGTCGGCGGTGAGCGTCTGCGTGAGGATCAGGCGCGTGGGGTCGCGCAGGGCCAGCTCGCGCAGGCGTTCGACGGGGATGCCCGAGACGGTGAGCTGCACCCAGGCGGGCCTGCTCTCCGCGCCGAGGCGCAGGAGCATCCGCCCCGCGTCGCGCAGGATTTGCACGAGGGGCAGCTTGGGGTCGTGGTGCGTGGCGTGGAAGGCCGAGAAGGCGCCGAGGCCCACGCCGCCCACGGCGGCCGGGCGCACGCCCACGGACTTGAGCAGGTCGGCGAAGACCTTGCTGGCCAGGTAGGTGGAGGCGGAGGCCAAAAGCGGCAGGAAGGCCTTTGAGGCTTCGAGCGGCAGGGTGTGCTCGGGCGCCGTGGAGAAGAGCCATTCCGAGGGCGAGGCCACGTCGCAGAAGCCAGCGAATGCCTCCTCCATGTCGTCGAAGCGCGCCCGCACGCCGTCGAAGGTCAGTGCCAGGTCGCGCATCATCTCCAAGTGGAAACTGCCGGTGCCGGGGAAGACATAGGCGACCTTCGCGCCGTGGAGGGCCAGCGGGCGCGTGGTGAAGAAGACGCCCGACTTGTCGCGCGTGCGGGTGCGGCCGCTGCGCAGCGCCTCCGCCGCGAAGCGCAGTTTGCGCGCCATTTCCTCCAGCGTGGCCACCCAGAGCCCCGCCACGCAGGCCTTGCCGCGCGCGTCGCAGGTGGCCGTGTAGACCACGTCGATCAAGCGCAGCCCCGTGCTTTTGGCGACGAAGTTTTCCAGCCGCGCGATGGCCTCGGCCAGCGCCGGCAATGTCTCCGCGCCCACCAGGCAAAGCACGCCTTCCGTCCGCTCCAATGCCATCGTCCGCCTCCGTTCAGTCGCCGATTTCCTCGAGCGTGGCCGCGCCGGCCCGTCCCCAGCGCGAAAGGGTCGAGACGGCCAGGCGCCGGGGGCGCGTGCGCGCCGCGATCCAGGGCCGCGCCTCCTGCACCCAGTAATAATCGCCCTGCGATCTGCGCAGGAGGAACCCCTCGTCCACCGGCGTCACCGAGGGCGGCAGGATGCGGTGGCTCAGCGCCAGCGCCCCCTTGAGCGCGCCCAGCGCCCCCGCCGCCAGGAAGGTGTTGCCGAAGGTCGTCTTCGCCCCGCCCAACGCCAGAAGCGGGATGTGCGCGCCGCGGTTGCGCGTGGCATCGGCCAGGAGCGCGTACTCGGCGGCGTCCTCCTCCGGGATGCCCGAGGCGTTCATCTCCCAGTAATCGATGTCGCGGAAGGCGTTGGGCAGGCGGCGCAGGGCGCGGTGGAGGGCGCGGCGCAGGCTCTCGCGCAGGCCCGCGCCGTCCTCCCCCGGCGCGAGGCCCGAGACCACGGCGCAGCCGTGCAGGCGGGCGTAGGCGCGCGCGCCCTCGCGGCTCAGGTCGCCCAAGCGTCGCAAGACGAAGGCCGCGCCGCCCTCGCCGGGGAGCGTGCCTGTGGAGCCGGGCACAAAGGGCTCCAGCCCGAGTTTGTCGGAAAAGGGGGTGAGGGCGGCTTCTCCGGCCAGTTGCGCGGGGACGATGGGCGGCTGCGCGGCCACCACCACCGCCACGTCGCACTGGTTCAGGCGCAAGGCGTTCGAGGCGGCCTCGAAGCCGGCGAAGACGGTGGCCTCCCCCGCCGAGCAGAGGCAGGTCATGTCGCACGCGCCGAAGAGTTGCGCCAGGTGGCGCGCCACGCCGCTGCCGCGCGCCAATTCCAGCTGGCGGCGTTTGATGGGCGGGAGCGTGCCGGCGAGCTCGTCGCGCAGGGCCTCCACTTGGGCGTGGGTGGCGCCGGGGAAGAAGCGTTGCAGGGTCTCGAGCACTTGGCGGATGACGTTGGCGTGCCAGAGCCAGTTCACCGAGGCCGGGTTGAAGCCCGGGTCGTAGCCCACGTAGAGGGCGAGGCGATCGGTGCGGCCCTCGGCGGTGGGCGGGAGCCCGGCGTCGGCGAGGGCGTCGTGGATGAGCTGCGCCAGGAACCAACAGTCCTGGTTGTCGCCCATACCCAAATCGGCCGGCAGGGGGATGCTGTCGGCGCGGCAGGCGAAGCGCTCGCCCAGCGCGGCCCCCACGGCGGGCAGGGCGCACCCCTCCAGGAGCGGGTCGATCTGGCGGTTGGCCTCGGCCTCGGCCGGCGGCGCCAGGAAGCATTGCTTGCGCAGGAGGGCCTTCCAGACGGCGCGTGGCGTGCCGGCGCCGGCGAAGCAGCCGCTGAGGCCGGCGATGGCGATACCTTGGGTTTCCGCGGGGAGCAGTGGCATGGGCGTGGCGGGGTTGGGGGGTCAGGCGTTGGCGAGCCAGGCGTGTGCCTGGTCGAGGGCGCGGCGGATGACTTTGTCCATGTCGTAGTAGCGATACTCGCCGAGGCGGCCGCCGAAGACGATGCCGGGGAGGCGCGCGGCCTCCTCTTGGTAGCGTGCCAGGAGCGCGGCGGAGGCCTCGGTGTTCACGGGATAATAGGGGATGTCTCCGGGCCGCCAATCGGCGGGGAACTCGCGGCAGATCACGCTTTGGGCCAGGTTGAAGGGTTCGGCGCGCTCGGGGTGGAAGTGCTTGAACTCGTGGATGCGCGTGTGGGGCACGTCGGCGTCGGCGTAGTTCATCACGGTGGTGCCCTGCCAATCTTGCACGGGCACGGTCTCCCACTCGAAGCGCAGCCCGCGCCAGGGCAACGCGCCGTGGCGGAAGCCGAAGAAGGCGTCGATGGGGCCGCTGTAGAAGAGGGGCTTGTCGGAGGGGAGCGCGTCGCGCAGCGCCAGGTAGTCGGCGTTATAGATCACGTGGATGGCGGGGTGGTCGAGCAGGTTCGCGAAGAGCGCGTGGTAGCCTTCGCGCGGGACGCCTTGGAAGGGGTCGGAGAAGTAGCCGATGTCATAGTTCGCGCGGACGGGCAGGCGGCGGATGATGAAGGCCGGCAGGTCGCGCGGGTCGGCGTGCCATTGCTTCTGCGTGTAGCCCTTGATGAAGGCCTCGTAGAGCGGGCGGCCGATGAGGGAGATGGCTTGCTCCTCCAGATTGCGCGGCGCGCCCGTCAGCCCGGCCTTGGCCACCTCGGCGGCGATGAAGCCGGGCACCTGCGCGGGCGTCAGGTCGGTGCCGTAGAAGGCGTTGATGAGCGCGAGCCCCAGCGGCATGAAGTAGACCCGCCCCGCGTGCTTGGTGAGCACGCGGTGGCGATAGCCCGTGAAGGAGACGAAGCGGTTCGCGTAGTCCCACACGCCTTGGTCGGCGGTGTGGAAGATGTGCGCGCCGTAGCAATGGCACTCGATGCCCGTCTTCGGGTCGATGGCGCTGCGGGCGTTGCCGCCGGGCAGTGCGCGCGCCTCCAGCACCAACACGCGCCGGCCGGCCTCGGCCAACTCGCGCGCGACGACGCACCCCCAAATGCCGGCGCCGACGACCAACACGTCGTAGGCTTCGGGCGGGGGCAGGCTCACGGAGGGTTTCATGGCGACATCCTTTCCTTATGCGCGTGTCGCTTTCGCGGCGCTCAGCGGATCTTCCCCCAGCGCGGCGAGGCGAAGGGCCAGTGGACGAACGAGGCCGGCCCCAGCAGGTTGCGCGCCGGCACGGTGCCCCAATAGCGGCTGTCCAGGCTGTTGCCCGAATTGTCACCCAACGCCACATACTCCCCCGGCCCCGGCGCGAAGACGCACGTCGTGGGATAGGGGCCGCTTGGCGTTGCCGGCGTGTAGCCCAGGTAGGCCGGGGCCCCCGGCCAAGGCCGCGCGTGCGTGGCGATTTCCTCCAGCCGCGGCGGCGAGAGCGCGGGCGCGCCGTTCACCCACAGATAGGGGCTGCCCGGCTTCAGCTCCACCTTGTCGCCCGGGCGGCCGCAGAGCCGCTTGATGTAGTGTTGGTTGTCGGGCAGCCCCCGCAACCCCTGCGTGGAGAAGACGATGGTCTCGCCCAGGCGCGGATGGCGGAAGTTCCAGATCCAGCGATTGACGAAAAGGAAGTCCCCACTCTTGGCGTAGCCGCCCCAGAGCCGCCGGTTCAACCCTACGTGGCTCCCCGCCGGCAACACCGCCGCCAGGCGCCGCGCCACCTCGTCGGGCAAATCGTAGCGATCGCTCCCGTTCACCACCAGCGACACGTAGCCCGGCTTCGGGCTTGGCGCGTAACCCGAGACCGTTCCCGCCGCCCGCGTGCGCACGTCCAGGTACCGCTCGCCCGTCACGCACCACTTGAGCAGGCGCAACGGACCTTTGTCCCAGACGGTCGGCTCCGCCGCATCCTCCGCGTGGATGCCATAGAGCGTGGGTTGCATCGAGCCCGTCGGTATCTGGAAAGGCTCGTAATAATAGGCGCGGAAGCAGAAGGCCACCGCCAACGCCGAGACAATCACGTCGAACCACTCCGCCGCCACCGGCCAGCGCGGCCGCGGCAACGCCGCCGCCAGCTCCGTGCGCAACGTCGCCACCACGCCATCCAAATCCTCCGTCTCGCGGCAACGGATGGCTTGGCGCAGATCCTCGAAACGCTCGTCCAGCGCCGCCCGCGTCTCCGCCGGCAACACGTCCTCATACAGCCGATAGTCGTTGCGCAACGCCTTCAGCGCCTTCTTGGCGCGCCGCAGCGTCCGCCACTCCCGGAACCCAATCATCGCAATGCCTCCCGAATCGCGGGCAAGGCCGCGCGCGCGGCCGCCTCGCCGGCGGCGATGGCCGCCCGCCCGCCATGGAAATCAAGCGTCTGGATATGCCCCGTCTCGGGGCGGATGAGAATGTCCGCGGGGCGCTGCGCCAACGTCAGCCGGCTCACGCCGTTCTCCATCATCCGCGCCGTCTGCAACAGCGTGGCCAGGAGCGTCGGCGGCGTCGCGCAATCCCCTTGTTCCGGCGCGGCGCGCCCGTTCACGTCCACCGCCACGACCACCCCCGCGCCCAGACGCCGCGCCGCCCCCACCGGCACCGGGTCTGTCAGCCCGCCGTCCACCAAGACGCGCCCCTCGCGCACCACTGGCTCGAAGACTCCCGGGATGGAGATCGAGGCCCGCACCGCCTGCGTCGCCGGCCCCTCGCGCAACGTCACCGCCTCCTCCCGAAACAAATCCGTCGCCACCGCCGCGAACGGCACCGGGAAGTCCTCGATCCGCCGCCGCCCGAGCAGCCCCTCGCCCCCCAGCCACCGCGTCACAGGCCGCCCCGAGAAGAACCCCCGCTGCGGCAGGCGCACCTCCATGAAAAAGGCCGCCAGCCGCGCCCAGTTCAGCGCCGCGATCTCCCGCTCGAAGGCCTCCCATCGCCCCGCCGCGAAGAGCGCCCCCACGAGCGCGCCGATGCTCGTCCCCGCCACCGCGTCCGGCACGATCCCCTCCGCCCGCAACACGCGCAACACCCCCACGTGCGCCCACCCCCGCGCACCGCCGCTGCCCAACGCCAGGCCAAGTTTGGGATGCGCCCCGCTTCTCACCGCCACAGCTCCACGTGAATGCTCCCCTCCGGCGCGCCTTCCGGCGCCTTGCCTAGGAAGATTCGGCTTTCGGGAATCCCCAACGTCTGCGCCAACAGCGCCGTCAGCACCGCCCGCTGCGCCGAGCGCGACGGCTCCGCGAAAAAGGCCGAGCCCAACGTCACCGCCGTCGCCTGCCCCCGATAGGGCGCCAACGCCGCCAACTCCCGCGCCGTCGGGATGCCTGGCCATTGCAGGCGGTCGACGGAAATCAACGCGTTGGCCTCAATCTGCATGATCCGCTCGTTCGCGAAGGCCTTCGCGAGCGTGCCGCCACCTATCCCGCCCACCACCAAGCCCACCCCCAGGCCCACCGTCAACGCCGCAAGCCATTTCCCCGCCGCCACCACGATTTCCATCCACCACCGCCGCGGCGGCTTGCCCAGGTTGCGCAACGCCCGCCGTGCGGACTTGTTGTCCGGGGCCAGCGACACGATTTCCTGCCACAGGCGCCGCGCCTCAGCCACGTCCCCCTGCTCCGCGCGGATGCGCGCCAAGAGGTCGAGCGCCTCCGGCGTCTTCGCCACGTCCGTGTCCGACAAAATCAGCGCCTCGGCCTCCGCGTAATGCTTCGCCGTCGCCAACGTATAGGCGCACAACAGCGCCGTCCGTGCGTTATTCGCCATCGCGCACCTCCCCTTCCCCACCCGTTCCCGGCGCCGCCTCAGTCGGCTCCGGCGGAGCCTTCGCCCCGCCCTCCGCGCACCCGGCCGCCGGCGTGGCCGCGGGGCGTTCATGGATGGTCGGCCGCGGCACCAACACCCCACGCTTCGTCAAAATCGTCTCGATCGCCCGCAACGCGTTCAACGCCCCCTCGTTGTCCTCGTCGCACAAAGCCTGATAGACCCGCCCCATCGCGGTGCCCACCGCTGCCCAATCCGCGCGCTCCGCCGCCACCTGCGCCGCCGTCAGCTCCGTCCGCCGCACCATCTCCAGTTCCAGCTCCGCGAACGCCTCCGACACGCGCACCAACCCCTCCGTGTCGCACGCCGCGACACGCACCGCCTCTCTCACGCCAACATCCTGTCTAGCCATGTTCACTCCTTCGCAACGCCACCATTATGCCAAATCCTCCCCGCCTCCGCACGCAATCGCAACCATAGCCGCACGCGAACCGTGGAATGTCAATGGATTTGCGCGGGGCGCGTGGGATGGCTTGGAAAAATAAGCATGGGGCAGGGCGCCTCCCGGGGCGGCGGGCGAGGGTGGCGAACGCCTCCAACGGCGGACGATTCGGTTTCGGGGGTACGCACGCGTGGGCAAATTGTGCTATACTTGCACACTTATGAACCCGTTGGAGCAGTGTGAGCTTTGCCCCCGCCGGTGCGGCGTCGATCGTCTGCACGGGCAGGTTGGCTATTGCGGGAGCGGGGCGCAGGTGCGGATGTTTCGCTGGGGGCCGCATTTCGGCGAGGAGCCGCCGGTGTCGGGGACGCGGGGGAGCGGGACGCTCTTCTTCTCGCATTGCACGATGCGGTGCGTCTATTGCCAGAATGGGCGCTGGAGCAACGGCGGGGAGGGGGAGGACATCGGCGTGGCGGAGCTGGCGGCGCGGATGCGCGCGTTGGCGGCTCAGGGGTGCCACAACTGGAACCTGGTCTCGCCCACGCCGTGGTTGCCGCAAATCGCGGAAGCGGCGGGGCTGCTGGCGGCGGAGGGGGTGCGCCTGCCGTTCGTCTACAACACGTCGGGCTACGAGCGGGTGGAGACGCTGGAGGCGTACGCGGGGCTGGTGGACGTGGCGTTGGCCGACCTGCGCTATGCGCGGGCGGCGACGGCGCGGGAGGGGAGCGGCGCGGGGGACTACGTGGAGGTGGCGCGGGCGGCGCTCCGTTGGCTGTGGGGGCGGCTGGGGCCGTTGGAGGTGGATGGCGAGGGGCTCGCGCGGCGGGGGCTGATCGTGCGGGTGTTGGCGCTGCCGGGGCGGGTGGACGAGGCGGCGGAAAGTTTGGTATGGTTGCGCAACACGTTGGGAAGCGGCGTGGCCGTGAGCCTGATGGCGCAGTACAACCCCGTGGGGCCCGCGCGGGCGCTGCCGGGGTGGAACCGCCGCCTGACGCCCGAGGAGTTCGAGCCTCTGGCGGATTTGGTGGGCGACTTGGGCTTTGAGCAGGGCTGGGTGCAGCCGTGCGAGGACGAGACTGCCGAGCGGATGCTGGGCGCGGACATGGCGGCGGGCTACGGCGCCGTGCGATGACAGGGACTTTTTGACAGTGAACGACCTTTAACATTCCCCTAGAAAGGAAGAGACACCATGAGCGGACATAGTAAATGGGCGACCATCAAGCACGCGAAGGGCGCGGCTGACGCCAAGCGCGGCAAGATGTTCAGCCGCCTGGCCAAGGAGATCATGCTGGTGGCCAAGAGTGGCGGCGACCCGAACACCAACCCCTCCCTGCGCAACCTGATCGCCAAGGCCAAGGCCATCAATATGCCCAAGGACAACATCGACCGCGCCATCAAGAAGGGCACGGGCGAACTCCAAGCCGAGGCGCTCGAGGAAATCACCTACGAAGGCTACGCCGGCACGGTCGGCTTCGTCGTCCAAGTGCTGACCGACAACAAGAACCGCGCGGCCGCCGAAATCCGCAATATCTTCAAGAAAAACAACTCCGAGCTCGGCCAATCCGGCTCCGTCACGCGCAACTTCGAGCGCAAGGGCCAGATTCTCCTGCCCAAGGGCAACCTGGACGAGGACGAAATCATGATGCTCGCGCTGGACGCGGGCGCCGATGACGTGAACGCCGACGAAGAGGGTTTTGAAATCCTCACCGCCCCCAACGCCTTCGCCGCCGTCTGCGACGCGCTGAACAAGGCCGGCATCGAGACCACCGATGCCGAGGTGAAGCTGATCCCGATGGCCACCACCCCCGTCACCGACCTGGCCCAGGCCAAGGCCATCAACAAGTTCATCGCCGCCCTCGAGGACAATGAGGACGTGCAGAACGTCTTCACCACCGCCGACTTCTCCGACGAGGTCGAGGCTGCGCTCGGCGACGACGAGTGACCCGGCGCGGCGGGTGCCCGCGGCGGGCGGCAGAGGCCGCACCCGCCGGGGGCGCCGCTTTCCTTTTTCCGCGAAAAAGGGTATACTGCCGCCTTGATTTTCGCCCTCCCGCACGGAGGGCACGAACGGAAGGACCGACCATGAAGTTGATCGCACAGGCCGCGCCGGCCGCGCAGGCACAGACCACGACCACCACCACGGAGACCCCCGCGCCCGACGCGCAGCAGGGCGCCCAGCCCCAGCCGCAAGGCGGCCTGGGGAGCACGCTCATTTTTGTGGCGCTCCTCTTCGGTATCTTCTATTTCATGATGATCCGTCCGCAGCAGCGGAAGGAAAAAGAGCGCCAGAAGATGATTGCCGAACTGCGCGCCGGACGAAAGGTCTCCTTCGCCGGCGGGCTCATCGGCACCATCAAGGAAGCGCGCGAGCAGACCTTCGTCATCGAGCTGTGCCCCGGGACGACCGTCGAGGTGGCGCGTGGCGCGGTGGCGGCGGCCATCGACGAGCCCGCCGCCACGGACAAGAAGTAAAGACGCAAACGCCAAAGCGGAGCGGACGATGCTGAACCTGAAGCAGTTGGACACACCCAGCCTGATCAAATGGGTGATTTTGGCCGTGTTGACGGCCTTTTCGTGCTATGTGACCTTCCCGGCCAAGGAAAAGGTGCGCCTGGGGCTGGATTTGCAGGGCGGCACCAGCTTCACCGTGCAAATCGATGAGGCCAAGCTGATCGAAGACCTCAAGGCACAGGGCTTCGCCACCGCCGGCAAGACCCCCGAGACGGCCACGCCCGAGGAGGCCGCCCGGATCGACGCCCAGGCCAAGAAGGATGCCGAGGCCGCGATGTCCGAGGCCGACGACCTGACGCTCGAGGTGCTCCGCAAGCGCATCGACGCCATCGGCACCAACGAACCCATCATCGCCAAGGCCGACGGGCACCGCATCCTCATCCAGATTCCCGGTGCCGACGCCGCCAAGGCCAAGGCCGCCGAGGAAAGCGTCAAGTCCGCCGCGTTCCTGGCCTTCCGCCTGGTTCACCGCGACAACGACCGCCTCTCGCGCGCGGTGCTCGATGGCGACCGCACGCCCGAGGGCTTCGTGCGCGGCACCACCACCGCCGGGCGCACCTGCTTCGTCCGCGCGGACGACTACGCGGAACGCTCCGCCGCACCGGACTTCATGGTCAAGCTGGGGCGTTTCGCCGCGCCCTCGGCGCTCTACGAGTGCGTGATGGAAGAGGTGGGGCGCGACGCGGCCGGCCGCATGGGCTACGTGCCGATGTTCGTCTCCCGCAGCCCCGAGGTGACCGTCAAAGGCTCCACCGTTACCCGCGCCACCCCCAACCGCAACGCCATGACCGGCGAGACGGTGGTGGACGTGGAGTTTGACGCCGACGGCACGCGCGACTTCGCCCGCATCACCGGCCGCTACGTGGGCCGCCAGCTCGCCATCGTGCTGGACGACGTGGTGCGCTCCGCGCCCGTCCTCAAGAGCGAGATTTCCGATGGCCGCTGCGAGATTTCCGGTAGCTTCACCTGGAAAAGCGCCACGGAGCTGGCGGGCGTGCTCAACGCCGGCGCCCTCAAGGCCCCCATCCGCATCATCGAGCAGCGCACCGTCTCGCCCAGCCTGGGGCAGGAGGCCATCTCCAAGGGCACGCTCGCCTCGATCGTCGGCGTGGCGGCGGTCTTCATCTTCATGCTCTTCTACTACCTCTTCTGCGGCATCATCGCGGACGTCGCGTTGGCGCTCAACGTGATTCTCTGGCCGGCGGGCATGATTATCGCCAGCGGCATCATGAGCGTTTTCATCAGCGACGGCACGGGCTCCTCTTCCATCGGCCAGTTGCCGGTGCTGACGCTCCCGGGCATCGCCGGCCTCGTGCTCTCGGTGGGCATGGCCGTGGATGCCAACGTGCTCATCTTCGAGCGTATGCGCGAGGAGTTCCGCTTGGGCAAGACGGCCAAGGCTGCCGTGGCGGCCGGTTACGACCGCGCCTTCCTGGCGATTTTCGACTCCAACCTCACCACGCTCATCACCGGCGTCATCCTCTTCATCTTCGGCTCCGGCCCCATCCGCGGCTTCGCGGTCACCCTTTGCGGCGGCATCATCATCTCGATGTTCACCGCGCTGGTCGTCACCCGCCTCATCTTCAACCTCATCGTGCAGGACACGACGAAACCCTACAAGATGCTCCAGTGGGTGCCCGAGACGGTCAACTTCGACTTCCTCAAGTGGGCCAAGCCCCTCTCCGTCGCCGCGGTCGCCGTCATCGTGGTCACGGTGGGGCTTTTCCTCTTCCGCGCCACGAGCAACCCTTCCAGCGTGATGGCGGTGGACTTCACGGGCGGCCTTTCGTTGCGCTATGAAGCCTCGCTGAAGAGCGACGGTTCCAACGTCGCCCTCGACCCGGACAAAGTGCGCGCGGTGGTCGACGCCATCGAGGGCATCTCCGACCCCACCGTCCAGAACATCACCGCCGAAGGTGAGAAGACGCAAACCCTCGTCAAGACCGCCGTCACCGAGGTCACCGTCACCAACGAGAAGGGCGAGCAAGAGGTCATCGCCTCCGAGGAGGCCATCCGCCGAGCCATCGACGACGCGACCCCCGAATACAACGTGGCCATGATCAGCCGCGATCAGGTGGGCTCGCAGATCGGCGAGGAGCTCAAGAGCGACGCCGTCTGGTCAATCATCCTCTCGCTCATCATGATTATCGTCTACGTCTCCTTCCGCTTCCAGTTCGGCTTCGCCCTCGGCGGCGTGGTCGCCCTGGCGCATGACGCGCTGATCACGCTGGGCATCTTCACGCTCTGCGGCAACCAAGTGAGCCTCACTACCGTGGCCGCGCTCCTCACCATCGTTGGCTACTCGATCAACGACACCATCGTCGCCTTCGACCGCGTGCGCGAGATCATGGCGCGCGAGCCGAACCTCGATTTCCCCACGGCCATCCGCAAGGGCCTCAACCAGACCCTCAGCCGCACGTTGCTCACCACCCTCTCCACGCTCATGCCCGTGGCCGCCCTCTACTTCTTTGGCGGCGCGGCCATGCATGACTTTGCCTTCGCGCTCTTCGTGGGCATGGTGGCAGGCACCTATTCGACGCTCTTCATCGCGCCGCTCGTCACCGTGGCGTGGTATCGCGGCAAGCGCCCGCTCACCGCCGAGCAGCGCGCCGCCGCCCGCGCCGCCAAGGTGGCCGAGCAGCCCTGACCCGTGCGGGAGGGGTGGCAGAGCGGTCGAATGCGGCGGTCTTGAAAACCGTTGGGCCTCACGGTCCCGGGGGTTCGAATCCCTCCCCCTCCGCCAACCAAAGCAAAAAAGCCCCGGCCATCCGGCCGGGGCTTTTTTGTTTCATGCCACTCGGGAAACCATGCGCTCCGGGGGAAACCAATGGCGCGCAGGGGAATGGCACGCGCCCCTTCCCGGCAAAACGGCGAGGCGGCGGTGTTGCGTGGAACGTGTGCGCGGCAGGGGGCGAAGCGATTGGTGGGGCGCACGGGCTTTCACGCCCGAATCGTGTCTTTGTGGCCGAAGCGCGGATTTGCCGGACAGTTTTGGGGCGTGTCGGTGGCGGTATGGGTCAGGCTTCGGGGTCGGGGGACTCGGGGGGCGCAAAGATGGGGAGCGCGGCGGGGTCGAGGCGCGGGGGGAGAACGATGAAGATCTCCACGGGCACGGCGTCGGGGCCGTCGAGCCTCCAAGTGGTTGTCTCCTTGGGGCGCCAGACGGAATGGACGGGGCGGCCCTTGACGCGGATCACGCAGGAGACACCCGCCGGGAAGGTGAGCGAAAGGCGGCGCTGGGTGGTGCGCACGTAGAAGCCTTGGTCGTGGCGCGAGGCGCCGAAACGGGTGGCCTCGCGTGCCGGCAGCGGCACGGTGGAGGGCAGAAAGAGGCGTTCGTCGGGTTTGATGGCGGCGACGTCCGTGAAGTCGGGCACCCAAGGGCAGCTTTTGGGCAATTCGGCGAAGTGGCTGAGCATGGCGTATTGGCGGCCGGTGGCGACGGAGGCGGGGACGCCCGCGGCGGCGGCGGGTTCGATGGGGCGCTGGTAGCCCACGCCCGTGAGCAGGGGGAGGATGGAGACCGCGTCCACCTCCGCGGGCGGCGGCAGGCCCACGATTTCGGAGAGTGTGGGCACCCAGTGGTCGGAGCGGATGGTTTGCGGGGCGACGTGGCCGGGCCACACCATATTGCGCCAGCAGACGATGACGGGCTGGCCGTCGCCTTGGGGCGCCAGGAGGATGAGCGCGTCGGTACGCAGGAGTGCGGGGAGGGTTGCCGCCAGCTCCGCGGCCGTGGCCTCCTCGCTCAGGAGCACGCAGGTGGGGGGGAGGTCGACGCTATCCTCGTCGCGCGAGACGCCGCGCCATTTCATCATGGATTCGAGTTGTGCGCAGGCCGCGGTCCAGCCAAGGTCCTGCACGGGGATGAGGCGATAGCCCGCCGCGCTCAACACCGGCAGCGGCCCGCCCGAGCGGAAGTCGCCCTCGGTGAGCGAGGCGTTGGGCAGTGTGGTGCCCAACGCGCGCGCCTGCGCCAGGATGGGCGCGTAGGCTTTGGGGGCGTCCACCGGGCGTGGCGCCAGGAAGAGGATGTCGGGCCGCGAGCCATCCGCCCGTCCCGTCAGCTCCAACACCGCGCGCGTCGCCCAAGCCGTTTGGGCGAGGCAGAGCGCACACGCGGCCAGGAGAAGGCACCTCAGCGCCACAACCACAGGAAGAGCCCCCAGTTCACCGCCAGTGCGTAGAGTTGCGCAAAAAAGTCGTCCGCCACGATACCCCAACCGCCCGGCAGAAATTGCAATTGCCGCGCGGGCGGCGGCTTCAGCACGTCCAACGCACGGATGACCACGAAGGTGAGCGCGATGAGCCAAGGCGTCTCCGCCAATGGCAGGCCGATCGTCGCGATGGGATAGAGCATCCACTCATCCGCGCTGATGCGGCCGTCGTCTTTCTTTTTCAGGCAATCCTCGGCCACCGCGCAGATGGGCACCGCCAATGCCGCCAACGCCGCGCAGACCAACGCCTGCGCCCACGCCTGCGGCAACGCCACCGACAGCGCCACCGCCACCGCCACCCCGGGGAGCGACCCGAAGGTGCCCGGCGCGCACGGCGCCACCAGCCCGAGGCCAAAGCCCGTGCCCAACCAAACGCAAAGGCGGCGCAGGGGTGTCTTCCCCAGCGTCGCCTCGGGCGGCTGCCCGGCGTAAGGGTCCGCGCCCCGCCAGCCCATTCACTGCCCTTTCGTCATGCGATAAAAGGTCAGGAAGGAGCGGATCACGTCTTCCTTGGTCACGTCGTCGATGGTATACTTCACGCCTTCGGCGCGGAAGGGCTCGTCGTGGGTGGTGGTGCGGGCGTTCGTCCGCACCACGCGGGCGTTCGCGCGGGGGAGAATGCCGTCGTTGACGTATTGGCGCGTCACC
Source organism: uncultured Lentisphaeraceae bacterium (assembly GCA_949289005.1). GTDB lineage: Bacteria > Verrucomicrobiota > Kiritimatiellia > RFP12 > DVOR01 > Spyradenecus. The sequence continues at coordinate 27,967 of CASEMQ010000064.1, forward strand.
GAGTAGCACAGCTCCTCCACGTTGCCCTCGCGGTAAATGGTGAGGATGGTCGAGGCCGGCGCCTCGCGCACCGAGGCCACGCGCCCCAAGCGCCGCATTTCCTCGGCCACCTCCATCAAGGCCGGGGTGGCCACCTCGCGCAGGAAGCGGACGAACCGCGCGTTCTCGCGCTCCGCACGCGAGGACTGCGAATCGCTCAGGAAAATGTTTTCCAGTTCCTGCTTCCAATCCGCCATGCCAATCAATCCTCGAGCACGAAGTTGATGATGGGGAAGAAGGTCACCGGCGACGAGCGGATCACGTTGATCAGGCCGATTTGATAGCCGTAAATCGAGTCGGTGCTGTTGATCAGGCCGATTTGCAGGCCGCGGATGTCGTTGGTGCTGTTGAGCAGGCCGATTTGGAGGCCCTTGGCGACAATCGCCTCGTTCAACAGGCCCACCTGCATGCCGCTCAGTTCGCCGGCGCTGTTCGCGCCGATGGCGATTTGCAACGCGCCCGCGCGGTCAATCACTTTGTTGCGGATCAGCGCCAACTGCAAGCCATAGGCGTTCACCGCCTCGCCGCCAATCGCCAAATCCACGCCCGTCAGATTTTGGCACTTGCCCCAAGCGCTCAGGCGCAGACCCACGATGTCGATCGTCTCGTCGCCCTGCAGGGCGAACCAGACCGGCGCGATGGTCCGCGTCTCCACACGCTCCTGCCGTTGCTCGGGCTGCCGTTCCTGCTCGGTGGGCTCCTGCGCGGCGGCGGGAGCCTCCTCCTGCTGCTGGGCGAACGCGCCCGCGGCCACGGCTAGACAGGCAAAAAGTGCCACAATCGATTTCTTCATGTCAACGTCCTCGCTGTTTGTGCACGGAGAAGCGAACTCTCACGTTTGCTAAGAAGATACTCCATTTCGCCCAAAAGTGCAAGCATTAAAAAGGAGGTCAAACCGAAAACTTTCGGCAAAACCTCCACTTCGATGCTTTTTGCGGAACTTCTCTTGGGCGTTCGGAAATGGTCGCGACATTGGGTCGATGCCTGTCGCTTGTCACAAATCGCCATCGCGCGCCGGCGATGCTTTGCCGGATGGCGAGGTTTTGGCATGCCGCTCGCCCTTGTTGAAAACTTTCGCAAATCTGTTGAAAACCTGTTGAACGCGGGGCGGGCCGGAAGAGGCCAAAATCCGTCTTTTCAATCTATGCAAGGGGTCATTTTCCGGGATGCGGCGTATCTCACCCACACCCCGCGCGACCGTTCCGGCCGGATTCGGCGGCTTTGCCGCCGCGCGCGTCGGCGCGGCCCATGCCACGCCCATCGCGAGCCGGCCCCTCCGGCCCATCGCGCACACGTCTTTCCGCCTCATCGCGCCTTGGATGTCCCCTCGCCCGCCTTGTCGGGGGCGTCCTCGCACGGGGTCAAGGCGATGGCGATGGGGTTGTCCGTGAAGAGGGGGAGCGACAGGTCGCAGACGAAGGTTTCGCCATCAAGGGCGACCAAGTCGCAGAGGCTCAGGAAGACGGGGCGTTTGCCCGTGGGGTCGTCGGCGAGGCCCTTCACCCGCCAACGGAAGGTGCGGGCGGCCCCGGGCGCGAGCGTGAAGGGCGCCTCGGGGAGGTTGCCCTTCACGCTCGCGCCCAACGTGCCCGGAACCGGCAGCCAGGCGCCGTCGAGGCGGAACGATTCGCCGTAAATGTCAAGCCACGGCGGCAGGTCGGAGACCGTGAGGGCGCGGGGGGAACGGTTCGTGAAGGTGAGGGTGAGCCTCTCGCCCCGCAGGGTGAACGCGATCCAGCCGGGCGCGAGCGCGGGTGTGTCGTTGGAATAAGTGTGGGAGCCCGACACGCGCAAACGCGTGGGAGCCTCGGGGGAACGCACCGTGCGCTCCGGTTTTCTCTCTTCCCATTCGCGGCGCAACGCCTCCTCCGTGGGCGGGGCATAGGCGCGCGCCGCGTGGACGGGATGGGCGACCCGCGCCTCGGAATCGAGCAGGTAGGCATCGAACGATGCCTCGACCGGCCCGCCCATGCCGGCCAACGTACGCATCGCCCGGCCCTTCCTGTCCGTGCCGAACGCCCGCGGCAAATCGGGGAACACGGTCTTGAAGCCTGGCTCCAACATGATCCCGCAATCGGGCACGCACCGTGGCGCGAGCCCTTCCCCAATCTCCAGGACGAACGGCTCCCCCGCCCCGGTCTCGGCCTCCAAGAGACCCGGCGCCGCAAAAATCCCGCAGTCCGTGAAGCGCACCGTCAGCAGCCCCTCGGGCATGGGTGCGACGCGCCAGCCCCCCGGCGCCTCCCGCGCGAGGGTCAGCCGCCGCCACCCGTTGTCCTCGGGCAGGGGCACCACCGTGCGGAACCGCAACCCCGGAATCCGGTGATCGAAGCGGAGCGCATGCCATGTGCCGGCGAAAAGGACAGGCATGGCACACTTCAGTTCCGTGCGGCATCCGCGTTGGTTCGCCTCGCCCGCGATCCGCCATCGAAGCGTGCGCGCCTCCCCGGGCCTTAGGCAAAGCGTTTGCGACACCTGCCACGCCCCGGGCAAACGCAGCAGCGTCCACCCCACAACCCCGGAATGTGGCGCAATGCCACGCGTGGTCAGTCCCGGCAGGTTGGCGACGGTCAGCGTCTGCCGCGTGGGGTTGGCCACGCGCAGGGTGAGCACATCGTTCGTCACGGAAAAACGGCAGACCGTTTTCGGGAGCGGCGGCAAGCCCACCTCGCCCAACCGCGCCTTGAGCGCCGCCACGATTTCCGTCGGAGTGGCCGCCTCGCCCAACCCAAGCCGCTCCCGCGCGAGCACCCATTGCGCACGGGAGTAACGCCGCGCGGCCTTCTCGCGCTTCTCCCACGGAAGGTCGGCGAAACGCGCCCGCACGCCCGCTTCTCGAGACGGGTTGCCCAACAGATTGTCCAGCCAAAACGGCAAAAACGCCTCATCCTCCCTGTCCACCCCGCGCAACGCGCGTGTGGGGCGCGCCAACCCGTCGGCGGCGAAAAAGAGGCATGCGGGCGACTCCCGCGGTTTCTTGGGGAGGTTGATGGCACGCACCGCGCCATCCTTCCCCTCGCGCACGAACAGGCACGGCTTCCGGCAATCCTGCAAATTCCCCATCGGAACGGGCGCCCCGTTGGCCGACCAAAACGCCTCCGCCTCGAACTGCCCATCGTCCCGCCCCGAACACGACGCGGGATTCTCGATCACGGCGGAAGCGCCCTCCCGCGTCGCCAAGGTCGGCACCCAAATCGGCTCGGCGAAAAGCGGCATCGCGCGATCCCACTTGGGCAACCACGGGATCCACGCCCCGCGCAAATCCACGGCCTGCGGCACCTCGCCCTCGGGCCGGTCCCGCTCGAAAAGCACGGTATACCGCCGCGCGGCCATCGCGGCCGCCGCGGCCACGCACCAAACAAACGCCAACGCAAGCCGTCTCATCGCACCCTCCCTGACTGTCCCCACAAGTATATCCCAACCGCCGCGCACGCGCAAACCTTCCCGGGGCGGCGTGCCTGTTTGACGGCGGGGGCGCGAGTGCGCTATACTTTCACGGTTTTATTGGTTCAAGAAGGACAACGAGTCTCGCCATGTATACCGCTTCCGATCTCAAGAAGGGCCTCAAGATCATGTTCGAGGGGCAGCCGTGGATCATCACCGACTTCGACTTTTCCAAGCCGGGCAAGGGGCAGGCCATCTACAACTGCCGCCTGCGCAACATGCTCAACGGCTCGGGGAAGACCTGCTCGTTCCGATCGAACGACCGCTTCGAGAAGCCGGATCTCGCGCAGACCCCGCTTGTCTACTCCTACGAGGACAACGGCACCTACGTCTTCAACGATGCCGACTACAACGAGATCCGCGTCTCCAAGGACGTCTTGGGCGACAAGGTCTACTTCCTCACCGACGGGCTGGAGGTCGACGCGCTGCTCTACCAGGAGTCCGTCATCGACATTGAGTTGCCCTCGTTCATCGAGCGCAAGGTCATCAAGTGCGACCCGGGCGTGCGCGGCAACACCGCCGCCGGCAAGGTCACCAAGCCCGGCACGGTCGAGGGCGGCTATCAGCTGCCCGTGCCCCTCTTCATCAACGAGGGCGACATCATCCGCATCGACACCCGCACCGGCGAATACGCCGACCGCGTGAAGGCCTGAGCAAGGAGCCACGAGCATGGCCAAGAAGGAGTTGCCCACCCTCAAGGACGTCTCGCGCGTCCCCGAAGAACTGAAGCCCGTGGTCGATTGGTGGCAGGATCACGGCCCCAAGACCCTCACTTGGGTGGTGGCCGCCGTGGCCGTCTGCGCCGCCGCTTACCTCTGGCATGCCAAGGCCACCTCCGCCGACGCCAACGCCGTCGTCGCGCTCGCCGGCGCCTCCCAGACCGACGAGTTTGAGGCCATCGCCGCCCTCGGCACCGATGCCGCCCCCCTCGCCCGCCTGGACTTGGCCCACGGGCTCTACGCCTCCGGCGACTACGAGAACGCCCTCGCCGTCTACGAGGCCGGCCTCGGCGAAATCGACGATCCCGCGCTGAAGGACATCGCCGCCGTCGGCCGCGTCTGCACGCTCGAGGCCCTCGGCCGCCTGGACGAAGCCCTCGCCGCCGCCAACGAGCTGGAAGCAGCCTTCGCCAATGCCTCCCGGCCGCACTACCTGGCCTCCGAGCTGACCCTCGCCAAAGTGCGCATCCTCTGCCAGCAAGGCGACAAGGCCGCCGCGCAAAAGGCCCTCGAGCCCCTGCTCAACGCCCCCGAAGGCTCCCCCTTGGCCAAGTACAAGGCTCAGGCCGAGCGCACCGCGAAAATCGTCGCCGCCTACGAGAAGAAAGACCTCTTCGCGCAGGCTGCCGACCTTGCCAAGCCCGCCGCCCCGGCGGCCGACAAGGCGGAAGCCCCTGCGCCCGTCGCCCCGGCGGCACCCGCCCCCAAGGCGGAGCCTCCCGCCCCGGCCAAGTAAGCCGCGCGCGCGGAAAGACACGAGGCGGCGCACCCATCCGGGCGCGCCGCCTCGTGCGTATTTTTCCCTCCCATCCGTTCCGGCGCGCGGCAACACGCCTGCGCACGGCGATAGGCAGGGGGAAAAAAGGCGTCGTTTCCCGCCGTTCCGACGGCGGGTGTGCCTATAATGGCGGCATGAAGACGATACTTGCCTTGACGATGTCGGCGTTGGCGGGCGGCCTGATGGGCTCCGTCGAACGGGACGCTTATTGGATGCGCACGCCGGCGACGGACTGGAAGGGCGCCTTGCTGTTGGGCAATGGGCGCGTGGGCGCCATTGTCTACGGGCAGCCCAACCAAGAGACGGTGGTGCTGAACGAGACGGGCGTCTGGGCGCCCAAGCGCGAGTGGCCCCTCAATCCCAAGGGCGCGGAGATTGTCCCGAAGATCCGCGAACTGCTCTTCGCGGGGAAGCAGGCCGAGGCGGAGCGGCTGACCATCCAACAATTGTTGCGCGGGGGCGACATGATCACGCCCTATCAGCCGGCGGCCTTCCTGCGGTTGGCCTTCGCGCCCAAGGAGACGCCCGTCGCGGACTACCGCCGCGGGCTGCGCCTGGACGAGGGCGTGGGCTACGTAACCTACAAGCAGAACGACGTAACCTTCACGCGCGAGGCATGGGTCGAGGCCGACGGCGAGTGCCTGACGATGACCTTCGCCGCGAGCAAGCCCGTCCTGGCCTTCACGCTCGGCGCCGACCGCCCGGGCGGGCTCGCCGTCGCGCCGGAGGGCAAAAACCGCCTCCGCCTCAAGGGCAACACGGGCAAGGACGGCGTGCGCTTCGAGGCCGTGGCCGACGTCGCGACCGATGGCGCCATCGTCGTCTCGCCCGAGGGGCGGCTCTCGGTGAAGGACGCCACCCGCGCCACGGTGCGCGTGGCCGTGCGCTCGGACCTGCTCGGGCCGCTTGCCGACCCGGCGGCCGATTTGGCCCGCCCCGCCGACCGCGCCGCCCACGCCAAGGCCTTCGCCGCGCTCTACAACCGGATGCGCCTGGACTTGCCGCACACCGCCACCGGCGAGGCGTTGGAGGACCGCATCGCGCGCGTCGCCAAGGCCGGCGCGCTCGACACGGAGACACTCCTGCTACTGCATGACTATTGCCGCTATCTGCTCATCGCCTCCTCGCGCCCCGGCGGGCTCCCCGCCAACCTGCAGGGTATCTGGAACGAGCAGATGAACCCGCCGTGGAATAGCGATTGGCACCTGGACATCAACCTCTCCATGCACTATTGGCCCGCCGGCCCTTGGGGCCTGGCCGACCGCGCCGAGCCGCTCGTCTCCCTCGCCGAGCGCCTCATGCCCAAGTCCGAACCCGTCGCCCGCGACATGCTCGGCGCGGAGGGGTGGTTCCTGACCACCGCCACCGACCCGTGGGGCTACTGCGTGCCCTTCCGCCACCCGTGCTGGGGCATGTACGTCTCCGGCGGCGCCTGGCTGCTGCAAGACGGCATGAAGGCCTGGCGCTTCTCCCGCGACCCCGCGCTGCTGCGCCGCCTGTTGCCGCTTCTGCGCGAGCAGTGCCGCTTTTATCTCTCCTGGCTGGTGCCGCGCCCCGGCGACGGCGCGCTCGTCTCCGGCCCCGCCGTCTCCCCCGAGAACACCTATGCGGGGCAGGATGGCGGCAACGCCGCCGTGGACATGGGCACCGCCCACGACCGGATGCTCATCGCCGAGACCTTCCGCGACTACCTGCTCGCCGCCCGCGAATGCGGCGCCCGGCAGGATGGGACGGTCGCCCGCGTCGCGGCCGCACTCCCGCGCCTGGCCAAGCCCCAAATCGGCCCCGACGGCGCGTTGCTGGAGTGGTCCAAGCCCTTCGGCGAGGCCGAGCCCGGCCACCGCCACATCTCTCATGCCTATGGCCTCATCCCCGGCCACAGCATCACCCACACCGGCACGCCGGCGCTCGCCGCCGCCATCCGCAAAAGCCTCGAAAAGCGCCTCGCCCACAACTACCACACCTTCGGCTGGTCCATCGGCCTGGCCGCGGGCATCTGGGCGCGTGTGGACGAGGGCGACAGGGCCTTCGCCATGATCGACAAGACCTCGCGTTTCTTCTGCACCAACCTCGTCACCCTCACCGTCGGCGTGCCCCAGGTGAACGACACGATGGGCGTTCCCGCCGCGATGCTCGACTGCATCGCCCGCACGGAACACGGCGTGCTGCGCATCCTCCCCGCCCTCCCCGCGCGCCTCCCCGAAGGCAAAGCCCGCGGCCTCCGCGCCGAAAACGGCCTCGCGCTCGACATCGATTGGGAGGATGGCCGCCTCGCCGCGCTCACCCTCACCTCCGCCCGCGGCGGCCCCGCCAAGGTGGAAATCGATGGCCGCGTCCGGACCGTCACCCTGGAAAAAGACGTCCCGCTCCGCCTCCGCTGACCCGACCCGCGCCGCAAAGCGGCGGGAACCCGGCGAAAAATCGCCGGGCGGTACGCTTTGTCCCCGGAGGGCATGCCTCGCCCGCCTCGCCTTGGTTCATTGAATTGTGCGATTTTCCTTTCCCGGGGCGTTCGTGAAAAGTCTTGACACGATGGGGGGGGGGTGGTACATTATCGGTGTTGGGACGGTTCCAACGCAAACTCGAAAGGAATGGATATGAACCGTTTTGTATTTGTCTTGCTTTGCGCGTGTGCCCTTGTGGGTACCGCTCCCGCGCTTGTCACGGGGTGGGACGACTGGAAAACCGCCACGACCGACGCATCGTCGGGCGGGTATAAAAATGATACGACGCTTGAGACGCAGTTCGCGATCACGATGACCGTGACGTTCACTGGCGTGCCCAACGTCGATGCCAACACCTGCCCCTCGCTGATTTCCTTCGGCGTCTCGGGTGGTAAATTCTTCTCGGTGGCCTTCAATGGGTGGCAACATTCCGGCAACGAATCGCCCTTGGTGCTGACGGGTGACCCCGCGCGGCCGGACGGGGAGGATGCCACGACCGTGGGCGTGCCGAATGCCGCCAACGTCAATGACGACGTGAGCAGCGTCGCGAACGTTTCCCTGGAAGAGGGAAAAGAATACACGTTGAGCGTGGTGCGCGACGGGAATCAAATCTCTGTCTACTGGGGGAACGAGCTGGTAATCCAGACCGAGCGTCTCCTTGAGGGCGACGCGCAGTCCATCAATTACATCGAGTGGGGACAGACGGCCGGGGGCGGCTCCGCGCTCTCCTCCGTCGCGGACTACACAATTGGCTCCGTGCAGTACTCAACAACGAAAGCTATTCCCGAGCCGACGGCGCTGGCGCTCTTGGCGCTCGGCGTGGCGGGGTTTGCCCTCCGCCGCCGCGCCGCGTGAGCCCCCGCGCACCCCACGCAAGCGCCGCGACCGCCCCGGCCGCGGCGCTTGCGTTTCAAGAAACGGCGTGAAGGCCAAACGCCACCCCGCCGGGGTGCCGTCCTCTTTCGGGCGCCCTTGCGGACGATCCCGGCGCGCCATGCGCGAATCGAGCGCCTCATCGAGAACCGGAAGACCTTCACCATGGAAGCCTTCGCCAAAAGCGTGGACGCCTTCCTCTCCTTCCAGGAATATCACATTCTCCAAGGCGCCGGCCGCGTCTCCCGCGAACAGGCCGACCGCAAGGCCGAGACCGAATACGACGCTTTCAACAAAACCCAACCCATCGTCTCCGACCTCGACCGTTTCCTCCAAGAGCACCCCCTCCCGCCCCTCCCCCCACTGCCCGACCGCTGACCCGCGCGCCTCCAATCCGCGCAATCGCTTCTCGAGTTGGCGGCGATTTTTTTTTGGCAACTGCGAAAAAAGCGCTTGCACGGGGTGGGGCGATGTGCTATTGTGTGGGTGTTTCTTGCGAAGGGAAGTGCCTCGCGAGACGACTGTGTGAAAGGTGTTTTTTGAGTAGGAGCGATCCCCCCGATGACGCGATTGACGAAGCAGTGTTTGCCGTTGGCGTTTGGCCGTGTTGCGTGCCGACGTTTCCGGTAAGGCAAGAGAGAACGAAGCCGTCGGCGGGTGCCGATGGCGAAGCGGCCAAGGTTGGCCGTGTGTTTTGGTTGCGCGCAAGCGCGTTGTGTTGGGAGATTGGCTATGCCTCCTGTTCTTGTCACGGTGTTGGGCGCCGCGGTCATCGCGGTGGTTCGTGTCCTGGTCGATGAGTACGGCCGGGATCGGGGCAAATAAGCCCCTTTCCGCCCCGCGTGTCGCGGGGTCAAGGAACGAAGCCGTCGGCGGGTGCCGATGGCGAAGCGGCCAAGGTTGGCCGTGTGTTTGGTTGCGCGCAAGCGCGTTGTGTTGGGAGGTTTGTCATGTTGTTTCCCTCGCTTTCCCGGCTTCTTTTGTTCGTGTTGCTCGTGTTGCTTGGCCAAGGGCGGAGGTGGTGACCTCCGCCGGGCGGTTCGCGGTTGGCCGTGTCCCACGCGGATGATGGGACGGCGACCTGTTTGCTGTGCCCTGCCCACTGTTTGCTCGATTTCGCTTGCGGAGGCGGGGATGGTGTGGTAGAGTGGGGATGAAGTTGCGGGTATCCGCGGAAAGGAGTGTAGCGTTGGCGAAGGTCGATTGGGACGCGGGCACGGAGGTGCTGATCGGGAATACGTTCCCGGTGACGTTGGTGCGCGGGTGGCGCGTGGCGTTGGAGGAGGTGCCGGCGGGGGCGCTTCGGGATGCGTTGGGGCGCGCGGGGGCGCGGGTCCATTCGTTTTGGGGGCATGAGGAGACGCGGCGGGCGGCGGAGGCGTGGCTGGGGCTTGCGGAGGGGGCGTTGGCGCCGCGTGTGGCGCGGCCGGCGGTGCGGTTGGACGCGGCGGGGCGGCCGACGTTGGACGGGGTGTCGTTCGGGACGTGCTGGGTGCTTTCGCCGGATGTGGCGGGGGGCGGGCGGCCGGCGCCGGGGACGGCGGCGGCGCCGGCCGCGATGGTGGGGTGGCATTTGTTGCGGTTGCGTTGGGAGGCGCCGGTGACGGAGGGCTTGGCATGAACGCGGAGGATTTGACGCTGTTCCAGTTTGGGCCGGTGCAGGATTTCATTGCGCAGGCGGAGACGTTGGGGGAGTTGCAGGCGGGGTCGGCGTTGCTGTCGGCCTTGGCTTTGGCGGCGCTCGGGGCGTTGCCGGCGGGCAGCCGGCGGGTCTTTCCCGTGGAGGGGGTGACGGAGGGTGTGCCGAACCGTTTTCTGGCCTTTGTGCCGGCGGGGCAGGGGGCGGCGGCGATGCGCGCGGCCGAGGCGGCCTTCCGCGAGGCGTTGGAGGCGTTGGCGCGGGAGGCGTTGGCGGCGCACCCGGAGTGGTCGCACGGAGGGGACTTCGTGGCGCAGGTGCGGGCGTGGCCGCAACTTTCGTGGGCCGTGTTGCGGGCGGACGAGGCGTCCGGCTCGATGGGCGACGATTATGCCGCGATCGGCAGGCGGTTGGCGGCACGGCGGAACACGCGGGCCTTCGACGCGTGGCCGGAGGAGGCGACGGGCCGGGCCAAGGACATCCTCTCGGGCAAGGAGGCGGCGTTGGATGGGGCGTTGGGCTTCGGCGCGATGAACTTGATCAAGCATCGGCGCGCGGAGGCGTTGGAGCCGGCGCTGAAGGCGGCGCTGGAGACGTTCGACCGGCAGTATGTCGCGGTGCTGGCGATGGATGGCGACCAAATGGGCGCGCGGCTCTCGGGTTTCAAGACGGTGGGGGAGCATCGGGCCTTCAGCCAGGCGTTGCTGGGCTTCGCGGAGCCGGCCCGGGAGCGCGTTCGTGCGGCGGGCGGCGTGCCGATTTACGTGGGGGGCGACGACGTGTTGGCGGTGTTGCCGGTGGAGCTGGCGGTGGCGTGCGCGGAGGGCTTGGCCGCGCTCTTCGCGGAGAAGGTGGCGGGGTGCCACGCCTCGGCGGGCATCGCGGTGGGGCACGCGAGCGTGCCGCGGCAGGAGTTGGTGCACCGGGCGCACGCGGCGGAGGCGTTGGCAAAGCAGCGTTATGGGCGGAATGCCTTGGCGCTGGCGATTTACAAGCGCACGGGCGAAATCCAGGAGTGGGGCTGCAAGTGGGGCTCGCAGGGGCTGCGCCTGCTCAAGACGCTGGTGGCGTTGCCGAAAGCGCGCGAAAAGGACGCGAAGTCGCTCGGGCGCTTCCCGTACAAATTGGCGGGGCTCTTGCGCCCTTACGGGCTGAAGGGGGCACTCGGGGACGAACGCATGCGCGACGTGGTCTTGGCCGAGACGCGCCACGCCATCGCCCAGACGCCGGGCATGGCGGGGGCGCTCGACGCGGCGGCGTTGGCGGGCTTTCTGGAGGAATGTGCGGTGCCGCGGGAGGACCGGCCCGCGGCCCACGCGGAGGATTACTTGGGGCTCTTCCTGTGCGCGGCCTTCCTGTCGCGGCAGGATGGGACCGAAGAGGGGGAGGCGCGCCATGACGCTTGACTTCACGCTCACCCCGCGCGACGTGCTCTTTTTCCGCGACGCGCGGCCGATGGACACGGCGAAGGCGCGGCGCAAGAACCTGCGCCTGATCGGGCACGGCGCGCAGTGGCCGCGGCCGGATCTGCTCTACAGCGCCGTGATGCACGCGCTCCTGGGGGGCCCCGACACGCCGGAGGAGACGCTCTACGGCGCCAACCCGGACCTGCGGGTGTGGGGGCCCTTCCCGGAGAAGGCGGGGCGGCTCTTCCTGCCGTGCCCGCTCGATTGGGACATGCGCGTGGCGTGTTTGCCCGAGGGGACGACCGACCTGCCCGCGCCGCTGACGCATGGTTTTCTCGACCGCACCCTCGGCAAGAAGGCTTTGCCCGCATGGATCGCCATCGAGGATTACGCGCGGTACCTCACGGGCGAGGTGGCGGTGGGCGAGGCGCCTCCCGCGGAGGCGCTGTGGCAGGCGGAGCCGCGCGTGGGCACCGCGTTGGACGATCGGCGCGGCACCGCGCGACGTGCCCCGGAGGCGATGGGCGCCCAGTGGCAGATGGAGGTGTTGCGCCTGGCCCAGGGCGTCACGATGCGATGCGCGGTGGAGCAGGCCAAGGCCGACGCGCTGGTGGGGCGCGACGTGCGCTTTGGCGGGCAGGGCGGCACGGTGCGTTTCGACAGGGCGACCGGTGAGGGGCTGTTCGCGCGGCTGGAGGCGTTGCCGAAGGGCGCGCCGAGCCGTTGGGTGCGGTGGACGTTGCTCGCGCCCGCGCTCTTCATGAAGGGCTGGTATCCCAATTGGCTCGACGATGCGGGGCGTGTGATGTTGCCCACCGAGGCGGTGGCGCGCCGCCCCGGCGAGCCGCGCGCGGCCTGGCGGCAACGCGCCCGCGCGGAGTGGCACCCCTTCGAGTCGGCCCGCCTCGTCGCCGCGTGTGTCGGGAAGCCCATCGCCTTCTCGGGGTGGGACACGCTGACGCGCGAGAAGCCGACGGAGCTGGCGGTGCCGGCCGGCTCGGCCTATCTCTTCGAATGCCGCGACGTCGCCGAGGCGCAACGTCTGGTCGGGCGGCTGAACCTGAAGACGCTGTCGGACTTGGGGCCGCAAGGCTTCGGCCTGGGCATTTGTTCGTATCGTTGTCCTGTTGAATGAAAGGGAAGTTCGCCATGTTTCGTACCGTTGTCTCGTTGTTCACGCGCACGCCGCTCCATGTGGGGTGCGGCAGCTCCGTGGGGATCGTCGATCTGCCTGTCTTGCGCGAGCGTGTCACAGGCTTCCCCACCGTCCCGGGCTCCGCGCTCAAGGGGTCGCTGAGCGACCTCTTTGTGGAGGGAGAGGGTGAGAATAGGAAGGTGAATGGAGCCGGCCTGGAAATCTTCGGCAAACAGGATTGCCGCGGCAGGGTGTTGATCGGCGAGGCGCGGTTGGCGGCATTCCCCGTGCGCTCGGCCAAACAGGGCTTCGCGTGGCTCGTCTCGCCGCTGACGCTCGCCCGGCTCGGCATCGCCTGCGCGGAGGTGAATGGCCTGGGCGAGGAGGAGGTCTTCGCCGCCGGGGGGGTGGCGCTCGAGGGCAAGGTCGTCCTGGAAGAGTATCCGCTGACGCGCCGGGGCGAGGTGCCCGGGGCCATCGTGGCGGCGCTGAAGGGGCTCTGCGCGGAGCCGCTTTGGCAGGACACGCTCGCGGCGCGCCTGGTCGTCGTCTCCGACACGCTCATGCAATACTTCGCGCAGAACGCCTGCGAGATCGCCCAGCACAACAAGGTGGACGACGAGAAGGGCACGGTGGCCGACGGCGCCCTCTTCGCCCAGGAGAACGTCCCTTCCGAGACGCTCTTCGTGGGCGAATGGCTCTCCGACGACGAGGCGCAACTCGCCAACCTGTGCCGACGCGTCGCCGAGGCCAACCACCTCCTGCAGGTCGGCGCGGACGCCACCACCGGCCTCGGCTGGTGCCGCCTCACCCTCACCCACGACAACCCCTGACGGAGGCGCGGATATGGCAACGCTTACGAAGACACCCATGCGCAACCTCGCGCAAATCCGTGGCAAGAACGCCTTCAACGCGGCGCAGAAGGGCAAGTATGCCGGCGCCGCGGGCGGCGAGGCCGTCAAGAAAATCCCCGCCATGATTGTCTCCGACGGCCTGCTCGGCGCGTTGGCCTTCGCGCTCGGCAAGGGCGAGGGCTTCAAGGCCACCTTCCAGGTCGTCCTGGGGCATCTGCGCGACCCGGACATCAACGATCCGACCGCGCGCGGCGTGGGGGATTCGCTTGAGGCGTGGTTCGACGCGCTCGCCGGCGCCTCCGCCGCGACGTTGCGCCAAACCACCGCCGAGGTCTTGGCCTATCTCACTTTCTTCCGCCGCTTCGCCAAGAAAGGGCAGGCCGATGGGCGCGAAGGATGAGCCAATCCGTGCCTGCGCCACGCAGGAGGCGCGGCGGCTCATGGGCGAGGGCTGCGGCCTTTGCGAAAGCCCTTCCCTGCGCCTGACCAAGTTCCTGCGCGTGGGCGGCACCGTCAAGGCCGAGGAGGTGCGGGCCGTGGTGGACTGTCACGCCAAGCACGCCAAGGTGCCGCCGGAACTGCCGGAGCCCAAGGGAGCCATCCGCGTCTGGGCGCGGCTGAAGAGCCGCCTGCTCGTGAACCTCGCGGGCGGCATTCTGGAGAACGCGAACATCGCGCTGGACCCGCACTTTGGCGTGCCTTACCTGCCGGGGAGCGCCGTCAAGGGTATCGCCCGACACGCCGCCTGGTGCGAATGGGTGGGTGCCGACAAGGACGCCGCCGTGGCCAAGGAAATCGCCGCCGTCTTCGGCTTCCCGACGGGCGACGGGAACAAAGGCGGCTTGGATGAGCGGCTCAAAGGCCTGAAACAATCCGAGTGTGCCGGGTGCGTCGCCTTCCTCCCCGCTTATCCCAAGGACAAGGCCACGCTGGAGGTGGACGTGACGACGTGCCACCACAAGGATTACTACGCCAAGAAGCCGGACAAGCCGAAGGCCACGGACAACGAGTCGCCCAACCCGCAGTTCTTCCCGGCCGTCGCCGCGGGCACGGTCTTCCGCTTCACGCTCGTGCCGTTGCGCGGATGCACGCCGGCGCAACTGGCGCGCGCCAAAGGGTGGCTCGTCCGCGCGCTCGCCATCAACGGCGCGGGCGCCAAGACCGCCGCCGGCTACGGCTGGTTCGAGGACGTCACCAAGACGGAAGAAGAAGCCTATCTGCGCACGCAAGCGGATCGGGAACGGCGCAAACAACTGGAGGAGTTGAAGGCTTGGATTGCGGCCTTCGCCCCGCCCGAGGCCGACGCGGCCATCCCTGCGGCCATTCAAGAGGTGGAGGCCAAGAAAGCCGAGGCCTCGTCGCACAAGGCCGACCCCGTCCTTGTGCGGCGCTTCGACGACGCGCTCAACGCGCTCAAGAAGCGCCTCCCGCAGGAATCGCCCCTCGACCGACTGCGCAAACGTTGGGCGAAGGAAAATCAAATCGAGCGCGATGCCAAGGACTTCCTCAAGAAGTCCCCCGAGACGCAGGCGCTGATGGTCACGCTCTTCCTGGAGCCGGGCTCCCTCGCGCGGCAAGTCTACGCCAGGATTCGGAACGGCATCAAAGGGTTCGACGGCCCGACCCAGCAGGCCATCGTCGCCGCGGTGAAGGCCCGGAACGGAGGCAAGGCATGAACCGCGAAATCGTCAAGGACCTCACCTTCGTCACGCCCGCCTTCCTGGCCGGGGCCGACCAGAACAAGCCCGAGATCCGCGCCCCCTCCATCCGCGGCGCCCTCCGCTGGTGGTTCCGCGTCCTCGGCGGCTCCCCCGACGAGGAGGACGCCCTCTTCGGCACCGTCCACCGCAAGCAAGAAGACAAGGACAAAGGCCCCATCGCCTCCGCCGTCGTCCTCCGCGTGGACAACGTGAAAATCCTCAAAGGGCAGACGCTCAACTACGACACCAAGTCGAACCGTCCCGACCCGCTCACTTACATCGGCTACTTCGCCTCGGTCTCCGGCAACAAGACCGGCGTCTATCGCTGTCAGGCCGGCCGCTACATCGACGCCGGGAGCGCCTTCACCCTGCGGATAACGGCGCGCCGTCCCGTGGACGATGCGCTCTGGGCGAAACTGGAGACCGCCACGACGGCGCTGTGCCGCCTCGGCTCCCTGGGGCTCCGCGCCACGCGCGGCTTCGGCCAGCTCGCCGAGGCCAAGCCGCCACGCAAGGCCGACTTCCTGGCCTGGGCCGCCACCCTCGCCGCCCACGACCTCCATCTCTGGGAGAAAACCGGACCGCGAGCCTCCGCCCGGAAAGAACTCTGCGACGCGCTGCGGGCGCTTCGGCACAGCCACCCAGACTTGGGCGGCGGCACGCCAAACGCATTGGGCTTCACCGGCAAACAACAACGCCAGGCATCCGCTTTGCGCCTTTGCCCTGTCCGCGTCGCCGAGGGCGACCTCCCCCTCATGCTCTACGCGCACCAAACCGCCAAAACGCAACCCGACATCGCGCAAGAACTCCGCGCCCACTTCGCCGCCAACGGCTTCCGGGAAATCCGCTGACCCGTGGGCACGCTCATCCTCAGCGACGCCTCCGCGAGTGTCCGCCTGGAGGGCGAACATCTCGTGGTGCACAGCCATGCCGCGCCCGGCGCGGCGAGCCGCCTGCCTTTGGCCTCCATCGAGCGCGTGTTGGTGGTGGGGCGCCCGGCGATTGCTTTCCCGGTGCTCCATGCGTTCATGGCGCGCGCCATCCCCTGTTGTTTCTTCGACGGGGCGGGACGATGGCTGGGCGCGCTCGATTGCCATGACGGGCGGCTTTACGGCCGTCGCCAGGCCCAATGCGCCTGTTCGCTCGACGAGGACTTCCGCCTGGGCATCGCGCGCCGGCTTGTCGTCGCAAAAATCCGCAACGCCCGGCGCGTCGTTCGCCGCCTCGCGGGAAATCGTTCGCCGCGGACGCTCGCCGCCGGGGCGAACGCGCGCATCCGCTTCTTGGCGCGCATCCTGCGGATGGCGCGTGCCGTCGCGGATGTGGAGGCGCTTCGTGGGCTGGAAGGTGCCGCCGCGCGCCATCATTTCGCCTTGCTTGGTTGCCTTTTCCCCGCCTCCCTGCCCTTCGCCGCGCGTTCGCGCCATCCCCCGAAAGACGCCGCAAACGCGCTTCTCTCTTGGTTCTACACGCTCATGCTCGCCGAAGTCGTGATGGCGGTGCATACATATGGCCTTGACCCCTCCGCCGGCAACCTGCACCAAAACGGGCAACGTGCCCCGGCCCTGGCGCTTGATCTCATGGAACCCTTTCGGCCGGCCTGCGATCTGCTCGCCTGCAACCTCGCCTCGCACGCCATCGTCCGCGCCGACCGACATTTCGTTGAGGCCGACTCCGGCGTCCGTCTCAACGAGGAAGGGCGCCGCGTCACACTCCGCGCCTTCGCGCAGACGATGGAACGCGCCTTCGTCCCGCGTGGGGCCATACGCCCCACCACGCTCCGTCTCGCCATCCATGCCCAAGCGGAACGCTACCTCGCGGCCATCCTCTCCGGAACCCCCGATTTCCGTCCCTTCCGCCTCCCTTGACCCATGTGCTATCTCATCGTCTACGACATCGCCTCGCCCAAACGCCTCGCGCGCGTCGCCAAAGCCTGCCTCGACGCCGGCTTCCGTGTCCAGAAAAGCGTCTTCGAATGTTCCTTGTCACCGGAACGCTTCGAGCGCGTTTGGCATCGCCTCCTGACGCTCATCGATCCCAATGAAGACGCGCTCACCGCCTATCCCCTCTGCCACGCCTGCCAATCCGCCATCCGCTCCGCAGGCCTCCCGCGCACGCTCACCCCGCAACAAGCGCTCTATCTCTTTTGACCCTTCCCGCGCCCAAAAAGTGGAGGGAGACAAAACCGACGCAATGCAAGGTGGTTTGGCGAGGTTCCCTTCCTGCGCCCAAAAAGTGGAGGGAGACAAAACACCCCCAAAAACCGCCTCTCCCTCCACATTCCGTATTTCATTCACGTCTAAAATGTTCTGCAGGATCTCCTCCTTCCCGCCCATGCTGCGCAGGCCCGATTTCCCCCATTTTTTGCCTCTCCCTCCACATTCGCCCGACAAACCATTTGCATTCAATCACGTCTTGTGTTACAGTCTCACCATCCGTAACGGCCGAAAGGTCATTGCGACCTGAGCAGTGTGCTCGCATAGTCGTCAATACCGTATGTCTCACCATCCGTAACGGCCGAAAGGTCATTGCGACTACCCCGGGCGGCGTTGTGTTAGGCATTCAGCGCGGGTCTCACCATCCGTAACGGCCGAAAGGTCATTGCGACTCTCCCAGCGATCGGCCCTAGCCTTCTGGTAAGAAGCCTCTGCGTCTCACCATCCGTAACGGCCGAAAGGTCATTGCGACGAGGAGAAATGCCCCAGCATCAGCGTCCACGATCCAGTCTCACCATCCGTAACGGCCGAAAGGTCATTGCGACCACCAAGGCCTTTAGCTTTTCCTCCGGCGTTTTCTTGTCTCACCATCCGTAACGGCCGAAAGGTCATTGCGACTGGCCTCGTAAGAGTTAAAGAAGCTCTTGCCGAAAGTGCAATAGTCTCACCATCCGTAACGGCCGAAAGGTCATTGCGACAAAGAAGTATCTAATGATTGGAATTTTCTGAAAGATGGAGTCTCACCATCCGTAACGGCCGAAAGGTCATTGCGACTCACCAAGGCCTTCAGTTTTTCCTCTGGGGTTTTCTGTCTCACCATCCGTAACGGCCGAAAGGTCATTGCGACAGTTCTTTAGTGAAGTAATTCATGATGGAACCTTTCTGGGGTCTCACCATCCGTAACGGCCGAAAGGTCATTGCGACGGGGCGGGCAACGCCTTTGGGGATGTGCCTCCACAAAAACACCGGCGATTTTGCGGACGGCGGGCCGGCCGGGCAATCCGCGGTTTGCCTCCCCCAACCGTCGGCATTGGGCGATTCCGTCGATATTCCGCAACCGGGGAGGGGGCGGATGTGGTATACTGCGGGGGTTATGGGAATTGAACGCTTTGCGGTGAGCGCGCCGATCGCGCTGTTGTTGACGTTGTTCGTGTGGCTGGGCGGCGGGATCGTGGCGCCGTGGCTGTCGCCGTGGACGCCGTGGCTGACGTTGTTGCTGGCGGAGGTGGCGCTGGTGGTGCCGGAGCAGCGTGGCGGGGAGTCGCTGTTCGAGGCGCGGCGGCGTGCGTGGCGGGGGCTGGCGCGGGATCCGCTGACGTGGTGCGCGGTGGCGTTGATCGTGTTTTTGGTCGTTCAGTGGCTGAATGGGTGCGCGTTCGTGGTGTGGGACGCGACGGCGCGGGGGTGGGAGTTGGCGAGCCCGGCGTTCGATTGGCTGTTGCCGGAGGGGGCGCGGGCGAAGATCGCGGCGTTGCCGGCGCCATCGGGGGCGGGGGATTATGTGTGGTACGAGCTGGGGTCGCAGCCGTGGGGATGGCTACCATGGTGTTTGCGTTCGGACGAGGCGTGGGGGGTGCTGAATTGGTTCCCGCCGGTGTTGGTGGCGGCGTTGGCGGCGCGGCATGCGCTGACGGGGCGGACGCAGCGGCGGCTGATGGGCTTTGTGTGCGTGATGAGCGGGGTGCTGGCGGTGGCGGGGATGGCGCAGTATGCGGTGGGGGGGACGTTTCTGTATTGGGGGATGGAGACGCGGGCGTTTTTCTTCGCGACGTTCGGTTACCCGAACCATGCGGCGTGTTGGTTCCCGGCGGTGATGGCGCTGTCGGTGGGGATGGCGCTGTGGGCGCATGAGCATCGGGAGCATACACGGGTGCCGCCGTGGGTGTATGGCGGGTGCGCGGTGCTGTGCGCGGTGGCCGGGGTGCTCTCGGGCTCGCGGGCGGGGATGCTGTTCACGCTGGCGATCGTGGCGTTCACGGCGGTGTATGTGCCGGTGCGTTACTTCGGGTCGTGGCCGGGGCGCGCGCGGTGGGCGGTGACGGGGACGTTGGTGGCGGTGGCGGCGGTGGCGCTGGGGACGGCGGGCTTCCGGATGTACGCGGTGGGGGCGAACGCGGCGCGGGCGCGGGCCTTGGCGGAGGCGACGACGCCGGAGGCGCGGCAGGCGGCGAACGCCATGCCGGGCTATACGGCGATGCCGATGATCGACGAGGTGATGGGGGAAATCGCGGGGACGGATTGGGAGGCGTTCTTCGCGAACCCGATGTTGATGCGCTCGGGCTACCAGGGGATTTTGGCGTTGCGGCAGGCGGCGGATCACCCGGTCTGCGGGGCGGGCGCGTGGAGTTTCCGTTGGCTGAACGCGGCGTATATCGACCAAGACGACCCGGAGGAGCGGACGTGGCTGGGCAAGCGCCTGGGCGTGGGGCAGGCGAACGTGCACAACGACACGCTGCAGTTCCTGGCTGAGCATGGCTGGGTGGGCTTTGGGCTGATGCTGGGGTGCGTGGCGGCGCTGGTCGTGCCGTTCCTGGCGACGTTGCTGCGGAGCCCGGATTGCGTGGCGAGCGACGAGCAGGCGGACCGTTGGTGGCTGAACCGCCTGAACGTCTATTGCGTCTTCGCCTTTGTGGCGACGGCGCTGATCGCGCTGCACAGTTTCATCGACCTGGTCTTTCGCAGCCCGGCGTGCATGATGCTCTACGCGCTGCTCTTTGTCTGCGCGCCCGGTTTTGTGCTGGGGCAGCCGCGCCGCGCGGGGGGCGCGTTGGCGCCGGCCGAGGCCGAGGCGCGCGCGGAGCGCGCCGCGGAGGCCGGGGACGACGCGGAAGACGACGAGGAGGGAACGAACCATGCGTAAGGGAATCATTCTCGCGGGGGGCGCGGGCACGCGCCTGTGGCCGGCCACCACGGTGGTCTGCAAGCAACTCTTGCCGGTCTACGACAAGCCGATGATTTACTACCCGCTCGCCACGTTGATGTTGGCGGGCATTCGCGAGATCTTGATCATCTCCACGCCCGAGGCCACGCCGCTCTTCCGGCAATTGCTGGGCGATGGCGCGCATTTGGGGTTGCGCCTGGCCTACAAGGTGCAGGAGACGCCCAACGGCCTGGCGCAGGCCTTTGTGCTGGGGCGCGACTTCATCGGCGACGACCCGGTCTGCCTCATCCTGGGCGACAATCTCTTCCATGGGCAGAGTTTCACGCGGATGTTGCGCGAGGCCGACGCGGCGCCCGGCGCGACCGTCTTCGGCTACTGGGTGCGCGACCCGGAGCGCTTCGGCGTGGTGGCCTTCGACGCCTCGGGGCATGCCACCTCCATCGAGGAAAAGCCGCGCGCGCCCAAGAGCAACTACGCCGTCACGGGCCTCTATTTCTATGACAACGACGTGGTGCGCATCGCCGCCGGCCTCAAGCCCTCGGCGCGCGGCGAATACGAAATCACCGACGTGAACCGCGCCTACCTGGAGCAGGGCCGCCTGAACGTGCGGCTCCTCGGGCGCGGCTTCGCCTGGCTGGACACCGGCACGCACGACTCTCTCCTTGAGGCCGCCAACTACGTGCGCACCGTGCAGACGTGCCAGGGCCTGCGCGTGGCGTGCGTGGAGGAAATCGCCTGGCGCATGGGCTTCATCGACGCGGCGCAGGTGCGCACCCTCGCCGCGCGCCTGGGCAAATCGCCCTACGGCACCTATCTGCTCGACCTGCTCGCGCAGGCCGGCGCCTGACCCCGGAGACGCGCCATGGAAGTCATCCCCACCGAGATCCCCGGCGTCCTCCTCGTCCGCCCCCGCATCTTCCGCGACGCGCGCGGCTACTTCTGCGAAACCTACAACGCCGCGCGCTACCGCGAGGCCGGCATCGCCGCCGACTTCGTGCAGGACAACGAAAGCCTCTCCGCGCGCGGCGTCGTCCGCGGCCTCCACTGGCAGGCCGGCGCCCATGCCCAGGCCAAACTCGTCCGCGTCCTCCGCGGCGCCGTCTGGGACGTGGCGGTGGACATCCGCAAGGGCTCGCCCACCTTCGGCCGGCACGTCGCCGCGCGCCTCACCGCCGAGAGCGGCCTCCAATTCTTCGTGCCCCGCGGCTTCGCCCACGGTTTCGCGGTGCTCGCCGACGACACCTGCTTCGCCTACAAGTGCGACAACCTCTACTGCCCCGAGGCCGAGCGCGGCATGCGCTTCGACGACCCCGCCCTCGGCATCCCCTGGCCCGACCTCGGCGTGCCGCCCCTCCTCTCCCCCAAAGACCTGCGCCACCCGCCCCTGGCGCAAATCGAGCCTTGGGAACCCTGACCATGCGCCCCGCCCGCCGCCTGCCCGCCGCCCGCGCGCGCCTCCCCCTCCCGGCCGCCG
>CASEMQ010000065.1 GCA_949289005.1 uncultured Lentisphaeraceae bacterium
CCGGGGGGGTGGTGCCGGTTGTTGGGGGGTGGGTTTGCGGCGGCGTTCGGGGTGGGGGCGTTGGGGACGGTGTTGGCGGCGTTTGGGGTGGGGGTGGGCCCGGCGTGGCTGTGGGGGGGCGTCTTGGTCGGGGTGGCGGTTTTGTTCGCGGCGGTTTCGGCGCGGGCGGTGTTTTGGTGGCCGCGCAGGCCGGCGGGTGTGCCGGCGGTGCTGATGTTGCATTCGGTGAGCGAGGGGATCGCGGAGCCGGAGGCGCCGAACAATTCCATCCGCCCGCCGGCGTTGCGTCGGCTGGTTTTGGATTTGCTGGCGGATGGGTACGCGTTCAGGACGCTCCGGGAGGCGTTCGCGGGGCCGTGCGGGGGGCGAACAATGGTGCTGACGTTTGACGATGGGTTCGTGGACAATTTCACGGAGCTGTTCCCGATTTTGCGGGAATTGGGGGTGCCGGCGACGTGTTTCGTGACGGATCGGCGCGGGCCAAGGTTTTTGTCGGACGACCAGATCCGGGAGATGGCGCGGTCGGGGCTGGTGGAGTTTGGTGGGCACACGGCGGGGCATGTTTGGTTGGCGCGGGATTGCGACGAGGCGACGGCGCGGGCGGAGATTATGGAAAACAAACGCACGCTCGAGGCGCTGGTGGGGGAGCCGATCGTGTCGTTTGCCTATCCGTTCGGGGATTTCGGGGAGCGGGAGGAGCGGCTTGCGCGGGAGGCGGGCTACCGTTATGCCGTGACCACGCGCAAGCGCGAGGCGCACGCGGACGCGTTGCGCATCCCGCGGCAGATCGTCCCGCGCGACATGGGGCGCTTTGGGGCGTATCTGCTGGCCACGCGCGGGAAAAGGAGGCTGTGATGGCGGCGGGTGGCTTGGGATTTTTTGTTTGGGGCGGTTTCCCTGCCGGGCGGGCGCGCCGGGCGGGTGGGCTTTGGCGTTTTCGATTGTCGTTCGTCTCGGAGGATTGACCATGTCGGAACCGGTGAACATTCTTTGCCTGAAGTGGGGGACGCGGTATCCCGCCGCGTTCACGAATATCCTGCATGCCTCGGTGCGGCGGCATTTGCGCCGGCCGTTTCGCTTTGTCTGCGTCACGGACAATGCGGAGGGCTTGGACGCGGGCATCGAGGCGTGCCCGTTCCCCGAGGACCCGACCCAGGGGATTTTCGATTGTTGGCCGGACATCTTCGTGAAGCTGTGCCTCTTTCGCAAGGGTTTGGCCGACTTGCGGGGGCCGACGCTGTTCTTTGACGTGGACGTCGTGATCCAGGAGGATATCGACTGTTTCTTCGATTACGCGCCGGGGCGGTTTTGCATCATCCACAACTGGGTGGAGCGGCGCAAGCGCCTTTTCCGAGGGCGGCCGGACGTGGGCAACTCGTCGCTCTTTCGGTTCGAGGCGGGGAGCGATGAGGCCGAGGCGGTCTATCGGCGGTTTTTGGACGAGGCGGCGCAGGCGGTCGACCGTGCCTATTACCGCACGGAGCAGGCGTTCATGACCTATGCCATGACGCGGGCGGCCGGGCGGTTGCCGTGCTGGTGGCCGGAGGATTGGGTGAAGAGTTTCAAGCGCACGTGCGTCTATCCTTTCCCGCTCAACCTGCTTGTCGCGCCGCGCAAGCCGGCGACCAAGGTGTTGGTGTTTCATGGCAACCCGGATCCGGACGTGGCGGCGCAGGGCTTCCATGCCAAGAAGGCGCACAACTCCGTCCGCCCCTGCCCGTGGGTGCTTGACGATTGGCGGCTGTGAGGCGAGCGATGGCGGCGGTCACGGTCATCATCCCGGCCTACAACGCGGCGCGCTGGATCGCGCGGAGCGTGGATTCGGTGCGCGGGCAGACTTTTCGGGACATCGAGATTGTCTGCGTGGACGATGGGAGCGCGGACGGGACGGGCGAGGCGTTGGCGGGGTTGGCGCGGGCGGACGCGCGGGTGCGCGTGGTGGCGCAGCGGAACGGGGGGATGAGCGCCGCGCGGAACCGCGGGCTCGATTGTTCCGCTTCGCCGTTCGTTTACTTTCTGGACGCGGACGACGCGGCGCACCCGCGCCTGCTGGCGTTCGCCCTTGGGGCGCTGGCGCGGGTGCCCGAGGCGGCGTTCTGTTTGTTTGACTACGCGAAGGTGTCGCCCGACGCGCCCGTGCGCTTCGCGGACATCGCCGAGCCGCCGTGCGAGACGCTGCGCGCGCCGCTCCGGGCGTTTCTCCGGGAGAACGAGAGCCCGGACGTCTGGCGGTTCGTCTATCGGCGGGAGGCGCTCGCGGGCTTTCGCTTCGTGCCGGGTCTGCGCTACGAGGATCTGGACTTCACGTTCCGGTTTTTGCGCCGCGTGCCGTGCGGGCTGTGGCTGCACGCGCCGCTCTATGCGTATGTCCAGACGCCGGGGTCGCAGCTGCGCCACCCATTCACGTTGGAGGACGCGCAGTATTACGCGTGGGTGTTGCGCCATTTGCGCGCGGACTACGCCGAGGCTCCCCGCGAACGCCGCTTGCTGCGGCGCACGCTCTTCCCGCGCGTCGTCAAGGCCATGTGGAAGCTGCTCGTTTGGAACCGGGAAGACGGCGCGCGGCCGGACGCGGCGCTGATTCACGCGTGCTGGGGCGTCACGCGCGCGCTCTTCCGCGAGCGCGTTGTTTGCCGCCGGGACTTTTCGCCGAAGTGGCGCCTGCGCTTCGCGGCGTTGGAGTGGCGTTACCGCCAGGCGGAGGAGACGCTCGGGAACCGGCTCGGGCGGACGTTCTGGAAGGCGGTCGCGGCGTTTTTGCCGCACCGCTCCCCGATTGGCCGGATTGTGCGCGCGCGGGGGTGCAAACGGGCGTTCGGCGACGATCGCATCCGCGCCGAGTTTGGGCGGGCTAGGCGGATTTTCGAGGACTTTGACCCGGGGACGGAGGTGTTGTGCCTGGGCACGTCGCATGTGGAGATGGGGATTCGCCCGGCGGCGGCGCGGCGGTTGCGCCTGTGGAACGCCGGCTTCATCAACGGCGACTACCGGATGTGTTATCACGTCTATCGCGCGCTTCGCGAGCGGTGGCCGGCGTGGCCCGGGCAGGCGGTGTTGTTGAGCGACAACTTTTGGCTGCCGTCCCATCAGGCGGAGTATACCGAGAATTTCATACAATCGGTTTATCTGCATCTGCTGATCGGGATGCCCTATCGCAACGCCTTCCTGATGGGGAGCCACGAGCGTCGCGTACGGAAGTGGCTTCGGGAGCGGATCGAGGTGGATTGCGTCCGCGGTTACACGCCGCTCGCGCCGGAACCGACCGTCGTCGTCCAGGCCAAGCGCGTGGCGGGGCACATCCGGCGCAGCCGCTACGCGCCCGTGGAGTTGCCGTGGTTTGCGCGGTTGCGCGAGGCCGTCGAGGCCGACGGGCGGCGCCTCGTCCTGTTCCGCGCCCCGCTTCGCGAGGATTATCGCGCGGCGCTCGCGGCCGGGGACGGCGCGGACGTCTGGGCGGCCGGCGCGGAGGCGCGGCGCGGGCTGACGTTGCTGGACTATTCGGAGTTGCCGCTGCCCGCGGATTGCTGGCACGACGCCGACCACCTCAACGTGCGCGGGGCCTCCGCCTTCACCCAAGCGTTGGAGCAGGCGTTGGAACCGTTGTGCGCGGAGGCCGGGCAAACACGGACGGGGGGCAAGGCATGACGGAGCGGACGGTTTTCTTGGCGTCGGACACGCGCGGCGTGTCGCCGATGTTGGAGGTGGCGCTGTGGTCGCTGTTGCGGCACGCGGGGGAGGGGACGGCCTATCGCGTGACGGTGTTCTCGGACGGGATCGCGCCGGAACGGCTGGAGAAGGTGCGGGCGCTCTTCGCGCCGGGGGCGCGGCATACGTTGCGCGTGGTCGAGATACACGACCGGTTGCAGGCGTGCGCCGGGCATTTGGAGACGCGGTGCTGGCCGGTGACGACCTGGGCGCGGCTCTTCATGGCGGGGTGGGTGCCGGGGCTGACGGGGCGTGCGGTCTACCTGGACATCGACACCTTTGTCTGCGAGGATCTGGGGGCGTTGTTCGAGGCGGACATGGCTGGGTGCGCGCTCGCCGGGGTGCCGGAGTTCTTTTATGGCGCCGAGCCGGAAATCCGTGCGCGGCTCGGCAATCCGTCCGCCGAGGCGCGGTATGTGAACGCCGGCGTGCTGTTGCTGGATTTGGATCGCTATCGGCAGGAGCGCGTCTGCGAACGCGCGCTTGCCTTCGCGCAGGATCCGGCGCATGGCATCCGGTGCGCGGATCAGGACGCGCTGAATGGCCTGCTTGCCGGGAAAATCGCCTATTTGCACCCGCGGTGGAACTTTTCGGATGGCTGGGTGTCGCGCGCTGCCAAGTATCCCTTGCGCGCGGATTGGTGGCGGGGGCTGCGCCCGGTCGAGGCGTTGGAGGCCGCGCTCGCGCCCGGCATTTTGCACTTCTGGGGGCCGCACAAGCCCTTCCGGTGCAACCATCGCCCGGAGGGGTGGCGCTACGCGGCCGCCATGCGCGAACTGGGCCTGCTTTCGGGCGCGCTCCCGGGGACGACGCCCGTCAAGCGCCTGCAGAATGCCTTTTATCGTGTGTTTCATCGCGCGATCCGCGCGCGTCTCCGGAGGCGGCTGGCCCGGTTGCGCGCGCACGCCGACGCGCTTGGCGCGAAGGAGGAATGATGAAAAGCGGAGGAGCGCCTTTGTCTACGAACGAACCCATCTCCGTCTCGTTCAACGTCTCGGAGAATTACGTGCAGCATCTCGCCGTCGTGGCGGTATCCATTCTTACGAACGCGCCGCGGAGCGCTTTCGTCTTTCACGTGCTCACGCGTGAGCTGTCGGAGGCGACGCGTGCGCGGCTGGCGCGAATCGAGCGCGATTACCCGCGCTGTCGCTTTGAGATCCACTTGGTGGACTTCAGTCTCTTTGAGCATATGCCCTCGCCGCTGGAGCACGTTTCGCGCGACGCGCGTTTTCGTATCCTCCTGCCCAAAATCCTCGCCAAGGACAGGCGGACGATCTATATGGACGTCGATATCTTGGTCATCGGCGACATCACGCCCCTAGCGAGCGTCGATTTGGGAGACGCCATGCTCGGCGGCGTCATCGACAACTACGCGCCCAGCAAGGATCTCATGGACTACCGCACCAAGGAGTTGGGGCTCCGCCCGGACACGCAATATGTCAATTCCGGCGTGTTGGTGATGGATTTGGAGAAGTTGCGGCGCTTTGACTTCTCGGCCAAATGCTTCGCCACCATCGAGCGCCTGCGCGACGTGCTCTCGTTCGTGGACCAAGACACCATCAACATCGTGGCCGAGGGGCACATCAAGGTGTTGCCCGAGCGGTGGAACTGCCAGAACCGCGCCCGCACGCGCCAGGGCGAGCGCCCCGTCATCCGCCACTTCACCAGCTTCACCAACAAGCCTTGGTGTTACATTTGGAAGAACCGCAGCTGGCCGCTCTATCTCCGCTATCTCCTGAAGACGCCCTATCGTGACCGCGCGCCCGTCTTCGCCTGGCGCCACCTCAAGGGTTTCTTCTGGTACCGTTTCACCAAAAAGGGGGTCGAGCGGACGCTGGTCTTCGGCCTTCTCGTCCGCAAACGCAAGGTGTGAGCCATGGACGCGCCAATGCCGCCACGCGAGACAGCCCCCCAAGCCCCGGCGCGCACCGTCGGGGTCGGGAAACGCGCCATCGGCCGCCCCCACGGCAAAACCGTCGGCGTCGCGGTGTTGGCCTACAAGGCACGGGAAACCACGCGGCAAACCGTGGAGAACCATCTGCGCAACGGCCTCTACGAATTGTTCGACGAGGCGATCGTCTGCTGGCAGGCGGCCGGCCGGGACGAGGAGGCGCCGATGGCCCGCTTGGGCGTGCGGTGCGTGACGCGCCCCGAAAACCTGGGCATCCAAGCCGGCTTCCGCTGGATTTGGGAAACGTTGCGGACGGATTATCTCATTGTCCTGGAGAACGACTTTCCCGTCTGCGTGCCGCCCGAAAGCATGCGCGGGCAATTCCGGGAGGCGATGGCGCACCTGGAGGCCGGCGAGGTGGATCTGGTCCGCTTCCGCAACCGCTACAACCCCGGCCCGCAGAACCGCTTCGCGCAGATGTATTCGCGCTTTTGGCCGATCCGCGAGCGTGACCCGCGCTGGGCGGACACGGAGGAGCTGGACGCCTCGCCTGCCTGGGTCAAGGCGTTGCGGCGCACGTTGCGCCCGGGGAAGGCGTTTCGCTGGGCGGGGCGCAGCCCCTACATCGAGCGGTGGCCGGAGCGCCTCTTCCCGCGCTTCATCCGGCGCATCGGGCCGGACTTCTTCGCCGTGGACAGCTGGGTGTTGCCGTGGACGAACCAAGCCACGCTGATTTCCCATGAATTGATGGGGCGCTTGCTGGACTTCGCGGACGCCCATCCCTCGTCGGTCTTCGTTTGCGCGGAGGGCAACCGCATGCAGACGTTGGAGCCGCCGCTCAATCGCCGGTGGTGGCGGCGGCAACATTTCCGGATCGGCTTGCCTGAGGGCGTTTTCACCCACAGCCGACGGGATCGCTGAATGTTCGCCGGCCTCATTCCGGTCGCGGCCCGTGTGGTTGGGTTTGTCAAAGAATAAAGGTGATTGCAAGTGAACGAGTGCACTTTTCCCGTTCGGGAAGCACCAAAAGTCTCGGTGATCATCCCGATTTACAATCGGGCACGCGAGTTGCCGGCCTGTTTGGATTCGGTTCTTTCGCAGTCGTTGTACGCGATTGAGGTGATTTGCATCGACGATGGCTCCCCCGATTGGGCGTGGGCGGTCTTGGAGCATTATCAGCGGAAAGACGGGCGTGTCAGGGTTTGCCGTCAGCCCAATGGCGGCGTCTCGGCGGCGCGCAACCGTGCCATGCGGCTGGCGACGGGGCGATGCCTGGCGTTCATGGATCCGGACGACACGTATCCCCATCGGGAGGCGCTCGCCGCGCTTTATGCGGCGCTTGTCGCGTCGGGGTTGCCCATCGCCAAGGGGGCGACGGAAATCGCGAGTCAAAACGCGTGCGCGGGGGTTCGGGTCGTGCGGCCGTTGCCCGGCGCGGGCGTGCATGATGTCGCGGACGTGTTGGATTGCTACATGTTTGGGTCGTGCCTCTACGACCGTGCGTGGTTGCTCGAAAAAGGGATTGTTTTCCCGCCGCTGTGCTACTACGAGGACCCGCCCTTCTTGGCACGGGCGTTGCTCGCGGCTCGGCGTTATGTCGTCGTCGACGCGATCGTCTATCACTACAGCGGGGCGCACGACCCGGATTGGCGGCGTGACGATTGGCGCCCGTTCCGTGACTATTGCCTTGGGCTGGCCGAGATCGAGCGTTTGGTGCGGCGGCACAAACTGACGCTCCGCCAGGAGGGCGCCCGCGCCACGTTCGCACACGCGGAATGGAACCAAAACTTTGTCGCGTTGCGGGACGTCGTCTTCGGGTTCCCGGAGTTCAACGCGCTCTTGGAGGCTTGCCCGGAGGCGGATGCCGCGGCAATCAAGGCGCGCGTGGGGCGTATCCTCCCGCCACCGAGGAAAAGCGTCCGGCGGCGCGCACTCCGCGCGTTGCGCCGTGTTTTGCGGGATTGCCTGCCCTACGGGCTCGTGAAACGGTGGCTACGCAAACGCCATGGGCTCGATTTGCCATGATGGCCCGGTACACGTCGAGGTGGCTTCGTTTGTCTTTCAAAGAGGAGCAAGAGATGAAGCAGGAAGACAATAAGCGCGAAACGGGGGGCAGGGTTGTCCCGCTGTATTGGTGGTCGGACGTTCGCAATTTTGGCGACGCGCTTTCGCCAATCTTGGTCGAGCGATTGGGCGGGCCCGTGGCCAATGCGCGGAAGATGCGCCATGCGGCGCTGTTGGCGATCGGTTCGATTTTGCAAGGCATTTATCGGGAGTCCCGATCCGTGTGCGACCTCAAGGGGCTTCGCCGGCGTTTGTTTTCGCTTCGCTTGCCGACGCACACTGTCTGGGGGAGTGGCATACATCTTCCTCCGCAGAGGCGGGTTTCCCTCGATCTTTCGCCCGGGCGCATTCGGGTTTCCGCCCTTCGCGGGAGCATCACGCGCGACTTCATGCGGCAATTCCTTGGCGCGCGCTTTTGCGATTGGGAGGCGGTGCCGCTTGGTGACCCCGGCCTGCTCGCCGACAAATTGCTCCCGGGGCCGACAAGCCCGCGTTACGAGGTGGGTGTCATGGTGCACTTTGCCGACAGCGTCGTCGGGGATTATCTTGTGGCGTGCCTGCGCGCGCACTTTGGCGACGCGCTTTGCGTGCTCGACGTCTCCGCGCAAGAGCCGCTGGAGACGCTCCGGCGCTTGGCGCAATGCAAGACGTTGCTTTCGTCCGCCATGCACGGGAATATCGTGGCGGATGCGTTGGGCATCCCGAACAAGGTCGTCTGCCTCTCGTATCGTGGCTTTTCCGGCGAGGCCTGGCGCTTCAAGTATGATGATTATTACAGTGTCTTCGGGCAAGACGTGCGGCCGTGGTCGCTCGCCGAGGCGATGGCCGCCCTCCCCGATTTGCCGCGACGCATCGCGCAAGCCTATTCAATCCCGCGCGAAAGGACCCTTGCCATCCAAGAGGCGCTCTTGCGCGCTTTCCCGCATGACCTTTGGGCGTGAGGCTTGTCGATACGTCTGTCGGGATTGGGCGAAGGGGGCGGTTCCCGAGCCGGCGTCCCGGCTCAGCGGGTGCCGAGGCGGGTTTCGGCGGCGTGGCGGAGAGGCGCCCACCAGGCTTCGTTGTCGAGGTACCATTGGACGGTGCGGCGCAGGCCGGTGTCGAAGGTCTCCTGCGGGCGCCAGCCGAGTTCCGTCATGATTTTGGTGGGGTCGATGGCGTAGCGGGCGTCGTGGCCGGGGCGGTCTTTGACGAAGGCGATCTGCCCGGCGTAGGGGCGGCCGTCGTGGCGGGGGCGCAGCTCGTCGAGGATGGCGCAGATGGCTTGGACGACCTGGAGGTTGGTGCGTTCGTTGTGGCCGCCGACGTTGTAGGTCTCGCCGGGGCGGCCGCGGTTGAGGGCCAGCCAGAGGGCGCGGGCGTGGTCGTCCACGTAGAGCCAGTCGCGCACGTTGTCGCCTTTGCCGTAGATGGGGAGGGGGCGGCCGGCGAGCGCGTTGAGCGTCACGAGGGGGATGAGTTTCTCGGGGAAGTGATAGGGGCCGTAGTTGTTGGAGCAGTTGGTCTTGAGCGTGGGCAGGCCATAGGTGTGGAACCAGGCCGAGGCCAAGTGGTCGGCGCTCGCCTTCGAGGCGGAGTAGGGCGAGCGCGGGTCGTAGTTCGTCCGCTCCGTGAAGTAACCCTCCGGGCCGAGGGAGCCGTAGACTTCGTCGGTGGAGATGAGCAGGAAGCGGAAGCCGTCGCGCGCGGCGCCCGTGAGCCCTTGCCAATAGGCGCGCGCGGCCTCGAGCAGGGTGTAGGTGCCGATGACGTTGGTTTGCAGGAAGAGGCCCGGCCCGTCGATGGAGCGATCCACGTGGCTCTCCGCCGCCAGGTGGAGCACGCCTTCGGGGCGGAAGTCGGCGAAGGCGCGCGCCATCGCCGCCGCGTCGCAGATGTCTGCCTTCAGGAAACGGTAGTTGGGGCGGTTGGCCACCGGCGCCACCGAGGCCAGGTTGCCCGCGTAGGTCAGCTTGTCGATGTTGAGCACCTCCACGCCCTGGCGCACCAACATCCGCACCACCGCCGAGCCGATAAAGCCCGCGCCCCCCGTCACGATCACGCGTTGCATCATAGACCTGCCATCCTTTCGTTTGCGTTTTCGCCGGCCTCAGTTCAGCTGGCCGGACATCTTGAACTGGAACAATTGCGTGCGGATCTCGGCAATCAGGTCCGGGTTGACGGTGAACTTCTGGACCACGCGGTGGTTGACGTTGCCGCGCACCAACACCTTGGGATAGACCGGGTCGCCTTCCTCGATTTTCTCTTCCTTCAGCAGGCCCGCATCCACCAGCAATTGGAGCGTCTGGCGGAACATCTCCGGGTCCATCTTGTAGTAATACTTGCGCACGTCGCCGAAGTCCGGCTTGGCGTACTCGATGTTGAAGTCGTCGCCCACCGTCACCGATTTTCCCTCCAGGATGGTGATCAACCCGCTGTCGCGCATGTCGCACCGCACGCGCGGCGCCGACTCGGATGCCTGGTAGAAGATCTGCACCCAGTTCAGGCGCGAATCCTGCACCGTGAACTTCTCGGGCAGCTTGTACCAATAAGGCGAACAGGCCGCCAACGGCAGCAGCGCCAAGGCCAACAAAACAACACGGGACAAACGCTTCATGGCGAACTCCAGGGTTGATAGACAAAGAGCGGCGCCTCGCAGACCAGCACCGGCCGATCCGCGGCCACGCGGTTGAGCGTGGCGCGCCACAGCGTATCCAAAAGCAAATCCTCCACCGGCCAGGCCAGCCCCCGCGCCGTCACCCGCTGCGGCGCGAGCGACAGCAGGGACAGCGCGTCCCCCGGACGCGCCGCCAACGCGTGCCGCCCCGCCGGCAACAACGTCAGCACCCCATCCGCGGCGTAGACCTTCGCGGGCGCGGGCCCCGCGGCGATGTGCGCCAGGTTCCCGAGCGCGTGATCCAGCCGCCGCCCCAACACCGCGAAATAGGCCAACCGCGCCCCCGGCGCATGGGCGCGCACCCACCGCAACGCCTTGGCCAGGTCGTTCGTCTCCTGCTCGGCCTCGCGCGTCAGCAACCCCGCCGGCACCGCCGCGCCGCCCAACGAATCCCCGTCGCCCACCACTTGCAGGAGGGGCGGCGCGCCCGCGGGCGGGAGCCGGTCGCAACAGACGCACGCCGTGCACGCGGCCAGCGCCGCCCGTTCCCCCGGGCTCTCCGGCGGCGCTCCGTTGGCGATGACGGCCAGCGTCTTCGCGCTCGCGCCGCCTTCGCCGCCCGCTCCCATAATCCGTAAACCGTCCGAGACTTCCGCCATGCTCGCCTGCCTTTGCCCCACAGTATACCACAAGCCCCGCCGTCGGGCGTCCGCGTGGGTCATGCCTGCGCGTCTTTGTGGGCGCGGCGCTTGCCCAGGAGCCCCGCCACGATCCAGAGGGCGATGGCCGCGACGGCGATGGACGCGCCGCGGCCGACCCAGGTGGCCACGGCGGGCGAGCCGCGCAGCAACGCCGCCAGCCCCCCGCCCG
>CASEMQ010000066.1 GCA_949289005.1 uncultured Lentisphaeraceae bacterium
CGGGGCGACCGCCCGGCCATGGACGCCGCCCGCGCGCGCCTTCGCGCCCGGCGCGACGCCCTCGCCGCCGACCCCGAGGGGCGTGCCGACCTCGCCGCGCTCGAAACCGCGCTCGACGCCGCGCTCGAAGCCACCCGTCCGAATCCCGCGACCCGATAGGCACGCGCACCTTGTCCCGGCCATCCCGCGACCCGCCCCCGAGGGTCGGGATACGCTTCTTCTCTCCCTTCATGATAGGTCCTCATAAGGTGCGCAAACACATCATACACTTTCCAGAATTGCTTGGTTTGACATCATGGGGGGGGAATGGTATTGTTATGGCGTATGAGAGGGAAAGTGCAGACGGGACGCTATCGGGCGGGCACGGCCGGTGCCTTCGCGGGTCTGGTGCTCGTGGCGGCGTTGGTGTTGGGTACCGGGTCGGCGTGCGCCGCGGAGCCCACGGAGGCGACGGCCGCAGGCCCGGCGGGGCAGTGGGCGACGAAGGAGGCGTTCTACGCGGAGCGCACGCGGCCGGACGCCTTTTTCGGGCCGCGCTTCTTCTTTTTCTTTGAGATTCCGGATTGGCCGGAATGGCTCTCGTGGGGCAGGCTTTTCTGATTGGGGGCGGCGATGGCACCGTTTCGCGTGGCGTTGGATTGGCTGGGTGGGCGTTTCCCGCGGGTTGCGGGGCGGCGAGGGAGCGCGTTCTTGGAGTATGCGATGTTGGCGGCGCTGATCGGCATCGTGGGGGCGGTGGGCGTGATGTTCTTCGGGGAGCAGATCAAGGAGTTCTTCCTGGCGCTGGGGCAGAAGACGGCCGGGGTGTTGGGCACGAAGTGAACGTGGATTTTCATCAAACCGAATGAGGACTAGGCACATGCAGATGCAGAGCAAGAAGGGCGCGACCTTCATCGAGTACGCGCTGTTGGCCGGCTTGGTGGCCATCGTGGTGGCCGTGGCGGCGATGTTCTTCGGCGACGAGCTGAAGGGGCTCTTCTCGGCGACGGGCGAGCAGACCGAGCAGGTGACGCAGGGCGTGAAGGGCGCCGGGCTGAAGGCGAACACGTCGGCCGTCAGCGGCAACTCGGGCACCACGACGGGTGGCGGTTCGTCCACCACGAAGTGATCGGCCCGATGGGCGGTCGCCTGCGGCACACGTCCCGGCGCGCGGCTCGGCGGCTTTCCGCCGAGCGCGGTAGCGCGTACTTGGAGTATTGCCTGCTGACGTCGCTGGTTTTCCTGGCGGCGTTGGCGGCATTCTCGCCGGGTTCGTTCGCCTTTCGCGCGTTGGGGGCGGACTTCGCGTTTCGCCAGCTGCTGATGCGTTTGCCGATTTTCTGACCGTCCGCCCGCGCCGTGTCGCGTCCGTGGAATTGGGGCGCCTATGCCGATTTCCTCCTTGCCTTTGGCGTGCCTGCTGTTGCCGGTGCCGCTGGCCTTCGCGTGCTATTCGGAGATCCGGTGGCGCCGGATTCCGAATTGGCTGACGTTCGCGATGATGGTCTTCGGGCTGGGGGCGGGCCTGCTGGAGGGGGATTGGCCGGGCGCGCGCGACGCGCTTGTCGGCTTGGCGGTGGGGGGAGGGGTCTTCCTGCCCTTTTGCCTGATGGGCGCGTTGGGCGGCGGGGACATGAAGTTGATGGCCGGGGTGGGCGCGATGGTGGGCTGGCCGCTGGTGTTGCCGGCGTTGGCGCAGACTTGCCTGGCCGGCGGCATCCTGGCGGTGGTGGCGATGGTGTGGCACGGGCGGGTGTGGAGCACGCTGGCGAACGTGGGGCGGGCCTTGCTCGGAAGCCGGGCGCCGCGGCGGGGAAAGGGTCTGCGGCGGTTGCCGACGGTGCCGTATGGGCTGGCGATCGCGGCGGGGAGCCTTTTCGCGGTCTTCTGGAGGTTCTTCGCGTGAGGGGGTGGCTGCGGCGACTGCTCGGGCGCGACGCGGCGGAGGGGCGCGTGTTGCGCGCGGGGCGCCGCCGGGCGCGCGCCGAGCGGGGGAGCGCCTACGTGGAGTTCGCCTTCCTGGCGCCGCTGTTGCTGATGTTCGCCTCGCTGTTGATCGAGCTCGCGACCTTTTGGGACGCCTCGGTGATGGCGAACCACGCGGCGTGGCAGGTGGCGCGGATCGTGAAGGTGAAGCCGAACGCGAAGGACGCGACGATTTTCCAGGTGAAGACGATCGACGCCGAGAAGGGCTCGCTGAAGGAGGCGCTCGTCAGCGGCGCGAACGCGGGCATCGACTTGCTGAACACCTTTGGGGACCAACGGTCGCTGACGGCGATTTTGTTGCTCTCGGGCAGCTCGATGGGGTATGCGGGGACACCGGGGAACGAGATGGGGGACTTGCTGAACCTGATTTTGCTCAAGCCGCTGGACGAGCTCGCGAAGGGCTCGAAGGATGGGTTCGATCTGTCGCAGGCCTTCTCGGAGGCGATGAGCGGCGCCTCCGCCTCGGGCATCTCGGGGCTTTCCGACGGGATCTCCGAGCTGTTGATGACGGCTATCGTGAAGCCGGTCATCGGGGCGGTGGGAAGCGCGTTGCTCACACCGGTGGTGGGGTGGGCGCAGACGCAATTGAACAACCTGGGCAAGAAAATCTCCGGCGCGCTGGATCAGAAGGGCGGCGAGTTCAGTGCGATGAAGCACTACGCGCGCAATCTGCAGAAGGCCTACCAGCGCGTGGCCTACGTCTCCGCCGGGAAGGGCAAGAAGGGCGGCCCGATCGTAAAGGTCTACACGGCCAACGACGGGGACATCGCCTTTTTGGCGCCCTCGGGGACGATACGCCAGCCGCACGTCCACACGGCCAAGGGCACGGATCCCGGGCTTGCCGGGCAGCTGGCCTATGTGCGGGTGCGCTGGCCGATGGCAAGCGACTGGCTCTTCCCCCTCTTCTGGGGCGGCGAACGCGCGGACACGGGCGTCTGGGCCACGGGCCACGCCCTGACGTTGCTCGAGCCCACCCTGACGAACGACAACCTGAAATCCACCGACCCGAAGGCCTACACGCCCCCGGCGGAGAACGCCAAGGGCGAATACGCCGGCGTCTCCGACACCATCCGCCACGACCTGAGGATCGAGCTCTTCCTCCTGCGCTACCGCAACGTGCGCGAGGACATCCATTTGAGCGGGGACACCTACGAACATTTCTTCATGCAGACGGCGCACCACTTGCAGGACTGGCAGTCCATCGCCTACGACGGGAAAAACTATCCCGACGAATACCAGAAGAGTTGGGGCGCGGCGCTGGACGGGGCGTGGTATAGCTCGCGCGGCGTCCTGGAAGTGACCTTGCGCGGTTATCTGAACGGCTACCACACGCGCCAGTGGCTCTATTACGGGAACGGCGCGCAGCGTTACCGTTATTTCGGGACGCAAGGCGGCCTGCCGACGATCGGCGGGACGGCGGTGGACGCGGCGACACGCACGCGTTGGGACCGGGCGTTGGAACAGTCGACGGAGGGCGGGCTGTTGCGAAGTGTCTCAGACGGGCTGGGCGCGCGGCTCGATGCCGCCGGTTCCGCCGCGGACGCCGCGCTGAAGAAACTGAAGGAGCTGCGCGCCTTCCTCGACAACACCGCCGCCGAGCTGGAGCGGCGCATCGGCGACGAGAAGGCCCAAGGCGCGACCATCGAGCTCGACGCCGCCACGCTGCAAAACCTCTCGGGCGCGGGGCTCACGGAGGGCGAGGCCGCCGTCTCGCCCGAGGCGCTCCAAAGCAAGTGGAAGGAGACCTATGCCAACCTGAAGGCCCTGCGTGACCAAATCAATGGCGTGGCCAAGGACATCGGCGAGGCCTGCGGGGCGATCGCCGCCGTGAACGGCCGCCTGGGCCAAGAGCGGAAGGAGTTGGAGGACGCCATCGCGGCCGTGGGCGAGGCCAAGGCGAAGAATCGCGACCGCGCCATCGAGACCTTGCACACGCGGCTGTCGGCTGTGGACCGGACGGCCGAGCAGCTCGCCGCGGCCGCCAAGACGCTTTCCGCGAAGACGGACGCGGCCTTGGCGCTGGAGATCCGTTTCGCGCAGCAGTTGCAACTGAAGTCCTCCCAGAGCCTCGACCCCGCGAAGCTGGACTGGGCGGAACTCGCCAAGCAGAACGCCGTGCAAGACGGCGTGAAGGACGCGGATCTCGGCAAGAACGCGTGGGATCCCTATGGCGACCTGGACGGGAAGGGGGAGACATGGAAACGATAAGGCGGAGGCTTTTCGGCGACCGCGGGGCGGTGGGGCTGCTGATGGCGCTGGTACTCTTCTTCGTCTGCGGGATGCTGACGATGACGTGGAACACCTACGCCCTCTCGCGCGAGAAGATGCGCGCGCAGGACGCGGTGGACGCCGCGGCGCTGGAGTTCGCCACGTGGCAGGCGCGCGGCATGAACTGCCTGCAAAACCTGAACGAGGAGGCCTACGACACGCTCTCCACCTCCATTTCCGGCTACGTCATCTCCGCGGCGTTGGTGGGCATCGCGAGCTCGGTCTCGGCCATCCCGATCATTGGGCCCATCCTGAACGTGGCGCTGATGGGCGCCTCGGTCATCGCCTGCGCGGCCAGCACCTGGATGTGCGAGGCGGTGCTCGCCTTCATCAAGATAGCGCAGAAGTTCTACCGATACGGCACGTGCGTGCTGGGCTATCTCGCGGCGCAGGAGGTCGCCGCGTACAACGGTGCCATGGGCCTCGTCACCCACTTCGTCAAACCCGGGAGCAAGCCCGTCTCCCTGGCCATGCCCGGCGGCACGCGCCTGGAGCTGGACATCTTTGCCTTCGGCCTCTCGCTCGCGCCGAAGGATACCATCGTCCTGCCGGTGGAGGAGAAGACGCTCGCCGAGCCGCCGTGGGACGCGCGATCCCTCCTGGACACCCCCTTCAACACCATCCGCAGTATCCCCATCGTGGGGGAGATCTACTGGCTGCCCGAGTCGATGCCCACCTTCAAGCCCGTCGTCTCCAAGCAATCCGGCGGCAAGGCCGTCCTCCCCGCCCCCACGCTCTGGGTGGCTCTGCGCGACTATCCGCCGCACGACGCCATCCCCGGCTTCGACACATGGTTCTTCGCCAACGGCTCGTCCAACGTCAACGCCTTCGCCAAGCCCAAATCCTCGGCCTTCCCCGTCATGGCCTATGCCGTCGGCCAATGCGTGACCGGCGACCTGACGACCAACGCGCCGGACAACCACCCCACGCGCCCCCGCGGTTACGGCGCCGGCGCCAACGCCAAACTCATCTCCCTGCAAGAAGCCCTCGCCCTCACCGACCACCCGACGCTCAAGAAACTCGCCGGCCTCCTCCTCTACCACTGACCCAGCCATGAAGCGCATACCCGCGGGAACCCGGCATGAAAGCCGCTGCCGGAGACGCCTCCTCAGGCGCCTCTTGGGCGAGCGCGGCTCGCTCTACGTGGAGTTCGCGCTCGTCGCGCCGCTGCTTCTGGCAATGGGGGCCTTCATCCTGGACGCGGCGCATCTGACGCTCGTGCGCCAGCAGCTGGAGGTGGGCGCGCGTTTCGCCGCGGACTTGGAGTCGCGCGCGGCCACCGCCTACGGCGTGCGCGAGGTGAAGTCGGGCGCCGTGGCCCTCAACGCCCTGCGCGCCTACCTCGCCTACGCCACGAAGCCCGCCCTGGGCGCCGCCGCCACGCACGACGAGATCCACGTCGCCTTCCGCCAGAAGCCCCTGCCGTTCCAGTTCCTCGGCGCCTTTCTCAATGGGCAGGGCGAGGCCCTGGTGGACAAGAGCAAGGGCAACGCCGTGGCGATGGGGCTTTTCAGCGGGGCGCTCAAGAGCGTCCTCGACCTCGTATCCTTCCGCAACGTGCGCTACCTCACCGAGCCCTTCGCGGCCGACTACGCGTTGGGCGCCTCCGTCTCGATGGAGACGCGCACGCTCTTCCCCGCCGCGCTCTACGGCAGCGCCGACCCGAAATGGCGGGAGGGCGCCTTTGTCGCCCTCCCGGAAGACCCCGCCGCCGAGGAGGTCGCCCGCCGTTGGTGCTATATGCCCAACCGCGAGACCTTCGTCGACCGCCGCCCCACCTACACCAAGGCCACCGGCGACCTCATCGACAAAATCAAGAAGAAGTTCAAGCTGAAATGACCACCCTCCGGAAGATCGCGCGCGTCCTGCTGGCCCTGGCCCTCGTGGCCGGGGGCATCTGGCTGCTGCGTTTCGCCGCGCGCGACCTGCTCCGCCCTGTCCCGCCCCCGGCGCCGCCCGCCCCCGCCGCGGAGCGTGTCGCCGCCCCCGCGCCCCGCGCCATCGACCTGGCCGCCGCCATCCCCAAGCGCCTCTGGCTCACCCTCGGCGGCTTGACCCCGGAGACCGACGAGGAGACGCTTCCCCTCCCCCTCGACCAGGCGCGCGCCGAGACGGCCGCCCGCTTGGAGGCGCGCGGCTGGCGCCCCCTTGCCGACATCCTGCCCCTCGAGCAGACGCTCCTCCTCAGCATGGCCGACGGCGCGCTCTACGCCACCCCCGAGCGCGCCATCGCCCAAGTCTCCCTCGCCGCGGCGCCGGGCGGCGGCACGCGCGTGCGCATCACGCGCCTGGGCGCCGAGGGCGCCGAGCCCCTCGATCCCCGGACGGCGGCCCAGGCCGATGGCCTCACCCTCCTGGCCCGGAGCGCCGCGCGCCTTCGCCCCGAGCGCGCGTTGCCGTACTGGCTGGCCGCCCCCTGCCTGGGCCATGCCCTCACCACGCGCCTTGTCCGCCGCCGCGGCGGCACCGCCTTTTACCTCACCGCGCTCGTCGCCGGCGAGCCCCCCGC
>CASEMQ010000067.1 GCA_949289005.1 uncultured Lentisphaeraceae bacterium
AGGCCGCCCGCGAGGCCGCCGAGACGGCCCGCCAAGCCGCCGAAGATGCCCGCGAAGCGGTCATTGCGCTGGACGAGGACCGCTCGTTCGTGGCCGACGACCTGGCCTCCGCGAAGGCGCGTCAGGAAGGGCGGCGGCGGCAACGGGCGGCGCTCGAGGCGCAGCGTGAGGTGTTGGCGCGGCCGGCGCCCGGCGAGCGCCCCGACGCGGGGCCGCGGCTGTTGGATCCCGCCGATCCCTTTGGGTTGGGTGAGGGCGCGGTGGTGGGGCCGCTCGCGGAGGCGGTGGAGGCGCCCGAGGAATGCCGCCGTGCCGTAGAGGCCGTGTTGGCGCCATGGGCGCGCGCCTGGGTGGTGCGCACGCCGGAAGCCGCGCGGCACGTGTTGGAGGCGTTGCCCACGCTGTTCCCGGAGGAATCCATCCAGCTTCTGGTCGCCGAGGACGAGTGGCCGGCGCCGGAGGGGACGTTGGCGGCGCGCGTGCGGGCGAAGCCCGGCTTCGAGAGCGTGCTGGCGCGGCTTTTGGGCGCATGGGCATGGGCGGACGACATGGCCTCCGCCCCGGCGGGGGTGGCCAGCGTGACGGCCGCGGGGGAGTTGCTTTACGCCGAGGGCGGCGGCGCACGTTCGCCGGGCGCCCATTCCGACCCGTTGGCGCGCCGCTTGGCCTGCGAGGCGCTCGATGCGCAAATCGATGCCGTGGCGCGCGACGAGTCGGCCGAAACCGCCGGGATGGAAACCTTGCAGACGCGGCTGGAAGCGCTCACCGCCAAACTGCGCGAGACGCAACGCACGATGGAAAAGGCGCAGCGCGAGGCCAATCAGGCCGAAGGCGCGTTGGCCGTGGCCGAGCGCGACGCCAAGGCAGCCCGTGCCCGGCGCGACGAGCTGTCCGCCCGCGCCACGGAGGCCGAGACGGACGCGGGGCGGGAGGATGCGGATTGCGCCGAGGCTCGGCTGGGGCTCGAAGGGCTCGCCGCCGAGCGTGAGCGGCAGACCGCGGCGGCGGAAGCCGCGACCGCCGCCATGCCCGAGCGCGAGCGCGCCGTGGACGCCGCCTCCGCGCGGTTGAGCGAGGCGCGGTTCCGCATGGCCGGCTTCGCGCAGCGGCGGGAGATGGCCTTGGCGC
The DNA here is from genome assembly GCA_949289005.1 of uncultured Lentisphaeraceae bacterium. GTDB lineage: Bacteria > Verrucomicrobiota > Kiritimatiellia > RFP12 > DVOR01 > Spyradenecus. Next base: position 1,129 of record CASEMQ010000067.1, read on the forward strand.
GGCGGCGGGAACGCGAGGCGCGGCTGACCGAGTTGCGGGGCACCATTGCCCAGCGCGATGCCTCCGCACAGGCGTGTTACGCCAACATCGAGCGATTGGAGCGCGAAAGCGCGCGGATTGTGGACGCGTTGGAGGGGATGGCCTCGGAGACGTTGGGGTTGCAAGGAAAGGTGGAGAAGGCCCGGGCGGATCGGTTGGAACTGACGGCGTTGCGCGAGCGGCTGGAGGCGGCGTCGGCGGGGGCGCGGCAGACTTTGCAGGCGGCGCAGGAGGCCAAGGCCAAAGCCGAGGTGGCGATGGCCGAGGCGCGCACGCGGCATCGGGCGTTGGAGGAGCGGTTGGAGCGCGAGTATGGCGTGCGGCCCGGCACGTTGGCGGGGGAGCCGTGCGCGACCTGGCCGGAGGGCGAGGCGCCCGGGGACGACGATTTGGAGGCGCGGATGGCGGCCATCCGCGAGGAGTTGGCGCGCATCGGCCCTGTGAACCTGCTGGCCATCGAGGAACACCGGGCGCTGGAGGAACGCCACGCCTTCCACCAGGCGCAAGCCGACGACCTGACGCGTTCGCGCGAGACGCTCCTGAACCTGATCCGCACCATCAACGAGACCTCCGGGCGGATGTTCCGCGAGACTTTTGCGCAGGCCGACGCGAACTTCCGCGCGATGTTCACGCGCCTCTTCAACGGCGGGGAGGCGCGCCTGGTGCTGTTGGAGAACGCGGAGGACCCGCTGGAGTGCGGCATCGACATCATCGCGCGCCCGCCCGGCAAGCGCCCGCAGACCATCAGCCTGCTCTCGGGTGGCGAGCGCACCATGACCGCCGTGGCATTGCTTTTCGCCATCTTCCTCATCAAGCCCGCCCCCTTCTGCCTGCTTGACGAGCTGGACGCGGCGCTGGACGACAGCAACATCGGCCGTTTCGTCGATGCGCTCAAAGACTTCCTGACGCATTCGCAGTTTCTTATCATCACGCACAACCAGCACACCATCGCGGGCTCCGACATCGTCTACGGCGTCACAATGCCCGAGAAAGGTGTCTCAAAAACCCTCTCCATGCGCTTTTCGCGCCAAGCCTAGGAGCCAGACATGCCCGCATTGATCGTTGAGTTCGACCCGCTTTTCCTGGGAGGCTTCGCCCTCCCCGCCGAGGTTCTCTCCGAACGGCTCATCAAATATGGCATCGCCGACAACGACCCCTATCGTTTCGCCCGGCGCGTCTACGACCGGCCCGTCGGCACGGCGTTGGCGGAGCTGCTGCCGGCGAGCGTGGACATCGCGCACGTGGAGCGCCGCCTGGCCGCCACCTACACGGCCATGCTCCAGCAGAATGCCCAGCAGAACATCGCGCCCATCCGCGCCTTCTTCCGCCCGTTGGCCCGCCGGGGCGTTCGCCCGGCGCTCATCACCCGTCTGCGCCAGCCCGTGGTCAACGAATTGCTCGACGGGCTCCCCTGCGAGCCCTTGGCCGTCTTGGATCCCGCGCCGTTGGCCGTGGGGCTCACCACCGAAACGTTGCAGGCGGCGTTGGTGGGGTTGGGGCTTCCCGTGCGCCAGTGTTTCGGCCTGGTGGCCTGCGGGGCCAGCATTCGCGCCGCCATCCGCGTGGGGTTGCGCGCCGCCGCCGTGCCCGACCCGATGACGACCTTCGAGGGATGCATCGGGGCGGACTTCGTGGCAGACGGCCTCTCCCGCCATCTGATCACCGCCTTGCGCGACCGCCTGAAAGCCTGACGCCAAGGAGCTTTCACGGATGGGTGCGCTCACCTTCCTCGCCTTCGCGGTCGCCTTCGTGGCGCTCTTGGCGCTTTCGGCCTTCTTCTCGGGCTGCGAGACGGCGATGCTGTCGCTTTCGCCCCTGCAGATCCAACGCATCCGCGACCGCAACCCGCGCTTGGGCGACCGGCTCTCCGCCCTGCTTGCGCAGCCGGATCTCCTGCTCTCCACGCTGCTCATCGGCAACACCTTCGTGAACGCCGCGCTCGCCAGCGTGGGCTTTGCCTTTGTGGTGCGGGGTGGCTGGGTGCCGGAGGGAGCCGCGGAGGCCGTCTCCATCGCGGCCGTCACGCTCCTGGTGTTGCTCTTCGGCGAGATCAGCCCCAAGCAATTCGCCATCCGCCACGCGGAGGCGTTGGCACCGGCGTTGGTGCGCGCGCTCGACGTCTTCATCCCCCTGCTCCGGCCGCTCTCGTGGTGCCTGGGCAAACTGCTGCGGCCCTTCCGCCAGACGCTGACGCCCGAGCGCCGCGCCGTCTCCGACCAGGAACTCGTGAGCGTGGTGAACCTGGGCGAGGAGCACGGTGCCTTCGACCACGCGGAGGGCGACATGGTGCGCGGCATCCTGCGCCTCTCCGGGCTCACGGCCTCGGACATCATGACCCCGCGCGTGGACCTCGTGGGGCTCGACCTGGAGGACCCGCCGGAGACCAACCTGCGCCTCCTGCGCGCGGCACCCTTCCCCTGGCTCCCGCTCTGGAAGGGCGGGCCGGACGCCTTTGTGGACTTCGTGAACGTCTCGGCCTGCCTGCTCGACCCGGCGCACGACATCGAGGCCGCCCGCCTCCGCCGCACCGTGGCCGTGCCCGAAAACATCGGCCTGGACGACCTGCTCATCCTCCTCTACCGCCGGCGCCTGCCGCTGGTGTTGGTGACCGATGAGTACGGCGGCACCGCGGGCGTCGTCTCCCGCGGCGACATCCTCGCGCTCATCGCCCTTGACACCGGCGAGGGCGACAGCGGCCACCTCGCCATCCGCGCCAACGGCCCCAACTGCTGGATCCTCGCCGGGGACGCCGCGCTCGACACCGTCAACTTCACCCTCGGCACCCACCTGCGCGCCGAGGATGCCGATCGCATCAGCGGCTGGGCCATGTGCCACGCCGGCCACATCCCCAAGGTCGGCGAAACCATCGTGGCCGATGGTTACCGCGTGACCGTCCAGAAGATGCGCCAACACCAAATCCTTTCCGTCATGCTGGAAGATCTTGACCCCGAATCCCGCGAGCGCGACCTGCCCCACGCGGTCACCCCCCACACGGAGGAGCGCCCATGAGCCTGGCTCTCGAGCTCAAACTCGCCTTGATCGTCCTCTTCTTCCTGGGCAGTTGGTTCTTCTCGGGATTCGAGAGCGGGATGGTCTCCATCAACCGCCACCGCCTGGTCTACCTGGTCCGCCACGGCGATGGGCCCGCCCGCCGCATCGCGGCCGTCCTGCGCGACACGCACCGCATGCTCGCCACCACCTTGGTGGGCAACAACATCTGCAACGTCACCCTCTCGACCCTCGCCGCCGCGCTCGCCGTCTCCGCCGCGCAAACCGTCGGCCTGGATGGGCCCCTGGCGCAGTCCCTCGCCACGCTGGCGGTGGCCACGCTCCTGCTCATCATCGGCGAATACCTCCCGAAACTCTGGTTCACGGCCCGCCCCATCGAACGTTGCCGCCCGCTCATCCCCATCTTCCTGGCCATCCGCGCCCTGCTCTACCCGTTGGCGTCCCTCTGTATGTTTTTGACGCGCATCGTCACCGCGCACGACGGCGCGAAGCGCTCCCCTTTCGTCTCCCGCGAATCCCTCGCCTTCCTTATGCGCGACTCCGAGGCCCACGGCCAAATCTCCGCCTTCGAGCGCGCCATGGTCGGCCGTGTGTTGGAACTGCAGCTCCGCCGCGCCGCGCAAATCATGACCCCGCTCGACCGGCTGGCACGCGTCTACGAGAGCGATGGCCTGCCCACCGTCCTGCGCGTCTTCCGCCAGACCCGCCACCGCATCCTGCCGCTCTTTTCCGACGACGGCGCCCACTGCCTGGGGCTGATCCATCTCTTCGACCTGCTCCGCGCCCGCGCCAAGACGCCCGTGCCCTTCGACCTCCGCCGCACGCCCGTCACCGTCCGCGGCGACCTCCCCGCCGACGAACTGCTCCCCTATATGCGTGCCCGCCACACCAAGGCCGTCATCGTCACCGACGGCAAGCGCCCCATCGGCCTCGTCACCCAGGAAGACATCCTCTCCGCCATCCTCGACGACTCCGTCCTCAACGCCTCCACCACCCGTGTCCGCAAACGTCGCGCCGCGCATTGAACGCGCGCCCGCCAGGCGGGAGGGGCGTGTCGTGCGCGAAAGCGCGCGGGCGAGCCGCCTTTTTCGCGGGGTCGCGGAAAAAACACTTGCAAAGCACGGCGAGAGGTGCTATTGCTTATGGGCGTTCCGGAAAGGATTTTGAGATGGCTGGCAAACAGAAGCGTGCGCTTATCATTGTGGAATCGCCGAGCAAGGCGAAGAAAATCGCGACGTACGTGGGGCCCGGCGCCACCGTGATGGCATCGGTGGGGCATATCCGCGACCTGCCGACCTATCGGCTGGGGGTCGACGTGGCGCACGGCTTCGCCCCGCATTACGAAATCCCCAAGGACAAAAACAAAGTGGTGGAGGATTTGCGCAAAGCCACCGCCAAGGCCGAGACGGTCTATCTGGCGAGCGACCCCGACCGCGAGGGCGAAAGCATCGCCTGGCACCTGCACGAGGTGCTCAAAGACGTCCCCGGCACGCGCACCTTCCGCCGCGTACGCTACAACGAGGTGACCAAGGGCGCGGTGCTCAACGCGCTGGCGAACCCCACGGACATCGACCAAAACCTTGTGAACGCGCAGCAGGCGCGGCGCATCGAGGATCGCCTCTCGGGCTTCAAGATTTCCAAGCTGATTTCCAACGAGGTGCGCGGGGCGCGCAGCGCGGGGCGCGTGCAATCGGTGGCGTTGCGGCTGATCGTCGACCGCGAACGCGCCGTCCGCGCCTTCCGCCCCACCCCGTTCTGGCTGTTGGGCGCCAAGATGGAGAAAAACAACATCGCCTTCATCGCGCGCTTGGCGACGGTGGACGGCGTGGCGCCCAAGTTCACGGCCATCGACAAGGAAATCCAAGGCATCGCCGACGAGGCCACCGCCAAGGCCTATCACGACGACCTCTCCACGCGCAACGCCACGGTGGTGGGCGTGGATCGCCGCACGGTGACGCGCCGCCCGCAGCCCCCCTTCATCACCTCCACCCTCCAGCAGGCCGCCGCCACGCGACTGGGCTTCTCGCCCGACCAGACCATGCGCCTGGCACAAGCCCTCTACGAAGAGGGGCACATCACCTATATGCGCACCGACGGCTACACCGTCAGCGCCTCCATCCGCGGCGCCGTCGAGGCCGAGATCGCCAAACTCTTCGGCCGCGAGTGCGTCCCCGCCAGCCCCAACTTCTACGGCAACAAGGTCAAGAACGCCCAGGAGGCCCACGAGCCCATCCGCCCCACCGACGTCACCAAACCCGAGATTGAGGGGCTGGAGCCCGCCCAGGCGAAACTCTACGACCTGATCTGGCGCCGGTTCGTGGCCAGCCAGATGGCCTCCGCCAAACTCGAGCGCGTCACCGTCACCTTCGCGCCCACCACTCCGCCGCCCACCAAGCACGAATACCGCCTGACGGCCTCCGCGCAACAGGTCGTCTTCAAGGGCTTCCTCAACGTCTGGGACATGGGCAAGGAACTCGCGCAGGAAGGCGACGCCGTGCGCCTCCCCATCTTCGGCGTCGGCGACCGCGTGGAGTGCCTGGAGTGGTTCACCGAGGGCAAGGAGACGCAGCCCCCCGCGCGCTACAACGAGGCCTCGCTCGTCAAGGCGATGGAAGAAAACGGCATCGGCCGCCCCTCCACCTACGCCGCCACCATCCGCACCCTCTTGGCGCGCGACTACGTCAAGAGCGACCGCCGCCACGTCCTCACCCCCACCGACATGGGCATCGCCGCCACCGATTATCTCCTCGGCCAAATGCCCGACTTCGTGAACGTCGGCTTCACCGCCCAGATGGAAGACGCCCTCGACAAGGTGGCAGACGGCTCGTTGGATTGGGAGCGCGAGGTCGCCGACTTCTACGCCAAGCTCACCGAGTGGCTCACCGCCGACCCCGCGCGCGTCAAGGCCATCCTTGACCTCCTCGGGAAAATCCGCGACTGGCGCGAACCCACGCTCGGCAAAACCGGCAAAGTCTCCTGGGACGACCGCGCCTTCCACGATGAGATGACCGCCGCCGTCGCCAAGGGCGAGCCCCTCACCAAAGCCCAGCTCGCCACCCTCACGCGCATGGCCATCGCCTACCGCGACCAACTCCCCGGCCTCGAGTCCGTCGTCGGCCCCCTGCCACAGACCGTCGACAAATCCGAGATCGAAGGCCTCCTCGCCGCGCTCGACGGGCGCGCGCTCAACGCGTGGGAACAAAAGTTCACCACCTCCATCCGCGAGCAATTCCAACGCAAAGGCGACCTCTCGCCCAAGCAAGTCGCCCTTCTGCGGCGCATCGCCAAGCCCGAGGAAGACGCCGGGCGCCCCGACAACGAAGCCCCCGCCCGCGAGCTCCTCGCCGCCCTGACCCACGTGCAGGACTGGAACGAGCCCGTCACCCGCGACAAGCGCACCTACGACGACCGCGCCTTCATCGACAGCCTGACCAAACAGCTCGACGACCGCCACTTTCTCACCGAGCGGCAGTTCGACGCGCTCAAACGCCTCGTGCGCGGCTACCAGGCGCAAATCCCCGACTACGTGGACCTCGCCGCAAAACACGGCATCAAGCCCCCTACCCCGCGCCGCCGCGCCGCCGCCCCCAAGGCCAAGGCTCCCCGTGCCGCCAAGAAAGCGTGACCGCCATGCTCCCCTTCACCTACGTCCACCACGTGCGCGTGCGCTACGCCGAGACCGACCAGATGGGCGTCTGCTGGCACGGCAACTACCTGCTCTACCTCGAGGAAGCGCGCGGCGAGGCCCTCCGCGCCGCCGGTTGCGGTTCCTATGCCGACATCGAGGCCGCCGGCGTGATGTGCCCCATCGTCAACGTCAACCTCACCTACCACCTCCCCGCCCGCTACGACGAGGACCTGGCCATCCACGTGACCGTCGCCGAGCCCCCGCGCGCCACCATCCGCTTCCACTACCGTATCCTCAACCCCGCCGGGCAACTGGTGCTCGAGGGCAGCACGGACTTGGCCTTCGTGGACAAGGCCACCCACCGCCCCTGCCGCCCGCCCCAGCCCATGCGCGCCATCTTCCGCTGACATGAACGATCTCATCCCCCCCTACGAGGCCGTCCTCGCCCGCATCGCCGCCGCCGCCCAACGCGCCGGCCGCCGCCCCGAGGCCATCCGCCTCGTCGCCGTCTCCAAGACCCACGGCCCCGACGTCGTCCGCGACGCCGTGGACGCCGGCATGACCCTCTTCGGCGAGAACAAGGTGCAAGAAGCCGCCTGGAAGATTCCCCTCTCCCCCGCCGCCGCCCACTGGCACCTCATCGGCCACCTCCAGAGCAACAAGGCCAAACAGGCCGTCCGCCTCTTCGAGGCCATCCACTCCGTGGACAGCGCCCACCTGGCCGACACCCTCGAGGCCGCCGCCCGCCAGGCCGGCACCCGCCCCGAAATCTACCTCGAGGTCAACGTCTCTGGCGAGCCCTCCAAATACGGCCTCACCCCCGAGGCGCTCCCCGGCGTCATCGAACACATCCTCGCCAACACCCACATCCTCACCCTCACCGGTCTCATGACCATGGCTCCCTTCGACCCCGAGCCCGAGCACGCCCGCCCCCACTTCGCGCGCCTCCGTGCCCTTCGCGACGACATGGAAGCCCGCTTCGGCATCGGCCTGCCCCACCTCTCGATGGGAATGACCTGCGACTTCGAGGTCGCCGTCGAGGAAGGCGCCACCGACGTCCGCATCGGCACCGCCCTCTTCGGCGCTCGCCCCAAAATCACCCGCCCCGCACCAAGCCCCGACACCACCTCAGGCGCCTTCTGACGCGTCTTTGACCGCAAAGACACAAAACCGGCGTGGGAGGCTGTGCGCTCCATCGGTCGCCCCGCGACCTACCGCGCACACCTCCCACGCCCATGTTTTTGCCGGGGAAGACACCCCTTTGGTACGTGAACGCATCGAGGCGCAGGCGGCGGACGCGGTAGGTCGGGTTTAGCCCGACCGGTGGAGCGTCCGACCGCCTGCGCACTTTTGTGTCTTCGTGGTCCGAAGCGGCCTGTGGGTCCCGCGGCTTAGGCGAAGACGGCCTCGGGCACCTTGCCGGTCCAGTGGGCAGGGGTCTCCTTGGCGCCGAAGAGGCGCAAGAGGAGCGGCGAGGTGTTCACCGTGTCATTCAGGGTGAGGTCGTGGCCTTGGCGGATGCCGGGGCCGACGACACCCCACGGCACCACCATCTCCTCGGGGCTCACGCCGCCGTGCCCATGCCCCACGCCGCCGTGGTCAGTGAGGAAGACGAAGTGCGTGCCCTCGAAGAGGCCCGCCGCCTTCAGGCCGTCAATCACCTCGCCAAAGGCCGCGTCGGATTCCTCGATGGCCTTGATGTACTGCGGGCTCATCCACTTGTGGGCATGGCCGGCATGGTCGGTGTGCACATCGTAGAGGAAGACGAGCGTGGGGTTGTCGCGATTGGCCTTGAGGAAGGCGAGCGCCTTGGCGCAGTTGCCCTTGTAGCCATCGTTCTCCTCGAAGGATGCCTCGTCAAAGGATTTGGGGTTGTAGGGGCCAATCAGCGGCTTCCAGTTCCAGTAGAAAGCCGTCTTCATCCCCGGGATCTGCCGCTTGAGTTCCGTGAAGACGGAGGTGACGTAGCCCTCGCCGTCCCGCGCCACGCTCGTCAGCCGTGGCTTGGCGCGATTCCAGCCGTTGTCCGTCACGCCGTGTTGCTCGGGGCCGCACCCCGTGAGCAGGCTCGTCCAGTTCGGGAGCGTCACCGAGGGCATCACGTCGCGCGTGCTGTTCGAGAAGGTGCCTTTGGCGAAGAGCGCGTCCAGGTTCGGCGTCTTCGCCTGCTTGAGCCCGTCCGTGCGGATGCCGTCGAGCGACAGCAACACCACGCGCTTGGCCAAGCCCGCGCCCTTCGCGCCCGGCGCCGCCGCCCGCGCCGCCGGGGCCGCAAGCCCCGCCGCACCCAACGCCGCCGCACCCAAAAAACCTCGCCTAGAGGAAACCAATGCCATGACCGAAGTCCTTTCGTTTACCTTCCGCAGGGCCCCGCACCGCGCGGGGAGCCCCATCGTTTGACTTCACTGTAACACGCGCCCCAAGACGCGTCAATCGTGCGAAAAAGAAAAAGCCCCCTGTGGATTGTTGTATCCACGGGGGGCTTTTTCGTGCCGATCACTCACGGTCCGCGCGCGCCCGGAAGAGCGTCGTGCCGGCCGTGCGCGGGAAGCGGATCGTCACGCTGCCCGCGCCGGGGGCGAAGGCAGGGTCGCCGAGCGCCCCCTCGCCCTCGGCGGGCACCAGGCTCACCCGCGTGCCCTCGGCGAAGGTCGCGCCGTCGTTCAGGCCAACGGTGACGACCACCTCGTCGCCCTCCACCGCGATGGCGGTGACCGCGAAGGCATAGTCCACCGAGACGCCGCCATCCTTGGCCGAGAGAATACCCTCAAAGAGACCCAACGCGTCCAACGAGGCCCCCTCGCCCAGCGAGACGGCGACCTCGCCCGAGAGCCCGACCCCTTCCGCGAAGTCCGCGAGGGCGGCCCGCTGCGCGTCCGTCGCCGCGATCCCCTCGGGGAAGACGAAGGAGAGCGTGCCCGCGGGCACCGTCAGCGTCAGCGGGATGGAGACGCCCGAGAATCCCTTGAGACCATAGGTCAGCTCCACCTGCCCAGGCTCGCCCGTGAGCGTCAGCACGTTGCCATCCAGGCTCGCCTTCCACCCCGCAGGCGTCTTGATCGACTGGACGGTCAGCCCCTCGGGCACAAGCGTCCACGGCCCAGGCCCCGCCTGCTCGCCCATCAGGAACGTCCCCGCCGCGCCGTAATCCGCCGTGACGGTGGATGCCTTGTAGGCAGGGGAGGACTTGCGGGAATAAACGGCACCCTCGGGCATAGTCACACCCATGTCCAGCACCGTGACGTTCTCCTCCGTGGCGGACGAGTTGTCGTAACGCCCGCAGACCGCTGCGGTGGAATCGGCACGGTCTGCGCCCGTCCCCTTGTTGTCGCGATTGACGATTTGTGAGCCGGCCTCCAACACGACGGTCGAATTTCGGATATGCGCGGGCCCGTGGTAGTTGAGCCCAACGATGCCGCCCGCGCGGCCGTTCGTGGAGTTCCCCTCGGCCTCGATGACGCCGGTGCCCAAGAGGCGCACGTGCGCGTTCTCGATCGTCACCGTCCCTTTTCCTTGCCACCGGGTCGAACCCAACACGCCGCCGCAGTAGGGATGCGCCACGACATACCCGCCGATGGCGACCGACACGTTGCGAATGGTGCCGTTGTCCAATTGGCCGGCAATGACACCGGAATAATCGCGACCGGTTGTGGAACCGCGCCCCTCCATCGTGGCGCCTTCGGGGAGGGTGACGGTATGGCCTTGCCCATCGAAGGTGAGGTTGTCGCCGTTGTACCACGCGCGGTAGGTCGTGTCGGACTTGAGCGTGATGTCCTCGAGAAGGCGCACCTTGGAATTGCCTTGGCAATACGTGAGATACCACGCGTAGTCCGCCTCCGTCGCGAGGGAGAACCACCCGTCGGCGCCGACCCGGTAGATTTCGCCAACGCTGACGGGAACGGCGAGCCCCGGCACGCCTGCGAAGCCATAGGTCAGCTCCACCGGGAAGGAGACCGAGCCGGGGATGCCCGTGACGGTGAGCCGCCCGCCCTCCGCCGCGAAGGACCACCCCTCCGGGCCTGCAATGTCCGCCAGCGCGGCCTCCCCGCCCGCCACGTCAAACGCGAACCCTTCCTCCACGGCAGGCAAATCTCCCGTCTTGAAGGCGATGGCATCGCCGTAATTCGTCTCCACGCCCTCGGCGCGGTAGACAATGGGTGTTCCATCCGCATCGCGGGAATAAGGCGTGCCTGCGGGCATTTGCACGCCGAAATCCACAACGACCACTCCGGTGTTGCCGGCCTCGGTAATGCTGCCACCTTTACTTGCATCCCCGTCATCGCCGCAGACAAGCGCGCTCTGGTTGGCGCGCTCCGGGCCGGAGCCATCATTGTCGTTGTTGAGGAGCGTGGCGCCGGCCTCGGCGACGACGCTGCAATCCGTCAAGGTGACGGTATTGGAATAACCACGCCCGATAAGCGCGCCGACGTGTCCATTAGTAGGGTTTCCGACAGCCTCCAAAACGGCCGTCTCGCGCAAGCGCACGTGGACGTTCTCGAACGTGGTCGTGCCGCCGTTCTGCCACGTGCCGGAACCAAGCACGGCGCCGGCGTAAGGCTCGGCCACCACGCGCCCGCCGACGACGACCGTCACGTTCTTGATGGAGCCGCTGTTCATCTGCCCGGCAACGACACCGCCATACGACCGGGTTGTGCCTCCGGCACTGCCCTGCCCGACCATCGTCGCACCCGAGGGCAGGGTAATGGTATGGCCCTGACCATCAAAGTCCAACACCGTCCCATTCGTGGCGGGGAGGTACGCGACATACTCCGCGGCGCGGAGGGTGATGTCGGCGCCGAGGCGCACCTTGGAGTTGTTGGGGCAAGAGGTGAGATACCAGGCGTAGTCGCGCTCGGAGTCGAGGGTGTACCAGCCGTCCGCGTCGGCCTCGGGCGGGTCAAGGTTCATGGTGACGGCAAGGTCGATAGGCGTCTCGGGCGCCACCGCGAGGGTATAGGTGAGCGTGCAGGGGCCGGCCTGCGCGAGCGCCTCGGGCGCGGAGAGGGTGACGGTGTTGCCATCGCGTGCGAGCAACCAACCGGCGGAGGCGGACGTGGCGGAGAGGGTGGCCGACGCGACGGGGAGCGCCTCGGGGGCGAGCGTGATGGGCGCGCCCAGATCGTAAACCGCCTCGCCGGCCAGGAAAGTCGCCGTCGCGCCGTAATCGGCGGTCTGGGTCGAGGCCGCGTAGGCGACGGTGCCCTCGGCGCGGGAATAGACGGCGCCCTCGGGCATGACGAGGCCGAAGTCGTAAACCACCACGCCTTCCTCCGTACGCGTGTCGCCGCTGGTGGCGGAGGTTTGGTTGGCGCGGTCGGCCCCCTCGCCCTTGTCGTCGCGATTGATGATTTGGGAGCCCTTCCCGGCGATGACCGTGCAATCGCGCATGACGAGGGCGGAGGTGTACCCGCGGCCGACGAGCGCGCCCACGTGGCCGTTGGTGTTGTTCCCCTCGGCCTCGACGACGCCGGTGGGCAGAAGGCGGACAGTCACGTTCTCAAGGAGCACGCCGGAGGGGTTGCCGCTCTCGCCGGAACCGAGGACGCCGCCCGCGTAGGGACGCGCCACGACGCGCCCGCCGATGACGATTGTCACGTCCTTGATGGTGCCGGCGTCCAATCGCCCGGCGACGAGGCCTGCGTAGTCGCGCCCCGTGGTGCTGCCGTCGCCATCCAATGTCGCGCCCTCGGGGAGGGTGAGCGTGTGGCCTTGGCCGTCAAAGGTGAGCGTGTCGTTTTGACTCGTCCACCACGAGACGTAGTCCTTGGCCTCGAGGGTGATGTCGGCGCCGAGGCGGACTTTGGCGCCGTTGGGGCAATTGTCGAGGTACCATTCGTAGTCGGCGGCGGAGTCGAGGGTGAACCAGCCTTCTTCGTCTTGGTGAGAGAGCGTGGCGGTGACGGTGATGGGGTCGCCTCCGCCGATGGCGATTTGGTAGGTGAGGGTGCCGGTGGCGGCGAGGTCGTTGCCCGTGGGCGCGAGCGTCAGCGCGCCGGTGGCGGCATCCCAGGAGACGACCTCCCAACCTTCGGAGACGGTGGGCTGTTCCACGACGGCATTGCCGCCGGGGAGCGTGAGGGTGGTCTGCGTACCGGCGGAGACGGTGCCGGAGAGCAACGTGGCCGCTTCGCCTTCGCCCAAGAGCGGCGAGCCGACGCCCGCGTAGAGGGTTGGCTCGACCGCGCAGTCGCCCGAGCCGACGAAGGCGGTGGCGCCCGCGAGGGCGGCGTCCACCACCGTCAGCCCCGCGAGGTTCGCGGCCGCGGCGGCCTTGCCAACGACCGCGCCGGCGGCGTCCGCACCCGCGAGCAGGGCACCCTCGGCGGCGTCCGGGGTGAAGGCCAAGGTCGAGCCCGCGATTGCGAGCGTGCCCTCGGCCTCGCCGACCAACCCGCCGACGGTCGCGCCATTGAGCGCGGCGGAGGCAAGGGTCGTGCGCACGTCGGTGAGCGTCAGCGTGCCGGAGGCTTGGCCGACGAGCCCGCCCACGGCGGCATCGCCCGCGAGCGTACCGGCGACTTCCGCGGAGACGTCCGTGAGCGTCGTGTCGCCCGAGGCGGCGCCGGCGAGCGCGCCGACCGCGCCGGAGGCGAGCAGGTTGCCTGCCGCGCGCACCTTCAGGTTCCGCACCGTGGCGCCCTCGAGCGTGCCGGCGAGGAGGCCGAGCGTCTCGCCGCGCACGGACGTGTCGGCCGCGAGGGTCAGCGTGTGGCCTTGACCGTCGAAGGTGCCGGAGAAGACGGGCTTGACGGTGAAGGCGTCCGCGGGGAGCGCGATATCCGCGCCCAGACGCACCGTGGTGTTCACCGGGCAGGCATCCGAGAGATACCACAGGTAGTCCAAGGTGGAGTCGAGCACGTACGAACCGTCCTCCGCCTCTTCCACGTCGTCGCCCTGCGAGGCGTAGAGGTAGGCCTCGATGCCCTTCTCGTGGATGGCCGCGACGGTGTCCGCGTCGAGCGCGGAGCGGAAGAGGACGAGGTTACGCACGGCACCGCCGAAGATGTCATAACCCGTGGAGCCGATGCCGGTCTCGAGGTTGACGTCGCTCATGCGCATGCCAATGCAGAGGGCAGGCAAATCCGTGGCCTTGATGATGCCGGGAACGTCGCCCGCGTTCGCGGCATTCAAGGAATCTTTGTTCAGGGTCAGCTCCACCTCCGCGCCATTCACATAGAGGCGGAAGCGCGTGGCGTCATAGGTTAGGGCAAGGTCATAGGTCTCGCCGGCGCGGAAGGTGCCCGCGGGCAGGTTCCATTCGCCCAAAAGCGCGTTTGTGCCGACGCCGCTTTCCCACGAGGAAAGGTAAGCCACGCTACCGCTTTCTTTGTCCAATTCCTTGATCGAGAGTGAGATTTGGGTCTGCTTCGGCGTGCCAAAGCTGATGGCGGCGGCAGAGTTTACGCTCTGCGGGATGGTTACCGTGAGGACGGTGGAAAAGGCGGCGGACGACGAAAGGCCGAGATTCTGCCAGATTTCGTATTCACCTCGTTGCGAGGGGCTCCACCCCGCCGCGCCGAGCAAGACTTCGGGGGGAGGCGGCACGGCGGTTTGCGCCGCCGCGATTACGGCGCAACAGGTCGCGCAGAGAGTCGTCATGATTGTTTTCATGGGTTTCTCCTTCGTGTCAAACAAAGAGTTCCTCGCGCACCTTGCCGGTCCACTCCGCGGGCACGTCGGCGGCGCCAAAGAGGTGCATCAGGACGGGCGAGGTGTCTTCCGTGCCGGCACCCCGCAGGCACAGTCCTTTGCGGATGCCGGGGCCGACAAGCCCCCACGGGACGATGGTGTCCGTCGGGAGACGCGTACCGTGGCCGCCGCCGTGGCCGCCATGGTCGGAGAGGAGGAGGAAGTGGGTGCCGGCCAAGAGCCCGGCCTCGGCCAACCCGCGCAGGAGGACGCCGAAGGCGGCGTCCGATTCCTCGATGGCGGTGAGATACGCCCTGCTCATCCAGGAATGGTTGTGGCCGGCGTGGTCGGTGTGGACGTCGTAGAGAAAGACGAGCGCGGGGTTGTCGCGGTTGGCCTTCAGGAAGGCGAGGGCCTTGGCGCAGTTGCCCGTGTAGCCGTCGTTCGCCTCGAAGGCCGTCTCGTCGAAGTCCGCGGGGTTGTAGGGATTGATGAGTGCCTGCCAGTTCCAATAGAAGGCCGTCTTCATGCCCGGGATTTGCGCCTTGAGACGGGAGAAGACGGAGGGGATGTAGCCCTGCGGGTCGCGTTCGATGGTGGCGGCCGCGCCGGAGGTGTGCGTCCAATTGTTGTTCTTGATGCCGTGCTGTTCGGAGGTGTAGCCGGTGAGGATGGTCGACCAGCTGGGCAAGGTAACGGTGATGCTCTCGACGTCCGTGGTGAGGGAGAGCGTGCCGCGCGCGAAGAGGCGGTCCAGGTTGGGCGTGCGCGCCGTCCGATAGCCGTCCGCGCGGATGCCGTCCAGCGACAGCAAAACCACGCGCTTGGCCAAGCCAAAGCCCTTGGGCGAGGCGGGCTGCGCGGCGGCCGCCCGCGCGGCGGGTGCCGCCAACGCGGCGGCCAATCCGAGGGACGCCGTTCCCAGAAACGCGCGTCGCGAGAGTTGTGTGTTCATCCTTCCATGTTCCTTTCTCCGCCGGGTGGCAGACCACGCACGTGTGGCGCCCCACGCCAAGCTCTGCCAACAACAGTAACACTCCCCCCCCCCGTCCACCACAATGACTTATTTAGTTATTTTCATGCATACTTCCGTATGCACTCCCGCTCAACGTTTTTCGACGGAGGCGCGGAAGAGGCAGGTACCGGGTTGGCAGGGGATGGAGACCTTGGCGTTGGCACGCCCCTCGACGAGGACGGGGAGGGAAAGCGCCTTGCCGGTCTGCGCGTCGCGGAGGACGATTTGGGTGCCTTTGGCGAAGGCCGCGCGCTCGGGGCCGGCGCCGCGGTTGTCGAGGTTGGTGATGCGCGAGCCGGCCTCGCAAACGATCAGGCAGTCGTTGAACGAGACATCGTTGGAATAGCCGCGGCCGACGAGCGCGCCGGCGTGGCCGTTGGTGCCGTTGCCCTCGGCCTCAATCGCGCCGGTCGAAAGAAGGTAGACGCCCACGTTCTCGATGACCACCTCGCCGCCGCCGCTGTACATGCCCGAGCCCAACACCGCGCCGGCATAAGGCCGCGCCACGACCCGGCCGCCGACGATGACGTTCACGTCGCGGATGGCGCCGCTTTTGAGCCGCCCGGCGACGATGCCCGCGTAGTCGCGCCCCGTGGTGCTGCCGTCGCCATCCATCGTCGCGCCCTCGGGCAAGGTGATCGTGTGGCCCTGGCCGTCGAAGGTGAGCGTGTCGCCGGTCGCGTACCACGCCGTGTACCGCTTGGGAAGCAACATGATGTCGCCCGTCAGCCGCACCGTGGCGCCACCCGGGCACTCGGCCAAAAACCATGCATAATCCGCCTCGGAGTCCAAGCAATACGCACCGTCCTCCGCGATCTCGACATCCGCCCCGACCGTCCCGGCCAGGGGAAGCGCGCCCGCCGCACGAGCGCCGCCCTGAAACACCACAGCCGCCAAGGCCATCGTCATCGCCGCCATTGTCGCACGCATAAGCACCTTTCTCAAATCGGTTCTTCCCCGGCCAAACCCGCGCCAATACCCGCGAAACAGCCCGGCCGCCTTTTCTCCGGGCACCGCGAAAACGCACGCGCCCCGAAAAAATCGCCCGCATTATAACAATCGATTTCCCGCCCAAAAGCCCCCACCCCACATCACCCGCGAAACTAACGCGCGCTTCACCAACCTTACGCAATTCTCGCCATTGCCTTGCACGCCCCACACCGTCCCCAAACATCCCGCAAGCGCCCCGAGCACGGTCGCGCGCTTCCCGCAAGCCGTCCATGAGACCGCCCCCACCCCAAGGGGACCTGTCGAAAACGTGCGCCGAAACCCATTTTGGGACACGGCGTGTCGCACCCCGGGATGCGCCGTGCCTCGCGGGGAGGTACGGCGCATCCCGAAAAACGACCCCGCGTATAGATTGAAAATGCCGATTTGAGGCCGTCGCGGGGCGGCACGCTTTCAACAGGTTTTCAACAGGTTTCGCAAAGTTGTCGACAAGGCTTTTTGGGGGGAGGGTGGGGCAATCGCAGAGGGCATGTCCAGGCACTGTTTCCCGGGACGGCAGGGCGTGGGTGAGGCAACCGATGGGGCAAGGCGAAATGTGGTATGCTATGGGGCATGAAGATTCTGGTGATTGGCAACGGCGGGCGGGAGCACGCCATCGTTTGGAAATTGTCGCGCGACGCGGGCGGGCATACGCTGTTCTGTGCGCCCGGGAACGCGGGCACGGCGGCGTTGGCCACAAATCTGCCCATCGGGGCGGAGGATTTGCCGGCAATCGTGGCGTGGGCAAAGGCCAATCGCCCCGACCTGACGGTGGTCGGGCCGGAGGCGCCGCTGTGCGCGGGGCTGACGGATTTGTTGGAGGCGGAGGGGTTGAGAGTCTTCGGGCCGTGCCGCGAGGCGGCGCGCCTGGAGGGAAGCAAGGCGTTTTCGAAGGACGTGATGACGGCGGCGGGCGTGCCGACGGCGCGTTCGGCCACCTTCACGCGTTCGGGGGAAGCCATCGCGGCTTTGGGGGCCTTCGGGCTGCCCGTGGTGATCAAGGCGGACGGTTTGGCTGCCGGCAAGGGCGTCATCATCGCGCAGACGCGCGCGGAGGCCGAGGCGGCCATCCACGAGATGCTTGATGCAGGGCGCTTCGGCGCGGCGGGCGCGGAGATTTTGTTGGAGGAGTTTCTGGAGGGGGAGGAGGCGTCCGTCTTCGCGTTGTGCGATGGCGAGCGCGTGGCGCTTTTGCCGGCGGCGCAGGATCACAAGCGCGTGAACGATGGCGACGAGGGGCCGAACACGGGCGGGATGGGCGCCTACACCCCCGCGCCGATCGCCACGCCCGAGGTGATGGAGGCGGTACGCGAACGTGTGGTGTTGCCGACGTTGCGGGAGTTGCGCAAGCGCGGCATCGTCTACAAAGGCGTGCTTTTCTGCGGGCTGATGATCGGCCCCAAAGGCGTGAACGTGCTGGAGTTCAACTGTCGCTTCGGCGACCCGGAGACGGAGGTGGTGCTGCCAAGCCTGGCGAGCGATTTGGCGCCGACGCTCTTGGCATGCGCGGAGGGGCGGCTCGACCCGGCGACGGTCGCGATTGCGCCGGGGGCGGCGGTGACGGTAGTGATGGCCGCGCCGGGCTATCCGGGCGCCTACCCCAAGCATTTGCCCATCGCAGGCACGGAGGCCGCGGAGGCTCTGGGCTGCACGGTGTTCCACGCCGGCACGGCGTCGGAAGCGGGGCAGCTTGTCACCAACGGCGGGCGCGTGCTGACGGTGACGGCGCGCGGCGCGGATTTGCGCACGGCGGTGGACGCCGCCTACGCGGGCGTCGCGAAGATCCATTTCGAGGGGGCGCACTTCCGGCGCGACATCGCCGCCAAGGCGTTCCGCCACCTTTGAGCAATCGAGCAAGGAAAGGTTCACGACTATGGCAACTCCCGTGGTTGGCATCATTATGGGCAGCGATTCCGATTGGGGCACCATGCAGAAATGCGTGGCGGCGCTCAAGCAATTCGGCGTGCCCTTCGAGGCGCACGTGATGAGCGCGCACCGCACGCCCGAGCGCGCGGCGAAGTATGCCGAGGAGGCGGAAGGGCGTGGGCTGAAGGTGCTCATCTGCGCGGCCGGCATGGCGGCGCACCTGGCGGGCGTCATCGCCGGGCATACCACGCTCCCGGTGCTGGGCGTGCCCATGAAGGGCGGGGCCTTGGACGGGCTGGACGCCTTGTTGGCGACGGTGCAGATGCCCGGCGGCATTCCCGTGGCGACGTTGGCGCTCGGCAACGCGGGCGCGACCAACGCGGGCATCCTGGCGGTGCAGATTTTGGCGTTGGGCGACCCCGCGTTGCGCGCGGCACTGCACGCGCACAAGGCCGAGATGGCCCGCAAGGTGGCGGCCGCGGACGAAAGGCTGCAGGGCGAGCTGTGAGGCGCCTGGCGTTGGCGTTGCTGGTGGCGTTGGCGTGCGGGGGGCTCCACGCGCTCACTTACAGCAACGCCTACGTCAGCCCGCGCAACGGCGAGCGCGCGCGCCGCGCCGCCACCACGTTTATCATCCTGCACACCACCGAGGGCGAGGCCAAGCCCTCGCTCCGCAAATTGAGCAAGAATGGCGAGGCGCATTACTGCGTCGACCGCGACGGCACGGTCTACCGCATCGTGGACCGGTCGCGCGTGGCCTATCATTGCGGCGTGAGCATGTGGCGGGGGCGGCGCAACCTGGACGATGTGTCGGTGGGCATCGAGGTGGTGGGTTATCACGACCGCGCCTTGACGCGCGCGCAATACGCCGCCCTGCGCGAATTGGTGCTGACCTTGCAGAAGATTTACGGCGTGAAGGACGCCAACGTGATGCCGCACGCCCAAGTGGCCTACGGCACGCCCAACCGTTGGCACCCGCGCAGCCATCGCGGGCGCAAGCGTTGCGGCATGGGCTATGCCACGCCCGCCGTGCGCAAACTGCTTGGCCTGGACGAGCGCTGGCTCGCGGACCCGGACGTGAAGGCGCGCCGCCTCGTCGTCGGCGACGCCTACCTCGCGCAGGTGCTCTATGACAAACGCGGCGAGCGCCTCCTGCCCTACAAGTTGCCGGGGGCCGCGGCCGGAAAGGCGAAAACGCCCGCGCGCGCCGCCGCCGGCGGCCCGCGCGTCTATACCATCGCCAAAGGCCAGACGGCGTGGGACGTGGCGCGCGACGCCTACAACGCCGCCGGCACGCTCTATGTCTTCCCGGACGGTCGGCGCGTGACGGGCGACCGCGTGCGCGACTGGGAAAGCCTCACCGTCGGCACGCGCGTCATCCTGGGCGACGCGGACGCGGCCGGCTCGCCCGTGCAGACGCTCGCCAAGGGAATGCACCCGCGCCGCCTGATCGGCGAGGCCGTCTTCGCCCCCGACACTTGGTACATCCGCCCCACGGGCGGCTACGTGCGCGGAACGGCGCTGAACGAGAAGACGCTGGCCGCCCTGCCGCCCGGCACCAAGATTTTGGTGGGCTACGCCGTGGGTGGGCCCGTGACCAGCCGCCGGCTGCCCGCGCAGATCTGTCCCACGCAATGGGACGCACCCGACACTTTTTACCTAATGCCCGGCAAGCCGTTGTTGCCGTCGGGCGAGATTGACATGCGGCGTGTGCCGGCCGGCACCGTCGTCTTTTACCGAGATTGAGGAACCGCCATGCGCGCCATGCTTTCGCTTTTGCTCTGTTTGCCCTTGACCCTTCTTGCCGCCGACCCGCCGACGCCCATCGGCTGGGGCGTGGTGACGGCCCCGGCCGCCACCGCCTATGGCCGGGACGGCAAGATGGTCGCGCTCGTGACCGGCGGCGAGCTCTTCGACGTCTTCAAGGAAATCAAGGCCAACGGCAAGCCGGCCTACTACGCGGCGCTGATGCGCCCGAAGAAACCGCAGTGCATCCTCTTGGGCGAGGATTGCCGCTTCTTCCCCGGGGAGACCGCGACCCCGAAAGGCGACCTGGACGCCTTTGTGAGGCAAGTGGCCAAGCAGGCCACCGCCCGCGATTACTATTCCGCCGTGACGCTGCGCGCGAAGTTGCTGGAGCGCGCCCGCGAGCGGCACCTGGCGACGTCGCCGGCCAAAGACCTCGCCACCCGCCGCGCCGAATTGGCCAAGGTGCCGGAACTCGACCGGAAGTACGAGGCCGCGCAACAGGCCGCCCGCACCAACGGCGAACGCCTCAAATATCAAGACTTGCGCAAGGAGTTGCGCTACCGCGCCACGGGCCTGCAGGAGGAAATCAAACGCTTGGAGACGACGGCGGCCGAATGGGAGAAGACGCACCCCTTCGACGAAACCGGCGTGCGGAACGGCGCGGTCTGGAAACGGCTCTCGGCGAATATCGACAAGCTGACGCCCAAGGCGAAAGAGGCCGGCGTGATTCCCTGACCGCGACACCGTGCGCGACAATGTGGTATCCTAGTGCTTCCCTTTTTCCCCGTAGAGGACAGACATGAATCTCCTGAAATTGATTTTCGGAACCAAGAACCAACGCGACGTCAAGAAACTCCTGCCCATCGTGCGCAAAGTCAACGCGCTTGAGGAACAATACCAACAATTGAGCGAGGAGGAGCTCAAGGCCAAGACCCAGGCGTTCCGCGACCGGTTGGCGAAGGGCGAGACGCTTGACGATTTGCTCCCCGAGGCCTATGCCGTGGTGAAGAACGCCTGTCGCCGCCTGGTGGGCACCACCGTGGAAGTGTGCGGGCACACGCTCACCTGGAACATGATTCCCTTCGACGTGCAGATCATCGGCGGCATCGTGCTCCACCAGGGCAAAATCGCGGAGATGCAGACTGGCGAGGGCAAGACGTTGGTGGCGACCTTCCCGCTCTACCTCAACGCGCTTTCGGGCGGGGCCGCGCACTTGGTGACGGTGAACGACTACCTGGCCCGCCGCGACGCGCAGTTCATGGGGCACCTCTTCACCTACCTGGGGCTGACGGTGGGCTGCATCCAGAACACGATGGGGCCGGCCGAGCGCCGCGCCCAGTATGCCTGCGACATCACCTACGGCACGAACAGCGAGTTCGGGTTCGACTACCTGCGCGACAACGGCATGGCCACCGACCCCGCGCAGGTGGTGCAACGTGGCCACGCCTTCGCCATCGTCGACGAGGTGGACAGCATCCTGATCGACGAGGCGCGCACGCCGCTCATCATCTCCGGCCCCGCCCAACGCACCGCCTCCGGCGAATACATGGCGCAAAAGCCGCGCGTGGAGCGCGTCTTCCGCGAACAGACCAAGATTTGCACGCAGCTGCTCACCGAGGCCAAGGCCGCGCTCGCCAAGGGCGACAACGACGCCGCCATGCGCAAACTCTTCCAGGTCTACCACGGCACCCCGAAGAACAAACAGTTCCAACACCTCATCGAGGAACCCGCGGTCCGCCGCCTCCACGAACAGGTCGAGGCCATGATGATCACGGACATGCGCAAGCACGAGGCTCGCGACCTCAAGGAAGCCTTGCTCTTCACCATCGACGAGAAGACCCGCGAGGTCGCCCTCACCGACAAGGGCGCGCGTTTCATCTCCCCCGACGACCCGGAGATGTATGTGGTGCCCGACCTACCCGGCCAGCTCGCGGCCCTCGATGGCGACACCACCCTCACGCAAGAGGAACGCGCCGCCAAGCGCCGCCGGATCCAGGAAGCCTTCGCCGCCAAGAGCGAGCGACTCCACATCGTCGACCAGCTCCTCCGCGCCTACGCCCTCTACAACAAAGACGAGGAATATGTGGTGCAGGATGGCAAAGTGATGATTGTGGACGAGTTCACAGGGCGCATCCTGCCCGGGCGCCGCTGGAGCGAGGGCCTCCACCAGGCCGTCGAGGCCAAGGAAGGCGTGAACATCGAGCGCGAGACCCAGACGCTCGCCACCATCACCATCCAGAACTACTTCCGCCTCTATGACAAACTCTCCGGCATGACCGGCACCGCCGAGACGGAGGCCACCGAGTTCAACGACATCTACAAGCTGGACGTCGTCGTCATCCCCACCAACCGTCCCGTCCGCCGCGTGGACGGCAACGACCTCATCTACAAGACCCAGCGCGAAAAGTTCCGCGCCATCATCGAGGAGGTCAAGGCCGCGCACGACCGTGGCCAGCCCGTACTCCTCGGCACCGTCACCGTCGACACCTCCGAAATCCTCAGCCGCATGCTCCGCATGGCCGGCATCCCCCATCACGTGCTCAACGCCAAAAACCACGCGATGGAAGCCGAGATCGTCGCGCAGGCCGGCCAGCCAGGCGCCGTCACCATCGCCACGAACATGGCCGGCCGCGGCACCGACATCAAACTCGGCCCCGGCGTGGTGTGGATGACGGAAGAGCAAATCAAAGACAAGTCCCTCACCCTCGACACCGTCCCCAAGGGCGAGAAAAAGACCTTGCGCAGACTGCTCGAGGAGCGCCCCTGCGGCCTCTACGTCATCGCCTCCGAGCGGCACGAATCCCGCCGCATCGACCGCCAGCTCCGCGGGCGTTGCTCCCGCCAGGGCGATCCCGGCGCCAGCCGCTTCTACCTCTCGCTCGAGGACAACCTCATGCGCCTCTTCGGCAGCGATCGCCTGGCCGGCATGATGACCAAGCTGGGGCTCAAAGAGGGCGAGGCCATCGAGCACAGCTGGCTCAACCACACCGTCGAGCGCGCCCAACGCAAGGTGGAGGAGCAAAACTTCTCCATCCGCAAGCGCACGTTGCAGTACGACGACGTGATGAACAAGCAACGCTCCATCATCTACGGCCTCCGCCAAGAGGTGCTCATGCAGGCCGGCATTGCCCACGAGCGCATCCTCGATGTCTTCAACGACGTCATCGCCGACCGTTGCGAGGCGCTGCTTTCCAACCCGAAGGACGCCGACCCCGCTGCGCTCCACGCCTGGGCCGCCAACTTCCCCATCGTCTGCACGGAAGCGGAATGCGCCGACTGGAAGGGCAAGCCGCAAGAGGCCGCGCAGACGCTCTACGCCCGCGTGGAAGAAGCCTACCGGGCCAAGTGCGCCGGCGAAATCCCCGAGGCGCTCCCCATGCTCGAACGCATGATCTGCCTCACGGCCATTGACGAGGAATGGCAAAAGTTCCTGGCCGCGATGGACGACCTCCGCCGCAGCGTCAGCCTCCGCGGTTACGGCCAACGCGACCCGTTGGTGGAATACAAACGCGAGGCATTCTCCATGTTCTCCGAGCTCATGGACACCATCAAGGCCGGCATCGTCCGCGGCGCCTTCACCACCACCACCAACATCGAAGCCTACTTCGCCATGCGCGAGCGCGCCGCCCGCCGCGCCCAGACCGTCCATCAAGACTTGGGCGACCTCACCGCGAACCTGCCCCCGCCCCCCGCGCAACCGCAACCCGCCGCGCCCACGCCGCCCGACGCCCGCGCCATGCCCACCTCCTTCACCGTCACGGCGCCCGGCCTGCCCAAACCCGCGCCCGACCCCGAGCCCGAGGACGATGGCTCGCTCGAGTCGCTGATGCGCGCAATGGGCATGGAGCCCGCCGCTGCGCCCAAGCCCGCCGCGCCCATCCATGCCCAGCCCAAGGTGGGGCGCAACGACCCTTGCCCCTGCGGCTCCGGGAAAAAGTACAAAAACTGTTGCGGACGCTAAGCCGACATGGAGACGCCCGAGCCCGTGCCCGTCCTTACGCCCGTGCCCGACAACGGCCTGGGCCTGGGGCGGCACGCGCTCGTCTGCCTCCTCTCCATCCTCCTCTCCATCCTTCTCCACTGCGGCGCGATGGTCGCGCTGGAACACGTCTCCATGCACGGCCCGGCCATGGCCGAGACAAACCGCCCCACGCAACCAGAACTGCCCCCCATGCGGATCGAGACCTTCGCCCGCGAGGCGGGGCTGAACACGCCGCCGGACATCGCCGAGCCGGACATCGCCGAGGCCACGCGACGTTCCGCCCAAACCACGGCCGCCAAGGCCGAGGCACTCCCCGCGCCCACGCCCCTGCCGCCGGGCCTGCCGCCCGAGCCGACACCCCCCACCCCGCCGCCACCCCCAACGCCGACGGAGTCCCAAGGGTTCACGCTCCCGCGCCAAGCCATCGCCGCCGTGCCCGACCTCCCCTTCCTCCGCAAGCGCGATCCGGAACCGCGCTGGGAAATCCCGGCTTCCATCCCGCGCATGCCCCAAGCGCCCGACCTGGCGGAATCCGTGCGCGACCTCCCCATCGGCGGCGTGTCCGCCCTGCCGCGACCCGACGTCTCGGGCGCCACCGACTTGGCTGCCGCCGTCGCGAGCCTTGGCGGGCCGACCGGTGGCAAGGAAGCGCCGTCCGAACCGCCACCCGCGCTCCCGGACGATGCCGCGCGCGCCGTCGCGGTCTCCGCCCTGGCCCAGGCCGCCGCCGTGACCCCCACCGCCCAAGCGCCGGACTTCCGCCCTATCGACGACCGCCTCTCCCTCGCGCTCACCGTCTCCGAACCCGCGGACGACCCGAACTTCCGCTACTTCCGCCTCGAAATCGTGCGCCGCCCGGAGAGTTCGCTCCCCGTCATGCCCAAAGACGTCGTCCTCATCCAAGACGTCTCGGGCTCCATCGGCGCCGAGCGCCTGGCGCAAGGCAAAGCCGCACTCAAGGCCGCGCTGGCCAACGTATTGCGCTCAGGCGACCGTTTCAACGTCTTCGCCTTCCGCGACGTGACCCTCACCCCCTCGAACGCGTGGCTCACCTATGACCCCACGACCCGCGCCCGCGCCGAGACCTTCATCGATTCCCTCCGCGCCATCGGCAACACCGACCTCTTCCTCCTGCTCCAAGACCTCCTCACCCTGCCCCGTGCCAAAGATCGCCCCATGATCGCCGTGGTCGTCACCGATGGCGAGCCCACCGTCGGCGTCACCGGCACCACCCGCATCATCGGCGAGTTCACCCGCATGAACCAAGGCCAAATCGCCGTCTACACCTTCGGCACCAAAAAGCGCGACCCCTACTTCCTGGATATGCTCTGCTATGCCAACCGCGGCGAAAACACCTCCACCTCCGGCACCGCCGCGTCGCTCGCCACCGAACTCGCTCCCGTCTTCGACTCCATCCGCAACCCCGTGATGAAAGACCTCACCCTCACCTTCGACGCGAAAAGCGGCGGCGAGATCCACCCCCACGCACTCACCCACCTCTACGCCGACCGCCCCCTCGTCGTCTACGGCCGCGTCCCCAAGGCCACCCGGGGCGTCACCTGCCAACTCAAAGGCTTCGCCGACGGCGCACCCTACGACGCCGTCTTTGCCTTCGATTTCGCCGAGGCCGCGCGCTCCCCTCACGACCTCCGCCGGGCTTGGGCCACCCGCGCCATGTTCGACCTCTTGGCCGACTACGCCGCCAACCCCTCCCCCACCATCCTTGGCCAAATCGAAACCTTCTCCCGCACTTACGGCGTGCCCAACCCCTATCGCCGCGACTGACCGCCCGCCGACATGGAAACGCTTTGGGGCATGAAGACACGCCTCAGACGCGAAAAGGCCGTGCGCGCCGCCAATCGCTTCGTTCCCCCGCCCAATACCCTCCGGGCAACCTTGCGTGCGCGAGCGCCGGGCATTTGTGCTATAGTAATGGGCTCATGGACGGAAGCATCGTCAGGGAAAACGAAGCGTTGGCGGGCAGGCTGATTGAGGCTTGCCGGCGGGCGGGGGCGCGCTTGGCGACGGCGGAATCGTGCACGGGGGGGCTGATCGGGGCGACGCTGACGGCGGTGCCGGGGGCGAGCGATGTCTTCGAGGGGGGCATCGTGAGCTATCAGAACCGCGTGAAGGAAACGCTCTTGGGGGTGGCGCCGGAGACATTGGCGCGCGTGGGCGCGGTGAGCGCGGAATGCGCGCGGGAGATGGCGTTGGGTGCGCGTCGCGCGCTTGGGACGGACGTGGCGCTGGCGGTGACGGGCATCGCGGGGCCTGGGGGCGCGACGCCGGGCAAGCCGGTGGGCCTGGTCTATGTGGCGGTGGCCTGGGGGGAGGGGCGTGTGATGGCGACGGAAAACCATTTCGCGGGGAATCGTGGCGCGGTGCGCGCGCAGACGGTCCGCCGTGCGTTGGATTTGGCACTGGAGTGCCTTGAAGGAAAGCGAGAGAGCCATGGTTGAGATTGATTGGTCGAAGTTGGGTTTCGCTTACACGCCCACGCGCAGCCATATCCGTTATCATTGGAAGGATGGGAAGTGGGACGCGGGCGCGTTGGTGCAGAAGGACACGATTGAAATGTCCATCGCCGCCGGTTGCCTGCATTATGGGCAAGAGGCCTTCGAGGGGCTGAAGGTCTTCCGCCAGAAGGATGGCAAGGTGGTGGCCTTCCGTCCGGACCGGAACGCGGAGCGGATGCAACGCACGGCGGTGCGCACGGTAATGCCGCCGGTGCCCACGGAGATGTTCCTGGACGCGCTGGACCGCGTGGTGAGGGACAACATCGACTATGTGCCGCCCTATGGCACGGGGTGCTCGATGTATGTGCGGCCGCTTTTGATTGGCTCGGGCCCGCAGATTGGCGTGGCGCCGGCGCATGAGTATGACTTCCTGATGATGGTGATGCCGATGGGCGACTATTACAAAGGAGGCATCAAACCGGTGCGGGCCATCATTTTCGACGAGTATGACCGCGCGGCGCCGAACGGCACGGGCGACATCAAGATCGGCGGCAACTACGCCGCCAGCCTCTACGCGCACGAAAAGGCGCATGGGATGGGCTTCCCGGTGGAACTCTACCTCGACAGCGCCACGCACACAAAGGTGGACGAGTTCGCGACCTCGAACTTTGTGGCAATTGCAAAAGACGGCACGTATGTGACGGTGGACTCGCGCTCGGTGTTGCCCTCGGTGACGAACCTGTCGTTGCAACAGCTGTCGCGCGATTTGGGGCACAAGGTGGAAGTGCGGACGGTGCCTTACGAGGAGTTGGGCACGTTCGCGGAAATCGGTGCGTGCGGCACGGCGGTGGTGGTGACGCCGGTCTACGAAATCGTGCGCGGCGACACGACAATCCGCGTGGGCTCGCCCGATGTCTGCGGCCCGCGTCTGCAAGAGCTGCACGACATGCTGCAGGACATCCAGTTCGGCCGCGCGCCCGATGCGCACGGTTGGTGCCACGAAATCAAGTGAGGATTGGCGCATGACCCCTTATCAACCCCCGCAGGGCCGCACAGGCGCGCAGTGCGTGATCGATGGCCTGCTGAACAATGGCTGCGAGGTCGTCTTCGGCTACCCGGGCGGCCAGGCGATTGACATTTTCGACAAACTTTACGGTTCGCCGTTGCGCTTGGTGTTGCCGCGCCACGAGCAGGGCGGCATCCACATGGCCGATGGTTACGCGCGCGCCACGGGGCGCGTGGGGTGCGCCATCGTCACCTCAGGCCCCGGCGCGACCAACACGGTGACGGGGCTGGCCACGGCAATGATGGACGGCGTGCCGTTGGTGGTCATCGCCGGGCAAGTGAGCCTGGGGCTTATCGGCACGGACGCCTTCCAGGAGGCCGACAACACGGGCATCACCCGCAGCGTCACCAAACACAACTATCTGGTGCGTTCGGTGGACGAGTTGCCGCGCGTGATCGCGGAGGCATTCTTCATTGCCTCCACCGGCAAGCCAGGCCCCGTGCTCATCGACATCCCCAAGAACGTCCAGCAGGCCATCACCTTCCAGCCCGACGTGCAGGATGTGGCAATTCGCGCCTACCATCCCACCATTCAGCCGCCGCCCGCGCAGGTGGCGCGCCTGGCCGATGCCATCAACAAGGCCCATCGCCCCGTGCTCTACGTGGGCGGCGGCGCGGTCATCTCCGGCTCCTGCCCGCTAATCCGCCAGCTGGCCGAGGGCTTCGACATCCCTGTCTGCACCACACTGATGGGCTTGGGCGCCTTCCCCGAGACCTCGCCGCTGTCGCTCTGGATGGTGGGCATGCATGGCTCGGTGGCCGCCAACAACGCCATTCAGCAGGCCGACCTGGTCATTGCCGCCGGCGCGCGCTTCGACGACCGCGTCACCGGCCGCATCGCCGACTTCGCCCAGGGCGCCAAAATCGCCCACATCGACGTGGATGCCTCGGCCATCGGCAAAAACGTCCACACGCAAATCCCCGTCTGCGGCGACCTGCGCCTGACGTTGGAGGCGCTGTTGCCGCAATTGACGAAGGCCGACCGTGCCGACTGGCTGGCGCAGATTGCCAAGTGGCGCGCCCTCAAACCCGCCACCTACCACGCCCGCAAGGATGGCAAACTCCAGCCTCAGGCCGTGGTGGAGGCCCTCGACCGCGTGTCGCGCAAGACCGCCCGCCCCACCATCCTCACCACCGACGTGGGGCAAAACCAAATGTGGGCCGCGCAATTCTTCCGCCACACCGAGCCGCGTTGTTTCCTCACTTCCGGCGGCATGGGCACAATGGGCTTCGGCGTGCCCAGCGCCATCGGCGCGCAACTGGGCCGTCCGGACGCGCTCGTCATCTCGGTGAACGGCGATGGCGGCTTCCAGATGAACATCCAGGAGCTGGTGGTGGCCGTGGAGCACCGCCTGCCCGTCAAGTTCATCGTCCTCAACAACGCCCGCTTGGGCATGGTGCGCCAGTGGCAAGATCTCTTCTACGGCGGGCGCCATTCCGCCACCATCCTCTCGCAGGAAGGCCGCCCCGACAACGAGCGCATCGTGGCCGACGCGCCGCGCTATCTGCCCGACTTCGTGGGCGTGGCGCAGGCCTATGGTCTCAAGGCCAGGCGCGTCACCACCTTGGCCGACACGGAGGCGGCCTTCGCGGAGGCATTCGCCGACGCCGAGCCGTGGGTCATCGAATGCATCGTGGCCGAGGACGAGAACGTGTTGCCGATGGTCGCCCCCGGCGCCGCGCTCTCGGAGATGATCCTGGATCGCGACAACTAAGGAGCCCGCCATGCAAAAGCACATCCTCACCGTGCTGGTCGAAAACCGCCCCGGCGTCCTCGCGCGCATCGTTGGCCTCATCACCGGCCGCGGCTACAACATCGAGACGCTCAACGTAGGGCCTTCCAACGACCCCACCATCTCCAAGATGACCATCGTCATCCCCGGGGACGAAACCGTCATCGCCCAAGTCGTCGCCCAGCTCGCCAAGCAAATCAACGTCTTCCGCGTGGACGACGTGACGGCGCGCCCGCACATCGACCGCGAGGCTATCCTCCTCAAGGTCAGCACCCGCGCCACCGGCCGCGCGCCCGTCATCGAGGTGGCCATGCTCTTCGGCGCCAAGGTCGTCGGCGTCCAGCCGGACGCCCTCACCATCCAGATGATCGGCTCGCAAATGCAGGTGGAGCAATTCCTCACGCTGGTGCGCCCCTTCGACGTGCTCGACATCGCCCGCTCCGGCTCCGTCGCCATGATTCAGGAGTGACCATGCAACGCTTCGCCGTCCTCGGACACCCCATCAACCACAGTTTCTCGCCCGTCATGCACATGGCCAGCTTCCGAAGCATCGGCTTCGACGGCGACTACGTGCGCCTGGACGTGCCCCCCGAAATGCTCGGCGACGCGCTCAACGCCTTGGCCGACGAGGGCTTCACGGGCGTGAACCTCACCATCCCCCACAAAATGCTCGCCCTCCCGATGATGGACACCCTCACCCCCGAGGCCGAACGCCTCGGCGCCGTGAATACCGTCCGCTTCGCCGAGGGCCGCATGGAAGGCCACAACACCGACGGCCCCGGCTTCCTCGCCGCCGCCAAGGCCACCCTCGGCCTTGCCCCCGCCGGCCGCACCTGCGCCGTCATCGGCTGCGGCGGCGCCGGCCGCGCCATCGCCATCACCCTCGCCCACGCCGGCGCCAAGCGCCTCGGCCTCCTCGACATCGACCGCGCCCACGCCGAGTCGTTGGCGAAGGAACTGCGCGCGCAAGGCTTCGACGCCGCGGCCATCGACCGTGCCGCCCTGCGCGAGGCGGACTTCCTGGCGCAGTGTTCCCCCAGCGGGCTGGCCGTCTTCCCCGAGCCCGCCGCCCGCGCCGACGAACTTCGCGCCGGCCAAGCGCTCTACGACATCGTCATCCCCCCCGGCTCCCCCGAAACCCCCACCATGCGCGAGGCCGCCAAGGCCGGCGCACGCGCCGCCAACGGCGTGCGCATGCTCGTGGAGCAGGGTGCGCTCTCCTTCACCTTCTGGACGGGGCTGGAGGCCGACCGCGCCGCCATGCTCCGCGCCGTCGAGGAAGGCCTGGCCGCCCATGAATGAGTGGCTCATCAACCTGCCGGAGGACGACGCCACCTTCCTGGCACGCGTCGCCCTCGCCTTCATCCTCTGCCTGGGCGCCATCATCGGCAGTTTCCTCAACGTCTGCATCTACCGCATTCCCATCGGCCAATCGGTCAGCCGCCCGCGCAGCCACTGCTTCGGGTGCGGGCGGACGATTCCGTGGTATCTCAACATCCCCATCCTCTCGTGGTTCATCCTGCGCGGGCGCTGCGCCTACTGCAAAAGCCCCATTTCCGCGCGCTATCCCTTCATCGAGGCGCTCACCGCGCTCCTCTTCCTCCTCGTCTTCCTCATGTGGGGCAACCCAAGCCTGCTGGCGCTCAACCACCTGCAAACGCCCGAGCTTATCCCCATCCTCTGGCTCTTCGTCGCCTCCACGGTCGTCAATGTGATGATTGACCTTGACCACCGCATCCTCCTCGACCGCATCTCCCTCATCGGCACGCCCCTGGCAATCGCCGCCTCCGCCGCATTTCCACTCCTGCAAGGCGCGATGACCTGGCACCAAGGGCTCTTCGCCTCCCTCGTCGGCGCCGCCGCCGGCTTCGGCATCGGCTTCGCCATCGCCTGGCTCGGCGAACGCATCTTCCTGCAAGACGCCTTCGGCTTCGGGGACGTCAAGTGGCTCATGCTCTTCGGCGCGCTCTTCGGCTGGAGCGGCATGCTCTACGTCCTCATGCTCGCGGCCTTCCTCGGCCTGCTCATGGGGCTCGGCGCGCTCGCGGCACAACGCCTCCGCCACGCCCCCGACGACACGGCTGCCGAACACCCCGACGCCGAAACCGCACCCCTCGCCATCCCCTTCGGCCCCGCGCTCGGTGCGGGTGCGCTCCTCTGGCTCTTCTGGGGGCGTTGGGTCCACCGCGGCATCCTCGCCGCGCACGCCTGGGCGCTCGACCACCGACAAGCCGTCCTCCTCACCCTCGTCCCCATCCTCCTCCTCACCACAGCCTGGCTCCTCTGGCGCATCCGTGCCATCCGCCGCGCCATCCGCGAGGAAGAGTCCGCCGAGCCCCCCATGCAGGAACTCCCCGATGCCGACAAGCCAGACGCCACCCCCTGACGCCATCCTCCTCGAAGGACTCCGCGTGGAATGCATTGTGGGCGACCTGCCCCACGAACGCACCTTCCCCCAAGAACTCTTCCTCGACCTGGAGCTGGGCTGCGACCTCGCGGCCGCAGCCCAAAGCGACGCCCTCGCCGACACCATCGACTACGTCCGCGTCGCCCACGCCGTCCGCGAGGCCCTCATCGCCGCCCGTTGCCGCATGATCGAGCGCGCCGCACAAATCGCCATCGATGCCGCCTTCGCAGCCGACCCCCGCATTCGCGCCGTCCGCGTCACCCTGCGCAAGCCCCATGCCCTGCCCGGCGTCGTCGCCGCCGTCCGCCTCGCCCGCACCCGCGCACATTAAAGCGCCCCATTCCATTTCCCAAGGCACTCGCCGCTCCTGCGGCGGGTGCCTTTTTTGTGCCCACGAACAAAAAGTCAGCCGCGACGCTCGTCGATAGCGTCCCGGCCCACCTCCGTCGGGGAGACGGCGTGTCTCGCCCCGCGATACGGCGTGTCTCGAGGAACGGCCCCGCTCCCTGATTGAAAAAGGGGGGCCAAGTCGCCTTCGGCCCCGTTCGCTGCCAACAGCTTTTCAACAACTTTCGCAAAGTTATCGACAGACCCGTCCCGCCCAACCCTGCCGCCTTCGCGCGCGTCCCGCCCCCGCCCCATTATTTTTCCGGTGGGTCATCCGCATACGTGCCCGCGTATTCTGTGCGCGCGGGCCGTCGGGGTTTTTGGTATCATGTGGGCACGCGAGGGGGGAGCCCTCGCACTTTGCGCTTTGCGCAAACATGATTGCTCTGTACGAAACCTGAGAAATTTCACAAATCCGGGCAATGTGTTTTGCAGGGTGCGCCGTATCGGCGCGCTTTCTTTGCACGTAGTCGGATTGGGCATTCTCAGGGCCTCGTATAGGGTACGTGAAAGGAAGCGTGCTTTTTATGGCCGAAGGGAAAATCGAGTTGTCGTTGGTGGTGCCTTGTTTCAACGAGGCGCCGTGCGTGGAGGCGTTTGTCGGCGCGGTGGACGCGGCGGGGTTGGAGTGTGGCGGGCGGCTGGAGTTCGTCTTTGTGGACGACGGCTCCACGGATGGGACGTTGGAGATTGTGCGGGCGTTGGCGGCGAGGGATCCGCGGGTGCGTTATGTGTCGTTCTCGCGCAACTTCGGCAAGGAGGCGGCGCTCTTGGCGGGGCTGCGCAAGGCTGGCGGGGAAATCGTGGCGACGCTGGACGCGGATTTGCAGGACCCGCCCGCGCTGTTGCCCGAGATGCTCCGTGCCATCCGCGTGGAGGGGTACGATTGCGTGGCCACGCGGCGGACGTCGCGCGCGGGCGAGCCGCCGGTGCGATCGTGGTTCGCGCGACGTTTCTATTGGCTGATGCGCCATTTCTCGGATGTGGCCTTGGTGGATGGCGCGCGAGATTATCGCATGATGACGCGCCAGGTGGTGGGGGCCATCCTTGCGCTCCCGGAGGTCAATCGCTTCACCAAGGGCATCTACCAGTGGGTGGGGTTCCGGACGAAATGGCTGGCCTTCCCGAACGTCGCGCGGGCGGCGGGGCAGACCAAATGGTCCTTCCGCAAACTCTTCCTCTACAGTCTCGAGGGCATCATGGCCTTTTCGACCGCGCCGTTGCAGCTGGCGTCGCTGATTGGCGTGCTCTGTTGCGCGGGGGCGTTCGTGGCGTTGCTGTTTGTCTTTATCCGGGCGCTCTGCTTTGGCGACCCGGTGGGCGGCTGGCCGTCGCTCGTGTGTATCGTCATCTTCTTCGGCGGGCTACAGCTCTTCTTCGTGGGTATCCTTGGGGCCTACCTTGCCAAGACCTATCTGGAGACCAAACGCCGCCCGCTCTATTTCATCAAGGAGGAAAAGTAAATGTTCGCCCGCATTTTCTCTGCACGGTTAGCTCGTTTCGCACCTTGGATGTTGCTTGGTGCATTTCTGGCGTTGATTTTCGCGCTCAATGTTTCTTTCTCTTTCTGTTCGGATGATTGCGTCTATGGTTTGACATGGGAGGTGCCGCCCAATGACACGTTTCATTGGTCTCCGGGCGCCTCGTTGCTCGAGGCAAAGGCCGCAGGAACGACGTTTTCCCGTGCAGACAATTTGAGAAGCGTATGGGAAGCCAACGTGGCAGATGGGTACCGTCCTGTGGTTCATTTCTTTGCGCGTGCATTCACGGGATGGTTGGGAAAAGGCGCTTTCAACGTGGCCAATACAGCAATCATGGGGGTGTTGTTACTTTTTTTATGGCGGCTGTCTTGCGGGCGATGGTCGCCGCGCTGGGAAGTGGTGGCTTTTTCAATCGGGTTGGTTTTTCTTATTCTTTGCAAAGGCGAAAGCTATCTATGGTGTGCAGGAAGCGTAAATTATTTGTGGGCAGGCACCTTGACGTTGGGGTTTTGTCTAATGCGAGAACAAATCGAGCGTGACGGCGCGTTGCATTGGTGGCTTATCCCAATGATGTGTGCGGCGTTCATTTGCGGGTGGGCACAGGAGGGATTTTCATTGCCTGTCTGCTTCGCTCTTGGGTTTTGGTCTTTGGCGCATTTACGGGCCTTGCGTGCCTCCAAAGTGCTGCTGTTCGGTGCGTACGGGCTTGGGACATTGGCACTGTGTTGGATTTCTGTGCGTCGGTTTGACCCTGACGCGACGGCACATTCCTTGTCTCTTATGTCGATTGCACTGACACAGCTCAAGATAGCCGTTGCCGTAAAGGGCGTCTGGTGTGTGTTGCTTTGCTTACTTTTCATGCGAGACCGGATGGGCATCCTGCGCCGAAACGCCTTTGAGCTCCTCGTCATCCTCGGTAGCGTTCTGATGATTTCCGTGGTAGGTTTCAATGGGGAGCGGAGCCTGTGGTGTGCCAATCTCTTTGCCATTCTTATCGTGCTTCGCGAGTTCAATCCACCTCGTTGGCTAGCTCTGGGTGTAACAAGCGCATTCCTCCCATTGGCGTGCGTGCTCTTGTTCTTAGGCTCCCGGATTCGATCAAACTTCGATACCATGCTCAATCTCTTCCTGCAAAGCAAAGACAATGTTACATGCCATGAACGCGTCAAATGCGGCCCCTTCGCCCGCTTCTTCCATCAGGCGATTTACACTTGGCAATCCCTTGATGGCCACGGACAAGGCTTCGGTGTTTATCATGGAAAAAACATGGCCCCCATCGCGCTCAGTAACGAGTTGTACACGAACCTTTATCAAAAAGATGCTTTCTGTATTCCGGAAAACCGGCTCGCGAAAGTCAAAGGCAACTTCTATACGTCCCCGACGGCAAACGCCATCGTCATGCCGCTTCCCGAAACGGACACGACGAATTGGGCAACACAAGCTGTCACGGTAGTCTACGACCGTCCGACAGATTTCCTGTCACGCGTGAACCACGAAATAGCCATTCGGCGTTCACCGCCTGTTCCGCATATCAATCACCCGCAAATCTTGACCACTCCGCATGGGCGTTACGTCCTGATTGTCAAAATGCCGGGAAGCGATGCTTTCATTCGCTCGATAACATTCACAAACCAAGAGGAGAAACAGTAAGCAAAGGCCAACCAGCGAGGATTGCCAACTCTTGGTGCAACACTACGATTTCCCATACGCCTTCTTTCCGCTTGCCTTCCCGTGATATGACAATTGGAAATGGCACCAGTCCCATTTTGTTAGATTGCGCATTTTGGATTGTTCGTGGGGAACGTCGCTTTGGAAATGGAATGTACAGGTGTTATGACCTACTGTGCGAAACGATTGAAGCGAGCGGGCTTGGTTGCAGGCGAGGGGCGTTTTTTGGTATGTTTATCGACGTGCGCGCAAAAGGCGACCTTCGTGAGACGATGGGCGCGGATAGGTTTTTGCCACCGAATGTTCAGGAAAGGATTGATAAATGGACAAGGCTGAAATCGAGGCTCGGGTACAGGCGATGCTCTCGGATGTGCCCGCCGGACTCAAGCAAATCGGCGATCTGTTGCAAACGGAAGCGAAAGCCGCGTGCAACCTGTTCGTGGCCTTGACGGAAGCGGTGGTGAAAGCGAAGGACTTGCGCGCGGCCGTTGCGTGCGTGGCTTTTTACGATGCGCATGCTGCGGTGTTGCGCGAGAACAAGAACATCGATTTGGCGCAGATGCGCGAGGTGGTGCGCCGAAGCGCGGGGACGACCGACGAGAAACTGTTTGTGGACTCGATCGGCCTGAATACGGCCATCGCGAAGGCCATCGTTGCGCGGCTCTCGGTATTGCAGGCGCTGAAGCCCGGGGTGTACGTAAGCAGCCAGTCGTGGGGCTTTGGCCAAGTAAAGAGCCTGGACACCTTCTATGGCAAGGTGATTATCGACTTCGAGGGGAAGAAGGGGCACGCGATGAGCCTGGCGGTGGCCGGCCAAAACCTGGAGGTGGCCAACGACGAGCACCTCATGACACGCTACCTGAAGAACCGCGACGAAATCCTGGACATGGCCAAGCACCACCCCGCCGAGTTGGTGCGCCTGACGCTCCAGAGCTACGGCCCAATGTCGGTACAACGTCTCTCCGAACGCCTCGTTTCGGCCGGCTTGGTCAAGGCACAGGACTGGAAGGCCTTCTGGGACACCGCCCGCCGCAACCTCAAGGCCGACAAGACGCACCCCGTGGACATTCCCGCCAAACGCACCGAGCCCATCCGCCTATTGGACGAGGAAGAGGATTTCGGCGACAAGTGGCTGAAGAAGTTCGCCAAGGAGCGCGACATCAAAAAGATTTACGATGGCACACTCGCCCTGTTGGCGGAGAAGAATGGCGAGTTGCCCGATAGTTACCGCGACACCATCACGGCACGCTTGAATTTTGCACTCAAGGGCGCGGACAGGACGGACTTCGCGCGCTATGCGCAGGTGGCCGTGTTGTTGCGCCGCCTCAACCTCTCCTCCCCCGAGGAGCAGGCCCGCCAGGCCGAAACATTGATGGAGAAGGACGAGCAGGATAACTTCCTGGCCTCGCTGAAGGGGCTCTCGGCGCGCGATGTCTCGGCGTTGGCGAGTTTCCTCTTGGCGGTGAAGCCCGACCTAAAGGGGCTCATTCTGGAACATCTGCCGCAGTTGTCCAGCGTGGCCTTGGGCGCGACCCTCGCCACGTTGAAGGGCGACGAAGCGACCGGTGCGGCCGTGCGCGCCCTTCTGGCGCGGCAAACGAGCCCCTTGCCGACGCTCGTGGTGTGGGCACTGCGCAACCGCGAGGCCGCCGAGGAATGGAAGGCTCCTTCGCTGAACGATTTGCTCACCCAGGCCATCCATATCGTGGAGCAACGTTGGGCAGGCGAAAACCTGAAGATGCGTAACGCCCTCCAAGCCTTTTTCGACAGCGCGAAGTGGTTGGAGGCGGTGTGCAAGGAATTGGAGCCCTTTGAGCGCACGGTAATGTTCGAGCGCATCCAAGCCTCGCGATCGTGGGACGCGGCCTCGCAAAAGAACTTGCTCACGCGCATGATGCGCTTCGACCCCACACTGACGAAACTCCGCCGCACGGTGCGTACGCAGCAGGAGCGCCAGCATCTCACCTCCCTCCGCTCGCTCACCGCCTACAAGCTGGCCTACGACCACCTGATCAACGTGGAGATTCCCAACAACACCAAGGACATCGCCACCGCGCGAAGCTACGGCGACTTGCGCGAGAACGCGGAATATCAATTCGCCAAGGATCACCAACGCGTCCTCCTCGGCCGACAGGACGAGATGGATCGCAACCTGCGCGTCCTCAAGGCCACCGACTTTGCCAACTGCCCCACGGACACCGCCGACTTGGGCACGCGTGTCACCGTCGCGACAAACCGCGGCACGCAAACCTTCACCATATTGGGCGAGTTGGATCGCGACGAAGCGCTGAACATCATCTCCTGCCGCTCGCGTCTAGCCGCCGCCGTGACGGGGCACAAGGTGGGCGATGCCGTGACGCTGCCCTCGGAGCGCGGCACGGTGCCGGCCGTCATCAAGGCTATCGAGCCGTTGGACGATGCGGTTCGCGCTTGGCTGGCCGCCATCCCCACCGCCTACGAGCCCCACGCCTAAACCTATGTCGCCAAATCTGACGACCCATCGCGCACATGGTAGCATCCGGGCCGTGGTTCATGCGTTGCGGCAATTTCGACGCGTCCTGATCACGGCGCACATCCGCCCCGACGGCGACGCGGTGGGCAGTTGCGTGGCGATGGCACGCCTGCTCAAGGCACAGGGCTGGGAGCCTCGCGTGGCGCTCTCGCCGCTCGGCATGGGCCCACCCAAGTTCCTGCTCGATTACGCAGACTGCGTGGCGCCCACCAACGTGCGCGCACGCGATTTCGATTGCGTGCTTCTCTTGGATTGCTCAGGCCCCGAGCGCCTGCCCGAAGGCCCCCTGCGCGACGCCGCCGCCAAACTGCCGCAACTCGTCATCGACCACCACGTGACGGGCGACCGCCGCCGCGGGCTCGCCCGTTGGGTTATCCCCGATGCCAGCAGCACCGGCGAGCTCATCCACCGTTTCGCCAAGCACATGAAGTGGCCGCTCGACCGCGAATCCGCCGAGGCTCTCTGGGTGGCGTTGGTCACGGACACGGGGCGTTTCGCCTACTCCTGCACGCACCCTTCCACCCTGCGCGCCGCCGCGGAGATTTTGGCCTGCGGGGTCGACTCCTCGGCCATTAACGACCGTCTCTACCTCTACGCCAGCGAAGGCGCCGTGCTCCTCAAGCGCAAGGCCTACGACTCGCTGACCACTTGGTTCCGCGGGCGCGTGGCGCTCATCTGCCTCACCGCGCGCGACTTCCGCCGCGCCGGCGTGGCCAAAAGCGAGATTGAAGACGCCATCGACATTCCCCGCTCCATCCCTACCGCCCAAATCTCCCTCTTCTTTTACGAGACCAAAGACAAGCCCGGCATCACACGCCTGAGCGTGCGTACGCGCACAGACGACCAAGGCTTCACCGCCGCCTCCATTGCCGCGCATTTCGGCGGGGGCGGGCACCTCCGTGCCGCCGGCTGTGACATCCACGCCAAGCCCAAGGCTGCCATCGAGACCGTCAAGGCCTACCTCGCCACTCTCTTTGCGGACATCGCGCCCTGACCCGCACGCGCAGCTTGCGACAAAAAGCCGCCCCCGACCGATTTGGTCGGGGGCGGCTTTTTTGTCGCATGGCCTTATGCGGCGGCCATGCCGGGACAGGCAAGGATTGCCGCGCACGCAATCACCCAGAGCGCCAGGATGGCCAGCATGGGCCAATCGCGCAGAAGAGCGACGTCGGGAGCGCCGGTGGCACGTTCGCCGTAGGTCAGGCGCAGGAGGCGAAAGAGCCCCAAGAGCACCAGTGGCACCGTCCAGACGAGGCGCGCCGTACCGAAGTTGGCAATCGTCTCCGTGGCCAAGGTGTAGAGCGCGTAGCACGTGAGCGTGGCGGCGGCCGAGGCGCCAATGCCCAAATCCAGGATGCGCATCTCCGCCGCGCTTGGCTGGGGCGTGCCCTTCACGAAGTTCGCGCCACGCCGCTTGCAAAGCGCCACGAGGAAGGTCAGCAGAAAGACGCACACCAAGAGCCACGGCGAGAGGCGCACGCCCACGGCCACCGCGCCACCGGCCGCGCGCAAGGCAAAGCCCACGGCCACGAAAGTCGCCCCCCACTCCGCCACCTTGCGCGCAAGGAAGGTGTAGAGCGGCTGGAGCGCCACGTAGGCCACGCAAACCCAGAGAAAGCCCAGCCCGCCCGCGCGGGCGCACAGCGTCCAGGCCGCGCCCAAACCCAGCGCCAGGCAAAGCGTGCCCAACGTACCGGCGGCCCCGGCCGAAACCCGGCGCGCGGCAATGGGCCGGCACTGCTTCAGTGGGTTGGCTGCGTCGGCCCGTGCATCCACAAGGTCGTTGAAAACGTAAGCCGCACCCGAGAGGAGAACGAAGGCCACGAGAGCCAACCCCAAGCGTTCCTGAAGCCCCACGGCATCCGGCAAGGTCTGATGTCTGTCGAAGAAGGCAAAAAAGGGAGCCGCCAAGAGGATGAGGTTCTTGGCCCACTGACCGGGGCGCAGGCACCGCAGCAAATCCAGCGGGCGGTTACCGTAGAGTCCCTCACACCCTTGGTGATCGGACCAATCGGCGCTTTCGCCGAAGGTGCGGCTGGCATACTTGCGGGGCTTGGCCGCGCGGTGGTAGACGCGGCCCTGTCGCTTTTGCTCGGGCATGGTTCAGCCCTCCTTGATGGACATCAGGAACTCGGCGTTCGAGCCGGTCAGGCGCAGGCGCTTGAGCAAGGCATCCATCGCCTCGTTGGCGCCCACGGGGGTAAGTGCCTTGCGCAAAGCCCAGACGCGCGTCAGCTCGTCGGGGTGCAACAGCAAATCCTCGCGCCGCGTGCCCGATTGCTCGATATTGATGGCCGGGAAGATGCGCCGATCCGAGAGACCGCGGTCAAGGCGCAGCTCCATGTTGCCCGTGCCCTTGAACTCCTCGAAAATCACGTCGTCCATCTTGCTGCCTGTCTCGATAAGCGCCGTGGCCAAGATGGTAAGCGAGCCGCCGTGCTCAATGTTGCGCGCCGCGCCGAAGAAGCGTTTTGGCTTGTGCATCGCGTTCGCGTCCAAGCCCCCGGAGAGGATTTTGCCCGAATGCGGGGCGGCAGTGTTATAGGCACGCGCCAGTCGCGTGATGGAATCCAGCAGGATGACCACATCCTTGCCACTCTCCACCTTGCGCTTGGCCACCTCGATGACCATCTCCGAGACGGCGCAATGGCGCTGGGGCTCCTCGTCGAAGGTAGAGGAGAAGACCTGCGCCTTGGTGTTGCGTTGCATATCCGTCACTTCCTCGGGGCGCTCGTCGATGAGCAACACCATCAACTCCACATCCGGGTAATTCGCGCTGATGGCGTTGGCGATCTTCTGGAGCAGCACCGTCTTGCCCGTGCGCGGCGGCGCCACGATAAGCCCACGCTGGCCAAAGCCAACAGGCGTGAAGAGATCCATCACCCGCATGGAATATTCCGCCTGCGTCGTCTCCAACAAGATGCGCCGATCCGGGAAGATGGGCGTGAGATACTCAAAGTGGGCCACGCGCTTGGCCTGCTCCACCGGCAACCCATTCACCAGCGACACGCTCGCCAACGCGAAGAAGCGGTCGCGGTCGCGCGGCTCGCGCAACGGCCCCTCCACCAAATCGCCCGTACGCAGACCGTGGCGACGCATCTGCTGCTGGCTCACGAAGACATCCTCCGGGCACTGCAAGTAATTGTTCGCCGCCGAACGCAAGAAGCCGAAGCCCTCGCCCAACGCCTCCACCGTGCCCGTCGCGATTACCGTGCCCTTGCGCCGCAGCCAAATCCGCGTCAGCTCCATGATCACCTCGTGGCGACGCAAGTTGATGGCATCCTCCGCGCGATCCG
The DNA here is from genome assembly GCA_949289005.1 of uncultured Lentisphaeraceae bacterium. Taxonomy (GTDB): domain Bacteria; phylum Verrucomicrobiota; class Kiritimatiellia; order RFP12; family DVOR01; genus Spyradenecus. The sequence continues at coordinate 42,038 of CASEMQ010000067.1, forward strand.
CCGGCAACATCCCCACCAACTTCTCGAAAGGCACCCCCTCCAACTCCTTCAGATAAAGCGGCGGCGTCTCCGGCGGCAATGGCTCATAACCCGGCGCCTGCGCCTGCTGCTGTTGCGGCTGTCCGCCTCGGCCCCCTTTGCGGCGCTCCCAACGATTGTTCCCCCGCCGGTCCCAACGCCGCTCCTGTTGCGAGCGCTCACCCCCCTGCGGGCGCGGCGCCTCCGCCTGTGGCGGCGGCACGGGCGCGGGTTGCTGCTCCTCGCGCGCCTCCCCCAGCCCCAAATCCGGCGCGGGCGTCATCGACGGCACCTGCTCCAACAAAGCATCCGCCGCACGCACCACCTCCGCGGGCACCGGCCCGGGCATCGGCTCTGGCAGCGGCTCAGACAACGGCGGCATCTCCGGTTGTTGCGGCTTGGCCACCGTGCGCGAACGGGCCGCACGCCCACGCGCCGCCCCACCCTCCGCCGAACGCGGCCGCGCCACGCGACGCGCCCGGATGGTCGGCTTCAACTCTTCCTTTGGGATCTCTTCATCCATGCTTTCGATTTCCTTTACGAATGGCAAAACAACAAAAGGTTCCTCACTGCCCCGCCCCGCCGCGCCGCCACTGCCCCACCAGCGCCGACACCTGCCCCGCCAACGCCTCCGGGTCATCCACATCGTTGCGCAGCACCCAATCCGCGCGCCGCGCCTTCTCTCCCGCATCCATCTGCGCCGCCAGCCGCGCCCGCGCCGCAGCCTCGTCCATCCCCCGCGCCGCCATCATGCGCCGCACCTGCGTCCCAACCGACGCCCACACGCACACCACCCCATCCCAACCACGCTCCCACCCTTGCTCGAACAACGTCGCCGCCGAAAAGACCGAAATCTCCCCCGCCCGTGCCCCCGCCAGCCACGCACGCACCCGCTCCCGCACCAACGGCAACACAATCGCCTCCAAATCCCTCCGCGCCCCCGCGTCCGCAAAGACCAACGCCCCCAGCCGCGCCCGGTCAATCCCCCCATCCGCCGCGCGTACCCCCGCGCCAAACCGCGCCACAATCCCCTCCACGGCCGCGCCCCCGGGCCCTTCCAGCTCACGCGTCACCGCGTCCGCATCCAACACACGGCACCCCAATCGCGCAAACGCGCGCTCCGCCATACTCTTGCCGCACGCAATGCCACCCGTCAATGCCACCTTCACCATCATACCATGCACGTAAAACCAAAGCGAGCCAAACAAAGGGAAAAAACGAAACAACGGTGCCACCCACCGCCCGGCCACACCCGCCGATAAAACGCGCAAATGATACCAAAAGCCATCCCACCCTGCAAATCCCGCCCGGCCACGCGTGTCCAGGATTTTCAAGAAGGGATTTCACAATGAACGGACAAGCGAATGCTTGTCAGTGAAATGAAAGACGGGAAGGGACTCCTTCAAGCTCCTACCTGGCCAAGCGGATGGACTCCAAAACCAAAAAAAGAAACCGGGACGAACAGGCGTATCACGCAACAACACCTGAACGCGCAAATCGGAAACCTCGTGCGCGAAGCCTTCCCGGCCCCGGCGAAGGCATATGGCAAAGCGGCGAGTCGCCTCACGAACGGCTATGCAGGAAGGGGCGCCCCCGGTCTTGCGACCGGAGGCGCCTCGCGCGTCTCACTCCCGGGACGATTGCAACGCGGCATGCGCACGCAATTGCCTCAACGCCCCCTCGGGGAAATGCTCCTCGTCATACGGCACCCGGAAGTAACGCGTGTCGGCGGCCGAGGCGGTGCCCGGCGTCGCGCCGGTGAGGTCCGTCACCTCCACCGCATCCGTCACCTCCGCCTCCGCGTCCACGTTCTCCTCGTCCGTGTCGGCCCAGGTGAGATAGACGCGCGTGCTCTCGCGGAAGATCGCGGGCAACCGCGCCTCCGCCGTGTCGGCCAAGATGCCCTCGAAGGCGTTCGCGAGGTCGTTGCGCACCTTCACCTCCACCACCACGTAGGTCTTCTCGGCCCCGTCCTCATCGGGCAGGGTGGCGAAGGCCATCGCGGAGATGCCGAACTCATAGGCCACGTAGAGGTTGCGGGCGTCCACGTATTCCTCGCCCTCGGCCTGGGTGGCGGCACCGCCGGGCGCCTTTTCGCTGAAGGCCAGGATGTTGCCGAAGCAGGTGATGGCCTCGCCAATCTCGCTCGCGTTCAGGTGCTGGGTCGAAGCCTTGGTCCGCCCCTGCGAGGTGCCGATGTAGGCCATGCCCTCGCCACGGTAGTGGTCAATCAACGCGTTCTCCAGAGTGTTCGCGTACTCGGGCTCCGCAGCCCCCTCGGCGAGATCCGTAGGCTCGGGGATGGAGGCCGGCTGCGCGTAGTACTCCGTCCCGCCGTTCACGATGTGCGCGACGGTGTCCCACCGCGTCTTGCTGTTCGTGAATTGCGAAAGGATACGGCGGCGGACGTTCGGCGCGCTCGGACTCTCGTTCGGCTCGCGGCGACCCGACTTCAGGAAGACCGTGTGTGCCGTGTAACCCTCCAGCAGGGCGGCGATGATGTTCGCCACGGCCACGTTGTCGCCGGGCAGGAAGCCCGCGACGGAGGTCAACGCCTCGCCCGTTACCACAGTGTACGTGGCGCCCGAGTCCAACCGCACCAAGCCGCCATCCACCGTGCCGCCGCCCGAAAGCGTCGCGCCCGAGGGAATGTGCGCCAAGAGATAGCCCGCGCCCGTCACCTTGCGCGCGCTGGCCGCCAAGGTCGCACCCACCGCCACGTGGAGGTCGTTCGCGCCGATGGGCGTGGTCGTCGTGCCGTTCGCCTGGGGTGCCACGCGAAGCGTGCCGGCCTCCACGCGCACCGGGCCCGAGACCGTCGGCGCCGTGGTGGCATAGAAGTCCACCGTGCCCGCGCCCGTCTTCGTCAGGCCGAAGCCCTCGCCTGTCAACGCGACGGTGTGGCTGTGCCAGCTGTCGCCCTCGCCGGGCGCGGCGACCGTCAGCGTCGTGCCCTCCTGCGTGGCGACAATGCCGCCCTGCGCGGTGAAGTGCGGCAACGCCGTGGCCCCCTCGGTCCGCGAGCCACTCAACGTCGCCGTCTTGCCCAACAGCGTCAGCGCGCCACTCAGCACCACGCCGTCGTCCACGGCCGCATCGCCCGAGACGGCGGACTCCGCCTGGAAGGCAAAGGTCGCCCCCTCGCCGAGTTCCACGTCCGTGCCACGCAAAGGTCTCGTGCCTGTCTGGGCAATCGTCGCGCCGTCCTGGGCCACAAGCGTGTTGCCGTGCGTACGGAAGTCCTGCGCGCCGGAGAGCGTCAGCGTGCAGTCCTTCGCCACCTCCAGCCGCGGCACGGAGCTGATCGCGCCGAAGTCCCAATCGATGGTCGCGTCGCCGACGATGAGGGCGCCGTGCGCGCTCTCGCCCTTGTGGACGGGGATGGGCGTGCCCTCGGGCTTCAGGTTCAGCGCCATCTCGCCGCCGCCGTTGGAGACGTCGAACCGCGCCTCGGCCACCACGGAGCGATGGATGGTGAGCGGGGCCGCTCCCGTGAGGAAGAGCGTGGGCAGGTCGGCCGCGCCGTCCGCCGCGTCGTCCTCCACGAAGAAGGTGTCGATCTCCGAGTCGGGGAGTTTGTCCAGGTTCAGCGTCACGTCGCTCTGGGCGGTGGCGAGGCGGATCTGGAAGGCCACGGCGTTGTCGAAGTCGGTGGCGGAGATGGGCGTGGGCGCCATGCCGCTGCGCGTCGCCGTCGCGGGCGTGCCCTCGTAGCCATAGCGATACCACGCCTGGGCGGAGAAGGCACCACCCTTCGCCTCATACCAGCCCGCGCCGTTCTCCTGGGTGAAGTCGAGGTAGAGGCGGCCGGGGGTCTGGACGGCGCGGGCGAAAAGGCCCGTGCCGTGGCCGTTCGCGTTGTCCGCCATCTTCACGCGCGTGATGTCGTAGAACTTCCAGTCCGCGTCCGCGCCGAACTTCGGTACCCAGACATCCAGCGAGGCCTGCGTCTTGTCCGCGTCCACGTCGTTGCCCGAGACGTTGGGCAGGTTCTCGGCCTCCATGTCCGCCCCCTCGACGACCACGGGCCCGGTGAGCTGCCAATCCACCACCTCGTCGCGCTCCCCACGCGTCAGCGCCAACCCCGCCACCAAGCGAAGCGTGTTGGATTGCCCTCCCGGCGTCAGCGTCCCCACGAGCGTCCCCTCGTCTGTCCGCTCTTGGGAAATCCAAGAGTAGTCGTTCTCGCTACTTTCATAACCTATCCGCTTCCACGTTTCCGTGCGCGTCTGCGTGCCGGTCTGCGAAGCGGCCAAGACGATTTTGGCATACTTGGAGAAGACGCACACGCCGGCGTCGTAAACCCCGGCAAGCCCACTCTGCGCATTCGCCGTGTAGGTGTACGTGATGGTCTTGTGCCCCGTCTGTGTGACCGAGTACGACCCCGAAGACTCGACCTCCCCATCCCAGTCCACGTCGGACTCGCTCACGGTCATCTGCGTGTTACCGCCCAAAAGATAGCTGGAGCCGTGGAAGTCGGGGATGGCGGGGTCGGCGTTGATGGGGTCGTCGGCGCCGCCGGTGAAGCGGAGGCGGCCATACGTGAAGCCTGTGCGGTTGCCTTCCGAGATGGGCTCGGTCGTTTTGTACCAGTCCCCGGCGACGACCTGGCTCTCCCACGCCGCGTTGGTCTCATCTTCCTCGGTCACTTCCTTCGCGGTCACGCCGAGGGGCGTGAGGCGGACGGTGCCGGCCTCGGATTGACCATCCTGCGGGGCGACGACGAGCGTGGCGTAGTTGCGGTTGGGGGAGTAGAAGTACCCACTCTCATTACGCGCGACGTTCACCTGGATGAGGTACTCGCCCGAAGCGACAAGGAGGCGGCACTCCGCGCCCTCGGCCGGCTCGGCCGTGCGCGTCCCGGTGGCCGTCCACGCGCCATTCTCATAGCGTTGCTCCACCCACGCCTGGGGCTGTACCCACGTCTCCCCACCCTCAGGGACGGCCAGCTGAGTGTTAGGTTCCGAGGTGATGGGGACGTAGCGGACGTAACGAAGGTTCTCGCGGACGTAGGGCGTGCGGTCGGCGATTTCCTGCATGGCCGTGTCGGTCAGCGCGCCCTTGTAGAAGCGGATGAAGTCGATGACGCCGCCCTCGGCCTCGCTCGGCGGATAGGCAAGTTGCCAGAAAGCCTCCGGGACGACGCCATGGCCACCCAACTGCGCGCCCACCTGCAGGCCACGGCCCAACCGGAAGCCCTCCAGATCGCCGGCCTCGGTGGAAGCAACGTAGGCGCCATCGAGATAGAAGGTCATCGTGTCGCCGTCATACACCACCGAAACGGTGTGCGCGGAGGAGGTGGCATCGGCCAATTGCTTACGGAAAAGCTCCTCAGGCGGCTGCGCCGTGGCGTCTTGAGCGGGTCGCCCTGTGTTCCCATCGTATTCCGTCGCGTTGCGCCCGGTGAAGCGATAGAGCACGATTTCGTTGTCCGTGTTGCCGGTGGCGAGGACGAGCGCGTTACAGTTGTCCCACTCGGGGTTGTTCCCGGTGTTGTCGTTGTTGCCAAAGGCAACGAGACAACGATGACCGGCCGCCGGCAACCACTCGCCCTGATTATTTCCATAATCCTCGTAGCGACGTTGGGCAACAGGCGCGGTGAACCGCACGGAGACGCTCCACGTCTCGGGATAGACAAGCGGGGTCTTCATGGCCACGTAGGGACGATAGTAGAGCGCAAGGCCGCCCTTGTCGTTGCGCGGATGACGCACCGCAGTGAAATAATCCTCCGCGGCCATGCCTTGGATCGTATCAAACATCACTTTGTTGCCAAAGGGATTTTGACCGGGAGTCAAACCGCACAGCAAGCCATTGTTTGTGCGACCGTCCGTTTCCGCGGAACCATCCTGACCGGTGAGCGTGAACCAGCCGGAGTTGCGGGTGTCGCCGTTGAACTCGACGTCGATCCAGGCGCCCTTGCCGGTGAAGACGGGATCATCCCAGGTGAGGGTGTCGGTGACGCCGCTCTCGTCGGCCTCCAAGCGGAAGTCCTCCGGAGGGCGGGAGGCGACCGCGCCGCTCTCGTCGAAGGAGGCGAAGTCCAGCGTAACGCCCGTGCCGACGGCGGGGATGTGGGGGAGGGTGAGGGCGCCGCCGTAGGCGCCGGACTCGATGAGGGTGAGCTTGATACCCTCGGGGTTGGCGGGCCAGCGGATGACGGCGTCGGCGTACTGGTCCAGGCGCATGGTGATGTGCTGGTTGTTGTTGATGCGGAAGGCGCCGGGGAGCTCCGTGAAGCCCTCCACCGCCGAAAAGTCGATGTCCTTATGGTTCGTCGCGCTTGTGCCGGCGGTGAAACCGAGGGTGCCGTGATAGTCGGCGGCGATGGTGTTGGCGAGGTCGGCGAGCGTCTTGCCCTCCGCCGTGCCCCACGGGTCGTCGAGCGTAACCTCGCCGGGGGAGCCCAGAATGCTCACCACCCTGCCCTCGCCATAGAGCGTGCCGGTGAAGTCGCGCACGCGGTTGACCGCGACGCTTGCGTCCAAGGCCAACGTGCCACCATTGAGGCCACGAATTTCGTCGACCCCCAGATTGCCGGTGAGCGCACACTGCCCGGCGCCGACGGTCATGAAGTTGTCCTCGCCGGTGCCGTTCGCGTCAACCGTAACGATCTTGACGGCATTGCCCGTGCCATTGATGGTGCCGGCGTTCAGGGTGAGCGAACGCCGCGCGGCGGGAACCATGTTCAGATCGTCGCCCAAATCCAACGTGCCGCCGTTCACCGTCAGCAGGAAGGCGCCCGAGTTGTCCGCGCCCGCCGCGAGGCCATTCCTCATCGCCAGCGTGCCGCCCGTAACGTTCACGCGCGTGGCCGTGTCGGCGTTCATGCCCGAGAGTCCACCCACCGAGAAGGTGCCGCCCGCGACCGTGATGTCGGCGGAGCTGGCAAGCAACTGAAGCGCCCTCGTCGTTCCGGTGAGCGTCAATGCGCCGGCCTCCTGAATCACGGCGGCAGAATTGCCCATTACCATCAACGCGGGGAACTCCCACGTATGGTCTCCCCGGAAAATCACCGTGCCGGGATAGCCCGTGTCACCCACGCGCAGATTGGCCCCCGCAACGTTTTGGTTCAGCACAAGGATGCCGGAGGCGCCGAGGTCGGAACGGTACTTGGCGGGGATGTCCGTGAGCCCCGTGGCCAACTCCAACGTGGAATCCTCCGCGGCGAAGGCCAGGTTGGGGAGGCGGCCCTCGGCGGTGTTCGCGGGCAACTCCAGGCGCACGGTGCGACCGGCGGGGATGGGGACGATGTTCTTCTCGAACCAGTTTTTGTTCTCATCTTGCGTCCCCTCCGGCGAGGCGGGGAGCGGCGCGGCGAGCGTCAGGTCGCAGAGCAGGAGGAAGTCGGCGGGGTTCCAGATGTTCATGCCACCGCCGCTCGCGGGCGCTTGGAGCGTGATGCCGCCGGCGGTCGTGCCGTCGCGCAACGTGAAGGGCCCCGTGAGGGAAACGCCATCCGCGAATTGGAGGACGGCCTCCGCCGCGCTCTTGGACACGGAGGAGCCGGCCACGAAGGGCGAGTTCGTCAACGTTTTGTCCAACGTCAGCGTGCCACCGTTCCCGGAGAACTCGACGACCACGACGGTGTCCTGCCCATCCGCGAAGTCCCCGCCCAGCTCGTCCTCCAGACTGTGAGTTCCGCCATCCGCGATTTCAATCACGTGGCGCGTCAGACGCGCCGTGCCCGTTACGATGGCATGGATGGCTTCATCCACCGTCCGCAAGGACGCCTCCGTGCCGACGCCCGTGGCACCCAGACCCGAGAGCGTGTACGCGCCGCCCGTAGCCAGCGTGGCCGACCCCTCGTAGGTTACAAAGACCACTGCGTGCCCCATACCATCCGCGTCCGTCACCGTCGTCTCGGCGCCAACCGAAGTCTGCGTGAAGGTTTCCTCGCCCACCGTGAAGGACTGAGGATAGGTGTTGTCCGTGCGCGGCACAAAGCCCAGCGCGATGGACGAGACGGTCAGCGACGAGGGATTGAAGTTGATGGGGCGGGCGCTCCCGTCGTCCAACGTGATGGTGCGGTCGAAGACCGCGTGGGTCAACGTCAGCGTCAGCGAGGCGCTGTTCGCCTCCACCGTGTCAAGCTCCCCTCGGCTCCCGGCCGTGGAATAGATCAACGTTCGGGCGCTCACATCGACCGTCGTCGCCGCGAAGGCGGCGGTGGCCAACCCAAGAGCAACAGCAGCAAGGGCCATCCTGCGTTTCATAATCAGTCCCTCTTTTTGTCAAAGGGTTGCCGCCCCCGTTTTATACCCCCAATTACACACACGGGGACAAAAACATGAGGGCCGAAAAAAGAGGAGGATATTATAATCTCCCAAGGGGGGGGGTGTCAAGTGCTTTTATCTTACTTTATTTCAACAACTTACGACAAACAATCAGGCTTATGCGCGGCAGCCTGCGCCGGGATGTCTCCGCGGAGTCGCGGACGAAAGTTCGTGCCCCGTACCCGACAGGCAACGACGCCACCGGATTGGAAAAGACCGGACTGCCGAGGGAAAAGCAAAGAAGACCCAAGCGGCTTACCCGCGTGGCGCCCGGGGTGGCCGCGGGACGCCCGACCCCTGTGAGCGATGCGCCGTCTCTCAGGGTGAGATACGGCGTGTCTCGGGGTGAGATACGGCGCATCCCGAAAAACGACCCCGCTCCCTGATTGAAAAAAGGGATTTGGGCCCCTGGCGGCCCCGTCCAGTTTCAACAGGTTTTCAACAGGTTTGCGAAAGTTATCAACAGTGCATCCCGCGAGGCGCGGGGCTTCGGTTTGCGGAAGTGTGCCGCTTGTGGTATGGTGAGGGCAAGTCTAGAGATTGGAGTTTAGATCATGAGAGCGGAAGTGATCGATGGCAAGGCGTTGGCCGCGGAGACGCGCGAGCGGGTTCGGGCGCGGGCGGCGGCGTTGCGGGAGCGCACGGGTGTGACGCCGGCGCTGGGCGTGATTTTGGTGGGCGACGACCCGGCCTCGCGCAGTTACGTGACGGCAAAGGAACGCGCGCTGGCGGAGGCGGGGATGCGCTCGGTGGACATCCGCCTGCCGGCGGAGACGACACAGGCGGAGCTGCTGGCGCGCATCGCGCAACTGAACGCGGACGACTCGGTGCATGGCATTTTGGTGCAGCTGCCGTTGCCGCGGGGGTTGGACGCGGAGGCCGTGATCCGCGCGATCGACCCGCGCAAGGACGTGGACGGCTTCACGCCGATCAACGTGGGAAAGATGCTTTTGGGACAGGACTGTTTCCTGCCGTGCACGCCGCATGGGGTGCTGCGGCTGCTGGAAAAGGCGGGCACGCCCACGCGCGGGGCGCACGCGGTGGTGGTGGGGCGCAGCGCCATCGTGGGGCGGCCGCTCGCCAACCTGCTCGCGCGCAAGGCGCCGAACGGCGACGCGACGGTGACGCTCTGCCACGCCGCGACGCCCGACCTGGCCGCGCACACGCGCCGGGCGGACATCCTCGTGGCGGCGGTCGGCCGGGCCGGCGTCATCACGGGCGACATGGTGAAGCCCGGCGCCACGGTGATCGACGTGGGGGTGAACCGCGTGGCCGACCCGGAGGCGCCGAAGGGTTACCGCCTGCGCGGCGATTGCGACTTCGCGAGCGTGGCGGAGGTGGCGGGGAAAATCACGCCGGTGCCGGGCGGCGTGGGGCCCATGACCATCGCCATGCTCCTGGAAAACACCGTCATCGCGGCGGAACGCGCGGCGGGGGCACCGGCATGAACGCACCCACCGACATCATCCGCCTGGGGCCGGAGATTTTCGCGCGGGACGCGAAGGGCGCGCTGGAGACGCGCATCGGCACCATCTTCCTGCGCACGCCGGGACTGATCACCACGCGCGGCATCCACGCCATGCAGCGCCTGGCCTTCATCGACGCGCTCAACGCGCGCCGCCGCAAAAACGGCTTGCCGCCGCTCACGCAAAAGGAGGAAGACGCCGAGATCGCCGAGAGCGTGGATTTGCTCTTCGACGAGCACTACGCGCTCATCCGCCCCGACCCGCAGAACATGGCCCTGGCCATCCGCGGGGACGAGTTCCTGCAACAATTCGTCTCCAAACGGCGTATTCGCTACCTCAACATCCAGAACGGGCAGGTGCGCAACGCCCTGCGGCGGCGCGGCGAGGCTTGGCGCATGGCGCCCGTGCCGCGCTTCGAGGAGGAGATCCGCACGCTCATCGAGAACGCGCGCGTGGGTATCGGCGGGCGCGCCATCTACTACTACAACCACCTGACGGGCACGCGCTTCCTGACGTTGGCGGGTTTTCGCGCGCTGGGGACGCTCCCGGCGGAGGAATTGCGCACGCTGCTCATCGAAATCCAGCAAAACGTCCAGCGGCGCAACCGCTTCGCCAACCCCGAGATTGACTTCCTGCCGCATGGCGCCATCCCGGGAACGGTTCTGGCGGGGCAGGACTTCGCGAACCTGGACGAGGCGGGCCTGCGGGCCGCGCACGCGCGCCTCGTCGCCGTCTTCCAGACGGCGGTGACCGACCCCTCGCTGCGCGACGACGACATCAACGACCCGGGCTGGCGCAAAGCGCTCTCGGCGGCGCTAATCCAGCAATCCAACGAGACGGGCGTCTCGGCCATCATCGAGGGGCTCTCGCCGGAGTTCTTCATGCAAATCGAGTGGCTCCCCGGCGGGCGCGTGGAGGAGGGCGAACTCTTCTTCGACCCCATCTTCGCGGAGGCCGAGACCCACCCCGACGACGAACAGCTCCAGCGGCTCTGCGACCACCGCGCACGCGCCATCCTCTTCAACTACGTCCGCGAATACTCGCAAATCGAGTACGTGAACATCGGGCGCACGCGCCGCTCGCTCTCCAACCGCACCGGCCAGGGCCCCCGCGCCTTTGTCTACATCGTGGAGCTGAAAGAACGCCACCGTCCCTCCCCGCAGGTGAAAATCATCCGCATCCAGCGTTGGACCGTGGCCTCGCACCTGGCCGAGGGGCGGCCGCTCCTGCAGGCCATCATCGAGGCCGAGGACTACACCGACTACGTGATGGACCGCCGCCTGGGCGCGCGCCAGCTGGGCATGCACCTGCCCCCGCTCATGGTGCCGCGCACCTTCCGCGAGACCGTCCGCGACCGTGAGGGCACCACCCACAACGTCTGGACCGGCTACTTCGAGCGCGATTACATCTCGGGCTATGCCACCGACAAGATCCCCGAGCACCTCTTCGCCTCGCCCGCCTTCCGCCAGGCCTTCTGCCGCCTGCTCGGTCAGGCCGCCGCGCCCAACATCATCATCGGGCGCGCCACCGTGGAGGGCGGCAAGACCATCTTCGACGACGGCGACGAGGTCATCCAGCTCAACGAGGTGCAGCTCCCCGCCAGCCTCATCCTCTCCGAGCCCACCGGCTCCTTCGTCAACTACCAGCGCCCCTACGCCGACACCATCGGCGATTACGCCGCCGCGATGAACCGCCGCAAACACCTCTTCCCCGACTTCGAGGAGGCTGTCCGTATCTTCGCCGAAAGTTTCGAGGACGAGCTGGCGCGCATCCAGCGCCTCTACCGCGAACGCCGCGTGGGCTTCGACGGACTCTTCCGCGACCGGCCGATGGACGTGAACGGCTCGATGGCCTACCGCTGGCAGTGCGTCTTGCGCCGCCTGGACGCCGTGAACGCCCACGCGCTCGCCCACCAATTGCTTGACCATATCGACCTCTGATCGCGCCATGCCCACCGACACCCCAAAACGCCGCATTGTCCTGGCCTGTGGCGGCACCGGCGGCCACATCCACCCCGCGCTGGCCGTCGCCGAAGTCCTACGCGCCCAAGGCCACGACCTCGCCCTCATCCTCTCGGGCACGCGCCCGGCCGAACGCCGCGCCGCCGAAACCTGGCAAGGGCCCCTGCTCCGCTCCGGCGCGCGCCCCATCACCGACCCGCGCAACCTGCCGGCCATCGTGCGCTGCCTCCGCTTTTTGCGGCGCTTCCGCCCCGACGCGCTCTTGGCCACGGGCGGCTACACCAGCTTCGCGCCCGTTGTCGCCGCGCGCCTGCTGCACATCCCCGTGACGCTCCACGAGGCCAACGCGCTCCCGGGCCGCGCCGTCCGCTTCCTCGCCAAACACCTCGCCATCGCCGCCGTGGCCGTCACCTACGAGGAGACCGCCGACCGCCTCCCCAAGGGCGTCCGCGTCGTGCGCACCGGCCTGCCGCTGCGCGGCGCCGTGGTCGCGGCCCTGGACAAGGCGCGCGCCGCGCACCGCCCCGACGCGGGAGGTTTCCACGTGCTCGTCACCGGCGGCAGCCAAGGCGCCCACGGCCTCAACACCCTCATCGCGCCCATCCTCGCCTCCCTCGCCGTCAGCGACCCCCACGTCCGCATCACCCACCAGACCGGCCAAGCCGACCTGGAAGCCATCCGCGCCGTCTACGCCAAAACGCCCAAGCAGGCGGAGGTGGTGCCCTTCATCGAGGACATCGGCTCGGCCTACGCCCGGGCGGACCTGGCCATCGCCCGCGCCGGCGCGGCCACCTGCGCCGAACTCGCCCGCGCCGCGCTCCCCGCCATCCTCGTGCCCCTCCCCAACGCCGCGGACGACCACCAACGCCTCAACGCGCGGGCGCTCGTGCAGTGCGGCGGCGCGCTCTGCATCGCCCAGTCCTCCCCACCCCTCCAGTTCGCCGAGGCCATCCGCCAACTCTACTCCGACCCGCTCCTCCGCCAAATCATGCGCGACGCGCTCGCCGACCAGCCCCGCCCCGACGCCGCAAAGGCCCTTGCCGACCTGATTCTCGAAGTCGCCGGATGAACGCCGCCATGGAGCCCCCCGCCAACACGCCCTTACCCGCGCCGGCGCGTCGCGAGCCGGTGTTGGACTGGGTGCGCGGGTTCGCCATGTTCTTCATCTGTGGCGGCGGGACGGTCGTCCTGACGCTCGCGGCCTGTTTTCCGGGGCCTATCGCCGAGACCGTCCGCACGCAACTGACGCACGTGTCGTGGGAGGGCTTCCGCTTCGAGGATCTCATCTTCCCGACCTTCCTGCTCGTCTCGGGCGCGGCCTTCACCTTCGCCTGGCGGCGGCAACGCGAACGCGGCCTCCCGGCGGCGTGCCGCTGGGGCCGTCTGTTCGTGCGCACCGCGGCGCTCATCCTGCTGGGCATCGTCTACAATGGCGGGCTGGAGCAGACCTCCCTCGCGGCGGTGCGCTTCCCGAGCGTCTTGGCGCGCATCGGCTTGGGCGTCCTGCTCGCGGCCATTCCTTACGTCGCCCTACCCCAACGCTTCCGCTGGCTCTTTTTCCCTATCGGCCTGGCGCTCTACGGCACGCTCTTCCACCTCTGCGGCGGCGCGTCGCCCTACGCCAACCCGAACTGGTCCGTGCGCGTCGACAATGCCCTCCTCCCCGGCAAACTGTGGGGCAGTCCTGACCCCGAGGGCGTCGTCTCCACCTTCGGCGCACTCTTCACGGCCTATCTTGGCATGCTCTTGGGCGACTTCCTGCACGGCGGCACCCGCCGCAAAGCACTCTGGATGGCGGCCGCGGGCGTAATGTTCATCGAGGCCGCCTACACGCTGTCGCCCTGGGTGCCGGTGGTGAAAAAGCTGTGGACCGCGAGTTACGTCTGCCTGGCGGGCGGGTGGACGCTCTTGGTTTGCGCGGCCTTTCAGGCTTTCTCCGCTTTGCCCGGGCGCGTGACGCGGTGGCTCGGCGGGCTGGCCTTCATCGGCACGCACGCGCTCTGGTTCTATCTGCTCCCGAGGTTCTTCGACTTCGGGCACGCGGCCAACCTCGTCGTGGGCGGGCCCATCCGCGCCCACCTCGGCCAATCCCCTTGGTGCGGCTTCTTGCTGGCGCTCGCGGCCTTCCTCGCGCTCTGGCTCACCGTCCGCCTCCTCCGCCCCCGCCCGCGGGGTGTGTTATAATTGCGGGCGATGAAAGCGGTTCATTTGATTGGAATCGGGGGCGTGGGCATGAGCGCCCTTGCGCAGGCTTGCTTGGACAAAGGATGGCGCGTGAGCGGCTCCGATCGCCTGCTCGGCGCGGGGCAGGAAACGCCGACGCTCGCGACGTTGCGGCGGCAGGGCGTGCGCCTCGCCCCGCAAGACGGCTCCGGCGTGGAGGCAGGGCAAACGGTAGTCTACTCCACGGCCATCGAGGCAGACAACCCGGACCTGTCGCGCGCCCGGGCGTTGGGGCTGCGCACGCTCCACCGGAGCGCGGCCCTGGCGGCATTGGCCGAGGGACACACGCTCATCGCGGTCACGGGCACCTGCGGCAAGTCGTCCGTCACGGCGCTGCTGGGCCATCTGCTCGCGGCGTGCGGGCGCGATCCCTTTGTGGTGAACGGCGCGGAAGCGCCCGAATGGGACGCGGGCGGCGCGCGCGTGGGTTCCGTGCGCCCCTCGGCGGACGCGCACGGCCTGATGGTGGCGGAGGCGGACGAATCGGACAAGTCGCTCCTGGCGCTCGCGCCAACGCACGTCATCGTCACGAACGCCTCCGGCGATCACTTCCCCAAGGCCGAGGCCGAGGCCCTCTTCCGCGCCTTCAAGGCCAAGGCAACAGGCGTGGTCATCGACACCTCCGGCGAGCCGCCCGAACCGCCGCCCGCGGGCACAGGCTGGGAAGCGCGCTTTGCTTGGCGCGGCCTGGATTGGACGCTCCCCATGCCCGGCGCGCACAACGTGGCCAACGCCAAGGCCGCGCTCGCCATGGCGCTCGCCCTCGGGTGCGACGCGGAAAACCTGCGACGCGCGCTCGCCGGCTTCCGGGGCATCCGGCGACGTTTGGAGCGCGTGGGCACGCGCGACGGCGCCTGCGTGGTGGACGACTACGCGCACAATCCCGAGAAACTCGCCGCCGCCTGGCGCACGCTCGCCGCCGCCTTCCCCGAGGGCGTCCTCGGTGTCTGGCGGCCGCATGGCTACGCGCCGTTGCGCAAGATGTTGGCGGATTTGGCCGCGACCTTCAATGCCGTCGTCCGCCCCTGCGACCGTCTGCTGCTCCTGCCCGTCTACGACGCCGGCGGCACGGCGGACCGCGCCATCAACAGCGCTGACCTGCTCGCGCGCCTGACCTGCCCCGCCGAGGCGGTGGGTGATCTGGACGCGGCCTTCGCGCGGCTCGCCACGGCGGCGCGCCCGGGCGTGGCGTTGGCGACCCTCGGCGCGCGCGATCCGGGTCTGCCCGCGTTGGCGCGGCGCTTGGCGGGACTTCCGTGGGGAGCGCAGGCATGATTCACGGCTTTCTTCACCGTTTCCTGGACATCTGGCTGGACATGGCGCCGTGGCTTCTGCTCGGCTTCGCGTTGGCCTTTCTCTGCTCGGTCTTCCTCAACGAACGTTGGATGCGCCGCCACCTGGGCGGACCGGGGTGGTTGCCCATCCTCAAGGCCACGTTGGTGGGTCTGCCGCTGCCGATCTGTTCGTGCGGGGTGTTGGTGGTGGGGCTGGCGTTGCGCAAGAGTGGCGCGCGCAAGGCTCCCGTCTGCGCCTTCCTGGCCTCCACGCCGCAGGCCGGCACCGACGCGCTCGTCATGAGCTGGCCGCTCTTGGGGCCGGCACTGACCTTGGCGCGGTTCGTGGGGGCCGTGGCCGCGGGGCTCCTCGCGGGCGCCTTCGTCCGTTGGTTCGGCGTGGCCCAGCCGCCCCCGCACGAGACGCCCGACTTGGCGGGCGACTGCGCCGGCCTCTGCGCCTGCCACCATCACGACCCCGGGCATCCCCACCACGCCGGCGAGGCGCACCGCCACGAGTTCGTCTCGTGGCGCGCGCGGTTGGGCGATGCCGCCCGCTACGCCTTTGTCCACCTGCCGGGCGAACTGGCGCTTCTGCTCGTGGCGGGCGTGGCCGTGGCCGCGCTCATCGGCATGGCCATCCCGGAGAACGCGCTCGCGGGGCTCGCCCTGCCCGTGGCCTACGTGCTGGCCGTGCTCATCGGCATCCCCACCTACGCCTGTTCGCTGGCCATCATCCCCGTGGCCGCCGGGCTCATCGCGGGCGGGCTCTCCCCGGGCGCGACCTTCGTCTTCATGGCCTGCGCCCCCACCACCCACATCGCCGCGCTCTTGGTGTTGGGGCGGGAACTGGGCTGGCGCACCACCGCGGCCTTCGTGGCCGGCGTGGCCGTCGCCGCGGTCGGCATGGGGCTCCTCATCGACTTCCCGCTCGCCGCGTGGGTCCACGTGCCGCCCTTCGCACGGACCGCCCATGCGCACGGCCACGCGCTCGGCCTCCTCTTCCTCGTCCCGCTCGCCCTCCTCTTCCTCAACGGCGTCATCCAAAACCATCGCCACGCCCACGCGGAGTGAATCATGGACAAACCCCACCTCAACGTCGCCGCCGCCCTCATCGTGAATGACGCCGGAGCCGTGCTCTGCGTGCGCCGCGGCGCCTCGCGTTACGCCTCCACCGCCCACAAATGGGAGTTCCCGGGCGGCAAGATTGAGCCCGGCGAGACCGCCGCCCAAGCCGCCGTGCGCGAAGTGCGCGAGGAACTCGGCCTCGACATCGCCGCCCTCGCCGAGCCCGCCTGCGTCCACCACGACTACCCCGAGTTCTCCATCGACCTCCACGGCGTCCTCTGCACCCCCGCGGACGGCGGCACCTCCATCCCGACCCTCCGCGAACACACCGCCTTCGACTGGTGCCCGCCCGATCGCCTCTGGCGCCACACCTTCGCCGACGCCGACGCACCGCTCCTCGCCACCCTCCGCGAACGCTTCTTCGGCGCCCGCCTGCGCACCCGAACCTTCGGTCGAGACGCCCACTTCCTGGAAGAAACCGCCAGCACCAACACCACCCTCCTCCATCTCGCCGAGGCAGGTGCCCCCGAAGGCGCCCTCGTCGTCGCCGAGCGCCAAACCGCCGGCCGCGGCCGCCTCGGCCGCACCTGGGAAGCCGCCCCCGGACAATGCCTCACCTGCTCCCTCCTGGCCCGCCCCAAAGCCCCGCCCGAAATCGCCGCCACGCTCCCCCTCGTCGCCGGCCTCGCCGTCGCCCAAGCCCTCCGGGACCGCGGCTTCGACGCCGGCCTCAAATGGCCCAACGACGTCCTCATCGACGACCGCAAAGTCTGCGGCATCCTCTGCGAGGCCCAAACCTCCGCCCGCGGCATCGAAGGCATCGTCGTCGGCATCGGCCTCAACACCGGCACCGTCCCCGATGCCCTCGCCCACCGCGCCATCGGCCTCGGCGGCCTCGACCGCCTCGCCCTCCTGGCCGACCTCTGCGCAGCCTTCGAGCCCCTCTACGTCCGCTGGTCCGCCGGAGGCCTCCCCGCCCTGCGCCCCGAACTCGACACATTCGACCGCAAGCGCGGCCGCCCCATCGCCGTCCGCCCCGCACGCGGCACCCTCCAAGGCATCGCCCGCGGCATCCGCGACGACGGCGCACTCCTTCTCGAACACCCCGATGGCACCACCGAGGCCATCCTCTGCGGAGAAATCGCCCAATGGGACTGAAGCACACCCTCCTCGCGGCCCTCGCCGCCGCCCCCCTTGCCGCCAAAGACATCTACGTCCACGGCCCCACCAACGCCATCCCCCCCCTCACCCAAGACGTCCGCGCCCTCCACCTGCGCGACGTCGGCGCCGACCGCGTCTACACCCTCCACCCCCCCGCCGCCCTCCGCGAGCTCAACCTCTCCGCAAACGCCCTCATCGCGCTCCCCGATGACCTCGTCCCCTCCGGCATCGCCCGCCTCTGGCTCGCCGACAACCGCCTCACCACCCTCCCCAAAGCCGCCTCCGCCTGGACCAACCTCGAATACCTCAATCTCGACCGCAACCTCCTCGCCTCCCTCCCCGACCTCTCCCGCACCCGCCTCCGCTGGCTCCGCCTCAACGCCAACCGCCTCAGCGCCCTCCCCCCGCTCCCCAATACCCTCGAGCGCCTCTACCTCGCCGACAACCGCCTCGCCGCCGCCCCCGCCAAACCCACCGCGCTCCGCCACCTCACCCTCGCCGGCAACCCCATCGCCACCATCCCCGACGACCTCGGCGCCGGCCTCGAATGGCTCGACCTCTCCCGCACCAAACTCACCGCCCTCCCCGCCGACCTCACCCCTTGGCGCACCCTCAAAGTCCTCAACCTCGCCCGCTGCCCCCTCCCCCCCGCCGAGAAAGACCGCATCGCCGCCGCCTTCGACCCCGACCGCACCACCGTCCTCTTCTAACGAAAGCCCCCAGCCCATGAACGGCTCCGCCACCCAACTTACCGAATTCCTCAAAAACACCTCGACACGCTTCTTCGTGCCGGTCTACCAACGTCCTTACAGTTGGAAGGAGCAACAATGCCAACAATTGTTCAATGATCTCGAAAGCCTCTTGCGTGAAAATCGCGCAACGCACTTCTTCGGGAGCATCGTCTTGAAAGGTGAAGCATGCGCCCCAAACACGAACTATCAAGTCATTGATGGCCAACAGCGCCTCACAACGGTGCTCTTGTTGCTCCTGACCATTCGAAACCTCTTGCTCAACACTACAACCTCCTCAGATGATGGCCAACTTTCGAACCAATCCATTACCAACGACTATCTAATCAACAACCAAGCCCACCATCAAGAGGACCGTGCTCGCCTTCACCTTTGTGGGAAGGATGCTCAAACATGGAAGTTCCTGCTTGGGTTCTCTGGCTCACCCGCAAAAGATTCGCAGTTGATACGCAATCAGCGCTTTTTCGAGGACTGCTTGCGTCGCTCCGTCTATCCACTCGCGCGCATTTATGAGGCCATCCAGAAGCTGGTGGTCATCTGCATAACAATAGGCCCAGAAGACGACCCACAACTCATCTTCGAAAGTATCAACGCCACCGGCCTCGCGCTCACCGAAGGCGACAAAGTCCGCAACTTTCTCCTCATGGACTTCTCACCTACCGAACAGGAACACCTCCACGCCTGTTACTGGACAGAGATTGAGCACCATACCAAAGGCGAAGTCAGTGAGTTGTTGCGCGACTTCCTGAGCGTCAAACGCCAAAGCACACCACGCATCGACGCTATCTACACCACCTTCAAGCAATACACCGGCGGATGTGGACTCGAGCGCGAGACGATACTCCAAGAGTTAAAACGCTACGCCGAGTGGTTCGGTCTGCTCCGCGATGGTGGTGCAAACGACTGGCTCCCAGCCTTACAAGGCTCTCTCCGGCGCTTAAAACACTTGGATGTCGCCGCGCTCCGCCCCTTCGCACTGGAGGTGCTCCGCCACCACGCAGAAGGCGACCTCTCGCAAAACGACCTTCTTGCCATCTTCACGATTGTGGAATGTTTCCTGATTCGCCGCGCCATCTGCGAAGTACCAACCGCCGCGCTTAACAAAATCTTTCCCACCCTTGACAACGACATCGCCCGCATCACCCACGGTAACGCACGCTACGTCGATGTCCTCACGTACATCCTTCTCGCCAAATCCGGAAGTCATCGCTTCCCCAATGATGCGGAGTTCCGTGCCGATCTCGCCTCCAGACAAGTCTACAAAATGAGCAAACCCTATAAGAATTATCTTTTCGAGCGACTTGAAAACGGCGGCTATAAGGGAACCGACTCACTTGATCAAATACCCAATCAAGCGAATTACACCATTGAACACATCCTCCCCCAAAAACCCTCTCAGGCTTGGCATGATGCACTCGGGCCTCAATACGAAAAGATTTACGACTCATGGCTCCACCGCCTCGCTAATCTCACGCTCACCGATTACAACTCCGAACTCAGCAACGCCACCTTCATCGAAAAGCGCGATGCTTTCCCAAAAGGATTTCGTCGTAGCCAACTTCGGCTCAACCATTATCTCGCACAGTTCGAGTGCTGGGACGAAACAACCCTTCAAGAACGCGAAAAGGCGCTCTGCGACCGCGCCCTCGCTCTCTGGCCCTTCCCCAAGACCGACTTCCGTCCCCTCGAACGGCAGTGGGACACCTTCTCCCTGGCCGACGAAGACGCCTCTCCCACCAATCGTAAACCCGCCCGTTACCGCTTCCACGGCGACCCCATCCCCGCGAAAGATTGGGCGACCGTCTTCCTCGGCGTCATGCGCACCCTCCTCGACAAACACCGCGCCACCCTTCACGCCCTGGCCGACGCCAACGGCAACAACGGCTTCGCTTGGTTGGCGAGCACGCCGGACGGCTTCCGCACACCCGAAAAACTGGACGAAAAACTCTTCCTCGAACAGCACGGCAGTGCCGACCAGCGCCTCCGCAACCTCCGCAACCTCTTCTCCCGCCTCGGCGAAGACCCCGAAGATCTCGTCTTCTACCTCCAAAAAAACGTTCACACTAAAGAAGACACAAACGCCTTCGAGCAAGACTGTTACGCCTACTGGACTTTTGCCCTCCCCACCCTCAAGACCCAATGTTCCTGGCTCAACAAACGTAATCCGACCTTTAATTCACATCTAATGACCCGTCGCCCCGGTTTTCGTGGCCATGAACTCCACTATATCGTTACCGCTTCAAGTGCAAGAATCTCGATGAATCTTTGGTTTGCGACCGCCGAAGAGAACAAAATCGCATTTGACCGTCTCGTCGCCCATCGCCAAGCCATCGAAACAGCTTTCGGCGCACCAATCGTGTGGGACCGCAATAATAAAGGACGCGGCAGTTGGTTTAGTTATTCATTGCCCGGTGTCAACGTCCATCGGCAAGAAGATTGGCCCACCATCCTGGCCTTCCACGAAAAGTGGGGACTGCGCCTCTGGAAAGCCGTGGAGCCCTTTTTACAGTCCTGACACGCGACAAACACGCAAGACCGAAAGCGAACTGTACAAAAAAAGCGCCCATGCGATCAGGCATGGGCGCTTTTTGTTTGGCGGGCGGGAGGCGTTTGGGAAAAGGCGGCGGGGGAAAGGCGGCGAACGGTGACGTGGCCTTCGGTTTGGATGACGGCACCGACGGGGAGCGCAAGGAGGCGCTCGACTTGGCGGCGCGTGGGGGCGACGAGAAGCCAAGCGCGAAGGGCTCGGCGCGCCAAGACGGGCGGCGTGCCTTCGGCCAGGCAAAGGACGCCGGGCGTACGCTCGACGATGGCGCGTTCGGCGAGCGTGGCGAGGAAGGCGTTTTCCTCAGCCAAGAGGTCGGCAGAGGCGTTCATGCCGGCAACCATGTGCGGGAGCAGGGGGGTAAGGACGCGGCGGATGGCGTTGCGCGGAATGGTGAGGTCGGCATTGGAGACGTCTTCCACCCAGGCAAGCCCGCGCGTTTGGAGCCAGGTGACCTGCGCGGCGTGGGTCTCGTCGATCAGCGGGCGGCAGATGCGCCGCTCGGGGGCGGTGGGGAGCATGCCGCACCACCCGAAGCTGGCAAGGCCGTCCGCGCCGCACCCGCGCGCCATGCGCAGAATCAGGTTCTCGGCGCGGTCGTCCGCTTGGTGCGCCAGGAGGATGCCCGTGGCGTCAGCCTCGCGCAGGGCCATGGCGAAAAAAGCCAGGCGGGCGCGGCGGGCGCGGGCTTCTTTGGAGCCTGGCCCGGCCTCGGGCGCGGCGCACCGCCCCACGCGCAAAGAAACGCCCAGGCGAGCGCAGAGGTCTCGGCAAAAGCGTTCGGCCTCGTCGCCATTCTCATCCGCGAAGCCGTGGTTGAAATGCAACGCCAACGGGCGGCAACCGGCCTCGACGCAACGATGCAGAAGCGCCACGGAGTCCGCGCCTCCGCTCAGCCCGAGCGCCCAGCGCGCCCCAAACAAATCCTCCGGCCAACGCATCGGCGCGTGTCGTTCGCCACGGTCAATCGGTCGCGGAAAGTTCGCGGATGGAAACCACGCGCGGTGTCTCGCCGGTCTGCGGAAGCGGGCGGTGGATCACCACGGAGTAACGCCGGAGGCCATCGGCGCTGACACAGCGAAAATCGTAATTGAGGCCGGCCACCACTTGCGTGGCCACCGTGAGCGGACGCAAGGCACGCGCCTCGGACTCCTTGGTGGCCTCCACAAAGACGTCGCGTTGCTCGGGGTCAATCGCGATTTGCTCGGAATAGGCTCCCACCTTGGCGGGAGGCTTGGGGTGCGCGGGCTCGGGTTTCGGCGCGGGCGTGGCGGGCTCCGCCACGGCGGGCGGCGCAGGCGCGGCCGCGACGGGGGCCTCCGCCGGACAGGCATACCACGAGGCGCAACCGCAAAAGGCAAGCGGCAAAAGCAAAAGGGCAAGGCTTCGCTTCATTCGTTTTCTCCGTTTTGTCCAACCAATCGTTTTGGGTAAGGATAGCAAACTCCCCGCGAAATTGCGCGGGAGCAACCGAAATCGGCACCGTCCCGGGAAAGTTTCCCCGACGGCGCCGGAGACCGCCAAGCCGCCGAAGCGCGTCTTCCCCATGTGTTATAATGGGCGGCATGGAGCGAAAGGAAACGCGAGGCATGACGAGGCAAGGTTCGGCGCCGGAGCTGTTGGCGCCGGCGGGGTCGTTCGAGGCGGCAATGGCGGCGTTCGCGTATGGAGCGGACGCGATTTATCTAGGGCTGGAGCGTTTTTCGGCGCGCGCGGACGCGGCGAACTTTGGGGACGAGGCCTTGCGGCGGGTCGTGGCCTACGCGCACAATCTGGGGCGCAAGGTCTACGTGACGCTGAACACATTGGTGGAGTCACGGGAGTTCGCGGCGTTGCGCGAGCCGCTGGCCTTGATGGAAGCGGTGGCGGTGGATGGGGTGATCGTGCAGGATTTGGGCTTGGCGGGCTGGATGCGCCGCGATTTCCCGCGTTTGGCGTTGCACGCCTCGACGCAACTGGCCTGTACGTCCCTGGCGGGGGCTCGGGCCCTCAAGGATTTGGGTTTTGTGCGGATTGTGACGGCGCGCGAGCTGAGTTTGCGGGAGGCCGCCGAAATCGGGCGGCGCGCGGGGGTGGAGATCGAGGTCTTCGTCCACGGCGCGCTCTGTTACTCGCTCTCGGGGCTTTGCCTCTATTCCTCGCTGACCACCGGGCGCAGCGGCAACCGCGGGCGGTGCGCTTATTGCTGCCGCCAGCCCTTTCGTCCTTGGGGCAGGGAACCCTGCCATCCCTTTTCCATGCGCGACTTGGCGTTGCTGGGGCAAATCAAGACGCTGCGTACCTTGCCTTTGGCCTCGCTGAAAATCGAGGGCCGCATGAAGAACCCGCTCTACGTCGCGGCCGTGACCGACCTCTACCGCGGTCTCCTCGACGGGACGCTCTCCGCCGCGCAGACGCGCGCCAAATGCGATGACCTGCGCACCCTCTTCTCGCGCCCCTGGACGGAACTGCACGCCATGGGGCAGGCCGCCCCTGAGGCAATCATCGATGCCCGCAGCGTAGGCCATCGCGGCCTCCCCATCGGGCGCGTGCTCGCGGTGCTCCGCGACGCCGACGGCACGCGGTGGCTGACCTTCGACACCACGCGCGCCATCGAATGCCACGACGGCCTCCAGATCGACTTGCCCGGGCGTCCGGCGGGATTCCCGGTCGACCGTCTGCGCCAAGCGCGCACCAAACGCACCGTCATCGCGGCGCCGGCCGGCTCGCGCGTGGAGGTGGCCTTGCCGCGCGAAGTGGGCGACTTGCCGCGCGGGGCAACGGTCTGCCACGCCGCCTCGCAAGCGGTGCGCCGCGCCTTCCCCATCCCCACGCCCCGCGTCGCCGAGACACGCACGTTGCAACCGGCGGACCTGACGCTCACGCTGCGGCCGGACAGCCTGACGCTGGAAGGAAACGGTTGCGCCGTGCGCGTGCCCGCCGACCTGCCGCCCGCCCAAAACCCCGCCGGCACCCAAGAAGCCGTGCGGCGCCATCTGGGACGGCTCGGCGAGGATGGCTTCGCCCTACGCTCCCTGCGCGTGGAGGATGGCGGTCGTTTCGCGCCACCCTCGTTGCTCAACACGGCACGCCGCCAATGGGCCGCCGAGGCACGCGCGCACGCGACGCCGCCGGAGCCCCCGCCCGCGCCGGCCGTCGCCGCCCCACGCCGCGCATCGGTGGCCGAGGCGACTTGGACGCTCAAGGTCTCCGCATTGCAATCCCCCACCCTCCTGCACGGGGGCGACCTGCCGCGCGAAGTGGTCGTGACCGTGCCCTCCACGGCAACCGCGGCAATGCTCGCGCCGTGGTTGGCCGCCCTCCCGCCCGAACGGCTGCGCGTGGCATTGCCGGTGGCCCTGCGCGACGCGGACTTGGGCCCGCTCGCGGCCGTGGTCGGCGACTTGGCCGACCGCGGCCATCGGCGTTTTGAGTGCGCGGACTTGGCATCGTGGCAACTCTTGCGCGATCTGCAACCCGCCTGCGATGCCTTCGACATCACGGCGGACTGGACTTGGTATGCCGTCAATGGCGAGGCCCTCCGCCTTCAGCGCGCCTGCGGCATCACGGCGGGCGTGACGGGCTTCGAGGCCAACCTCCCCAACCTCGCGACCCTGCCCGAGGCTCCGCCCCGCGAAATCCTGGTGGCCGGCTACGCGCCGCTCTTCATGGCGTGCGCGGCACCGCTCCTGCCCAAGCCCGATGGCGCACGGCTCACGGATCGCGCGGGTTTGCCCCTGCGCGTGACGCGCCTGGGGCGCCTGTGGGTCACCTTCTCGGAACGGCCTTGGAGCGCCCTGCCGCAGGTGCCGAATCTCCTGCGCGCCGGGTTCGGCCACCTGCGCGTGGATCTCTCTTGGGCCGGCCGCGAGGTGCCGGCGACACGTTGGCGCGACCTCCTCGACGCCCCCGACACGCTCCCCGCGCACTTCACCGAACCGCGCCTCTGATTCTGAAACATCAAAGAACCCAACGCATGGCGCAGGCGTAACCCGGTGGCGCCCGGGAAACTTGCGCACGCTTCGCGCCACAAAGACACCGACTGTGCGCAGCGTGAAGGAAATTGAAGTATAATAAACGCGTTGACGAAAGGATTGCTTATGGCAGAGAATGACGAGACGATTGCGCGGTGCACGCCATTGTTGGCGGCAATCCGTGGCGAGGTGAACAAGGCGTTGGTGGGGCAGGAGCACATGGTCGATGCCCTGCTGATTGCGTTGCTCACGGGTGGGCATATTTTGTTGGAGGGGGTGCCGGGGCTGGCGAAAACGACGGCGGTGCGGGCGTTGGCGGCGGCGTTGGGGCTGGAGACGCGGCGGATTTCGTTCACGCCGGATTTGTTGCCTGCGGACGTGATCGGCAGCCTGATTTACAACCAACGCGAGGGGACCTTCACGCCGCACAAGGGGCCGGTCTTCGCGAACCTGCTCATCGCGGACGAAATCAACCGTGCGCCGGCGAAGGTGCAATCGGCCCTCTTGGAGGCGATGCAGGAGCGCCAGGTGACGTTGGGGGACGAAACGTATCCGTTGCCGCAGCCGTTTTTGGTGATGGCGACGCAAAACCCCATCGAGCAGGAGGGAACCTATCCGTTGCCTGAGGCGCAGACGGATCGTTTCATGCTCAAGTGCGTGGTGCATCACCCGGAGCGCGAGGATGAGCGGCGAATCATGAACCGACTCACGCAACCGGCCGCGATGGCCACGCCGCCGCGGCGTTGCGTCTCGCCCGAGGACATCCGGCTGTTGCTCTCCGCCGCCGAGAAGGTCTATTGCGACGCGAAGGTGGACGATTATATCCTGGATTTGGTCTTCGCCACGCGCGAGCCGGCGAACTTCAAGGGGCTGGAGTCCCTCAAAGGGGCCATTCAGCTGGGGGTCTCGCCGCGCGGCTCCATTTGCCTGAAACTGGCCGCGCGCGCCAACGCGCTCCTGAGAGGCCGTGCCTATGCCACGCCGCAAGACGTGAAAGAGACGGCGCACGACGTGCTCCGTCACCGTCTCTTGCTCACGTACGAGGCGGAGGCGGAGGAGTTGACGCCGGATGCCGTGTTGGATCGGCTCCTCGCCGAGATTCCCGTGCCCTGAAAACAAAAAGCCCCGCCGCCCGCGTTTGCGCGGGCGGCGGGGCCGAACGGCTTGCCACGGCAGGGGGAGCCTTGCCGTAAAGCGACGATGGGAGGGCCTGCGACGCATGAAGATTGACACCGAGGCTTTGATGAAGGAGGTGGGGCGGATTCGCATCCTCACGAGGCGGCTCATGGACGAGCGGCTGAGCGGCGATTACCACTCCGTCTTCAAGGGGCAGGGCATCGAGTTCGACGAAGCGCGCCCCTATCAGCCGGGCGACGATGTGCGCGCCATCGACTGGAACGTCACGGCGCGCATGGGGGAGCCCTTCGTCAAACGCTTCAGCGAGGAGCGCGAGCTGACGGTGCTCTTCATGGTGGATGTCTCGGGGAGCCAGTGCTTCGGGACGGCGGGGCGCTCCAAGGCGGCGCGGGCGGCGGAGCTGACGGCATTGCTGGCGATGGCGGCGTTGTCGAACCAAGACAAGGTGGGGTTGCTGCTTTTTTCGGATCGCGTGGTGAAGTCGCTGCCGCCGCGCAAAGGGCGCACGGCCGTCCAGCGGCTGGTGCGCGAGGTGTTGGCTGCGGAGGAGACGCACGAGGGCACGGACATCCGCGCGGCGCTCCGCTTCGTCTCGGCCACGCAGCGGCGCAAGGCCGTGGTGTTCCTGGTGTCGGACTTCCAGGATGTGGGCTATGTGCGCGACCTGACGGCGTTCGCGCGTCGGCATGACGTGGTTGCCTGCCGTATCACGGATCCCGCCGAGCAGACCTTGCCCAACGTGGGGCTGGTGGCGTTGTGGGATCCCGAGACGCACCAAACCGTGCTGGTGGACACCGCCAGCGCCGACGTGCGCCGACGTTTCGCCGAGGAAGCCGAGCGGACGCGCGCCGCTCAGAACAGGGACTTCCTGCGCGCGGGGGTGGACGTGCTCGACCTTTCCACCGACAAGCCTTACGCGGAGGCCGTGCGGGCACTCTTCCGGCGACGCGCGCGCCGCCGCTGACCCTTTGGAAAACAGGAGCGGGACATGGATTCGATCAAGGACATCTTCAAGATTGGCGTGGGGCCATCGAGTTCGCACACGATGGGGCCAAGGCTCGCCGCCGAGCAGTTTCTGGGGCGCTTCCCGGAAGCCGCGCGCTTTCGCGTGGCACTCTATGGGTCGTTGGCTGCCACGGGGCGCGGGCACCTCACAGACAAGGCAATCCTGGACGTTCTGGGGCGCGACCGCACGGACATCGAATGGAACCCCACCGTCTTCCTGCCATTCCATCCCAACGGGATGCGCTTTTGGGCGTTGGACGCGGCCGGCTCGGAATTGGGCAAATGGGAGGTCTACAGCATTGGCGGGGGCTTTTTGAGCGAGGGGCCCGGCAAGACTCAGACGACCGCGGTGGCCTATCCCTACACCACGATGGGCGGGGTTTTGGAGTGGTACGCCAAAACGGGGCGAATCTTTTGGGAATATGTGTTGGAATACGAGGGGCAACCGGTCTTCGACCATATGCGCGCGGTGTGGCGCGTCATGCGCGAGGCCGTCGAACGTGGGCTTGACGCCGAGGGCGTGCTCCCCGGCGGGCTGGGCATCCAACGCAAGGCCAGCGCCTATTACCGGCGGGCAATGGGCATGCGCGAGGGGCTCCGAGGCCGCGGTCTGCTCTATGCCTACGCGCTCGCCGTGGCCGAGGAGAACGCGGCGGGCACAGGCCTGATCGTGACGGCGCCGACCTGTGGTAGCGCGGGCGTCTTGCCGGCCTGTCTCTACTACCTCCACAAACATCACGACCTCACGGAAAAACGTATCATCCGAGCCTTGGCGACGGCCGGGCTCATCGGGGCGCTGGTCAAGGAAAACGCCTCCATCAGCGGCGCGGAGGTGGGTTGCCAAGGCGAGATCGGCGTGGCCTGCGCGATGGCCGCCGGGGCGGTGAACCAAATCTTCGGCGGCTCGCCCCACCAGATCGAATACGCCGCGGAGATGGGGCTGGAGCACCACCTCGGCCTCACGTGCGACCCCATCGGCGGGCTCGTGCAGATCCCCTGCATCGAGCGCAATGCCTTCGCGGCGGCACGCGCGATGGACGCGAACATGTACGCCGCCCTCTCCGACGGCCAGCACAGCATCTCCTTCGACAAGGTCGTCAAGGCGATGTTGCAGACGGGGCACGACCTGCCCAGCCTCTACAAGGAAACCTCCGAGGGCGGACTCGCGCGCGTCTGACGGCACGCCTCCACCCCGCCGCGCACGTGCGGCCACAACCACGAAAAGGAGCCTGGAAATGAAGCGTTTGGCACTGTTTCTGGCAACGGCTTGGTGCATGGTGGCGCAGGCGGATTGGCAGACTTTCCTGCGCGACGAGCCCACGCGCCAAAAGCGCGACGACCGCGTCTTCGTTACCCTCGACCGCCTCTTCAAGGCCGAGCGCGAGGCCGATGCCGCCGACCGCCCCTACCTCGCGCTCTACGCGACGCTTGTGCTCGAACGCGCCCAGTGGCAATTCCGTGCCGGCCAGGCCGATCTGCCCGTGCCCACCCCCGGCGAGGGCTCTTGCCAAACATGGAGCCGCGAACAGGCCCAAGCCTTCCTGCGCCAACGCGCCGAGGCGGCATTGGCCGACGCCGCGCGCTACGCCGCCACCCCCGCCGCCCCCTTCCTCTCGGCCACGCAACGCGACCCAAGCGGTTACGACACCTCCGCCCTGGCCGTGCTCTGGCAGAACGTCCTTACGGACTGGGAAAAAGACGACGCCCGCGCCGCCTATGCCGCCGTGCTGAAGGCCGCCCGCGATACCGGCGACGACACGCTGGAAGGCACCCTGCGCCTCCTTGACATCCAACAGAAGAACCTCCCGCCCGAGGCATACGCGAAGGCGCTCAAGGCTCTCGACACGAAGCGCGTCTGGCCCGCGAATGTCCGTGCCATCCTCCTCCGCGAACAGGCCGCCTGTCTCCCCGTGGATGTCTCCCCCCGCCTTACGCTTCTCTTGTCAAGCGACGACGATCGGCCGTCGCAGGCGACCGACCAACAGGTGGCGGAGTGGCTCCGTCTGCTCACGGAGGCTCGCGATGTGGCCACGGATCATGACCTCAAGGCCATAATTCAAATGGACATCAACGAGGTGCGCCGCGCGGAAGTGCAGGTGCAGGATGTGCCCAATCTGTTGCCCGTGGGCGAGAAGACATCCGTCCGCGTGCGTTACCGCAACACGCAGACGCTCGATATGCGCGTGGACGATGGCGCGTGGCAGACCATCGAGTTGCCCCAGCCGGAGCCCTACCGTTGGAGCATGGGCGCCATCGACCTGCCCGCCCTGCCCGCCGGGTCGCACACCCTCGATTTCCGCGTGCCGCAACGCTTCCGGGAACTGCGCGAAACCATCAAGACGGTGACAGTCACGGCCGCGGACTTCACGGCCGCGCGCATCCACACCGAGCCCTTCACCGTCTTCGTGGCGGACAGCCGCACCGGCGTGCCCATCGCCGGCGCCGAGGTCTGGGCCGTGCCCGAGAACGATCACGGGGAGGCGACCGAAGCCCCCGACGCCCCCGCGGACGACACGCCCCCCGCGGCCAAGTCCGCCATCCGCACCAACGCCTTGGGGCTGGCGACGCTCCCCGACCAACCGCCGGACGCACCCCGCTCGCTTACCGTATGGGTCTCCTGGAAGGGCCAAACCATCAAGGCCCACGACTATTTCCCGCGTGACGACGCCCGACAAGACCGCAATCCCATTTGCCGCCTCTTCTCAGACCGCGCACTCTACCGCCCCGGCGACACCGTGCACCTCGCGCTGATCGCCCTCCGCCGCGATGACGCGGGGCGCGCCGTGCCCGACCCAAAAGCCAAAGGCACGCTCCGCCTCGTGGGGCGCGACGTCTCCGGCAAATCGCATGAGCTGGCCACCTTCCCCATCCGCCTCTCCGCGACAGGCTCCTTCTCGGCGGAGTTCACACTCCCCAAGGACTTCCTGGGCACGTTCCGCGCGGAGGTGCGCGAATGGCGCACCTCCACCCATGTGGCACAGGTGGCCGCCTTCAAGGCGCCCACCTTCACCGTCACGCTCCGCCGCGCCAACCCCGGCGCCCCCGCCTCGGAACCGCTCCGTTTCGCCGGCACGGCCCACGACCTCACCGAGACCCCGCTCGCCGGCGCGGAGGTCGTTTGGACGGTACGCGGACAAGGCGACGCCCAAAAGGGCACCGCCACCGTCGGCACGGACGGCACCTTCACCTTCGAGGCCACCCTCCCCGAACCCGGCGAAGACCAGCACATCTCCGCAGAGGCCACCGTGCTCGACACCACTGGCGAGCGCCAATCCGGGCAAACGGCCTTCTGGCTCCCGCGCTGGGGTTACGACGTGACCATCGCCCCCGACGATTGGGCCATCGCCGAGACCCCCTTCAACGTCAAACTCACCGCCGAGCGCGCCGTCTCCGGCACCCTCGCCATCCACCGCGACGACGCCACCAACATCCTCCGCCGCATCGCCTTCTCCCTGCGCGAAACCGAGCCCGGCAAAGCCGAGGCCACCGTGCCCGTCACCCTCCCCGGCGGCAGTTACACCCTCATCTCCGAGGCCGGCCCCGTCACCAACGCCACCGGCGCCATCGTCCTTCCCCGCGACGGCGACTTCGGCGTCTTCCCGAAGGATTGGCGTTTCACCGGCGCGCTCCTCCGCCTCAAGCACAACCGCGACCTGAACGTGGGCGACACGAACGTGGGCGACACGCTCAAAGGCTTCGCCGCCATCGCCGGCAACGCACCCGCCTTCCTCGTCCTCACCGACAACGACGGCCTACGCCGTATCCGCCCGCTCACAGGCGGCCCCTTCTTCGCCATCCCCATCGAGGCCGACCTCGCCCCCGCCTTCACCCTCTCGGTCTACGGCTTCGAGGGTGCCACCCTGCGCACCGCCTCCCAAACCGCCACCGTCACCCCCCCGCCGGAACTCACCATCGAAGCCGTACGCATGGCCGACGTCGCCCGCCCCGGCTCCGCCCAAACCTGGGAGCTCGAGGTGAACGACCCCTCAGCCGAACTCGTCGTCACCTGTTACGACAAAGCCCTCGACGCCCTCGTCGCGAACGAGTGGCGCGCCCTCTCCGTGGACTATTGCCGCCTACGCCATTGGTTCGGCCTCACCAATGCCTACTTCACCGACGCCACCTTCATCGTCTCCGAACCAGTGCCCAAAGACTTCTGCGACCACGTCCGAACCTACGACAACATCGCCGAGGACATCTGCTTCCGCGTCGCCGCCCCTGCATCGGGTGTGCACGGGGCCGCGGTCATGGCCAAAGCCGCCACCAACGAAACCTGGGGCCCCGCCGTCTCCGACAGCGCCGCGACGCCCCTGCCGCGTGTCCGCACGGACTTCGCGAAGACCGCCCTCTGGTCCCCGCAGAAGCGCCTGGTCGATGGCCGCGCCGTCTTCACCTTCACCCTCCCCGACACCCTCACCACGTGGAAGCTGATGGCCTTCGCCTTCACCCCCGATGGCCGCAGCGGCACCTTCACGCGCGACTGCGTCGCCCGCCAGGACGTCATGCTCCGCCCCTACCTGCCGCGCGTCCTCCGCGTGGGCGACCGCCTCACCCTCAAGGCCCGCCTCGTCAACGCCACCGACAAGCCCATCGAAACCTGGGCCGAACTCAACCGCGCCGACCGCCGCGCCGTCTCCCTCCCCGCCAAGGGCTCCGCCACCGTCGTTTGGGACGTCGCGGCCCCCGCCGTCCCCGGCACGCAAACCTTCGAGTTCGCCACCGAGGGCGATGCCGTCCGCTTCGAGATTCCCGTGCAAGACAATCGCGTGGAGGTGGAAGAGGTCTATCCCCTCACGCTCATCGACACCAAGCCCACCACCATCGACGTCGCCGAGCCCGCCGCCTTCCGCGACATCTTCACGCGCTTGGACAACTCCCCCGTCGAGGCTGTCGCCCAATCCCTCGCCGCCATCCCCGCCTACGGCTGCGACAGCGTCGACCACGCCTTCGCCAAACTCGCCGCCAGCCTTCTCCTCCGCAAACTCGGCCACCCCCTCCCCGAGGCCGACGCCCGCGAAGACCTCTGGCTCAACCGCCTCCTCGCCGCCCGCGCCGACGACCGCTGGCCCTGGTTCCCCGGCGGCCCCGCCGACCCCGACATCACCGCCGAGATCTGCATCGGCGTCGCCCGCCTCCATCTCCTCAAAACCGCCCCCAAACCGTTGGAAGACGCCGTGCGCGCCGCCCTCGCCAAGCGCGACAACCTCCCCTTCGCCGCCTGGGCCTACGCCCGCGCCGCCTTCGCCGACGTCTGGCCCCTCCAGGAAAACCTCACCGACCCCTTCATCGACGCCTACCGCCAGGCCACGAGCGTCCAGGAACGCCGCCTCCTCGCCATCGCCGCCACCCGCCTCAACGTCGCCCCCATCGCCAAGCAAGGTCTCCAAGACGTGCTCGACGCCGCCAACCGCGCCGACACCTGGGGCCTCTGGTGGCCCCAGGAACGCACCTGGTGGTTCTGGTGGCACACCCCCATCGAAAGCCACGCCCTCGGCCTCGAACTCCTCGCCGTCATGAACCGCCCCGAGGACTCCCGCGCCGCCGCGCGCTGGCTCCTCCAACACCGCCGCCTCAACGACTGGGGCACCGCGCGCGCCACCCTCGCCGCCGCCTACGCGCTCCTCCTCGTCGACGCCCCCGAGACCAAACCCGCCGCCGACGAACCCAAAGTCGCCGTCCAATCCGAGAAACGCCCCGGCATCCGCCGCGTCACCCTTGCCCGCGACACCCCCGGTCTCTCCTTCGGCAGCATCGTCGCCCGCTACAACCTCCCCCTCGACCAAATCCCCGCCCCCACCGCCATCCAAGACGCCGCCCTCACCCTCACCCGAGCCTACACCCCCGCCAACCCCAAAGTAGGCGACACCGTCACCGTCCGCCTCACCCTCACCGCCGCCCAGCCCATGAGCCACCTCCACCTGCGCGACGATCGCCCCGCCAACACCGAACCCCTCCGCCAACTCCCTTGGTGGGACTGGCAGACCGCCGCTTACATCACCCCCGACGACACCGGCCTCGACCTCTACATCGCCACCCTCCCCCGCGGCGTCACCGTCATCGAATACCAAATCAAGGCCACCCACGCCGGCACCTGCCTCCCCGGCCTCGCCACCCTCCGCGCCCTCTACGCCCCCGACTTCGCCACACGCACCGCGACCGCCCCCCTCACCATCGCCCCATAATCCCAACCAAGCCACAAACGCGCCACAATCCAACCAACCCGCCAATCTGCCACAAACCACACGCCCGAATCCTCCTGCAGAATGACACTAGTTTTACGCAGGGCGCGTGGGATGGCGTGGAAAATAAGCATGAAGCAAAGGCCTTTCATGGAAAACGAGGGTATGTGGACGATAGGATGTCGCGCTTCGTCCTGGCATATGCTTTCGCGTAGGCATGCATGAGGCTGTCGACCAAAATCCGTGCAATCCGCGCCTCCCGGGCAATGTTTCCACGGACATTGCGGCATGACAAAAAGCCCCGGGACGCAGAAACGCCTCGGGGCTTTTTGTCGTGCCGTCGGGAGGGGATGGACGGCGAATGTGTGTGTGGCTGGACGCTCAACGCGCGTACCATTTCCCCGTGTCTTCGATGTAGACGGCGTCCAGGTTGGCGCGCAGGCGCTTGCCGTCGGGGGTGACGAGCCAGGGGATGCCGTTGACCTTCTCGGTCTTGCCCTGGAGTTCGGGCAGACGCTCCACCTCACGGTCGGCGAGTGCCTTGGGGAAGTCGCAGTTGAGATAAGGGCGGACGGAGGGGGTGTTGCCCGCAAGGAAAACATCCACGCCGGTGTGGTTGCCCGTGGAGTAGTTCACGAACCAATCCTTGGGCTTGCCGGACTTTTTGGAGGTGGCGGCGCGAATGACGGCGGCACGGGCGCCTTCCTTGGGCTCGGTGCCGGTGAGGGTGAGGCCGCCCGTCTCGTGATCGGGGGCGATGAGCACCACGGTGTCGGGATGCTTCTCGGCAAAGGCGAGCACCTGGGCGACGGTCTCGTCGAAGGTGAGCAGCTCGTAGACGGACCAGGGGAGGTCGTGGGCGTGCGCGCCGTGGTCGACCTGGGCGCCCTCGATGAGGAGGAAGAAGCCGTCGGGGTCCTTGGAGAGGACGGAGAGGGCTTTGCCGGCCATCTCGGGCAGGGTGGGCTCATCGCAGGGGGCGCCGGAGCGGCGCGCGACCATCGCGGTCATCGGGCCTTTGGAGAAGAGGCCGAAGATTTTGCCGCCCTTGGCCTCGCGCAGGGAAGCCGCGTCATCGGGGAGCGCGTAGCCGCGGGCCTTCAGCCACTCGGTGCGCTCGGGGGTGAGCATTTCGCGGCCGCCGCCGAGGAAGACCTCGATGCCGGAGCCGATCTGTCCCTCGATGAGGGTGTCGGCGTCGTAGCGCTTGGTCGCGTGCGCCGAGAAGCCGGAGGGCGTCGCGCCGACGATGGTGTCGGTGGTGACGATGCCGACGGATTTGCCCTGGGCCTTGGCCCATTCGCCAAAGGTGCGCAGGGGGCGCTTCCAGGTGTCCACGGCGACGGCGCCGTTGTACGTGCGCTCGCCACAGGACATGGCGGTGGCCGCGGCCGCGGAATCGGTGATGCTTGAGCTGGCCGAGCGCGTCTGCACGGCGCCGTAGATGGCTTTGTCAAGTGCCAGCGGGGCGCCTTTGACCTGTCGCGCCACAGTGAGCGTGGCCACGCCGCAACCATCGGGCACCATCACGATGATGTTCTTGGGGGCGGCCCAGGCGACCAAGGGGGCCGCCAAGAGGACGAGTAACAAAGATTTCATTTTCATCTTTCGTTCCTTTGCTCAAGGCCGACTCACTTGGCGGAGCCGGCGCGGAAGAGACGCAATTCCGTCCACACACCCGTGTCGGTATGCGAGGAGCCGGCCTCGCCGGTAAGGGTGAAGCGCAGTTGCTTGGCGCCCGCGGGGATTTCCACGTCAATGAGTTGGCGGACATCCTCGGGCTTCATGCCGACGCGGGAGAAGATTTCCTTGCCATCGGCAAAAATGCGGAAGGTGACAAGGCCGGCGTTGGTGTTGCCCGTGAGCATGCCGGCGTGCCCCTTGACCTTCTCCCAGGTGCCGTCCAGGTCCAGCGTCCAATCGGCACCGACGGTATCCTTGCGGCAATCGGCGAAGTCCGTGCCGTTGACCGAGAGCGTCTCGGTGCCGATGGCCTTGGTCTCGTCGGGGAGCGGCTTGGCCTTCAGGTCCTGAAGGATGTCGATTTCCGCGGCGGAGCCGTAGTTCTTGCCATTCTGCGCGGAGGTGAAGGTGAGGCGCAGATAGCGGGCCCACGTGGCCTCGAAGGCGATGGCGCGGGTCTCGACCTTGGTGAACTTGGCGAACTCGCCCTCCGCGGCGGTCTTGTACTGGCCGGGGAAGCGTGCCAACTCAACCTTGTAGCCCTTGACGACGCCGTTGCCGAGGTTGGCGCGCGGCAGGTAGGTGACGGCATTGACGGGGTAAAGCCCATGCATGTCCACCTCGATCACGTAAGGGAAGTTGGTGGGTTGCTTGGCATTGCTGTTGTAGTAGGAGTGCCAGATGGTCTCGGGCGTGCCGTCGAAGGCATTGCGGATGGGATCGGCGGCAGAGTTGACCGAGACAGTGAACTCGGACTTGTCGATTTCGTTGGTCACCTCCGGCACGGGATAGGGCTCGGTGTCGCCGACGGCGGTGAAGGGCTCGGTGTGGACGACGAAGACGCGGGCCTCGCTCAGCGGCGTGCGGGCAAGTTTCACGCGCAGAATCCCGTGCTTGTCGGCGGCGTCGTAATACCACGCCTGGCGGCTGTTCGCGTAGGCCTCGGCGGCGTGCTCGCCGTCCAGCCGGAGGATTTCCTGGCCGGCGGTGCCGTCGGGATTGACGAAGAAGACATCACGCGGGGCGACGGGACAATGGATGACGAACTCGTAGGCGCGGGCCTCGGGCATCCCCTCGTAGCCATTGCCCTCGACGGCGCCGAGTTCCACTTGAATGTAGCCGAAGTCCGAGGTGGAGAAGGGCAGCACGGAGACTTCTTGGGTGGTGTAGGCGTCGAACTTACGGAAGTCCTGGGTCTCGCCGTCGTCCTCGTAAAGTGTGAACGTGGCCTCGCTGCCGCCGAAGAAATCGGGATAGACGTCGAAAGTGATCGGGTCGTAAGGCTTGTCGCCGAGAACGAGCATCTCGGGATACATCGGAATGATGGAGCCGGCCCGAACGAACACGGGCTGCGTCTCGAGAGTGATCGGGTAGGCCTCGATGGTGGTGGGGCCGACGACGCGGCGGCCGTCGTTGTAGTCATACCACACCCCGTCGGGCAGATAAATGTTCTTGCGCCACCCGCGGTTGAGTTTCATCGAAGTATAAACCGGCGCGACGAGCACCTCCTCGCCCAGCATGAATTGGTATTTCGTCGCGTCGCCCCACGTGACGCGATCCTCCGGGAAATTGTAAACCAGCGGACGGACAATGGGCGCCCCGGTGTCCCACGCCTGGCGCATGTAGGAGTAGACGAAGGGCACGATGCGGTTCTTGTGGAGGAGCGCCGCGCGGTTGAGCGAACGATAAGGCTCGGGATAACTCCACGGGCTCTTGTTCATGCCACTCCAACCATTCATCGCGTAAATGGCCGTGGTCCAGCACTTCCACTGCAAATCGCGCAGATAGGTCTCGTTGGAACCGCCGAAGATACCGTCCACGTCGGTGGTGGCGTAAGCCTGGCCACTCATCGAGGAACCCGTGAGCGTGGGGATGTGATAACGGATCAAATCCCACGAGCCCGATTGGTCACCCGTCCAGCAGATGCCATAACGCTGCGTGCCGGCCCACCCCTGCACCGTCCAGACAAAGGCGCGCGCGTTGGCATTGCGCTCGATGCCCTCGGCGGCCACCTTGTTGCACTCCAGCGCGTGCTGATAGGCCGGCCCCGACCACGCCACGTCAATCTTCTGCACGCGGCTGCCGGCATGGCCGACCTCCCACTTGATGCGGTTAAGCGCACCCTCCGTCCACAACCCCGTGTGGAAGCCCAAATCCGCGAGCATGTCGGCCACGTAACCCAACTGCATATGGTCGCAGCCATAACCGTCGTTCACGAGCAGCCACCCGCCCGGCATCCCGTGCTCGCGATAGGCCTTCGCCACGCGCACCGCGTCCACGGGCGTAACCTCCTTGTAGGTGCCATCCGCGTTCTGCGCGGGCTCGCGCGTTTCCTTGTCGCGGGTGATGTAGGCATCGGCATCGCCGAGTTGCAGCCCCCACCGCGGCAACAGGTTCGGCCGCCCCGTGAACTTTGTGTAAAGGTTCAGGTTCCCCGCGAAATCCCCGCCCACGAAATAGAACGCGTCAAAACGGTTCTCCGCGTGGGTCGTGCGAATCTCCTCCGCGCCCGAGAAATCATACTCGCCCGTGGCGAAGGTGTGGCGCAGCACGCCATAGCCCGTGTTCGTCTGATAGAACGGCGCCGGGTTCGGGTGCCCGCCTTCGTCCCATTTGCCGTCCGCGCGAATGGCGATCTTACGCCCCTTGTGCGCAAAGAAACCGTTCTGCTGGCCGCCGCCGTAGAAACACTCGTCCGCGTTCGTCGCCAACGTCTGCGTCGTCCCCGCCTTCTCGTCAAGATCCAACGGCTTGGTCTCCGCCCAGATTGTCTTGCCCGTGAAACGATCCGTCAGCGAGAACCGGCAATCCTCCTTGCGCACCGTCAGCGTCAGCATGGAGGTGGAAAAGGTATACGTCCCCTCCGCACGATTGTCCGCGAAGGCCACGCGCGTCGTGTCCTCCGGCACCCCCACCAAAATCTGAGCCTTCTCCGGGTCGTTCTTCGGATCCGAGAAATCGGCGGAGACAAAGGTCTTCACCTTGCCATCCTTGTCCTTCACGGGGTTCCCCGCGCGATCGCGCACCGGCTCCAACGTCTGCGGCGCCGCCAAAATCCGGAAGACCTGCGGCGAATAGAACTGCACCCGCACGGTGATGCCATTCTCCGTAATCAGGTCGAAACTCTTCGATGTCCCGCTCTGCGGCACCATCCTCAACACCTTGCCCGGCGTCGTCGCGAAGGTCGTCGCCGCCATCAAAACCGCCAAGCCTGCCAACACTCGTTTCATGTCAAAACCCTTTTCGTGTGAGAGTGAACGCGCTTATTATAGCAGAATGGGCACCGCCCGCCAAAGTCTCCCGCACCTTCCCCTCGCCTGCGCACAACACTGCACGCGCCTCCCCATGCAAATGCTTCCAGGCCGCCCCTGTTCTCTGTTCACTGTTCACGCATTTGCCATACGGGGCGAACCGGACGCGCACAGCCCCACCAGTCGCCCCGCAGGGGCGCCCTGTTTTCTGTTCACTGTCCTCTGTCCACTCATTTGCTATAATGCGGGACATGGAAACGCGGGCGAGATTTGTTTGCCGACGGTGCGGGGCGTGTTGCCGCGTGCCGGGGTTGGTGCGCGTTTCGGAGGCGGACGTGGAGACGCTGGCGGCGGCGTTGGGGATGGACGTCGCGGCCTTCACGGAGGCATACACCGATTTGGCGCCCGCGCGCACGGGGCTTTGCCTCAAAGGGGACCCGGAGGGGCCGTGCGTGTTCTTGGGCGCGGACAATCTCTGCCGTGTCCACGCCGCGCGACCCAAACAGTGCCGGGACTATCCTGAGCGGTGGCGCAGCGCGGACATCGAGGCGGTTTGCAAAGGCTGGAGGTTCGACGAATGAGCATGATTTGGGACGGCGGGCTGCTGTTTTGGCTGACAATTGCCCTAACCGTGGCGGCGGCGGTGATTTTCATCGACCGGCTGTTACGGTTGCGAAAGATTGCCATCGACCCGCAGGACTTCCTGCAAGGCGTCTTCAATGTATTGGACAAGGGGCAGACGGACGAAGCCTTGGCCATCTGCGACGAGACGCCCGGCCCACTTGCCGCGTTGGTGGCGGACGCGGTTTCGCACCGCACGAGCGACGAGACGCACTTGCGGGAAATCTTGGCAACCACGGCACATGCTGAGCTGTTGCGCTTGGAGCGACGCACGATGGTGCTCTCGCTCTTCGCGCAACTCTTGCCGTTGCTGGGGCTGATCGGCACCTTTGTGGGGGGGTATGTGGCGTTGGCCGCGATTGATGCGGAGGCCCCGTTGGTGCAGACGGGCGCGGCGGTGCGCGCGGCGGCGGGGGCGCTCGCCACCACCATCGCAGGGCTGATCGGCGCGGCGTTCTGCTACGCGGCCCATCATGTGCTCGTGCAAAAGACAGACGCACTCTGCCTGGACATGGATCAAACGGTGGCGTTGACCTTGGATTATCTGGCGCGCACCCCACCCACGGAGGAACGGCACGATGGCGCCCAGGCTTGAACGGCACGGGACGCGCGTGCCCTACGTCTGGGAGCGGCACACCTTCGCGGGGCGGCGTTGGCCGCGAAGCCGCGTCTGGCGCTCGTTCCTGCTTGTCGTGCCTTGGATCAACCTGATGGCGGCGGCAATGTTGCTATGGTGTTTGGGGCGGCAGACGGTGGTGCAACCGGGGCGTGTCTTGGATTTGGCCTCCGCGGACCTGGCGGAGGGGCTCCCCGCACGCCTGCCCACGGCGGTGGTACGCAGGGTTTCCTCGCCCGAGCGCGGCGATGTCACGGTGCTCCTGCTCGACGAGGGCCGCTACTCCTCGGATGACGCGGTGGAATTGGATGCGCTCTCCAAGGTACATCCGGGACTCGGTATCAACCTCATCGTGGATGCGGCCGTGACCTATGGCGAGACGTTGACCTGGGTGGAACGTTTGCGCGCCTGCGGGGTGCGGCAAGTGAACTTGGTGGCCATCCCGCCGGAAAAGGGTACGGCCGAGGAGTGAGGCGTGGCGCGGCGACAAAACATTGAACGGCGGCGCAAGCAAATCCGCCACTACCAGGCACGGCGCAGACGCCGTTCGCCGGTTTGGCGCGCCTTGCTGTTTTGGTGGGCGCCGGCACTTGTCTTCGCGATGGCCGGGGCCGCGTTGCTGTTGGCCATCGTGGGCTTTTCCCTTTTTCGCCCGGGGGTGGGTGCGCCGGGGCGTTATGTGCTGCCGCAGGCCGGGCTCCACTTGGTTCATGCCACGACCGCCCAAGTGGGCGAGGTACTCCGAATGGGCAATGCGCGACGGCTCTTGGGCGCGCTCAGCGACGCGGACATCGGGATTTCGCTGAAGTTGCCGTTGCCCGAGCCGCGCGCGATGGCCTTTGCGCCGCTCGATCCTTTGCCGCCAATCGATACGCGGCGGCATTCGCCCGCCCGTGCATTGCCATTGCCCTTGGCGTGGGAATGGAAGGCCGACGTGGCGCGGCACGAAAATCGTTTTGAGGTGCGCATCGCTGAGACATTGGGAAAAGCCGGTTTCTCGGCCACGTCCGAGCCGCCCCCGGGGCGCGGCAAAGCGGTCTTTTGGGTGGGGCTGGATGACAAAGGGTGCGCGGAAACCGTGTTGCGCCTGGCGCCTTCCGGGGTGGAAACAGCGCCGTTGCGGGCGTTGCGGACGGCGCTTTTGGCAGGGCGCGGCCAGGGTGCCGCGCAGGGTACGGTGACAGTGGTCTGGGACACAGCGAAGGAGTCGCCATGAGAACGATTTGGACGATTGCGGCGATTGGTTTGGCCGGCGCCTTGTGCGCGCAGATTTCCTATCGCAATCAAAAGCCCGCGGAGGTCACCAAGCAAGGTCATGTGATCGAGCGGTTGGACTACGACCGCAAGATTGTGTCCACGAATGGTTTGCCTTCCGCCGCGGAATACCGGGCGGAACTGGCCGAGCGCGAACGCATGAAGAAAGTGGCGCAGCAGGTGGGCCCATGGTTCGACGCCATCCAACGGTTGGAGATTGACCAAAAGGCCGCCGAGAAAAAGTACGCCGCCGATGGCGGTGGCGAGGCCGGCGACGGCACCGGCGAGGTTGTCGGCCAGACGGGCCAAGGCATGGTGGCCTATGTGGAGACGATGCGCATCTTCAACAGCGACACCTCCGAGGGCGGTTCCCTCTCGAAGGATGCGCGCCAGCTGAAGGCCGCCTTGGAGGAGCTGCTGTATCGTCGCGACGGCGAGGTGGTATGCGGCCCCTCGCGCGGGGTAAGCATCAAGTGGCCATTGGAATTGTTGTTGGTGCGCTATCAGAGTCTGCGGGCCAAGACGTTGCCGGTGGATAAACTCTACCCCGCGAAATCCGCCGACCTCTGGCCGGGCAAAGTGCCTGCCGATGCCGAACGCGTCCGCAAGAAGGTGCGGCTCTATCCCGGCGAGGATGGCTGGATCAGCACGGGGCTTTACGTGCCGCCGGGCGAGGTCGTCACGCTGGATTGCGGAAGTCTCGCAGGTTCCCTCACGGCGCGCATCGGCTGCCACAGCGACAACCTCCCGCCCAAAATCGTGCCGCTGGACGAAGACGGCAAGCCGTTGAACAACCCCTATGACCCCCAACCCATCAACATGATGAAGGTGAAGATGGGCTGGCAGCAAATCACGGACGACCGCCCCCTGTGGCGTTGGCCGGACATGGTTCGCGAGTTCGCCATCACCAAAAAGCGCCAGGAAATCGGCCATGTGCTCGGTGGCGTGCTGTGGTTCAAGTGGAGCGGCGGGCGCCGCCCGATGGACGTGGAGGTCTCCGGGTGCGTGCAAATGCCGTGGTTCCGCCTAGGGCTCGACACCAACGAGGAGTGGGTCTCCACCATCTCCAAGTATCCCGCGCCTTGGGCGGAGGTGCAGACCAAGACGGTCATCCTCACCGTGCCCTCCGAGGACGTGCGGCACATCACGGATATGCAGGCGCTGGCACAATGGTGGGGCAAGGCCGCATCCATCATGCTCCGCGTCTCCGGCCACGGGCTCCCCACCGATGGCGAGGCGGACAACTTCCGCGGCGACCGCCGCCAGTGGGGCATCCGCGACAAAAAACTGGTGCAACTCAACCCCGACGCCCCCCCGGACGCCGAGGAACTCGCCCGCGCGGCGGCAAAGGCCGCAGCCGGCAATCCCGAGGCCAATCGCTACGGCCGCGAGGAAGAGGCTGCCGTGCCGCAAGACCCCTCGCGCCCCAAGGCCATCAAGAAGCCCACCCGCGAAAACGAGCCCAAGTGGACGCCCATGCGCATCGTGGACGACATCCAAATCAACTCCGGCGCCGGCCACTCGGGCTATCCCATCATGTGCATCGACTGGGGCGCGGGCATGATGCACCTGCCCGCGCTCCAACGGGCCGGCTCGTGGGGCGCGCTCCATGAAATCGGCCACAACATGGGCCAGGGCCCCGGCGGCGTCTTCGCGCTCCCGGGCAACGGCGAGGTCATCAACAACTTCTACGGCACCTGCACAATGAACCTGCTCAACGGCACGCCCTTCAACCGCATCCAACGCGGCGCCTGGGATGCCGTGGCCGCAAACGTCGCCAAAAAGACGCCCGACCTCTGGACGAGGAGTTCCGTTGGCGAGCGTTTGGTCTTCTACATGACCTTGGCGCACCATTTCGGCGTGGAGAGCGTGATGCGCGTGGTCTCCGGCAACCTGGACAAACTCCCCGCGAACGCCACGGGCGACAAACTCTGTTGCGCCTGGAGCCGTGCCGTGCAGCGCGACCTCACACCTTACTTCGAGCTCTGGGGGCTCCCGCTCTCCAAGGCCGCCTATGCCTTCACGCAAGATTGGGTTCCTTGGCCTTCCAAGGATGACGAGGCGAGCCTCTTCGCCAAACCGCTCGACAGCCGGTACGGCGACGATGACACCCTTTCCTTCCCCTCGTGCCCGCACGATGCCAAGACGCGCCGTCAGCTCCGCGCCCGCGAGCATTTCAAGAAAACCGCGACGGACTGACGCCGCCCCACCCCGGCACAACCATGTATCTTTTCGGACCTGTTCCCTCGCGCCGTTACGGACGCAGCTTGGGCATCGACTTGGTGCCCATGAAAACCTGTTGCTACGACTGTGTCTTCTGCCAGCTTGGGCCGACTCCGCACACCACCTTGGAGCGCAAAGACTACGCCCCGCTCCCGGACGTCTTCCGCGAACTGGATGCTTGGCTCGCAAAGGGCGAGCCCGTCGACATCCTCACACTCTGTGGTTCCGGGGAACCCACACTCCATGCGCATTTCGGCGAGATGTTGCGCCACATCCGCGCCTTGGGACACGCCTCCCTGCTGATGAGCAACGGCGCGCTTCTCTTTGACCCCGCGGTTCGCGCCGACGCGGCCTTGGCCGACCGTGTCAAGATCTCCATCCATTTCTGGGACGAAGCTTCCTTCCGCGCGACCGTTCGCCCCCACCCCGCCCTCACCTTCGCCCAAGTCCTCGAGGGGTGGCGTGCTTTCCGTGCACAATACCCCGGCGCGTTGGACATCGAGTTCTTCGCGCTCCCCGGGATGAACACGGCCCCCGACCAACTCAACCGCATCCTTGCGCTGACGGCCGAACTCCACCCCGCCACCGTCACCGTGAACTCCGCCGTGCGCCCGCCCGCCGACCCCGCCGTGCGCGGCGTGCCCGAGGCGGAGATGGCACACTTGCGCCGGCTCTTCGCCACCGTGGCGCACGCGCAACACGCCGCGCACGCCCCCACACCCGAGCCCTACTCCGAGGAGGCGCTTCTGGCGCTCGCCCGCCGCCATCCCCTCACGCCCGCCCAATTCGCACGCTACTTCGCCGTGCCGGAACAAACCATTCGCGAGGCTTTGGGGCGCCATGCGGCGGAAGACCCCTATGCCGCGCGCGCCCTCGCCTACCCTAAGCCCTAAAGTACGATGCCCACCCTTGCCCAAGCCTTTGCCGACCCCGAGGTGGGCTTGCGGCGCCACCGACCGGCCTTTGGCTGGTGCGTCGCGATTGTCCTCGGCGTGGCGCTTGGCTTTGTCTTCGGGAAAGGCGGTGTTTGGTTGGGCGCGGCAGGGGTGACGCTCGTGGCGGCATGGCTTTGGCGACGACAGGCCGCGCCTTGGCTTTGCTTGGCCTGCCTGTGCCTCAGTGCTTGGCGTGGCGCCTTCACGCATGACGCGTACGCCGCGACGAAGGCGCTTCTGGGCCCGTGGCGCGCCGAGGGCGCGACCGTCCCGCTCCGTTTCGTCGTCTCCGACGACTGTCGTACCGTGTGGCGCAAACGCGGTGGTCCCTACTGCACCTTCACGGCAGACAACCCGCACCTTCCCGATGGCACCCCCATCCAAGGCATCACCATCACAATCAATTGGTATGGCAACCTCTATCATTTTCCCAAGACCGGCCAGGCGTGGGAGGCCCCGGCCAAGTTCCATCGCGTGGACTGGCGCACCCGCGCCCCATGCTCCGTGCGCGGTGCCGCCGCCAAACGTCTGCCCAAGAACGATTGCCCCGATGCGTGGCGATACCGATTTGCGCGGCTTCGCGATCGCCTGGCGGCAAACCTTGCCCTCGGCGTGGCCCCCTCGGAGGCATTGGTGGCGCAGACCATGACCTTGGGCGCACGGCTACGTCTCCCGCGCGAGGAACTCCAGCGCTATGCCGACGCCGGCATCATCCATGTGCTCTCCATCTCCGGTTTGCACGTTGGCATCGTGACGGGATTGCTGATTTGGCTTCTTGCGTGGGTCGGCGTGCGCTTGCGCA
Organism: uncultured Lentisphaeraceae bacterium; assembly: GCA_949289005.1. Lineage (GTDB taxonomy): Bacteria > Verrucomicrobiota > Kiritimatiellia > RFP12 > DVOR01 > Spyradenecus. The sequence continues at coordinate 86,435 of CASEMQ010000067.1, forward strand.
CACGTGCGCTGTTGCTGATTCCCGCGCTCTTCTTCTATCTCTTTTTGGTAGGCGCGCCACCACCGGCCACCCGCGCCTGCGTGATGGCGAGCGTCTGGTGCGCGGCGCCTTGTTTCCTGCGGCGCACCGATGCCGCCAATGCGCTCTTTGTCACCGCGGCCGCCGTGACGCTGTGGGAACCGGCCTGGGTGACCAACGCCGGCGCGGTGCTCTCCTTCGCCGTGATGGGAGGCATCTTTCTCTGGATGCCGCCATTGGCCTATTTCCTCTGCAAGGCATTGCGCGTCCTGCCGCGCCAACACGATGCCCCCGGCCCGCCGCCACCCACGCCGGGCCACGTCCGCCTAAGACGTGGCCTGGCCTATGGATTGGCGCTCTCGCTATCGGCATGGCTGGCTTCGCTCCCGCTTTGCCTGCACTACTTCGGGCGACTCTCGTTGATTGGGCTCTGCCTCAATCTGCTGATTCCGGCCGCCAGCGCCATCATCGTCTGGGGAAGTTGCGTCAGCGCGTGCGTGGGGTTTGTGTTTCCCCTGTTTGCCATCTTCCTGAACCGCGTGAGCGCCTTCGTGTTGCATGCCATCGCACTCTGCTCCGAGTTGGCGCTCTATCTGCCCGGCGCAGTGGTGGAATGCCCACGCCTGGGGCTCGGCGCAACGGCCGCGATCCAGGCGGTCATCCTGATTGGCGGCATCTGGGTGCGTTCGGCCGAGCGTCGCGCGCGCCTCGACGACCCGCTCGACCCCAATCGCCCGTGCTTCCTGCTCCTGCAAGGCGCGCCTACTTGTCCTCGTCCGCCACCGGGGAAATCACCGCCACCGCCGAACACAGCAGACACCATGGTATGGCCGCGACCGCCGCCCGCAGAAACGCCACCGGCTCAATCGCCTCGCCCCCCAGCAACCGCGCCAACGGATTGAGCGCGACCAGCGCCTGGAAAGGCCGCGCCACCGCCCACGAGACCACCGCCGAAAGCCGCGTCCACCAATTGACCATTTCCTCGGAGACCGAGGTCGGCGGCGACAACGCCGCCGCCGTGGCCGCCAACAACGCGACCGTGCCCGTGAACAACGTCACCGGCAGCGAAAAGGCACACCCCAACGCACACCCCAACGCCGCAGCCATCGCCACCGTCAGAAACAGCGCCAGGCAAAAATAGGCCAAGTTGAGCAACGGTGCCTGCCCGGGCAACAGCAACGCCACATCGGCACGCTCCCGATAAATCACGGAGCAGGCCTCGCGCGTGTCCAACCGATCCAGCGTCACCGTCACCGCCTGTCCCGGAACGACAAAGTCCGCAGGAAGCGGCTGGGCAAAGCCCGTGTCGCGCAATTCCGTGGGGCGGAACGTGAGCGTTTTTCCCGCGCACGCGGCAGTCACCCACAACGCCAACGCGTCCCGCGCACCCAGGAATGGCGCCCCGGAGAGACGAAAGGTTGCCGCGCCGGCCTTCGCCACAGGCAGAAAGTGATAGATCCGCGGCTCGCCGGGACGCAACTCCGTGTAGGCCACCTCCAGGTGGTCACGCACCGCGCGCAGCAGGCGCGCCTCCGGCACGCCCACCGGCACGCGCCCCACCGCGCGCAAGCGTGCCAACTCGGCGCGCGCGGCCGCGTCCAGATCCGGCAAGGCCGGCCGCATCACGGTCCGCCCCTCGGGAATGGCACGGAAGGCCAAGGCCACCCACAGAATCACCGTCAGCGCGGCGAACGGCGCCAAAACACCTGCCAGCCGCCCCCACCACAGCGCCCAGCGCCGCACGGGCTTGGTGAACGTCAGCGTCAGCCGATGCCGTTCGCGATCCAGCGCATAGGCCGTGCCGCCGCACCAGAGCGCCGAGACGATCAACACCATCCACGCCAACACCACGCCGTATCCCGTGCGCACCAACCCCGCATCCGCACGCCCCGGAAGCGCCAACAGGCAAAACGCCAAAACCGCCGCCAACGCCACCAACAACGGACCGCGCGCCGCGCGCCGCCAACCCAGCGTCAGCTCCGGCCACAACAGGCTCACGCCCGCCTCCCGTCCAACCACGGCAAACCGCCGGCAACCTCCAATGGCGCCGACTGCCCCGGCGCGGAAACCGTCTCCAGGAAGAACGCCTCCAGCGACTCCTTCAAGTCGCGCACCCTCCCCTGGGCACGCGTCTGCCCACGGTCGAGAATGAGAATCCGATCGCAACAATCCTGAACGTCCGGAAGCAGGTGCGAGGACATCAACACGGCGATGCCACGCGCCTTGAGCGCCAGGATCAAATCCTTCACCTCCCGCGTGCCGATGGGGTCAAGCCCCGAGGTCGGCTCGTCGAGCACCAACAGTTTGGGCGCGTTGAGCAAGGCCTGTGCCAACCCCACACGCCGCGTCATGCCCTTGGAGAAGCCGCCGACACGCCGGTCGGCCGCATGGATCAGCCCCACCAACCGCAACAAATCCTCCACACGTCCACGCAAATCCCTGCGCGGCAACCCAAAGAGCCGACCGTAGTAAGTAAGCGTCTCGCGCGGCGTCAGGAATGGGTGAAGGTACGTGATTTCGGGGAGATACCCCACGGAAGCGTGCGCCCGGGGCGTGTCCGGCGGCGCGCCAAAGACGCGAATCGTGCCGCCATCCGCCTTCAGCAACCCCAAAAGCATACGAATGGACGTGCTTTTCCCGGAACCGTTGGGGCCGAGCAGGCCAAAAACTTCCCCCTTCGCCACGGAGAACGAGAGGTCTTGCACGGCCTGAACCGTGGGGCGCCCCCAAAAGTCCCGGAAGGTCTTCCGCACATGGGTCAATACAAGCGGCTCGGTCATACGCACTCCTTCGCGGCCAACAAACGCACGCCACACCACAAGAAGAAGGCCGAGGCCAGGCAAGCCTGCGGCAACAGCAACAACAATTGCGCCATCGGCACGGCGCCCCCACCCGACAGCGCGTCCAGCGGCAGGTAGGCCGAGACACCCAGAAAGATCATCGCGCCCCCAAGCCCCGCCAACGTCACCCCCGCCAACACGCCGGGCGAACAACAAACCGCCAATGCCACCGCGAACGTCAGCACCTGCGCCAACAGCATCGCCACCGCGGCCAACGCCGTCAGGTCGCCCCAATGCGGCGCAGGCAAAAACATCACCACGCCCCAGAGCCCCACGGGCAACAACACCATGGACGAAAGCGGGAAACGCGCCGATCGAAAGCGATTGTTGAGCGCGGCCACGACCAACACGCCCGCCACCACGCCCAACGCCATCAAAATCCCCCCCACATCGGCATAACGCCCCGTCGTATGATAGCGCGGCGAAAACGCCTCCGCCACCATCGCCGCCGCCCCCTGGGCGAGCAGGAAGACCGTCAAAGCCAACGCCCCTCCCAACGCATGCCCACACAGCCAAAGCCCCCGCGACAACGGCTTCACCAGGGCAATGGCCGACGTGCCATCCGTCAATGCGCGGCGCAAGCGGCTCGCGCCGCCAATGGCCAAAAACGCCCCAAAAAGCAACGCCATCGCCAGCCCGCAGTCACGCGCCAAGCGGCCATCCTCGGAGAAGCGCTGAAACTGAAAGAGCGGCAACGCCAACGTCCCCGCCACGGCCGCCAAGGTCAGCAACAAAGTCGCGGGATGCCCAAGCGTCTCCAACGCCGTGAACCACGCGATGGCACGCAATTTGGCGAACATCAAGGCAATGCCTCCACAAAGGCCGTGACAAGCGCGGCCATGCGCGGCTTCGCGGCCTCGGTCGCGGCCAGCACCTCCTCATGGCAAAGCTGCTCGGCGGAAAGCCCCGCCGCGGGATTGGTCACGCAACTCAACGCCGCGACACGCAACCCTGCCGCGTGCGCCACCACCGCCTCTGGCACCGTGCTCATCCCCACGGCATCCCCGCCCAAAGCCCGCAACGCGCGTACCTCCGCCGGCGTCTCGTAACTCGGGCCCGCGGAAAAGGCATAGACACCGCGCCGCACCCCGTCGCCCAGGCGCACCAAGGTCTCGGTCAACGCGGGGTCGTAGACACGCGTCATGTCCGGGAAACGCACCCCCCACTCCGGCCGATACGGCCCGCGCAACGGATTGATTCCCGTCAGGTTCAAGTGATCCGTCACGGCCATCAACGTGCCGGGCGCGAAATCCGGGTTCAGCCCGCCCGCCGCGTTGGTCAGCAATACCACCTTCGCCCCAAGGCAACGCGCCAGTTCCACCGGGTAAACCACCTGCTCCGCGGTGCACCCCTCGTAGTAATGGCGCCGCCCGCTGAAAACCGCCACGCGTCGCCCCCCAAGCGTCGCCAACAACAACTCCCCGTGATGCCCCGCCACCGTGCTGGCGCCAAACCCCTCCAACGCGGCATACGGCACGCGCGCATGGACGGCCTGCGGGCTCAACGCCTCCCCCCATCCCGACCCCAACACCAACCCACACGCAATAGGTGCCTCGCGGAAAGCAGACGGCAACGATGTTGCAACGGCCTCAAGCATGGCTTCCGGCCTCCTTGACAGGTTCGTCGTTGGTCTCCTTGGGGGTCTCCTTCGCAGCCTCCGCCTTCGCGTCTTTTTGCGCGGGCGCGACCTCGGGCCTCTTCTCCGCCGGTTCCTTCGCCGCCTCGGCGGCAGGTTTCGCCTCTGGCGCGGGTTGCTTCGCAGCCTCCGTCGCGGGCTGCTTGCCAGCCTCGACGGCAGGTTTGTCGGCCTCGGCCTTCGGTTGTTCGGCGGCCTTGGCGGCGGGTGCGGCCTTGAAGGTCTGCGGCAACGCCCAAAGAATCCGCACAGGCATACCGACGCGAACAAGTTCAAAGAGTTTTTCGGCATTCCAGTTGGTCAGGCGAAAACACCCCATCGACTCTGGCCGCCCCACGGTGTTGGGGCGCGGCGAGCCGTGAATGCCATAGCCCGGGAGCGAGAGCCCGATCCACCGGCTCCCCACAGGATTGCGCGGCCCCGCCGGCACCACCATCTTGCCCACGCTCGGATCCTGCCCATAACTCACGGGGTCGTAAGTATAGTTCGGCGCGGGTGCCATGTTGCGCACCGTGACCTCCCCCACCTCCGGCAACTTAGCCTTCCGCCGCGCGATGGAACACGGAAAGCGTAACGCCATCACCCCCGCCTCGTCATAACCCGCCAACACGCAATCCTCCAACGCAATGACCAACGCTGCCGGGCGCCGCAACGCCGCCTGCCGCACGTTGGGCACATTCAGCGTCATCCCCACCGCCAAATCCCCCGGCCAATTCACTATCCCCGGATTGAGTCGCCGCAACGTCCGCTCGGACGTATGAAACCGCTCGGCCAAGCACGCGCCCAAGCTCTCATAACCCATCAGCTCCATCCGCGCGCGCTCCGCCCACGTCGGCGGCAACGGCCCCGAGACAAGCGCGGCGTCCTCCGCCGTGATTGTGTGCCGCGTAATCGGCTCAGGCATGGTCGCGATGTCCGCATAGAGCGGCACATCCACCCACTGCGTGGCACGGCGGCCATTGGCCAACTGCCAAGCCCGCATGGCATCACGCGACCCCCCACCCCACACACCGTCAATCACGCCGCACGAGAAATTGTGGCGATCCAAAAAAATCTGCAACATCAGCACCTCCGTGCTATAGCCCGCGGGAACGCTCAACGCGTGCGCACAGTTCGGCACCGGGTCTGCCTCCGCCTTTTCCGCGCCAACCACCACCTGATCGGCATCCGGCTCCCCCTCCACAACCCCCGCGCCCACCTGCGCCGCAGGCTTCACGACCTCCCCCCCCACCGTCGCCACCGCGTTGGTCTCGGGCACATCCTCAATCACGATCTTGAACGGCGGCTCCTCTTGCGGCGGCGGCTGCACCTGCGCCACGCACACCCCTGCAAAAATCACGCAAACCAACGCAATCAAACGCTTCATCTGAACTCCTTTTGCGCATAGTCTAACAAAAACGCACCGCCTGCACGACCACGCACACCAACGTCCCGAACAATTGTACACACGATCCCCGAACACGCTCATTCGAACTCCCAGAAGATGAGGAACGACCACGCGATCGCCTTCCACACCAACGCGCCGGGCGCGATGGCGCCCGGGCGATACGTATCCACCACCGCATAGACGCCCGCCTCGTTCAGCGCCCACCGCGTGCCCGCGTCCGTCCCGAACGTGCCGTTCCCCCCGCGCCGGCCCAGGGCCGAGACGGCGCCGCCCTCCCCCGAAAAACGTACCGTCACGTCGCGCGGCGCCGTCTCCCCCCAGCGATACGCGTCGAACGACCACATCGTCCCGCCGCCCTTCACCGGATACACCACGCCCTTCAGCACCGACCCCGCCGCCCGCCGCAGTTGATCCCCCAATGCGAGCCGCTCCTCCGCCGGCAACGCCCGCGTCGCCCGGTAAACCGCCTCTCAAACAAACGACGCCCGGCGGCACCGAATGTCGAGAACCTGTCAATAAGACACGCGCCGTATCTCCCCTCGAGACACGGCGTGCCTCGATGGGAGGTACGGCGCATCCCGGAAAACGACCCCGCTCCCTGATAGAAAACATGCTTTCGGGCCCCTTCCCGCCCCGCCCGCTCTCAACAGGTTTTCAACAGATTCGCAAAAGTTATCGACAAGCCGTTTAGGAAGAGGCGGCAAGCAAGAAAAAGGCGGGGATGTGCCCCCGCCAATGGCGTTTGTTACACGAGGAAGGTTACTCAGCGAACGGCGCGGGCGAGGGATTCGGCCTCGTCGAGGGCGGCTTTGGTATTACCCATGTGTTCGGCACCCTTGCGGTGGCTGGCAAGTTGGGCCTCGGCGCCGGGGAGGACGCTGAGCATGGAGACGGTGCAGAGCTCGCGCTCCTTGTCGGTGAGGAGGCCGCGGGCGAAAACATCGCAGAAGAGGTGCTCCTTCAGGAATTGCTCGGCACCGGGGGCGAAACGTTGCCACTCGGCCTCGGGGGCATTGGGGTCGTATCCGAAGAGCGCGGCGCGTTTCTCGCGGCCGAGGCGCTCGCGGTCGGCGTCGGCGGGGAGGGTCTTGGGCGCGGGCCCCACGATGTCGGACTTCCCGGCGGCCTTGCGCTCGGCGAGCACCTGGGCGAAGGCGGCGTTGGCGTTGAGGCAGCGGGGGAAGCCGAGGTAGGCGTAGAGCTGGACGAAGACCTCCTTGATTTCGTTCACTGTAAGCCCGGCTTCGAGACCGGCGGCGCAGGCGCGTTTGAGGCCGGGGATGTCGCCGGCGGCGGCACGGCCGGAGAGGCGGGCGAGGGCGGCCTCGCGGGGGGTGAGCACCTTCGACTGGGCGGGACGAGGCTGGGCGGCGGCGTAATCGGCGTCGCTGACAGGTTCCAGCCAGGTATTCTTGTTGGTCTCGGGGTGGCACTCGACGGAGAGATGGGCGAACCAGCGGTCGGCGGTCGCGCCGTGCCAGTGGTCGGTGTCGGGCGGGATCTCGACGACGTCGCCGGGCTTGAGCCAGCGGGCGGGTTTACCGCGTTCCTGGTAGAGCCCCTCGCCGGCGACGCAGACGAGAATCTGACCGCCGGTGTGGCGGTGCCAGTTGTTGCGGCAACCGGGCTCAAAGGTAACATTGGCGATGGGGACGCCGGTCCGGTCGGCATGTTCGGTGAGGCGCGCGAGGTAGCTCTGGCCCTTGAAGTACCGGGCGTAGGCGTCGTTCGGCGCGCCGGTGGGAAAGGCGGGGGTGTAGTCAGGCATGGGTGTGGCTCCTTGGAGTACGGGGATGAGGAGGGTGGCGCAAAGGATCGCGACGGTCTTCATGGCGTGGGCTCCTTTCTTGGTTGGTTTCAACGGTAGGACTTTTGGTAGATGGCCACGACGTCCTCGTCGGAGAGCGGCGCGGGGTCGCAGGCGAAGAGGCCGCCGAGGGTGTCGCGGGCGTTCTTCGCCATCGCGGGGAACTCAGCGGGCGTAATGCCGTAGTCGCTCATCTTGAGGGCGTCGACGCCACAGGCGCGTTGGAGGGCGGCGAGGGCGGCGAGGAAGTCCTCGGGCTTGGAGGCGGTGGGGCGGCCAAGGGCCTGGGCCAGGCGGACGAAGCGACCGGGACAGGCGCCTTTGGCGATGAGCGCGCCGTAGTAGGCCAAAGAGACCATGATGAGCCCCGCGCCGTGCGGGAGGGCGTGGTGGAAGGCACTGAGCGCGTGCTCGATGGCGTGCTCGCTGGTGAGCGGGCCGGTGGCCATGACAAAGCCGCCGAGCGTGTTGCCCAGGGCCATCTGCGTGCGTGCCTCCAGGTCGTCGCCATGCGTGACGCAACGGGCGAGGTTCGCGCCGATGCGCGCGACGCCGGCCAGTGCGTAGAGTTCGCTCATCAATGTGCGGGGGCCGGCGAGGTAGCCCCCCACGCAGTGGAAGAGCGCATCGAAACCCTGATAGGCCGTGAGGTGCGGGGGTACGGAGACCATGAGCGTAGGGTCGACCACGGAGAGCGCAGGGAACTGCCGGTGGTCGACGAAGCCCGGTTTTTCGCGCCGGTCGTCGTCGGAGATGACGGCACCGTCGTCAATCTCGCTGCCTGTGCCGGCGGTGGTGGTAACGCAGACGAGCGGGAGCGGCTCGTTTGGGTAACGCTTGTTACCGCCGGTGGCGGTGAAGGCGTAATCCCACAGGTCGCCGGGGTTGCGGACCATCACGCCGATCATCTTCGCGGCGTCCATCACCGAGCCGCCGCCGAGCGCGACGATAAAGTCGCACCCCTCGGCCTTGGCGAGCGCGGCGCCTTCCATGACGGTGGGGCGCAGGGGGTTGGCCTGCACCTTGGGAAACTCGACGACGGAAGCGCCTGCTTTGGCGAGCTGGGCGAGCAATCGGTCGTAGGCACCCGTGGCCTTGGCGGATTTGCCGCCGGTCATGACAAGCAACGCCCTCTTGCCGGGCAACTTCTCGTCGCCCAATTTATCGAGGGCACCGGGGCCGAAGAGGAGGCGCGTGGGGATGTCATAAACGAATTCGTTGGTCATGACTACAATCCTTTTCTCAGAGCGATTTTCCCAAGTCATAGGCTTTTTGCGGCAAGTCGGTGCGGGCGATGGCGCCGGCGGGCCAACAGCCTGGCGCGATGATCTGCCCGGCGTCCGTCCAGCCGTGGTAATCCAGCAACATCCTGTAGTAGTTCACAAGCACGTCGCGCTTGCGCGCGTCGGTGTCCGCGTAGGCCATCATCAGCACGCACCGCTTCGGCGTGTGGAGCCGCCCCGCGAGCGCGTAAAAACGGTCGATGACCGCCTTGAGCTGCGCCGAGAAACCGAAATAGTACATCGGCGTGGCGAAGGCGATCACGTCCGCCTCGACCAACTTCTCGCGCAGTGTCTCGAAGTCGTCCTTGATGACGCATGGGCCGTTCATGCCGCACGCGTTGCAGGCGCGGCAGGGGCTCACCTTGGCCTGCGCCGCGTCAAAGCGGAAGACCTCGTGCCCCGAGGCCTTGGCGCCCTCGACGAAACGTGCCGCCAAGGTGTTGGTGTTGCCGCTCCTGCGCGGGCTTCCCGTCAAAACAACCACTTTCATGACGCTCTCCTTGCGTTGTGCCACGGCCGTGGCCAAGGCCGCGCCGCCAAGGGCGACCGTCCCGGCCAAAAAGGCTCTGCGTGCAACGTTCATGGTACACTCCTTCGATTAAAGACACCCGCATGATACACCATGGAGCGTGCTCCAACGCAAGCGCTTTTTTCGCCCACCCGCCGCGCAACGGAAAAGCCCCCTTCGCGAAGGTGTCTCGCAGGGAAGACAGGTTTGCGAAGGGGGCTTTTCGGTTCATGGGCGCGGGGATTAGGCGTTGCCGATGAAGTTGGTGCGTTGCCAGGGTTCGGCGGGCGGGGGCGGGAGGGCGGCCTTCTCGCGGCACTTGAGGAGGTGGGCCATCTCGCGGGCGAGGGTGCGCATGGTCTGGAGGCCCTCCTTGTCGCGGCGGACCTCGTCGGGGGTCTGGCCGTGGGTGGAGTTCCAGTACTGCGAGGTGACGATGGGCATCCGCACGATGGAGAAGTATTTGTTGAGGCGGTCGAAGGCAGCGCTCGCCCCACCCCGCCGACAATTCACCACGCACGCGGCCGGCTTGCCGGCGAAGGCGTCGGTCGCGCTGTAGAAGGCGCGGTCGAGCAGGGCGCAAAGCGAGCCCGCGGGCCCGGCGTAGTAGACGGGCGAGCCGACGATGAGCGCGTCGCAACGGCGCATGGCCGCCTGGAAGTCGGCGCAGACGTCGTCCTTGAAGACGCAGCCGCCCGTACCGGCCGCCGTGCCGATGTGGCGGCAACCGCCACAGGCGATGCACCCGCGCACGGGCTTGGTGCCGATTTGGAAGATTTCGCTGTCGACGCCCTCGGCCGCGAGCGTGCGGGCGATTTCGTCAAGCGCGGTGAAGACGCATCCGCGCGGGTGCGGACTGCCGTTGAGTAACAGGACTTTGCTCATGGTCTCTCTCCTTTGACACCAGTCTAGCACATCAGTCAAGCCCCTTGGCGCGCAGCCACGCGGCGACATAATCCGCCACGGCCTCGCTGTTCGTGTCGGCGAAGGGGAAGTGCGTGTTGCCGCGGATGCCGACCTCGGGCAGGTGGGTGAGCGTGACGTCGCCGCCGTGGCGCTTGGCGCAGGCGACGAACTGCCGCCCCTGCGCCAGGCGCGCCCGCCAACCGTCGCCCGGCCAATCGGTCGCGGAGGGCGCGGCCGCGATGCCGTCGCCGAAGAGCACGAGGATAGGCACGCGACAGAGCGCGTCAAAGGCGTCGGGCGCGAGCGTGACGGGGCGGGTGGGCGTGAAGGGGCTGGAGTTGGGGATGGGCGCGGGCACTTCGCCCTCGGGGAAGGGAAAAGCGCCGGGCTCGATGGCCACGATGGCCGCCACCTTGCCGCCACGCCCCGGCACGGCCCAGCCGAAGATGCCGCCCTGCGAGTGGGTGAAGAGCACGGTGGGGCCGATGCGCTTGGTGAGCGCGACGAGGCTGTCGGCCACGAGCGTACCATCGATGGGGCCTGTGTCGGGCGTCATCCAGCGCAGGAACTGATCCATCGCGGCGTCGCCCTCAGGGAAGGCACCGGCGTGGATACGGAAGTTCTCGAGCCAGAGTTGGTCGTCGGGCACGGCGGATGGCGTCGCGACCGTGGCGGTGCGCCCGGCGGCGCCGCGGCGAGGCTGATCCACGAGGTAGACCGACCACCCGCGCCGCAGGAAGGTGGTGCGCCACCCTTCGCGGCCATCGGGCGTGGTGTCCCAGCAACGCGAGGTTTGGCCATAGCCCGGGAGGAAGGCCAGGGGCGTCGCCTTCGCGTGCGCGGGGATTTGGTAACTCACGGCGGCATGGTCGCCGTGGAGCGTGCGGCCGTCCGGGCGCGTGGGCCGGGCGAAGTCGAATTCACCCGGCGCCCGCGTCACGGTGCCGCCGACGGCGAAAGAGCCTTGCTCGGCGATACGCAGGTCATTGCCCACGCAACCCGCCAAGGCCAACGCCACGAGCAGGGGAAATGCCTTCATCTCACGCCTTCCGCTTGTTCCCGATGGTGCGGTAATCGGAGTCGGCCACGGCCTCGAGCCAATCCGTCTTGTTGGTGCCGGGGTTGGTCGAGATGGCCAGGTGTTGGAACCATTTGCCGGGGGCGGCGCCGTGCCAGTGCTCCACGCCGGGGGCGATCTCGACGATGTCGCCGGGGAGCAGGACGCGTCCGGGGCGACGGTAGGAGGCGCGTTCCTGGTAACGGCCCTCGCCAGAGACGCAGACGAGGATTTGGCCGCCGCTGTGGCGGTGCCAGTTGTTGCGGCAACCGGGCTCGAAGGTCACGTTGGCGATGGGGCAGTTCAGCGCGGCCATGCCCGTAAGCGGCGCCACCCAGGAGCGTCCCGAGAACCACTTGGCGTTGGCGACGTTGGGCTGGCCGAGCGGGAACGCACCGTGCGGCACGTCGGCGATGTCCGCGGGGTCGGTGCCTAGGTCGAGGCCCCTGGCCCAAGCCGCGACCTCGGCCTCCGTGGCCGAGCCGCCGGGGAAGGTCTTGGCGGGGAGCAGGCGCGCGCCGGCGGCCTCGCCGATGGCGCGCGCAGTGGCCTCGCAGCGTTGCAACCCGCCACCGCCGTGCGTGAAGAAGGGCACGACCAGCTTGCCTTTCAACGGCACCGTGCGTAGGAAGGTCTCCACGGGCGGCGCGATGGTGCCCCACCAGTTCGGCGACCCCACGAAGAGCACATCGAAGTCCGGCATTTCAAGCGGCACCAACGCGACGCGTTCGCCTGCGTGCAACTCTTCGCGCGAGCGGTCGACGGACGCCTGGTAGGCGGCGGGATAAGGTTTCGCCGGGCGGATTTCCAACAGTTCGCCGCCAAGCGCCTTGTGGATGAAGCCGGCGACGGCGCGGGTGTTGCCGGAGAGGGAGAAATAAGCCACCAGCACGCGTTTCGCGGGCGCGGCCTCGGCGCGGGCGGCGCAGCCGGCGGCCATCGCGGCAAGCGAGGCCAACAAAAAGTCTCTGCGGTTCATTTAACGATTCCTTTCAAGTCGCTATGCCTGCCGTTTGCCTTATTTGCCCACGCGGGCGGCGAGGGCGGGCGGATAGCGGTCGCCGGCGATGGGCTGGGCGTCGAGCGCGGCGCGGATTTCCGCCAGGTCGGCGGACGTGAGGGTGACGTTCGCGGCGCCGAGGTTCTCCTCCAGGCGGTCGATGCGGCGCGTGCCGGGGATGGGGACAATCCAAGGCTTTTGGGCGAGCACCCAGGCCAAGGCGATCTGCGCGGGCGTGCACCCTTTCTCGGCGGCGAGGCGGCGGACGAGGTCGGCCAGGCTTTGGTTCGCGGCGAGGTTCTCCGGGGCGAAACGCGGCACCACGCTGCGGAAGTCGTCCTTGGCGAAGGTGGCGTCCTTGCCGATGGTGGCGGTGAGGAAGCCCTTGCCGAGCGGCGAGAAGGGCACCAGGCCGATGCCCAGCTCCTCCAACGTGGGGATAAGCGCCCGTTCGGGCTCGCGCCACATCATCGAGTATTCGCTTTGGATGGCGGTGAGGGGGCAGACCGCGTGGGCGCGGCGGATGGTCTCCAAGCCGGCCTCGCTCAGGCCCCAGTGGCGCACCTTGCCCTCGCGCATGAGGTCGGCGACGACGACGGCGACCTCCTCGGGCGGCACCTTCGGGTCGACGCGGTGCTGATAGTAGAGGTCGATGGCCTCGACGCCCAAGCGCTTGAGCGAGCCCTCGACGGAGCGGCGGATGACCTCCGGGCGGCCGTCCACGACCTGCGCGCCGCCGGGCGTGCCGCCTTGGATGGTGATGCCGAACTTCGTGGCGATGACGACCTCGCCCTTGAACGGCGCGAGCGCCTTGCCCACGAGTTCCTCGTTGGTGAAGGGCCCGTAGCACTCGGCGGTGTCGAAGAAGGTGACGCCGCGTTCGACGGCGGCGTGGATGACCTTGGTCATCTCAGTGGGGTCGCGGGCGGGGCCGTAGCCGTGGCTCATGCCCGTGCACCCCAGGCCGATTTCGGAGACCTCCAGCGGGGAAGCCTTGCCCAGAATACGCGTTTTCATGTCAGATTCCTTTCCCGCGGCTTACATCTGCTTGCCTTTGGCGTAGTCGAGGATGAACTCGACGGTGGCCGGGTCGTAGTGCGAGAAGAAGAGGCTCTGCCCCTCGTCAAGCGCACGGATGCGCGCCATCTCGTCGGGCGACAGCGTGAAGTCGAAGACGTCCAGGTTCTGCTCCATGCGGTCGCGGTGCGTGGATTTGGGGATGACGATGACGTCGCTCTGGATGAGGAAGCGGAGGGCGACCTGCGCGGGGCTCTTGCCGTGCGCCTGGCCGATTTCGACCAACGCGGGCGTCTTGAAGAAGTCCTTGCGGCCCTCGGCGAAGGGGCCCCACGACTCGTGCCGCACGCCATACTTGTCCATGACGGCGTGGGCCTCGCGCTGTTGCTGGAAGACGTGCGTCTCCACTTGGTTCACCATCGGGACGACCTCCACGTTGCGGCAGAGGTCGACGAGCCGATCGGGATAGAAGTTCGAGACGCCGATGGCGCGCACCTTGCCGGCCTTCAACGCCCGCTCCATCGCCCGCCACGTGCCGTAGTAATCGCCAAAGGGCTGGTGGATGAGCAGGAGGTCGAGATACTCCAGGCGCAGCCGCCGCAGCGAGCGGTCGATCGACGCCTCGGCCGCCTGCTCGCCCGCGTTGGAGACCCAGACTTTGGTGGTGACGAAGAGGTCGCCGCGCGGCACGCCGCAATCGGCGATGGCCTCGCCCACGCCCTCCTCGTTGAAGTAACTCTGCGCGGTGTCGATGGAGCGGTAGCCCACGGCGATGGCGTCGCGCACGCACCGCGCCGCCTCCTCGGGGGTAACCTGATAGACACCATAGCCCAGGCGCGGCATCCGCACGCCATTGCTCAACGTAACGTAGTCCATGAGACGCTCCTTTCGTTAAAACGTCATCAAGGATACGTCATCGCGGCGCAAAAGGGAACTATCGATTGTTCAGCGAGCGTGAACCGTGGGTTGATAGACCTGGCGGATGGCGTCCAGGCACGTCCGCACCAACGGCGACGGCTCCGGCGAATGGAGCAGGCCGAACGGAATGGTGTGCCCCCAACGCACCGGGATGACCCGCAGCAAGGGATGGACACCCTGCCACTCCGGCACGGCCACCAACAGCTTGCCGCCATGCTCGCACGCGTTGAAGAGCGCCAAATCGTGGAACGCGAAGTCCTCCAAGACAATCCGCGGATGGTGCGCCGCCAAATCGTCCCGCAACGCATCCATCGCCCGCAGGTAACCGCGCTTGACGATGAGCAACGTCTCGCCATAGAGCTCTCGCGGGTCCAGTTCGTCCCGCCCCGCGAGCGGATGGCTCAGCGGCACCGCCACGCACAGCGGCGTCTTGCACAACGTAAGCCCCGCGCAACCATGCGTCGCCAACAGCCCCGCGTCCGTGAAGCCCGCCACCAAATCCATGTCGCGCCCCATGTTGGCGAGGTGCGCGTGCGCGTTGGCCGGCGTGTTCTCGAAGGGCACCAGGCTGAAGCGGATGTTGGGCGCCACCGCGTGGATCCGCGGCCACAACGCCACCAACACCTGCGCCGGCGTCATCGGCGAGGTGCCCAGGCGAAGAACCCCATCCGTCCGCCCCGCCATTCGTGCACGCTCCGCCGCCGCCCGAGCCTCCGCCAAAAGCAACCGCGCGTCCGCCAGGAAACTCTTCCCCGCCGGCGTCAGCGTCAGCCCCTTGTGCGAACGCATGAAGAGCGGCGCGCCGATGGCGTCCTCCAGTTGGTTGATCTGCTTCATCACGGCCGTTGGCGAAACGAAGACGATTTCCGCGGCGCGCGTGAAACTGCCCGTCTCCGCCGCCGCCACAAAGGTCCGCATCCGTGGGTCGAAGTCATACATGGCGCGCTAGCGCATGAGGTTGGCGAGGGCCTCGGCGTCGTCCGCGACGATGGCGGCGCGAAAGGCGGCGAGGTGGTCGGCGAAGGCGTCGATGGCCTCCAAGAGCGGTGCCTTGTTCTGACGGAAGATGGGTTGCCACATGGAGATGGGGCTGTGGGCGATGCGCGTCATCGAGGCGAGGCCGCCGCCGGCGAAGCGGGCGTTGAGGGCTTGGTTGCGCTCGGCCTCCTTGATGGTTCGCGCGAGGGCATAGGCCAAAACGTGCGGCATGTGCGAGAGCAACGCGGCGGTGCGGTCGTGCTCGGCGGCCGACATCTCGGCCAAGACGGCGCCGACGCGTTCCCACAGCGTCCGCACGCGCGCCAAAGCCTCAGGGTCGCTACGTTCGGGGTCGATGATGAGGGTGAAGCGGTTGCGGAAGAGGTTGTCGATGGCCGCGTCCGGGCCGGAACGTTCCGTGCCGGCCATGGGGTGGCAGGCCACGTAACGGGCACGGTTGGGGTGGCCGGCCACGGCCTCGGCAAGGGCGCGCTTGGTGGAGCCGACGTCGATGACGACTTGGCCAGGGCGCATGGCGTCCAAAATCGTGGGGAGGCGTTGCGCCAGAATATCCACGGGCATGGCCAACACCAACAAGTCGCTCGTGGCGACAAGCGCGTCGAGCGTGGGCACGGTTTCATCGACCAACCCCAACTCCACGGCGCGCGCGGCGTGCGCCTCGGTACGATTCCAGCCGAGAATACGCCCCGCGAGACCGAAGGTGCGAAGATCTTTGGCCAACGAGCCGCCAATGAGGCCAATGCCGGCGATACCGACGGTTGGGAAAAGCAAGTCGTTCATGGAAGGTTGTTCCGGACGGCACCGAGATTGGCCAAACCGTAAATGGCGGCGGTCTCGACGCGGAGGATAAGCGGGCCGAGGGTCACGGGAATGGCGCCGCAGTCAAGAATGGTTTTGAGTTCGCCGGGCGTGAAGTCGCCCTCCGGTCCGCACCACCACCCCCAACATTGGCCGCGGCGCAGGGGATCAAGCGCGTCAAGCACCGGCTTGAGCGGCTTGGCGCCCGTCATCAACGCGGCCACGATAAGCGTGGTACAGGCGCGCATGGGCGCAACCGTCTCGGAGAAGGGAAGCGGCGCATGGATCTCGGGCACAAGGACGGCGCCGCACTGCCGCGCGGCGGCCTCGACGATGCGCTGCCAGCGGGCGCGTTTGGCCTCCGCCTGGCGGGCATCCAACCGCACGACGGTGCGCGCACTGACCACGGGGTAAATCTCGGAGACGCCCAACTCGGTGGCCTTCTCCAACATCCAATCCATGCGCTCGCCCTTGGGAATGCACGCGAAGAGTACCGTCCGCACGGCCGGGTCCGCGCCCCGGAAGATGGGTTGCTTGGCCGCCAACGTCAGGGAGCCCTCGTCATGGGCGATCACGTGATAAAGGCGCGTGCGCCCCTCGCCGTCAAAGGCTCCCACCTCGGCGCCCTCGCGCAGGCGCAGGACATGCAGGAGATGGTGCGCGGCCTCACCGCGCAACGTCAATGTCTCTTGGTCCAACTCCTCCGGGGAAACATGCTGGCGGTGCATGGCTCACTCGCGCATTTGGATGGAGGAGACGCGTCCCTGCTTAAACTCCACGCGCAGCGCCTCCTTCCACTCATATTCCGGCGCGTCATCGATGTAGTAACTGCCACGCAGATGGCCACCCACATCGCGATAGACAGGGCGCACGGCGGGATAAAGGCGATCGGAATAGCCCAAAATCTTATAGATCCAGATTTCCGAGATGCCGTTGGCGTCGGTGCGGCTGACGCGCTCGGAGGGCGTACCGTAGACCATCCAGACGGCGTCGCGGTCGTCCCCGAGACGGATTTGCCCGCGGGCGATACGCATGCGCACCTCCTCGGGATAGGCGTCGTAGACTTCCTGGCGCTCGGCGATGCGCGTGGCGATTGAATCCGCGCACCCCGCAACAAGCGTGGCGGCACACAATACGGCAAGCAAAAGACGACGCGGCGTCATTGCGCGTATCCCCAATCCAAGAGTGCCTTGCAGAAAGCGTCGCGATCACGATAGGTCTTATAACCCGTGACGCACCCGATCAACCGCCGTCCCCCACGTTTGCAGGTGAAAGTCACGCAGAATCCGGCACGTTTGGTGTAGCCGGTCTTGAGGCCATCCACGCCCGGGACGCGGGATGTGATAAGGTTGTTGTGGTTCTTGAGCATCATCTTGCCGTCGCGGAAGGTGTCCATGCGCGTGGCGGCCAGCCGCATGACCTCGGGATAGCCCAGGAGGCACTCCGCGAGCATCGCCATGTCGTGCGCGGAGGAGAGGTTGTCGCGCCCTTGGTCATCGCCCAATCCATGCGCGTCATAAAAGCGTGTGTGGGTCAAGCCCAACGCCTTGGCGCGCGCGTTCATGGCCTCGATGAAGGCCGCCATGCTCCCTCCGCCGAGAAATTCGCCGACGAGATACGCGGAGTCGTTGGCGGATTTGACGGCGATGGTCTTGAGCAGTTCGCGGAGCGGGAAGGTCTCCTTGGGGTCAAGCCACACCTGTGAGCCGCCGATTTTGTAGGCGGCGACGGTAACCCGGATGGGCGTGTCGCGCGTGACCTTGCCCGCGGCGATGGCCTCCTCGGCCAGGAGGAGCGTCATCATCTTCGTCATCGAGGCGATGGGCACGGCCTTGTCGGCATTCTTGGCCCACAGCACCTTACGCGTGGCAGGGTCGACGAGGATACCCGTGGCGCAACCGTTCTCCTGCGGCAGACCGATGTGCGAAACGGCCCCCGCGAAGTCATAGGGTTGGCGCGAATCGGCGCCATCGTGCCCTTGAGGCTCGGGCTTGGCCGACGCGGGCGCCTCGGCGGCAGGCGTGGCGGGTGCGGGGGCGGCGGGCTTGGGCGACCCGGCTGCCGGCGCTTCGGGGGGTGGCGTCGCGGGGGCGGACTTCGGGGTGGGCGTTTCCGGGTCCGCGTCGCCGGAGCAACCGTCCGCGAAAGCCAACCACCCGACAATCAGCAGCACCCACGCCAACAGGGGCACGCCCCAGACCAAAACCGTGCGCAGAAGCGGATTTGAGCCGCCGACACCGTTGGGAAGATCGTAACGTTCGCCCATAATCGAGCCTCAGACGTTGAAGAGGAAGTGCACGACGTCGCCCTCGCGCATCACGTAATCTTTGCCCTCGACGCGCAGGACACCCTTTTCGCGGGCGTGAGCCTCGCCGCCCAACACCACGAAGTCATCGTAGGAGACAACCTCGGCGCGAATGAAACCGCGCTCGAAGTCGGTGTGGATGACACCGGCGGCCTTGGGTGCCGTCCAACCCTGGCGGATTGTCCACGCGCGCGCCTCCATGGGGCCGGCAGTAAAGAAACTTTGCAGGCCCAGCGTATGGTAGGCCATGCGGATGGTGGCATCCAGACCCGATTGCTCGAGGCCATAGGAATTGAGAAAGTCCTGCCGCTCGTCGTCCGAGAGCCCCGCGAGGTCGGCCTCCATCGCCGCGCAAATGACGATGGTGTCGCACGTGTGCGCCGCGGCGTGCGCCTTGAGCGCCCGGACGTGCGCGTTGTCCGGCTGCCCCAAATCACCCTCGGCCACGTTGGCCACATAGATGATGGGCTTGTCGGTGATGAGGCGGAGTTCCTTGCGCGTGGGAGCCAATGCTTCGGGGTCATCCGTCGCGAACGTGCGCGCGGGCTCGCCGGCGTCCAAGTGCGCATGGAGTGCCTTCATGGCCTCCACCTCCTTGGCGAGCGACTTGTCGGCGCGCGCCTGGCGGCCAACGCGGTCAATCCGCTTGTCGAGGCTCTGCAGGTCGGCCAAAATCAGCTCCGTCTCGATGATGCCGACATCGCGAATGGGGTCCACCGAGCCCTCCACGTGGACAACGTCGTCATTGTCGAAGCACCGCACCACCTCCAAGATGGCATCGCACTCGCGGATATTGCCCAGAAATTGGTTGCCCAAACCCTCGCCTTTGCTGGCGCCTCGCACCAGGCCGGCGATGTCCGTGAAATCAACCGTCGCGTGGATGACGCGCCCGCTCTTGCAGATTTCCGCAAGCCGCTCCACGCGAGGATCCGCCACGGGCGCGGTCGCCTTGTTGGGCTCGATCGTGCAAAAGGGGTAATTGGCGGCCTCGGCGTTTTGCGCGCGCGTCAATGCATTGAAGAGCGTGGACTTGCCCACGTTCGGAAGGCCCACGATGCCAACGGCTAGGCTCATCTCCATCCTCCATAATAATCCTCGGCCCGAACCATCATCAACTCCTGGCGGCCCGCGACCCAAATCATGTACGCAATGCAAAGCAACAGCAACCCACCACTGCCAAAAACGATATCCCACAAGTACACCGCGGCATCCGGCAGCCCCGCCGGCGCGTGCAGGCGGATGCCCATGAAGGCCAATACACTCACCGCCGCCCAGAGCGCCGCGAACCCCTGCCCCACGCGAACGGCCCACTCCGTCGCCCGCACCTTCGACAGCCCCACACTCTGCAAGCCCGAGCGCAACACGCGCCCGCCATCCATCGGGAATGCCGGAACCAGATTGAAACACGCCAAGCCAAAGTTCAGCACGGCCACCACCGCAAGCCACTGATTGGGCAGTTGCGCCACAATCGGCTGCCCCCACATGTCGCGCGCCACCAGATACGTCTGCGAGAACGCCACCGCCGACACCCAGCACAGCCCCGCCAACACAAACGAACACACAGGCCCCGCCAACGCCATCAAGCACTCCTGCCACGCCTTGGGTGGCATCCGCGTGATTGCCGCGCACCCGCCCAACAACTGCAACGCGATGTAACCCACGCTCCCGCCGAACGCCCGCGCCACCACGCTATGTGCCAGCTCATGCAACAAAATCGAGACCAACAGCGCCACAACCATAAACAGCCCTAGCGCGAGATCCCCCCGGAACGTCAGCAGGATGTAAGCCGCCAACAACCCCACCGACAGATGGGCCTGAATCGGAATCCCAAAAACACTGAAGAGTGTCCAACTTGTTCGCATAAGGCGGTATTATAGCAGAACCCGCCCGCACGGCGCACACCAATCCCGACGCACCAGGCGTGTTGAATCGTCCACGCTGTAGGTGCGCGGACGCAAGGAAGAAGCGAAAACGGAAGCGATATGGACCGGCAAGGATCGAGACGGCGCAGGCGAGGGGCTTTTGTGGTATACTCACATTCGTTTCTGTTGAACCATCCTGAGAGGATCGATCATGGAATTGTTGAAGCAGATTTGCGCCAAGGCCAAAGGCTCCGGGCGCACGATCGTATTGCCCGAAGGCCAGGATCCGCGCGTCATCAAAGCCGCGAACCTGGCCATTCAGGCGAACGTCGCGAAGATTATCGTATTGGGCACGCCCGATGAGATCACGTTCTCCGAGAATGCCGCCGGCATGAAGTTGGCCTCCGAGGCGCAGGTGATCGACTACACATCGGGCGACTTGCTGGAGGAGCTTGCCAACGCCTTCTACGAGAAGCGCAAGGCAAAAGGCATGACCCCGGAGGGTGCGCGCCAGGCGTTGCTGGACAAGCGCATTTATTTCGGCGCCATGATGTTGGCGACCGGCAAGGCCGATGGTTTGGTGGCGGGTTCGATTGCCTCCACGGGCGATATGTTGCGCGCGGCCTTTCAGTGCGTGGGCACGGCGCCGGGCATCAAGCTTGCCTCATCCACCTTCCTGATGGGGTTGAAGAAGCCGACCGAGGCCGGCGACGACGTGCTGTGCTTCGCGGACTGCGCGGTCAATCCCTGCCCAACGGCGGAGCAGATGGTGGACATCGCGTTGGCTACGGCCCGCACCTTCCGTTCGCTCGTCGGGAAACAACCCAAGGTGGCCTTCCTTTCCTTCTCCTCCAAAGGCTCGGCCAAACATGAGCTGGTGGACAAGGTGGCGGAGGCGACCCGCCTGACGAAGGCGCGCTTCGAGGAACTGGGCTTTGATGCCGTGGTCGATGGCGAGATTCAGGCCGACGCGGCCATCGTGCCTTCCGTGGCGCTCCAGAAGAACCCCGGCGGCGCCATCAAGGGCGATGCCAACGTGCTGATCTTCCCCGATCTCCAGGCCGGGAACATTTGCTACAAGCTGGTGCAGCGTTTGGCGGGCGCCACGGCGCTTGGGCCCGTCGTGCAAGGCGTGGCCAAGCCTATCAACGATTTGTCGCGTGGGTGCTCGGCCGAGGACATCTTCGGCAATATCTGCATCACCGTTGGGCAAACGCTTTAAGCACGGGGCGGTGGCCGGTGGCCGATGCCATCGGCCGCTCTTGCCCCGGGGAGTGTCATCTTCGAGACGACGGAACGAGCCGCGCTGATCGCGCTCAACCGCGTGCCGCGCGTGGGCGCCGCCAAGGTACGGTCGCTCCTGCGTGCCTTCGGTTCGCTGGACGAGGCAGCCCGGGCCGCGCCCGCCGCGATCGCCGAGCGATGCAAGGACATTGGCCCGGCGTTGGCGGACGAGGCGGTCGCTGCGTTGCGCTCGGACTTTGCGGCACGCGAGGAAGCGCGCGCCGAGGCCGCCAACGTGCGCATTCTCACGTGGGACGACGACCTCTATCCCGACAGCCTCCGCGCCATCCCGTCCCCGCCCCTCTGCCTTTACTGCGCGGGCGAGGCGCGTTTGTTGCGGCAGACGCAGGTGGCCATCGTGGGCACGCGCCGCCCAACGGTCTATGCCACCGAACAGGCCGGGCGTTTCGCGCTTGGTCTGGCCTCCGCCGCGATTCACGTGACAAGCGGCTTGGCCGAGGGCGTGGATGCCGCCGCACACCGCGGGGCGTTGGACGCCGGCCCGGACGCGCCGGGCAAGACAATCGCCGTCGTCGGGACCGCGTTGGACTGCCTCTACCCAGAGGGCAACAAGCCTTTGGCGCGCGACATCGCCCGAGCCGGCGGGTTGGTTGTCAGTGAATATCCCTTTGGTCGGCACGGCGATGCCAAGACCTTCCCGCAACGCAACCGCATCGTGGCGGCCATCTCCAAGGCCACCTTGGTGATCGAGGCGGGCGCGCGCAGCGGCACGCTGATCACGGCTTCCTTCGCGCACGACTTTGGCCGCGTGGTTTATGCCATTCCCGGACGCGTCGATTCGCCCGCATTCGTTGGCAACCACGCGCTCATCCGCAATGGCGAGGCACGCTTGGTGACGCGCCCGGCGGACATCTTGGAAGAGTTTGGCGAACTGGATTTGCGCGAGGGGCGCGCACCCACCGCCAAGACCGAGGACGGGGAAGCGTGCCCCATCGGCCTCTCCGGGGAGGAGCTGCGCCTGTGGGAGGCATTGGGCGCAGGCGAGTGTTCGCTGGATGTTCTGTCTGAGCGCGCGGAGCTGCCGTTGCCCGCCGTGTCCGCCCTGGTCATCGGCCTGCAAATGCGGCGTCTGGTTCGCCCCCTCCCCGGCGGTCTTCTGCGCCGCGCCTGACTGGCGCTCAGGGGCAATCGGGGGCACGGGTGGCCGTCATGTCCAGGCGGCGGATCCAGCGCAAGGTTGGCATTCCCCGCCCAGGCGCCCCGACGACCTCCACGGCATCGAAGCGATACGACGTGCGCAAGAGGCCGTTTTGTGCCAACCAATGCGTGGCACAACGTCGCAACAATTGGCGCTTCCGTGGCCCTATCGCGACAAGCGGCCGCCCAAACGCTTCGCTGGCACGTGTCTTGACCTCCACGAAGAGAATGACCCCGTGCCGTTTCGCGATGAGATCCAGCTCACCATGTCGGCACGGATAGACGTTGCGTTCGAGAATGGCGCAACCGTGCGCGCGCAACAGCCGCGCGGCCCAAGTCTCACCCCACGCGCCGGAGGAAATCCTCGCGCCGCGCCATGCGCATAGCCAATCCCACCCCACCCAGAGCCGCAGGCACAGCCGCACCCACGGCCCTTGTCGGGTCGCAAGCCCAAAACCGTCCGAATCCATCTCGTTCACGCCAAACCACATGGCTCCACTGTAGCACACCTCGAGCCCTCGGCGCCAGCGGCCCGCACGATCGCGCGAGGGGAGGTGTGCACAAGGCGGTTTGCGTGGAACCGTCGGCATCGACCTTGTTGAAAAGTGCCCCGCCCGACCGCGTTGGGAGATGCGGCGCACCTCACCTCGCGATGCGGCGCGTCTCGGGAAACGACCCCGCGTATAGATTGAAAAAACGAATTTGACAGACCTCTTGGTCGGTAATCTTTCAACAGGTTTTCAACAGATTTGCGAAAGTTGCCGACAGGCATGCCGAAGGCTTGGACAAGCGATTGGCACGGCGCGGGAGATGCGCGGACGGCATGGCGTTACGTTCGCGATTGCTGACACGCGGGAATGGGCGTTGTGCTAGAATAGCCGCGTTATGACGAAACGTATCGGCATTATCGGTTCCGGGCGCTTTGGCGAGGCTCTTGTGCAGGCGTTGGCCGCGCAAGGGGCGGAGGTGGTGTTGATGGACACCGACCGCGCGAAAATCCAGGAACTCTCCGAATATGTGACCAAGGCCATCGAGGGCGATGCCACCAACATCCATGCTTTGGAGGAAGCGGGATTTGCGGCGTGCGACACGGTGGTGGTGGCCATCGGGGAGAACATCGAGGGCAGCATCATGGCCACGGTGAACTGCAAGGATCTGGGCGTGCGCACGGTGGTGGCCAAGGCATCCACGGACGTACACGGGCGCGTCTTGCGGCGAGTGGGGGCGGACGTGGTGATTTTCCCGAACCGCGACCGTGCGCAACGGTTGGCGCGCAGCCTGCTGACCGTAAGCCAGGTGGATCTCTTTGAGATTGCCGACGGGTTGTGCGCGGCTGAGATCCCGGCGCCTGAGGCATTGGCGGACAAGACTTTGGCCGAGGCAGACGTGCGCAAGGCTTATGACGTGACGGTGCTGGCCATCCGCCGGCTGGACGACGCGGATCCCGCCGCGCCGCGCCGCCTGCTCATCCCGCACGCGGACACGCCAATCCGCCTGGACGACCATTTGCTCATTTGCGGCGCATCGGAAAAGATCGATGCCTTTGCCCAAGCCTAAGGAGCGCACCATGAAAGCCGATGAGATTGTCATCCGCCGCGCCACGTTGCAGGATGTCTTTGCCATTCACCGCCTGATTCAGAGTTGCCCGCACGAGCTGATCCTGCGCCCCGTGAACAACATCGTGGAGAACATCGACCGTTTCACGGTGGCCGTGCGGGGGACGGAGCTGGTGGCGTGCGCCGCATGGCAGATTTTGCCCGAGATCGGTTGCCCGGAAGGCGCCACGGTGGAATTGCAATCGGTGGCCGTGGCCAAGGCCTACCGCGGCAAGGGCGTCGGCTCGCGCCTGGTGCGTTTCGTCTTGCAGCGCATCGACGGCTTCAAACCCGCGCAGGCGTTGGTGCTGACCTTCGAACCGCAGTTCTTTGGCCGCCTCGGCTTCCGGGAGGTGCCCAAGACCGCCATCATCCACAAGATTTATCGCGGGTGCATCTATTGCACCAAACACACCAATCCCTTCACGTGCCCGGAAATCGCCATGGCGCTGCAACTGCGCTGACCCAAGAGAGGACACAACCATGAAACGAATGTTCGCGCTCGCCGTCGCTTTCCTTGGGACGACCGCACTCTTCGCCGCCGTCGAGGGGGTTGTGTTTTGGGATGCCAACGGCAATGGCACGCGCGATGCCGGCGAGAAACCCTGCGCGGATGCGGCCGTCTCGGATATGCGCAATGTCGTCAAGACAGACGCGGATGGGCGCTTCACTCTGCCCGCCGACCACGCCAAGGCGCGTTTCGTCATGCTTTCCGTGCCCAACGGCGCGCGCGTGGCGCGGCATTGGCACCCCATCGCGAAAGGAAAAGCGGCAGGCTACGACTTCGCGCTGACGCCGTGGGCGCCCTCGGACAAGGGCGCGCACACCTTCATCCAAATCACCGATACCGAGATGTCGGGCGGCGCCCAACCGCATTACCGGGCGATGGCCGAGGAATTGCGCCGCCTCGCCACCGAGGAGAAGGCCGCCTTCGTCATCCACACGGGCGACATTTGCTACGCACGCGGCCTCAAGGAGCACCAAGCGCTCTTCAAGGATTTGGGTGTGCCCCTCTTCTGGTGCATCGGCAACCACGACTTGGTGGCCGGCCCCTATGGCGAGGCACTCTTCGAGAGTCTCTACGGGCCCACGTGGTATTCTTTCAACGCCGGCGGCACGCATTACGTGGCGCTCCCGATGCCCGGTGGCGACCGGCGCCCCTCCTACTCCACCGCCGAGGTCGCGGCCTGGTTGCGCAACGACCTGGCCGCCGTGCCCGCCGGGACGCCGCTCGTCGTCTTCTGCCACGACCTCCTCTTCACAGGCAACACCTTTGACTACGGCGGCGTGGATCTCCTCACGCACAACCTGAAGGCGTGGCTCTACGGCCACTGGCACATCAACCACATCCGCCGCCAAGGCAACGTCCTCACCATCGGCACCAACGCCCCCGAAAAGGGCGGCATCGACAGCGCGGCGAGCGCCTTCCGCGTCATGCACCTTGATGCGGACGGCACCCCGCGCTCGGATCTGCGTTACGCGCCGTTGCCCACAGGCACGCCCACGCGCGACGCCACGGCCTGGAGCGCGCCGGCCGGCGGGGAAATCCTCTTCTCCTCCCCCGTCGCGGCCGACGGCCTCATCCTCGTCGGCACGGTCGACGAAAACCTGCTGGGCGAGGGCGGAGTGACGGCCTTCGACCCCGCCACCGGCAAACAACGCTGGCGCGCCAAGACGCGCGCCTCCGTCAAGAACGCCATTGCCGCGGCCGACGGTCGCGCCTTCGCGCAGGATGCCGAGGGTTGGGTCTACGCCTTCGCCACGAAGGACGGCGCCCCGCTGTGGGAAAGCAAGCTGCCCAACGCGCCCCTGCCCGGGCTGGTCAGCGGCGTGACGCTCGCCGACGGCACGCTCTACGCCGGCGCCGGGCAAAGCCTCACGGCCTTCGACCCCGCCACCGGCAAGAAAAAGTGGCAAGGCGGCGGCTGGCGCCTCCGCGAGGGCACCCCCGACCGCCCCGCCGTGGCCGACGGCGCCGTCATCCTCGGCTCGCACTGGGACGCGCTCTGCGCCACCGATGCCGCCACCGGGCGCCTGCTCTGGCGCAAGGCCGACGCCGACTTCCGCTTCCGCGGTTCCGTCGCCGCGCCCGACGGCAAGACCATCTGGGTGCCCACGCGCAACAAACTCTTCCAAATCGAGGCCCGCACCGGGAAGATCCTGAAGCAAAAAGACCTCGGCTTCAGCGTCGAGAACGGCGGGCAGCCCCTGCTGACCGAGACGCTTATCCTCCTGACGAGCGTGGACGCCGGACTCGTCGCCCTCAATCGCGAGACACTGGAGGAGGCGTGGCGACTGCCCGTCGGCGAGGGGCTCGTCTACACGGCGCCCTATTCGCACCGCCCGCAACGCCCCATCCAAGGCTCGGCCGTCCGTGCCGGCGACACCGCCTACGTGGCGGCCTCGGATGGTTACGTCTACGCGGCCGACTTGCCCACGGGCAAGCAAAAATGGAAGAAGTCGCTCGGCACGCCCCTGCTGGGCACCCCGCTTGTCGCGGGCGACCGCCTGTACGTGGCCGACCTCGCGGGCACCGTGCATTGCCTCCCCCTGAACTGATTCGCGTTTCCCGAAAGTTTGCCCATGCCCACCTTTTCCATCCACACCTATGGTTGCCAGATGAACGTCCGCGAAAGCGAGGCCGCAGCGAAAGCCTTGCTCGACGCGGGATTTGCCCAAGCGCCCGACGAGGAAACCGCCGACATCGTGCTCGTGAACACCTGCTCGGTGCGCGGCAAGGCCGAGGACAAGGCGCTCGGCAAACTGGGGCTCCTCTGCGCCACCAAGCGCGAGCGTCCGGGCCGCGTGGTGGGCGTGATGGGCTGCATGGCCCAGCGGATGGGCGGGGAACTCTTCAAGCGTCTGCCGCGGCTGGACTTCGCCATCGGCACGCGTTGCGCCGAGCGCGTGGTCCCCGCCGTCGAGGCCGCCCTCCACGGCGACACGACCTTGGCGCTGCGCGACCTGCACGACCGGCCCGACGCGCCCAACGGCCACGTCGCCGGCGGCTTCTCGGCGTTCGTGACCATCCTGCTTGGATGCAACCGGCGCTGTACCTACTGCATCGTGCCGGACGTGCGCGGCGATGAATGGAGCCGCCCCGCGCGCGACGTGTTGGCCGAGGTGCGGGCGCTCGCCGCGCAAGGCGTGCGCGAAGTGACCTTGCTCGGGCAGTCCATCATGAACTATGGCCTGCGCACGCCGGCCTTCGACGCGGACGACCCGCCTTCCCCGGGCGGCTACACACGCCCCTTCCCGCGTCTGCTCGAGGCCGTGGCAGCCATCCCGGGCATCGAGCGGATCCGTTTCACAAGCGGGCACCCCTCGGGCGTCACCGAGGAATTGGTGCGCCTCTTCCGCGAGGAGCCCAAGATTTGCCACCACCTGCACCTGCCCGTCCAGAGCGGCTCCGATGCCGTGTTGGGGCGAATGCGCCGCGGCTACACGCGCGAGGCGTACCTCGCGGCCGTGGCGCGCCTGCGCGCGGCTGCGCCCGATTTGGCGCTGACCACCGATGTCATCGTCGGCTTCCCCGGCGAGACCGAGGCCGACTTCCAGTCCACGCGCACGCTGATGGAGGAGGCCCGCTTCGACAACGCTTTCATCTTCAAATACTCCCCTCGCCCCGGCACCGTCTCCGCCACGTGGGAGGACGACGTGCCCGATGCCGAGAAGGCCCGCCGCAACCAAGTGCTCCTGGGCGACCAGGACGTGCGCGGCGCCCGCATCAACCAAGCGCTCGTGGGCACGACCCTGCGCGTCCTGGCCGAAGGCCCCAGCCTCCGCAATCCGGCCAAATGGTCAGGCCGCACCCCCGGCAACAAAATCGTCGTCTTCACGCCGCCGAAGGGCCTCCGCCCCGGCGACTTCCTCGACCTCGTCATCACCCGTGCCGCCCCCCAGACGCTCTATGCCGACTGAGAGAAACAACGCCACCCCGGCGGAACGCCTGCAAAACCTGCTCGCGCACCGTGGCGTGGCCTCGCGGCGGGCGGCGGCGGAACTCATTCGCGCGGGGCGCGTGGCCGTGGATGGGCGCGTCGTCAACGAGCCCGGCGCGCGCGTCTCCCCGGAGGCCGCGCTGACGCTCGATGGCCGTCCCGTGGCGCAGACTGCCGCGCCGTGCCGCACCTTCCTCTACAACAAGCCCGTGGGCGAGGTCTGCTCGGCGGACGGCCAAGGCGCGCGCTCGGTGTTGGAGGCCTTTCGCGGGCTCGGCCTGCGGTTGGTGCCCGTGGGGCGGCTCGACAAGTCCAGCGAAGGGTTGCTCCTGGTCTCCAACGACGGCGACCTCATCCAGCGGCTCACCCATCCGCGCTTCGGGCACCGCAAGACCTACGAGGTGGAGGTGAACCTGCCCCCCACCCCGCGCCAGCTCGCGCTCCTGCGCAGCCCGCTCAAAATCGAGGGCTACCGCATCCGCCCCGTGCCCGTGGAGCGGCTCGGCGGCTGCCGGTTGCGCTTCACGCTCGCGGAGGGGCGCCACCGGCAGATTCGGCAGATGTGCGAACAGGCGGGGCTCCGCGTCCGCCGCCTGCGCCGCGTCGCCCTCTCCGGGCTGACGCTGGGCACGCTTCGCCCCGGCCAATGGCGGGAGCTCTCGCGCGCGGAAATCGCCCGTCTCCTGGCTCCTGCCGCAACCGCGTGCCCGGCGAACGATTGCACCATGACAAAGGAAGACCGAGATGATTGACCCCGAAGAACAGCGACGCGTGGAACGCAAACTCGACCTGAACGAGCGCTTGGTGTGGGCGGGCCGCCCCAAACCGAAAGCCTTCTCAAAGGCGTCCGTCGCGATGATGCTCTTTGGCATCCCTTGGATCTTCATCACGGCGATGGTGTCGGGCGGCTTCGCCTTGTCGTGGGCGCAGGGCGCCATGAACGACAAAAGTGTCTGGGAACGCGTCTTTCTCTGTTGCTTCTTCATTCCTTTTTGGGCGATCGGGATTTCATGCGTATTCGCGCCTTTGTGGCAATATCTGCGTATGCGGCGGCAGATTTACGCCGTCACGGACAAAAGCGCGCTTGTCATCGGCGCGTTTTTCACGAAACGTTGGCGCAGGCGCGAGATCGGCCTTGTCGACCGGGCGGATCGACGCTCCGGCTACTCCGATCTCTTGTTCTCCCAAACGTCCTATTCCAACAACGGGCAACATTTCGCGACCGGCTTCCACAATATCCCCACCACGGAGGCCGCGGCGGCGGAACGCGCCCTGAATGCCCTGCGCGAAGGCGCGGAATGAAAGAAACGCGCAGATCGCAGAACCGCCGGTCGCGCACGGCATGAAAAAAGCCCCGCCCGATTCTCTCGGGCGGGGCTTTTTTCATGCCGTGCGCGGTCAGTCTTTGCGGCGGGAGGGAACGCGCTCGACGTACTCGCCGTGGCCGAGTTTCGCGAGTTCCTTGAGCAAAGGGGACTTTTGGCCGATGGCAATGCAGGAAAAGACGACGTCGCGCGGGGGTGGAGGCAGAGGGAGCGTTTGCCGGGAGCGGAAGGTGGGTGCGCCGCGGGCGGGTCGGCGCCAGTTGGCCCACGGCTTCCACCAGGCCACCTTGAGGTTCCAAAGTTTGCGTTGGTCGGCGGCGGGCTCCTTGCGCGGCAGGACATACCACGCGGAGACGGCGTCGCGGACGGGCGCCTCGGCGTAGCGGCCGATGTCGTTGTCGCCAAGATAGAAGACGTACGTGATGTGTTGGCGGGAGACGAGTGGCCAGAGCGTCTCGCCAAAGGTGGTCTCGAAGCTGCCGCCGGAGGTGAAGTCCCGCCCGCGCAGTTCGTCCAAGAGGCGTTCCGAGGCGCCGGCCTGGGCCATGTCGAATGGCTCGGTGCCGCCATGCGGCGTATCGCCGCCTTCGTAGAGAACGGAGACGGTGAAGCAGACACGACGGGCGCGGATGAGCGCACGCATGGAATCGGTCATCTTCGCCACCTCGTCCAGAAGCGTGTCCCAGCGGCGGCCGCCATCGGTGCGCGTGGCGTCCTTGCGGCCCATCGACTTGGAGGTGTCCACCACGAGGAGAACGCGTGCGCCGTTCTCGGGCAACTCCACGCCGTAGAAGAGCGGGCCGTAACGCTTTTCCAACGCGGCCCGTTCGGCATCGGCAACCTTTTCGGCGGCGGGATCCTCCGCGGCGGCGCGCGCGGACAGCGTCGTGGCGAGCAACACACCCAGCGCACACAACGCGGCGACGCGGCGAAACGGGCGTACCGGGAGGCGGCAAGGTTCGGGTTGCATCATGGCGGCGACCTCAAGGAGCCTCGGTCACGGGCGTCTCCGGCGGCGGCGTGTCGGTCGCGGCGATTGCCTTGTCGGGCGCGGCCGCGGCAACGTCCGGCGCGGGTGTCACGGCGGGGTCGCCGCCATCGGCCCCGGGCGTCTCGCGCGGCTCGTCCGACCAACCGCCACCCAACGTGCGATAAAGGGTGATGGCGTTGGTGAAGAGCGTGGCACGGTGGGTGACCAAGTTCTCTTGGGCGGAGAGCAGGGAGGATTGGCGCGTGAGCACGTCATCGATAGAAATGTCGCCGAGCTCATAGCGTTTGTTGGCGATTTCCAGCGCCAACGCGTGGTTCTGCTCGGCGGTGCGAAGGTCGGTGGAACGCTCGGCCTCGCGTTGGCAGGCCACCCAAGCGGACTCGGCCTCGCGGTAGGCGTCGAGAACCGTGTCGCGGTAGTCCGCCAAGACGGCCTTGAGCGTCTCCTTGGCCGACTCCACCTGTTTGCGCCAAGTGCCGAAGCCGAAGATGTTCCAACTCGCCGAGGGACCGAAACTGGCCGACTGCGTGTAGTCCGACCACGGCGCGAAACTGGGCGAGGCGATGCCGAGCGTGCCGCCCAAGGCAAAGCGCGGGTAGATCTCAGCCTCCGCGATGCCGATGGCGGCGGTCTGCGCGTGGACGTCCTCCTCTGCCATGCGGATGTCCGCGCGGCGCCGAAGCAGTTCATTGGGGAGCAGTTTGGGCGAGAGATCCGGCAACGCCATAGTGTCGAGCGTCTCCTGAAGGCGCACCCGGGTGGCATAAGGCGCCTGGCCGGTGAGCCAATCCAGTTCCAACTGCGACGAGGTGAGGTTCTGTTGGAGCGCCGGGATGGAGGCTCGCGTGGCGGCCATCTGCGCCTCGGCGGCGACCAAGTCATAGCGCGCCACCTCGCCGGCCTCGAAACGGGCGCGGATGGTGGCGGCATTGCGCTCCTGCAGCGCCAGGTTGGCCTCGGCAATATCCACCTGCGCGGCATAACGGCGCAGATTGACGTAGGCGGTGGCAATCTCGGCGGCGAGCGAGACGCGCACCTCTTGCAGATTGTAGGCCAGGCGCGCCTCCTCGGCGATCGCGCGCTCGACGGAACGGCGCACCCCGCCAAAGACGTCCAACTCCCAGCTCGCGTTCGCCGAGGCGCCCAGGCTGTCCGCCCAACCGCTTCGATTGGCGCCCCACTTGCGCCCCCACGTGTAATTGCCGTCGGCCGTGAACTGCGGCCAGAACCCGGCCTCCGTGCCCTCGCGGGCGGCGCGTTGCGCACGGAGCCGTGCGATGGCGGCCTCGACCGTCGGGGCGGACTTCAACCCCTGGTCAATCAGCTCGGTCAGGACAGGGTCATGGAAATCTTCCCACCATCGCGCGAGGGAATCGGCCTCCGCGCCCTCGCCCGCGAAGAGTTCCTGCGCAACCTCAGGCGCCTCGGGCGGCACATAATCCGGCCCAACCGCCGAACAGCCGGCCAAGAGCAGAAGAATGACAAGCGGTGCGGCTTTCATGTCAGGCTCGGGTGATGGTTTCGATGACAATGGGCGCGTGCGGCACGTCTTGGAAGTAACCGACCGTGCCAGTAGGCATCCGCTCGATGGCATCCACCGTGTCGAAGCCCGCCGCGACCCGCCCAAAAACCGCGTAGCCATAGGCCGAGGGATTGGGCGCGCGATAATCCAAAAAATCATTGTCCGCGGTGTTGATGAAGAACTGCGCCGTGGCCGAGTTGATTTCCGGCGTGCGCGCCATCGCCAACGCATACTTCACGTTCTTGAGCCCGTTGTGGGCCTCGTTGCGAATGGGCGCATGCGTCTCGCGCTGGACCATGTCAGGGGTGAATCCCCCCCCCTGAATCATGAACCCGGAAATCACGCGATGGAAAATCAGACCGTCGTAAAACCCCTCATCCACATAGCGCAGGAAGTTGGCGACGGTGATAGGCGCGGCGGACTCATCCAGCTCCAACGTGATGTCACCCTTGTTGGTTTTCATGATAACGGTGGTCATGACGTGTCTCCTCAAACGGTTAAGGCCAGTATGGCACAAAAGAAGCCAACGAGCAATGCCCCTGCACCTTTTCCGAAACCCTGCATACCGCAGGACGCAATTTGCCCACGCGCAGCCCTCCTCGCCCGCCTTGTGTCTTCACGGTCCAAAGCACAGGTTGCCCGGACGGCTTTTCGGAAAACATGGAGTCTCTGCGGAGTCGCAATGTTTGTGGTATTATACCTCCAACAGTGAGACGAGACGCGATGATGGTATACAGAGTTTTTTTGTTTTTGCTGGCGGTCGTTGGGTTTGCGGCGGTCACGGGGGCGCAGTCCGTCTTTGACATGCCACGTCTTTTCCCCCGCCACAAGCAGGTGCTGGGGCAATTTTTGCGCGCAACGCAGCAGGGGGACTTATTGGGCGCGGAGACGGCGGCGCGGGCGGCGGTCAAGATTTTCCCGCGGGATGCCAACTGGCATTACAACGTGGCGTGCGTCTGCGCGCGCGACAATCGCCCCGATGAGGCATTGGACTGGCTCGACAAGGCCATCGTGCGCGGCTTCTCCGACATGCGTGCGTTGGAGCAGGATGACGACTTGACCTCAATCCGCGGGACGGAACGTTTTCGCGAACTCGTCGCGAAGGCACGCGAACTTGCCAAGAACCCGCCCAAGAACGCGACGCTCTCGGCGGCGATTGCGCGTGACGTGCCCCCCGGCGAGGAGGCGTTGGTGACGGCCGAGGATACGCAGTGGGACTGGGACCCGCTCAATGGCGGCTTCATGACCACGCTTCTGCGTCTCCACGCGCCCAAGACAATCGACCCGGCGGCCTACGCAGGGCCGCATGCGGATTTGGTTCGGCCTTGGCTGCACGGCAACCCGGCGGCCTACGCGGGCGTGCTCTACGTCAATCGCGACGAGGATTTGGCCGCCGTCCGTTTCGAGGCATTCCCGGGGCTGACCCCCGTGATCTACGACGAGGAGGCCGTCAAGGCGGGCGCGCACAAGGGCGTGGCAAACGGATTGTTCTCCACGGGACTCTCGACATTGGCGACCATTGGCAACTCGTCGATGGCACTCGGGACGCCGCCCTTCTGGCGCAGCATCCCGCGCCTGATTTCCACCGAGGCCACCACCGCGGCGGTGACGCTCCGCTTGGCATTGGCCAACCAACTCTACGTCTACGACGCCACGCCCGATTACAACAAAGCCTTTCTGGGCGATGTGCTCATTGCCAACAACCCCGCCATCATTCTTTCCACCGATCGTGCGGAGAAGCCCGACGCGAAAACGGCGCAACGCGACCTCACCGAATTGCTCTTGGCTGCCTTTGCAGCCTTCACGCCTGAGACAAAGGCCGAGATGCTCCGCCGCGGCCTCTTGGTGCCCACGATGCAGCGTCTCCTGCGGCAGAGCCTCAAGGCCAAGCCTGACTATTTCACGGCGGGCGCGCACCCCGTGGCCTTCGACCCCAAGGACATCGATGGCGCGGCCTTCCTCAAGGCTGCCCACGCGCTGACCCCGGCGACATTGCCGCCCTTTGTGGGGCTCACCGTGCGCCAAGACTCCATGCCGCGGCAGTACATCGACTTCTTTGACGCCATCGCCACCGAAGGCATCGCCGACACGCCGCTCTGCGTCAGCCGCATCGTCCGGGGCACCGGCCTCACCCGCCGCCTCACCGTCGAGGCCGCCTCACCCAACCTGCCGGGCGCGACCTTCCGCTGGTTCCCCGTGTCGGGCGACCCCGCGAGAGTCCGCGTCAAACCGCTGACGCCCAATGGCGCGCTCGCCACCATCGAGGTGGATTGGCAGGAGGCTCCCCGCCCCGCCGCCGACGGGATGCCGACGCGGCGCGTGGACATCGCCTGCGTGGCCGTCACACCCGAAGGCGTCGCCTCCGCGCCGGTCTTCGTCAGCTTCCGCCATCTGGCCAACGAACGCCGCCAATACGACGCGGCGGGGCGCCTGCTCGCCGTGGATTACACCGTCCCCAAGGATGGCTATCGCTACGAAGACCCGCTCATCAGCGCCTTCAAGAATTGGCGCGACGTTTACCTTTATGACGATGCCAACCGCCTCCTGGGGTGGACGCGCACGCGCCCGGGTCAGGAAACGCCGCAACGCTTCGACGCCCACGGGCGGCGAGTGGCCGAGCAAAACGCCGATGGCACCCCCAAGCGTACCGTCCCCGTCACCTATCTCCCACGCGTCATCCAAGGCGGCGATGGCCTCCATGCCCCCGCCATCGAGTTGATTCAGTCCGATGCCGCATCCTCCGCCCCCTGACCCCACCGAAGGCTCCCCATGAAACTATTCAACGTCTCTCCGCTCACCCAAAAACGTCTCGACCGCTTCCGCCGGAGCCATGTGGCCTTCTGGTCGCTGCGCCTGTTGGGCGTGCTCTATGTGTTCAGCCTGTGCGCCGAGCTGATTTGCAACGACAAGCCGCTTGTCATGCGCTTCAACGGGGAGCTCTCTTTCCCCTTCCTGATGGCGCAACCGCCCGAGTCCGTCCGGAAGGTGACGGGCGACGCCACGCACGTGAACTACCGCGACTTCACCGCCAGTGAAGTCTTCGGCAGCCACCCCGGCGACTTCGCCCTCTTCGCGCCCATCCCCTACGCCCCCGGCGAGACGTTGGACACCAAAGACTTGGAGCGCGACAAAATCGTCACCCTCTCGCTCATCCCCAACCAACCCATCGGCCGCTTCAACCTCACCCAAGACCTGCGTATCGTTCGCCAGGACAGTTGCGCACAATTCTTCCCCAACGTCAATTTGCGCGATCGCCAGGCAACGCTCGCCGATTTGATCGCCCTCACCCCGGAACTGCGACAGGAAATCCGGCGCCGCCTAAACGGCGATGCCTGCGAGGCGTATGAGACCACCGTCGCGCCCCAGCCGCAGCGCGCCTTCCCTTGGGATCGGCTGATGCTCACCCTCTCCCCCACCTCGGGGTCGGCGCGCCCGCAGACCATCCGCGTCAATCTCCGTGCCATCCTGCCCAACGGCCAACGCTTCCTGCCCAAGCAGACCTACGCCTTCACGCGCGAACTCGACGAGCGCGGCCGCCCCGGCAAACCCGTCCTCCTCCAAGAGGAGGACACACCCGTCCCGGATGCCAAATTGCTCACGCTCCTGACCGAGTGGGCCACCCGCGGCTTCACCAAGGACATCACCGCCGCCGACGGCATCACCTGGGTCGGCCCCGACCGCACGCTCTACGCCGTTTCCTCCGGCAACAACATCCGCTTCCCCTTCCCACCCTCGCGCGAACATCCCTTTGGCCTTGACGGCTCGGGGCGCGACGTCTTCAGCCGCATCGTCTACGCCACGCGCATCGCCATGAGCTTTGGCCTATTGCTGGCGGTGGCCGCCACGTTGATTGGCATGACCATCGGCTCCATCCAGGGATACTTCGGTGGCAAGGTAGACATCTGTATGCAGCGTTTCACCGAGATTTGGGCCGCGCTTCCCTTCCTCTACATCATGGTGCTGGTCGGTGCCGTCTTCGGCCGCAGCTTCTGGCTGTTGCTCTTGGTCTACGGGCTCTTCTGCTGGCTGTCGCTCTCCTACTACATGCGCGCCGAGTTCCTGCGGTTGCGCGGGAGGCCCTTTGTGGCGGCGGCGCGGTGCCAAGGGCTGGGCAACGCCCGCATCATCTTCCGCCACATCCTGCCCAACGCGCTCACGCCCATCATCACCCTCTTCCCCTTCCTCCTCGTGGGCGCCATCAGCGCGTTGGTCTCGCTCGACTTCCTGGGCTTCGGCCTGCCCCCGCTCACGCCGAGCTGGGGCGAATTGCTCAACCAGGCGCAAACCTATCGCTGGGCCTGGTGGTTGATTCTCTTCCCCTCGTTGGCCATCTTCACGGTGATGTTCCTCACGGTCATGGTCGGCGAAGGCGTCCGGAACGCCTTTGACCCCAAGCCCTTCAGCAAACTTCAATGAGGCCTGCCGCCATGCCCGAAGAACGCCCCCTCCTCCAAGTCAAAAACCTCACCATCGCCTTCGAGAACGACGAGACGCGCCAGGCCGTCACCACCGTCCAAGACGTCTCCTTCGACGTCCACCGCGGCGAGATCCTCTGCATCGTCGGCGAATCCGGGTGCGGCAAATCCGTCAGTTCCATGTGCATTCCGCGCCTCTTGCCCAGCCCGCCCTCGCGCGTGCTCTCCGGCGAGATTTGGTTCGACGGCGTGGACCTGCTGAAACTCCCCATCGCCAAAATGCGCGCCTATCGCGGCAAGCGCATCGGCGTCATCTTCCAAGACCCCATGACCGCGCTCTCGCCGCTCGTGCGCGTGGGCGATCAAATCATCGAGGCGCTCAACATCCACGAGCCCGAACGCTCCAAGGAGGCTGCGCGCGCCAAGGCGCTGGAATGGCTCGACAAGGTTGGCATCCAAAACCCCGTGCTCGCCATGCGCGCCTATCCCTACGAGCTCTCCGGCGGCATGCAGCAGCGCGTCATGATCGCCATGTGCCTGATCCTCGAGCCGCAACTCGTTATCGCCGACGAGCCGACAACCGCGCTGGACGTCACCATCCAGGCGCAAGTGCTCGAGCTCATGCTCCAGCTCCACCGCAAAGACTCCGGCATGATTTTCATCACCCACGATATGGGCGTGGTCTACCGCATGGCCGACCGCGTGGCCGTCATGTACGCCGGCCAAATCGTTGAACAGGCCGCCGCCAAAGACTTCTTCGCCGGCCCCAAACACCCCTATGCCCGCGCGTTGCTCGACGCGCTCCCCAGCCACGCCACCCGCGGGCACCGCCTGCGCGCCATCCCGGGGCAAGTGCCCAGCCCCGGCCACTTCGCCGTCGGGTGCCGCTTCGCGGAGCGCTGCGCGCAGGCCCACCCCGAATGTGCCGCCACGCCGCCTGCGCTCCACACGGTCGGCTCGCACCTGGTGCGTTGCCCCTTCGCGAAATAATCTGCCCGCGCGGCCACGAAAAAGGCGCGGACGCCGCTTCCCACGGTGTCCGCGCCCTTTTCGTGCCGACCGTGCGCGTCAAGGATTGGCGCGGTGTTGCTTTTGCGAGGCCTTGATGCGCTCGATCTTGTCGTGGTCGGCCTTGCGTTGCTCCTCGTTCTTCTGGATGATGGCGTCCAAGTCGCCCTGCATGCCGCGCAGACGGGCGGTGTCGGCGGTGGCAGGGTCGAGGATATTCTGCGAGGCACGGCGAATGAACTCGTTGGGGAGCGACCAGAAGACGTTGCGGACGTAGTAATCCGGGGTGGCGCGATGCAAGACGATGATTTCGCCGTTGGGCGCGATGTTCAGCTTGGGCTTGACGATGGGGAGATAGGCCCCGAGCATGACCGTGGGGAAGAAACGTCCGTCCGGCGTGTCCTCCACGCGCAGAAAAAGGCGGTCGATATGGTCGCGCGGCCAACGGACAAGCGTGAAGTGGCGTTGGCGACCCGGGTCCTTGGCGAAGAGTTGCGTCCCCTCCAGAACGACACCCCCGGGCACGATTTCGATGGCCTTGACCTGCGTCTCGTAGCGGATGCCGTGAACGATGGCCCCGAAGGTCACGAAATACTTGCCTTGGCGCGTAAGGTCGGCCGCCAAGGTGAGGTTGAGGTCGAAGACGCGCTCCTCGTTGGGCTTCAGGACAAGCGGCCTGGGAAGGCACCCGTTCGGGTCGCGGGCCAGGTTGCGACGTTGGGGGTCGTTGGCGCGGCAGACCTCGAAGACGCCCGAAGGCAAATCCCCGCGCCCCAACGTGAGCGTGCCGGGGGTGTTGTTGCGGACCAAGACACTGACCTTGATATCCTCGCCGATGACGTAACTGCCCGTCTCCAGCGAAAAGCCAACGGAGACGGGGTTCAGCTGCCGGTTTTCCTGAGCCCCCGCAATGCGCTGGGCGTGCAGGGTCACCGGGGCGGCAAGCGCCAACAAAACGGCCAAACAGGAAACGATACGCATTATTCGCCTTTCGGTCGGGAAAAGTGCGTCAAGCCCTCGGTGGGCTTGGCATTGGGGAAAACGAAGGAGAGCACCCAAGCGAGGGCGACGCAGACGGCCAAACCAATGCCGCCGTAGGTGAAGGGGTGAAGCGAGGGAAAGACCAAGCCAATGCCCAGGCTGATGACGTAGTTGGCCACCAAGGCAATCATGGCTGCGCCCCCGCTCACGCGCGGCATGAAAATGCCGATGAGGAAGAGCGCGGAGAGCCCGCCCGTGAGCGTGCCGATGAAGTTTTGGAAAACATCGAAGAGCGATCGGCTCGGCAACACCGAGAGAATCAACGCGGCGGCCACGCCCAACACACCCACCACGATTACCAGCCAGCGCCCCCAACGCACCTGCGCGTCGCCGTCCATATCCTTGCGGAAACGCGCGACAAAGTCCGTCACAATCGAGGTCGCGGAGCTGTTGAGGTTCGTGGCGAGGGTAGAGATGGTGGCCGCGAAGATGGAGGCCACGATAAGGCCGGCGACGATGGGGTGGAGTTCGATGGCCATGAAGGTGGGGAAAATGGAATCGCTCTTGGGCATGGTGATGTCCATCATCTCGGGATGCTTGCAGTAGTGCGTGTAGAGCGCGGTGCCAATCATGTAGAAGATGACGGAGGAGATGACCGAGAGGATGCCGTTGAACCAGATGGAACGCCCAGCGGCCTTCTCATCCGGCGTGGTGATATAGCGCTGGACAACGCACTGGTCGGCGGTGTAGCTGTTCAGGTTGCTCACCAAGCCCATGATGAGCACCACCCAGAAGACCGGCTCGCCAAAGAGGAACCGGAAGTCCCACGTGCGGAACTTGTCGGCATCCCAGGCGACGGTCGCGAACTCGCCAAGCCCGCCCGAGCCCATGATCAGCGCCACAAGCACCACGATGGCGCCGCCCAACAAAATCAGCCCCTGCACAAAGTCGCACCAAATCACGGCATCCACGCCGCCGAAGAAGCAGTAGATGATCGTCGCCACGCCGCAGAGCAGGATGGCCGCCCAGATGGGGATGTCCGTCACCGCGCCCAGCGCGATTGCCGGCAACAACGTCACCACCGCCACGCGGCAGACCATGAAGATGTTGAAGGCCGCCGCGCCGAACAGGCGGATCCCCACGTTGAACCGACGCTCCAGGTATTCATACGCGCTGGTGATGTTGAGCCGGCAGAAAAAAGGCAGGTAGAAGAAAATCGCGATGGGCGCCATCGCCAAAATGCACAGCGCCATCGTGAAATACCGCCAGTCCGAGATATACGTCATCGTCGGGATGGAGATAAAGGTGATGGAACTGAGCATCGTGGCGTAAATCGAGACGCCGGCCACATACCACGGGATGCTCTTGCCGCCGCGGAAATACGTGTCCGCCGTCTTCGGCTTCAGCGCGAAATAGATGCCCATGCCGGCCATCGAGGCGAAGAAGAGGCCGATGACCACCCAACTCTCCCAACCGAAACGCCACCCCTGCCGCTTGAAGGAGACGATGGCCCCCGCGTCCGTGCGCAACTGCGGCTTCACCTCGCCCCCCACCACAAGCAACCGCGAACCGGCCCCACCCTCCGCCGGCAACAAAGCCGCCGCCGCGCCGCAACGCGGGTCCGTCGCCTCCGGCCACGCGCCATATTCCGCCCATTTGCCCGTCACCGCGTGCCACGCATAAACCTTCCGGTTCCAATCGAAGTCCCGCGGCGGCGCTTTCAGCTGACGCGCCCAATCCTGCGGCAACATCCGGTTGGCGCGATCCCACATGGTTCCCGCATACCCTCCCAAGAGCAACGCGTGCTGATCGCCCACCGGCAGGAAGGTCGCCCCGATTGTGCTCATCGGCGCCTTTTCGAGCGGTTTCCACGCCCACGTCCCCTCAAAGGTCTTCATGTAGCCATAGCCGTCATACGCGGCCATCTGCTTGCCGTCGCCCCCCACGATGGAGCCGCCGAAGACCGCCAAGACGGGACTCTTCTGGTCGCCGTTCTGCGCCACGGCCACCGCCTGGCTCCGCGCCGGCCCCGGCAACGGCGGCAATTCCCCCCACACCCACGCCTCTCCCTTGCGCGTCAGCGTGAAGACGCGGTTTGTCGGCTTGCCGTCCAGCAACCCGCACGCGAAGGCCACGCCACCCTGCCACGGCGTCGCCGCCGTCATCGAAAGCGTGCCATACGGGAAGTCCGGCAACGGCGCGACCGCCGCCTTCCCCCCCTCCAACGTCAGCAAAAACGCCTTGTCCGTCGCCCCCTCCGCCGTGACGCCCCCCACGCA
Organism: uncultured Lentisphaeraceae bacterium; assembly: GCA_949289005.1. Lineage (GTDB taxonomy): Bacteria > Verrucomicrobiota > Kiritimatiellia > RFP12 > DVOR01 > Spyradenecus. The sequence goes on from CASEMQ010000067.1 coordinate 127,275, forward strand.
CACCAACCCCGGCCGCGGATCCAGCGCCGTCCCCACGTTCACCGTCGCCGCGCCCCCCTCGGCCACCCCCGTCGGCAATGTCCCCGCCGCGCGCCACTGCCCCGCGCGCACGTCAAAGACCGAGATTGTCCGCGAATACGCCTTCGCCTCGCCAAAGGTCGAGCCGCCCGCCACCACGAACGCCTCCCCCAAAAGCCCCGCGAAAGGCCGCGCCACCGCCTCCGGCGCCGCCGGCATCGCCTTCCACGCCAACGCCATCGGCGCCGCGCACACCCATCCCGCGACGCACGCCGCCGCAGCCATCACACCAATCCGCAAACGCTCCATCCTCGCCAATCCCTTCTCATTGCAACGGCAAACGCTCAAACAAAGCCCGCGGCATCAGCCGCAACGCCCACGCGACCCAACGCCAACGCGGCGTCACGTAAGCCACGGCCTGCCCGCGCTCCAATGCCCTTAGTATACAAAACGCCGCCGCTTCTGTCGAGCACCGCCAAAACGCCGACGCCTGCCCCATCGCCGTGTCCACGAACCCCGGCACCAACGTCACGTAACGGCACCCATAATGCCCATGCCGCGCCAACCGCCGATAACCCTCCATCGCGTTCAGCATATACGCCTTCGAGGCCGAATACCCATTCGTCCGCTCCAACCCACGCACCCCCGCCACGCTCGCCGTCGCCGCGAAAACCGCGCAATGCGTCAGCGCCCACCCCGCCACCCGCTCAAAGGCCACCACGTTCAAGCGCAACGTCCGCTCCGTCAAATCCCAATCCGGCGCCGCCGAACGCTCACCGAACCCCGCGTTGAACACCACCGTGTCCGCCCCCACCCCTTCAATCTTCCCCAACGCGTCCGGCGCCGTCGCGTCCAACTCCAACGTCTCCCCGCCAATCTCCTCCAGCAACGCCCGCCTCCGCCCCGCCGCGATCGCCGCATACCCCCGCCCGCGCGCCGCCTCCACCAACGCCCGCCCAATCCCGCTCGTCGCCCCAATCACCAAAATCCGCTTCATCGCGTTTCCAGATCGCAGTGCTCGTTGATGCGCATGTCGAAGATGGCGTCCACGCTGCGGTGGAGCAACCGCGCCTCGCGCGTCTGCGCCAGCGAATAATGCACCTCCTTGCCCTGACGCTCCGAGACGATCAACCCCGCGCGACGCAACACCTGCAAATGGTGCGACACCACCGCCTTGCTCGCCCCCATCATCACACCCAGGTTCGTCACGCACTCCGTGCAATGGCATAGCACCCAGAAAATCCGCAACCGCGTCGGATCCCCCACCAACGCGAAAAACCGCGCCACCTCCCCAAACCGTCCCACATCCGGCATCCGCGCCAACACCCGCTGAATGTCCTGCCCATGATGATGCGGCAAATCATAATGCGCCATCGCCAATCCTCCTTCCCGACTCACGATACGAAAAGGGGAGCCAAAAGGCTCCCCTCACACACGCGCAAACGCCGCGCCTCAGCGAACCCGGCGACGCAACGCCGCCCCCGCCAAGCCCAACGCCAGCAACGCCAACGCCGTCGGCTCCGGCATCGGAGCGTGAAACGTACCCGCAATCCACGTCGGATCGATGAACTCCGCTTTTATCGGTTTGCCATCGGGTGTCACGTAATCACTGCCAGCGACGTTGACGTAGCCATTGTCGCAAACGGTATTCCCAACGGTTCCCGCTTGGGCGACCGCATACTTGGTGGCATCGGCCACATTGCTATTGTTGAAGATGACCAAGTAATAATAACCTTCGTTGGTAACATTACCGAAACCCACGTGGTTGGTGTACCCTGTCGCCGGGTTTTTCTCCTTAGCCGGACCACGCACGTCTTGTCCGGAAATATCGCTGGCGGAGACGAACGTCGAGCCGGCGGTGTCACCTTCCGCCCCGGACGCCGTTCCATAACCTTGCCCACCAATCTCGTTGTTCACGGCGGTCACCACCTGCGTGCCCGACGTAAGCTGTGTGGTCGAATAGACGAAATAAACGCTCGAATTGGATTCCCAAGTACCGGAAGCGTTGGAGTTCCACTGCCACGAAACCGTAACTGCCGACGCATAACCAACAATCATGGCACCGAAAGCGGCCAACAAACACTTTCTCATAGTCTCTCCCTTGCTGACAAAATCAACACTGAACAGTTTTATTGCGCAGAAGCCGCACGATAGTAGTAGAATGCCTCGCCAGGCGCAATGGTGCGCTCCTCGTCCGTGACCGCGGCGTCTGCCGCCGACTTGTCACGCGGAATGACCGCATGACCGTTTTCGCGGTAAACCTCCCAAGTGTCGATGCCTTGCCCATCGTTGTAGTAGATGTAGGTCAGGTAGGACGACGAACCGGCCTGGACGCGAAGCAACTGGTCACCATTCTGAAGATCCGCAATATCGTAGATGTCCACGGGTTCGGAGGTGTTGTTGCCAAACATCAACATCCCATTCATGTCGCCGGAATACGCGACAATCTTTTCGGTTTGAGTGTGCTGTTCCCCACAGAAGATGGTTTCGGCGGGACGTTCCGACGTTTCGGTCGCAACAGCAATCCCGGGGATGGTGAACGTAACGCCCTTGGCATTCAACCACAGATAGGCCTTGTTCTGGACCAAATCCTCGCCCGTGGAGTCACCGTCATTCGGCGTCCACGCCAACGCGCCATCCGAGCCTTTCTTCAATCTCCACGAGGTGTTGGCCGCATACCCCTCCTCCTCGGAATTGCCTTGGATCGTGAGCGTGGTGGACTCGGAGAAGCCCTCCGTGGTGGGCGGGAGCACGTCGTTGAGGGGCGCACCCTTGGTCTGACCTTGGCCGGTGATGTCGAAGCCGCGCACGGGGAGACAGAGGAATTGGTAGCCCGTGTCGCTCTCGACGGGCGCCTTGCGGATGACCACGGCCGTGTTGTTGCCCGGGACGCCGGCGGCGATTGCCGCGCCCGTAATCGCCACACAGGCGGAAAAGACGAACAGACTCTTCATCGTGTTTCTCCTTGCAGGTTTTTATCGCCCTTCAGGCGGTAAAAACGCGTTGTATCATTGAAAACCGGAATCGAGACGACACCCTCTTCTCTGATACGCCACTTAGTATAGCGCATCGCGTCGGAATTCGCAAGTCCTTTTTCTTGGAGGAAGGTATCGAAGGGTACCCACGTGCCGTCGAGCGCGTCCGACGTCTCCAGCGTGTAGGTCGTGATGTCGGGCGCTTGGGCCGGGGAGAGGGTAAGCGACAGCGTGGGCGTCCCGCCCCCCTGCGCGAGCGACATCCCCGAGATGGCCGGCTTGAGCGCGGCCTCGATGGCCGTAGGGTCGGTCAGCGTCTCACCGGCAACCACAATCGATGAAAGGGGCGCGGTCTCCTGAATCGCGGCAATGGTCGTCGCACCGCTATACCCACCAAAAGTCATCCCTTCTGGAAGATTCATCGCAATATTCTTCACACCCATCGGGGTTGCCTCGAAACGATGGCAAAAAGAAGCACCGTAGGCGGCAAGCGGCGTGGGCGCCTTCCCGTCGGTCACGCGCGCGGCAACCGTCGTCTCCCCGGTTTGAGGGTCGACGACCCGCGTATCGAACACCACGCAATAGAGGTAGGCATAACGCATAGGGCGCGTACCGGCAGAGTTCGGCCAATAAAACGACATCAGTCGATATTCCCCATTGCCGCCACTCAAGGGTTGCCACGTTCCTGCAGGAAGTCCATCTTCGCCAACGACTTGGGTTGTCTCGTCGGCGTTGGCGGTGGCGAGCGTGGCCCACGTGAGCACATCGAGGTTGTCTTCCTTGGCCTGCAACGTGCCATCGGCGGCAATAGCGAAGGGAACCTCCTCACCTGTAGCGGTCGTCGATAGGACAATCCCACTCTTGGGCACGGCGAAGACAAACCCAAATTGTTCCCCCGGGAGCGCGACCGATCCATCGGCGTACGTGAGCGGCGCGGAACCAATGGTCTGCTCCCCGGAAGTCACGCCACGCACGAACATGATTTGCGCATATGTCGACAAGCCAATTTGCGCCCGGGCGAGGGGCGCGAGAGCGAGCAACGCGAAGAGAAAACAACTGTTTTTCATGGGGATAAGTGTAGCAAAAATGCGGGGGTGTTGCCAAGAACGGGCAAGCGAAACGGTGAACGGCGGACCGGGAGCGGCGCGTTTTTTCCGGGCGTCGACGGGGCTTTGCGCGGGTGCGGGAAACGGCCGTTTCGGCCTTCGGTTTGGGGTTGTCGATAACTTTCGCGAATCTGTCGAAAACCTGTTGAAAGCGGGAGCGGCCGGGAGGGGGTCAAAAAGGGGGAATTCAATCAGGGAGCGGGGTCGTTTTTCGGGATGCGCCGTACCTCGGGTTGAGACACGGCGCATCCCGGGGTGAGGCACGGCGCGATTCCGTCGACCGCAGTCCGTGCACGATTCGCCTGCACGGCGCCGCGTACCGCAGGACGCACCCGGGCGGGCGGGGATTGCGCGGCGGGGCGGGGTGCGTTAGGATAGAGACACTATGAATCGCAGAAACTTTCTTTCCATGTTGGGGGTCACGGGCGCGGGGGTCGCGCTGGGACCCGGAGTCGTGACCGCCGCCGAGGTCAAGCAGCCTGCCGCCGAAACCAGGCAACCCGCGACCGAGGGTTTTGCCGTGGCGCCCTATGCGCAGCTGACGGCGCCGGGCGTCGTCGAGATTCGCTGGCGCACGCGCATGCCCGCGACCGCCACCGTTTTCTGGACACAGGAGCCCGCGCGGCCGCGCGAGGGCTGGGCGCGCGCCGTCCGCACGGAGGATGGGATGATCGCGGCCAACGAGGTGGCGCACCGCATCGTGCTGGAGGGGTTGGACCCGGCCAAGCCGCTTGCCTTCGAGGCCGTCTCCGAGCCCATCACGAGTTTCGGCGCCTACAGCATCCGGCGGGGCGCGGCCTTTGCGTCGGGCGTGCGGACGTTGCGGCCGACGCTCAACGCGGACGGCTCGCTCACCTTCGTGGTTTTCAACGACCTGCACGGGCAGGCGGCCAACCACCTGCCCCACTTCCTGGCGTTGCCGGAGGTGGCGGCGGCCAAGCCGGCCTTCGCGCTCTTCAATGGCGACTGCGCCGATGACTGCGGGTCGCAGGAGGGCGTCGAGAAACGCTTCCTCAACGCCTTGCCGCCCCTCACGGAGGCCGGGCTCCCGGCGCTTTACCTGCGCGGCAACCACGAGTATCGCGGGGCCATGGCGCGGCGCATCCGCGCCAACCTCGCCCCGCTCGCCAACGGCAAGTTTTACGGCGCCTTCGACCTCGGCCCCGCGCGGTTCCTCATGCTGGACAGCGGCGAGGACAAACCCGACGACGCCAAGGTCTACGGCGGCCTGCTCGCCACCGACGCCTATTTGCGGGAGCAGGCCGACTGGCTCCGCCGCGAGGTAGCCTCGCCCGCCTGGAAGGCCGCCAAGCATCGCTTGGCCTTTTGGCACATCCCGCCGGTGAGCGACAATCCCGGCGAGGACAAGTGGTATGGCCCCACGCGGCTACGCGAGCTCATCTCGCCCACGCTCAAGGACGCGGGGCTGGACGCCTTGGTCAGCGCCCACACCCACATGCACCGCTTGGTCAAGCCCACCGAGGCGCACCCCTATCCCATCCTGATCGGCGGCGGGCCAAACCCCAAGGGCGCCACCGTCATCCTCGCGCGCGTCTCCGCGCAGGGCGTCAGCCTCGTCGCCTACGGGCACGACGGCAAGGCGCTCCACGAGGTCAAGGCCTAAGCCATGAAGCGCCGCGCCTTCCTGGCCGCCCTTGGCGGCACCGTCGCCGCGCCCGCGCTCGTCGCCGCGCCCGCCCCCAAGGACGGGGCGCGGGGCAAGGGGACGGGCGCGGACTTCCTCCAGCCGCCCACCGCGCAACTCGTCGGCCCCGACGCGCTGGCCATCTGCTGGCGCACCGCGGGGGCCTCCGCCGGGAGCGTCCGCTGGACGCAGGACCCCGACCTGCCCGAAGAAAAGTGGGCCACCGCGCGGCGCGTCGTGGACGGGCTTGTCGCCTCCAACCGCCCCGACCACCTTGTCACCCTGCGCGGCGTGGACTTCACGAAGCCGATCCGCTTCCGCGTCGAGTCCGTCGCGACGACGATGGATCCGTGGTGGACGCGCTTCGGCGAGACGACCCGTGGCGAGACCGTCGCCATCCCGCCGCTTGTCCGCGCGGGCGACGCGCTCACCTTCGCGGTGCTCAACGACCTGCACGCCAACACCGCGCTCATCCCCGACCTGCTTGGGCTGGCGCCCATCGCCGAGGCCAACCCGGCCTTCGTGGCGCTCAACGGCGATTGCGCCGGCAACGTCAGCGGCCCCGAGCAGTTGCGCAAGGCGTTGCTCGGGCCGATGGCCGACCTCACCGCCCGCGGCGTGCCCATGCTCTTTCTGCGCGGCAACCACGAGTATCGCGGCGTGATGGCGCGCCGCCTGCGCGAGGCCTTCGCCACCTTCACGCCCACCGACGCCTATTACGCCGACTTCGCCCTCGGCCCGTTGCGCCTGCTCCTGCTCGATGGCGGCGAGGACAAGGTCGACACCCACCGCGAATACTGCGGGCTCCTGGCGTGCGAGGATTACCTGGCGCAAGAGGGGCGTTGGCTCCGGGGCGCCGTGGCCACGCCGGAATGGAAGGCCGCCAAGCGCCGCCTCGCGCTCTGCCACATCCCGCCCGAATGCGGCAATGCGGACGAGGACGCCAAGCATGGCCCCGCGCGTCTGCGCCGTTTCCTCTCGCCGAGCCTCCGCGAGGCCGGGCTGGCCGCCCTGCTCTGCGCGCACACCCACCGCGAGGGTTTCCTCCCCGCCACGGAGGCGCGCCCCTACCCCATCCTCATCGGCGGCGGCCCCAAGGCCAAAAACGCCACCGTCACGCTCGTGCGGGCCACCCCCGAGCGCCTCGACATCACCGCCTACGCCCACGACGGCACGCGCCTGCACGCCATCAACACCTAAAAAGTGCTTGCTTTTTAACGCGATATTTGATATACTGCACGTATGAAAGTCATTCATACGGCAGATTGGCATTTGGGCGCGAGGCTCCATGACCAGGAACGCGCGGACGAGCACCGGGCGTTCCTGGCTTTTTTGTTGGGGTTGATCGAGACGGAACGGCCGGACGCGTTGTTGGTGTCGGGGGACATCTTCGACATGCGCCAGCCGGGCCTTTCGGCGCAACGGCAGTATTACGCGTTTCTGGCGGATCTGGCGGCGTTGCCCTACCGCCCGATGTGCGTCATCACGGCGGGCAACCACGACTCGGCCTACTTCCTGGCCTCGGCCAAGGAGGTGCTGCGCTTCCTGAACGTGCGGGTGGTCGCCAAGGCGGGGGAGGATGTGGCGGACGAGGTGGTGACGTTGCCCCGCGCGGACGGTTCGCCGGGACTGGCGATCGCGGCGATCCCCTTCCTAAGCGAGGGCGAGCTGAACAACATCGCCCGCGCGGCCGGCGTGACGGAGGACGTGCCCGGCGGCCCCCGCCGCGCCGAGGTGGGCTGGCGGCGCCACGTGCGGGCCGTCATCGCGGCCGCGCGGGCCGCCGCGCCGGGCGTGCCCGTGGTGGCGATGGCGCATGGCACGCTGACGGGCGCGACGGTGAGCGACGACCGTTCGGAGCGCGGGCGGCGCATCGGCGGCGTGGAGGCGTTGCCGGCGGATGCCTTCGCGGGGGCCGACTATGTGGCGTTGGGGCACCTGCACCTGCCGCAGGCCGTCGGCGCGGCGCACAACATCCGCTACGCGGGCGCGCCGCTGGCGATGAGTTTCGACGAGGCGGCGCGCGCCAAGTCCGTGACGGTGGTGGAGCCGGGCGAACGCGCGGGCGACCCGATCGCGGTGCGCGAGGTGCCGACGCCGTGCCCCGTGGCGTTGCGGCGCTTCACGGGCACGGCCGAGGACGTCCGCCGCGACCTCGCGGCCTTCGCGGCCACGGATGCGCCGGCCTATGTGGCGGCGCGCGTGACGGAGGGGGAGGGCGACCTGACGGCGCTCTGGCCGGCGCTGCAGGCGCTTTTCCCGCCGGAGAAGGCGGCGCGCCTCCTGCTGATGGAGGATGCCCGGGCGGCGGTCGCGCCGGGCACAGGGCTGGCCGCCGTGGCGGAGGGACAGCCGCTCGATGCGCTCGAGCCGCTGGAGGTGGCGCGTCTGCGCCTGGATGAGCTGCCCAACCTCTCGGACGAGGAGCGCGCGGCGTATCTGGATCTGGTGAAAGAGGCGATGGGGGACCTGGCATGAGGCTGTGCAACGTGGCTTTCGCGAACCTCAATTCCTTGGCCGGCGCCTGGCGGATCGACTTCGAGGCGCCGGCGTTCACCGACGGGCTCTTCCTTATCGGCGGCGAGACGGGCGCGGGCAAGACGACCATCCTGGACGCCGTGTCGCTGGCGCTCTATGGGCGCACGGCACGCCAAGGCACCGTCACGAAGTCCGGCAACGCGATTCTCTCCCGCGGGCATGGCTATGCCTGGGCCGAGGCGGAGTTCGAGACCGCCGAGGGACGTTTCCGTGCGCGTTGGGAACAGCACCGTGCGCGCAACAAACCGCAGGGCGAGCTGCAAAACGTCGTCGTCTCCCTCTTCGATTGCCGCGCGAACCGCGAACTCAGCGACCATCGCCGCAAGGATACGCGCCGCCTCATCGAGGCCAAGGTGGGGCTTTCGTTCGACCAGTTCCAGCGCACGATGATGCTCGCGCAGGGGCAATTCGACCGCTTCCTCGCGGCCAACGATGCCGATCGCGCCGACATCCTCCGGCAGACCACCGGCACGGAGCGCTTCGCGCAGGTGGGCGAGGCCATCCACCAACGCTACACCAACGCGCGAAACGAGGTGGAGCGTCTGAAAACCGAACTGGGGACGCTCACGGCGCTCACCCCGGAAGCGCGCCAAACCATCGCGGACGAACTGGACGCCTATCGGGCGCAGGCCAACGCGGCGCGCGCGGCGTCTGAGACGCTGCAGGCGCGTTTGAAGACCTTTGACGAGGCCGCCAAGGCCGACTCCGACGCCCAAGCCGACGTGACCCGGCGCGAGGCCGAGGCCAAGACCGCCGAGGCCGCACGCGAAAAGGCCGAAGCCAGACTGAAGGAAAAGGTGACCGGCCGGAAGGCCATCGCCAAGGTCGCGAAAGAAGCCGAGCCGAAAATCCGCGTGGCCCTGGACTTGGAAGGGCGGCTCTCGCAGGCGAAAACCAAGTGCGAGGCGCTCGCGAAACATCACGCGGCCACCGTGAAGACCCTCGCCGCCACCCGAACCGCCCTGACGCGGCGCACGCGGGAGATGGAGGAGGCCGAGGCCCTGGCCAACGCGCTCCACGCCATGCTGGAAGGGCGCGAGGCGGCTTTCCCGGCATCCGCCGCGGACCTGCGCCGGGAGGCGGCGCGTTTGCGCGACTTGCGCACGGCGCTTGCCCGCGAGGCGGACACCCTGGGCACGCTCGGCGAACAGGCCACGCAGGCACGCGCGGAGGCGGAGGCGGCCGAAGCGTCCTTCGAGGCGCGGGAGCCAGACTTGCGCGCGGCCTTGGCGAACGCGGGGTTGGCAGTGGATCTGGCGGTGCGCGTGGCGAGCCTGGAGGAGCACCGCAAGGCGTTGGAGGCCGGCAAGCCGTGCCCGCTCTGCGGCGCGTTGGAGCACCCCTACGCCATGGGCTCGCATCCGGAAAAGTCGCAGGCCGAACAAGCGCGCGACGCCGCCAAGGAGGCGCTGGAACGCGCACAGGCCGCGCGCGACAAGGCCGATGCCGCCGCCCGGAAGGCCGAGAAGGCCCTGCGCGACGCGGAGGCCAAGGGGAAACGCCAACGCGAGGAATGTGCCGCGCTGGAGAAGGGATTCGGCGAGCAAGCCGCCGCCGCGAAGGCCAAAGCCAAGACCAACCGCGAGACGATTGCGGAGACGCGCCAAACGCTGGACGAACAGGAAGCGCAGGCAACCGCGGAGGCGGGGTCGCTCGCGCAGGCCGAGGAAACGTGCGAGCGTTTGACGGCGGAACTGAAGGCGATCGGGCTGCCCATGCCGCCCGAAGCGCTCCGCGATGACCTGCGGCAACGTTGCGACGATGCAGCCAAGGATGTCGCCGCCGCGGAGACGACGTTGGCGGCCGCGCGGGCGAAGACGGACACGGCGCGGCAGGAGTTCGAGGCGGCCAAGGCGTTTGCCGAGACGGCCCGGGAGAGGCACGAAGCCGCGCGGGAAGCGCTCGGGGAGCCGCCCGAAACGTTGCGGGGGCGCGAGGCGGAACAGGCGCAAGCGATCCGCGACCTCGACCAGGAGATTGGCCAGCGGCTGGAGAAGTTGACGCGGGACGACCAAGACCGCGACCGGCACGCACGGAAGCAAAAGGAACTCGACCGCGCGCGGGCGCTTTGCGACCGTTGGAAGAAACTCAACGACTGGCTCGGCGGCATGGACGGCGACAAGTTCAACCGCTACGCGCAGGGCATCACCCTGCGGCAGTTGCTCCGCCATGCCAACCCGCACCTGCTCGCAATGTCGCAGGGGCGTTACGCGATGGTGTGGTTGCCCGCCATCAACGCGGACAAAGAGACCACGGAAAAGGACGACGCCAAGGAGTCGCCCCCGCCGCCCTTGGTGCCCACGATCGTGGACAACGACCAGGCGCGGGCGCTCCGCCCGGTGAGCAATCTCTCGGGCGGCGAACGCTTCCAAGTCTCCTTGGCGCTGGCGTTGGGGCTCTCGGAGATGTCCGGCGCGAAGGTGCGGGTCGACACACTCTTCCTGGACGAAGGGTTTGGCACGCTCGACAGCAAGACGTTGGAGGCGGCCCTCGACACCTTGACGCGGATTCAGCGCGACGGCAAACTCATCGGCATCATCTCGCACGTGGCGGCCTTGGGCGATCGTATCCGCGCGAAAATCCATGTGACCAAGCGCGGCGGCGGCCGCTCCATGATCGAAGGCCCCGGCGTGACGGCATTGGGGGACAGCGCCAAGACCTGACCGAACGCAAAAAGGCGCGGGGCGCCCCCGGAAGGAGGCGCCCCGCGCCTTTTTCATGCCCGCGGCGGAAGGACGCCCGCGCTCAGGCAAAGAACTTGACGACAATGCCGGCGATGAAGACGAAGAGGAGGATGGCGGGCAGGATATAAGCCATGTAGAGGCGGAGCGCGTTGGAGAAGCGCAGCCCGCGGCCGGCGTTGGCCTCTTTCAGGAAGTTGTCCCACCCCCAGTAACGGCGGCTGACGCAGAAGACGAGGATAGCGAGCGAACCGAGCGGAAGGGCGATGTTGGAAACCAGGAAATCCTCCAAGTCCATGATGGAGGTCCCCTCGCCCAAGGGCGTGATGCCGGCGAGCAGGTTGAAGCCGAGCGCACAGGGGACGGAGAGCAGGAAGAGGAGCGGCGCGTTGCGCTTGATGGCGCGATGGCGCGTGCACTGCCGGGCCTCCATCGTCATGGCGATGATGTTCTCGAAGACGGCGATGACGGTGGTGAGCGCCGCCAGCGCCAAGAGCACGAAGAAGGCCGCGCCGATCCACGTGCCGGCGGGCATCTGCTGGAAGACCTTGGGCAGGGTCATGAAGATGAGCGAGGGGCCTTGGCCGGGGGTGACGCCATAGGCAAAGCACGCCGGGAAGATAATCAGGCCCGAGAGCAGGGCCACCGTGGTGTCGATGCCGATGATTTTGGCCGACTCGCCGGGCAGCGTATAGCGGCGCGAGGTGTATGAGCCGAAGATGGCCATCGAGCCGATGCCCAACGAAAGCGTGAAGAAACTCTGGCCGAGCGCGTCGAAGACGATGTCAAAGAGCGGGCGTTCCTTCAGCGGTTCCAGCGACGGCATAAGGTAAAAGCGCAACCCGCTTTCCGCGCCCGGGAGCGTCAGCGCATAGACCGCCAAGCCGATCAAAAGCACGAAGAGCGCGGCCATCATCTTCTTGGTGATGTCCTCCACGCCCTTCTCCAGCCCCAACGCGCACACGCCAAAGCCGATCAGGCAGACCACCGCCATCCAAAAGAGTTGCGCCGAGGGGTTCCCCACGAAGGCATCGAAGAAGGCCTTCGGCTCGGAAAAGTCGAACCACCCGCACAGGATGGCCACGGGATAGGCCAGCATCCAGCCCGCCACCGTGGTGTAATACATCATCAACAACCAGTTGCCCGCGACCTGCACCCGCGAGATTGCCCGATAGGGCCCCGGCCGCGGCGTGAGCAACGGATAGGCCGTGGCCAGCGACCGCTGCGCCGCCCGCCCCACCGCAAACTCCGCCACCATCATCGGCAACCCGAACATCAGCAGAAAGACGATGTACATCAGCACGAAGAGCGCACCGCCGCCCTCGCCGACGATATAGGGGAAACGCCAGACGTTGCCCAGCCCCACGGCGCACCCCGCCGAAACCAAGAGAAATCCCAGGCTCGTCGCCAACGACTCACGCTTCTCGCTCATGCCAACGTTCCCTTTCGGACCCAAAGCAATTCCCAATCCGCCCCCGCGCCCTCCAACGCCACCGCGTCGCAGGTGCCGAAAACGAGCGGCGCCGCCGGGCACAACGCCCGCGCCAGTTCGCCGATCGCGCACATATGCCCCACCGCCAAGACGCTCGCCGCGCCGAGCCCCTCCAAGGTTGCCGCCATCCCCGCCGGCTCGCCGGAGGGCACGAAGTCCCGCGAAACGACCCACTCCGGCGCGCCCGGCAACGCCTCGCAGACGGCGCGCGCCGTCTCCTCCGCCCGCCGATAGCCACTGGTCACCACCACCTGCGGGCACACCCCGCGCGCCGCCAGGAACGCCCCCAACGCCCGCGCCTGCGCCCACCCTTCCGCCGAGAGGCCCGGATCCGCCGAGCCGCCCGCGTAATTGCCATGCCGCGCCAAAATCACCTTCATGGCACGCATAATACCATATTCACCCCCTTTCTGCCCCTGCCCAAAGGCCACGGGATGTGTTAAACTACGCGCAAACCCACCGAAAGGAACACGTATCATGGGCAAACTGTCATTCGCTTTCGTTTTGGCCTCGTCGCTGACCGCGGCGGCGCAGGCGGCCATTTCCGGCATCAAGGTGACGCCGACGGGCGTGCCGGCCTTCAAAGGGCGCAAGGACGTGCCCATCGCGCAAGTCACCTTCACCGCCTCGCAGGCCGCCCAGGCCGAGAAGGTACGCCTGGACATCCGCGGCACCAACCCCTCCGACGTGCTCTGCCTGAGCCTGGGGCAATCGGAGTGCGCGCGCGTGGCCAACGACGCGGCAACCTTCACGGTGCCGGTGAAGGCTGGCGAGAACACCTTCCCGCTCTTCGCGCAACTCTCCGACGAGGCCACCGTCAGCGGCTCGCTCTGCATCGCGGGCGAACGCATCCGCATCGGCAGCGTGGTGACGCGCCCCGCGCAGGAAATCTCCGACCGCCGCCTGCCCGACGGCCGCCTGCGCGCCTCCAAGAACTTCCGCATCCCCGGCATCGTCAAGACCCCGAAGGGCAACCTCGTGGCCGTCTTCGACATCCGCTACAAGCACGCGGGCGACCTCCCGGCCGACATCACGGTGGGCGCCTCCACCTCCGCCGACGGCGGCAACACCTGGAGCCCCATCGTCACCGCGATGGATTACGCCGGCACCCCCGGCACCAAGCAAGGCATCGGCGACCCGGCCATCCTCGTGGACCCCTCCAACAACCGCCTTTGGATCATGGCCATGCGCACGCCCGACTCCGGCCACCCTATCTGGAGTTCCTCCGCCGGCACCACCGGCCACGAAACCTGCGCCCAGCTCTACGTCGCCTACTCCGACGACGAGGGCAAGACTTGGTCGAAACCGCGCAACATCACCGCCGAACTCAAGAACCCCGGCCACCCCGAGGCCGCCAAATGGGGCATCCTCTTCGACGGGCCCGGCGCCGGCATCGTGCTGAAAAACGGCACACTCGTCTTCCCCGGCCAAGCCTGGGGCGACAAGGGCAAAGCCCCCCGCCACGGCACGCTCATCTACTCCAAGGACCACGGCAAAACCTGGCAAGTCTCCAACGGCATGCCCTTCGGCGGCTCCGAGTCCACCGTCGTCCAATTGGCCGATGGCTCCATCCTCCTGAACACCCGCGAGGGCACCCCCGGCCGGCGCACCACCGCCCGCACCACCGACTTGGGCCAAACCTGGCAAAAGCTCGAGACCTCTCCCTTGATCCAGCCCGGCACCTGCCAGGCCGCGATGGTGCGCGTGGGCAACACCCTCGTCTTCTCCAACCCCAACTCCGCCAAAGGCCGCAACACCATGTCGCTCCGCGTCTCGAAAGACAACGGCAAGACTTGGTCCAAGGGGCTCGTCTACGACCCGCGCAACTGCGCGGGCTACTCCTCGCTCTGCGACTTGGGCGACGGCGCCGTGGGCGTGCTCTACGAAGGCAACTCCGATTATCTCTACTTCCTGCGCGTCCCCGTCAAGGACATCCCTTGAACCCCGAGACCCCCGCGCGCGACTGCCCCTTCACCGCCCTGGACTTTGAGACGACCGGGGTGGTGCGGGGCTATCGAAGCCTCCCCTGGCAGGTCGGCGCCATCAGCCTGCGCGGCGGGAAGGTCGCGCCGGACGCCCCGCGCGTGGACACGCTCCTGCGCGTGCCGGCGGGGCACCCTTTCTCGCGCCACGCGCCGGGCGACCACCGCGCACGGCGCGATGCCATCGCGGCCGCGCCCGAGGCGTTGACCGTCTGGGCCGGGACGCTCCACCCCCTGCTCGCCGCCACCGTCCCCGTGGCGCACAATATCGCCGCCGAACGCACCACCCTCGCCCGTTTGGCGCCCATGACCGAGTATCCCTTCTGGGTGGACACCCTGCGCCTGGCGCGCCAGGCCTGGCCCGGGTTGCCCAGCCACGCGCTCGAGGATCTCGCCCCCGCGCTCGGCCTGGGGCCGCGCCTGCGCGCCCTCGCCCCCGGCCGCGCCCCGCACGATGCCTTCTACGACGCGGTGGCCTGCGCGCTCCTGCTGGAATATCTCCTTGCGCTCCCGGGGTGGGACGCCCTCACCCTCGCCGACCTCGCCACGCCATGAACGTCCCCGCCCGCCCATTCCTCCGCATAATCGCCGCGACGATCGGCGTCGCCGTCGCCCTCGTTTTTTGCGCCGCCAACACCGCGCCGGCGACGGGCGCCGTGCCGCCGCCGAACGCCCTGCTTCGCCAGTTGCTCGTGGGGCAGGCCCTCTCCGCGGCGCTCTTTGCGCCGCCCGTGGCGTTCTGGTGCCTCGCCGAGGGGTGGACGCGCCTGCGCGAACGGTGGTTCGCCTGGCCCAAGGGTTGGGGCGCGCGCCGCGTTTTGGGGCTCTTCGCGCTCGCGTTGGCGGGAAGTTACGCCCTGGCCGAGGGAGTCACCGTCGGCGACGAACAGGAGGCGGTCGGGTTGCTGGCCACCCTTCGCCCCGGGCAACTCCTCCTCTTCGCGCCCTTCCTCTGCGTGCTCACGCCGCTGGCGGAGGAATGTCTCTTTCGCGGGGTGCTGCAAAGCGCCGCCCGCCCCGCGTGGGCGTTGCCGATTTCGGCGATTTGCTTCGGTCTCGCCCATGGGGCCAACGCCTTCGCCCTGCCGCTGACGTTGCTGGGCTGGGTGCTCGGATGGGTCACGCAAGCCTCGCGCTCCCTGCTCCCGGCCATCGTCATCCACGGCCTTTTCAATCTCCTCACCCTGCTCGCGCTCTTCTGAAAGGAACCCGGCCATGACGCACAAACGGCCGTTTGGCCTCACCCGCCCACGGCGCCTCGCCGCCGCCCTGCTCCTCTGCGCGTTGCCCCTGGCGCTCGGGTGCGCCGCGCGCGCCCTGCCCTTCTCCGAGGAATCCGCCGCTCTCGTCGCCTACTACGAGCCCCGCCGCGCCGCCGACCAAGCGCACGTGGACGCGCTCGCCGCCGCCCGGGCGGGCGATTTGGCCGCCGTCGAAAGATGGCGCGCGGGCATTGCCGAGGCTGCCCCCGCCGTCGAGGATTTCAACGCCGCGCACGCCGGCAAGGTCACCTTGCGCGTCCGGGGTCCCTGGGCCGTCTACGCCCCCGCCGAAGGTGAGCCGCGCGCCTCCTTCCTCTACCTGCACGGCGGCGGATGGGTCGTCGGCTCCGCGCGCATGAACGAGCCCTTCCTCGCCGCCCTCGCCGAGCGCGCGCAAATCGCCGTCTGGTCGCTCGATTATCCCCTCGCGCCCGAGTGCCCCTTCCCTGCCGCCCCCGATGCCTGCGTCCAAGCCGTGAAGGAGCTGCGCCGCCGCTTCCCCGACCGTCCCCTCTTTGTCGGCGGCGATTCCGCGGGCGGCACGTTGGCCCTCGTGGCGGGGCTGGCCGCGCCCAAATCCGTCGATGGCCTGGTGCTCTACTATCCCGCCCTTGGCCCCGGCGCCGAGCAAACCCCCGAATGGGCCGCCTACCGCGACGTCATCCTCCTCACCGACAACCTCATGAACGCCTTCACGGCCACCTACGTGGACGACGTCACCTTCCGCACCAACCCGCAGGCATCGCCCAACCTTGCCGACGACGCCTCCCTGCGCGCCCTCCCGCCCATCCTCACCGTGGCCGCCGACTGCGACCTCTTGGCCGGTCTCTCGCGCCGCTTCCACGCCCGCCTCCAAAAACTCGGCCGCGGTCAGGACGAACGTATCGTCGTCCCCGGTTCCCTCCACGGCTTTCTCTCCTTCCCCACCCTGCCCCAATCGCAACGGCAGGCGCTCGACCTCACCCTCCGCTGGCTCGATGCCCGCCTCAAGTGAAGACGGCGGCTTCCCTTCGGCCGGTCGCCGTGCCTTGCCGAGACATCGCCTGCCTTGTTGAAAAGTCGCACGGGATTGCCGATGACTTCCCGCCGGCCCCGTTTTGGGTTGCGGCGCGCCTCGGGACGCGAGACGGCGTGTCTCAACCCGAGGTACGGCGCATCCCGAAAAATGACCCCGCTCCCTGATTGAAAAAGCGGATTTGCACCTCCTCCGCCCCGCTCGCCTTCAACAGGTTTTCAACAGATTTGCAAAAGTTATCGACAGGCGTCTTCCCGGCCGGGAAGGCGCCCGGAAATGTCCGCTTGAAGGCGCGGGGACGCGACCGGGCAACGTCAGCGGGAGTTGCCCGATGCGGCCGCAAGCATTTCCCGGAGGGTGACGGCGCCGTCGTAGAGAGCCTTGCCGACGATGGCGCCCCAGAGGTTGGGGCGGCCAAGGGCGCGAAGGGCGGCAACGTGCGCGGGGGCGGAGACGCCGCCGCTGGCGGTGACGCGGACGCCGGGGACGGCATCGGCCAATTCGGCAAGGGCGTCAAGGTTGGGGCCGCCGAGCATGCCGTCGGTGGCGGTGTCGGTGTAGATGATGGCGCGGACGCCAAGGTCGGCCACGCGTTTGGCGAGGTCGGTGGCGCGGACGGTGGAGGTCTCGACCCAGCCCTTGGTCTGGACGAAGCCGCCGCGCGCGTCGATGCCCACGGCGATGTGTTCGCCCCAGCGTTTGACCCAGCGGGCGAGCGTCGCGGTGTCTTCCAGCGCTCGGGTGCCGATGATGGCGCGGGCGACGCCGGCGGCGAGGAGCGCCTCGATGGCCGCGTCGTCGCGGAGGCCGCCGCCCACCTCCACGGTCAGGCCGCTCCCGGCGGCGATTTGGGCGATGAGGGCGGCGTGCTTGGGCGCGCCGGCGAAGGCGCCGTCAAGATCCACCACGTGCAACTGGGTGGCGCCGGCCGCGCGGAAGGCCTTGGCTTGGGCGACGGGGTCGGCGTTGTAGACGGTGCACTGGTCGGCGCGGCCTTGGCGCAGGCGCACGCAACGGCCGCCCATCAAGTCGATCGCGGGGAGAATTTCCATCAGAGCACCCCTTTGCTGGAGGGGATCCCGTGATCGCGCGGGTCTGGCTCGACGGCCATGCGCATGGCGCGGGCGAGCCCCTTGAAGACGGCCTCGTAGGCGTGGTGGACCTCCGCGCCGTAGGGCTGGACGACGTGAAGGTTCATGCGAGCGTTCACGCAGAGCGCGCGCATGAACTCCTCAAGCAACTGCACGTTGAAGTCGCGAATGAGGCGCTCGGGGTGCGCGATTTTCCAGACGAGGAAGGGGCGGCCGCCCAAATCGACGGCGACGTCGGCGCGCGCGTCGTCCATCGGCAGCATGAAAAAGCCGTAACGGCGGATGCCGCGGCGGTCGCCAAGCGCTTGGTCGAGCGCCGTGCCGAGCGCGAGGCCGACGTCTTCCACGGTGTGGTGGTAATCCACGCGCAGATCGCCCACGCAGCGGAGATCCAGGTCGATGAGGGCGTGGCGCGAGAAGAGTTCGAGCATGTGGTCGAAGAAACCGATGCCGGTGTCGATGGAATAGGCGCCGGTACCGTCGAGGTTGAGGCGCAGGGCGATATCGGTCTCGCGGGTCTTGCGGTTGAGGGTGGCAATGCGCATGGCGTTCCTTTGCGGGGAGGACAATCAAGGGATGAGGGCGTCGAGCGTGGCAAGCAGGCGATCGGCCTCGGGGTCGGAGCCCACGGTGATGCGCAACCACTCGGCCGTGACGGGCGCGGGGAAGTAGCGGACGTAGACGTGGCGGTCGCGCAAGGCCGCGAAAAGGTCGGCGGCGCGCGTGGGCGCCGGCGGCTTGGCGAAGAGGAAGTTGCTGGCCGAGGGCAACACGTGCCACCCGCGGCGTTCAAGCGCGGCGGTGAGGCGCGCGCGCGTGGCCTGGATTTTGGCGACGTTGGCGCGCATATACGGCAAATCGGAGAGGGCTGCCGCGCCGATAAGCTGGGCCAAGGCATCCATGTTGTAGGAATCCTTGATCTTGTAGAGGGCGGCAATGAGCGGCTCGGGGCCCACGCAGTAACCAAAACGCAGGCCGGCGAGCGAGAAACTCTTGGAGAGCGTGCGCATGACCAAGAGATTGTCGTTGCCCGGCGCGGAGGCCAGGGCCATGCAGTCGGCGGGCGCAAAGTCGGCGTACGCCTCGTCCACCAACAAAATGCCGGCGTAGGTCTTGGCAAAGGCGGCGATTTGCCCGGGCTCGGCCAGAAGGGAGGTCGGGGCGTTCGGGTTTGTCCAGACGAAGACGTCCGAGAAGTCCGCCGGCGGCGTCGGGCAGGTGAAGTCCGCGTTCAGCGGCAGGGGCTTGCCCCGCGCGTCACGGATGGCCGCCAACACCGAGTAGAGCGAATAGGTCGGGTCAAAATAGCCGATGGTGCCGCCGACCTCCACGAAGGCGCGCGTGAAGAGCGCCAAAATCTCGTCCGAACCGTTCCCGACGAAGATTTGACCCTCGCGGCACCCCACGTTCGCCGCGATGACTTTGCGCACTTGCGTGAAGACCGGGTCCGGGTAAAGGCGCAGCATGCGCCAATCGAAACGCGCCAACGCCTCGCCCACCTTCGGCGAAGGCGGATAAGGATTTTCGTTCGTGTTCAGCTTCACCATCCCCGGAAAGTGCGGTTGCTCCCCGGGCACGTAGCCCTCCAGGGCCTCGACATGCTTGCAAATCCTGCTCATGGCGCAAAAGTATACCACAGCCACGCACCCCGCGCAGAAACCGCCAAGCCCGCCCGCCAATGTCTGGGGGAAATGTGGGCCAACCGGAAGCGCGGGCAAGGGACACCACGGTCCCCAAATCCGCGGCGAGACGGGCGGGGCGGGTTTTTGCTATTGTATGGGGCACGTTGTCCGTTGAACCGAGAGGAAATCGATGCCACCCAGGAAGCGCCGCACCATCCAAGAGAGCTTGCCTTTGGCCGACATGGCCGGGGAGGCGCCGTTGCGCCGCGAGTTGCCGCAGGATCTCGAGGCGGAGCGTGGGCTGTTGGGAGCGTTGCTGCTGGACCCGGAGCGCGTGCTGGATTTGTGCACGGAGAAGGGCGTGGTGGCGGAGGCGTTCGTGGAGCCCGGGCATCGCGCGCTGTACGCGGCGATCGCGCGCCTGGCCGCGAAAGGGCAGCCGGTGGACGGAATCACGGTGGCGAATTACCTGCAAGGCGTGGGGGAATTGGAGACGGTGGGCGGGATGCGGGCGTTGACGGCGCTGATGGAGCGGACGCCGACGAGCGCGCACGCGGGGTACTACGCGACGTTGGTGATGGAGCAGTTTCTGCGGCGGTGCATTCTGGGGGCGGTGCGCGAGGTGGAAGAGAATGTGTACGATGCCTCGCAATCGGCCGATTATGTGCTGGGCATCGCGGAGCAGACGATTTTGGGCATCGGGGAAGGGCGCGCGAAAGCGGGCTCGGCTGTGGACTGGAAGACGTCGGTGGGGGAGACGCTGTCGATGCTGACGCGGCAACTGGAGCACCCGGGGGAACTCTCGGGGATACCGACGGGCTTCAAGGCGTTGGACGCGCAGTTGCGCGGGTTGCACCGGGGGGAGATGATCGTGTTGGCGGCGCGCCCCTCGATGGGCAAGACATCGCTGGCGATGAACATCGCCGAGTGCGTGGCGCGCGGGCGCGACATCATGGGCATCCCGTTCAAGACGCCGGATGGGCAGGTGCGGAAGCGGACGGTGCTGGTCTTTTCGCTGGAAATGCCGCAGATGCAGCTGACCACGCGTATGCTGTGCGGCATCGCGGGGGTGTCGGCGCGCGAGGTGGAGTGCGGGCAGTTCATCAAGAAGGACGTGGTGTTGCCCCTGTTGCGATCGGCCGCCAAGGAGTTGGCGGAGACGCCGATTCTGTGCGACGACCAGGGCGGGCTGGACGTGATGGAGCTGCGGGCGCGGGCGCGCCACACGCACAAGCGCAACCCTGTGGATTTGATCGTGATCGACTACTTGCAGTTGCTCTCGTACCGCGAGTTCGCCCAGCAGGGCCAGCAGGTGATGGTGGCAAAGATTTCCGGCGAGATCAAAGCGATGGCCAAAGAACTGAACGTGCCGGTGATCGTGCTTTCGCAACTCTCGCGCAACCCGGAGCAACGCGGCGGCGACGAGAAGCCCAAGAACTCCGATTTGCGCGACTCGGGCGCCATCGAGCAGGACGCGGACGTGATTTTGCTGTTGCGCCGGCCGAGTTTCATGGGGAGCAAGGTGCCGGAGCACGACGACCGGTTGCTGGCCATCGTGGACGTCTCGAAAAACCGCAACGGCGCCACGGGCGAGGTGCGGCTGAACTTCGACGGCGCCACCACGCGTTTCAAGGACCGCGTGGAGACGAACCCGGATCAGATGGGCGGCGACATGGAGCCGGTGGACGCGCCGTGACCGCTTTTCAGGGAATGGGAGTAAATCAATGAACGTGAAGAGCCTGACCTTGCCCTTGCTCCTGCTGGTGCTGGGGATTGCCACGCCCGCCGCGGCCGCGACGGTGACGGTGAGCGACGTGCGCGTGCGCGCGGACGACACCTTCGGGGTCGACCCCACCGAGGCCGTGCTGGCGATGTGCTCCGTGACCAAGGGCATGACCGCCGAGCAGGCCACCGTGCAGGAGACCATCAGCGCGGACGTGAAGGCGCTGCTGGCCACGCCCTTTTACTCGCGAGTCGATGCCGCGATCGGCCAGGACGAGCAGGGAAACTGGGTGGTGATTTACACCGTCAGCCGCCGCCCGCAACTCGCCGCCGCCCCCGCCTTCGCGGGCCTGGAGGGAACCATCCGCGAAAGCAAGGCCGAGGACGCCGTGAAGCTGACCGCGAACGCGCGCGTGGACGACGCGATCGCCGCCGCGGCCGCCGGGCGTCTGCGCCAGGCGCTCGAGGATTATGGCTATGTGGACGCCACGGTGGGCTACGAGATCCGCCACGCCGACGAGCCCGGCTACGCTTACCTCACCTTCCTGATCGAGGGCGGCGAGCGCCGCAAGATCCGCGATTACAACTTCGAGGGCAACACAGCCTTCGACCACGACACCCTGGCCGAGACCTTCGGCTGGCGCCCCATCTGGAACCCTATCAGCTGGTTCACCGATTTCCCCACCAGCGACGCGAAACTGGACGACGCCCGCGCCGCCGTGAACAACCTCTACGTCGAGGCCGGCTATCTGGATGCCGAGGTGGCCACCCCCGTGCTCACCCAAATCGAGGGCAAGGCCAAGGGGCGTTGCGACGCGCTCTTCCGCATCACCGAAGGCCCGCGCTACACCGTCGGCACCATCACCGTGGAAGGCGCGAAGGTCTACCCGAAAGCCGCGTTGGAGGCCGCCGCCCGCGAGGCGCTCGCCCGGGCAAAGGATGGCGCCTTCGCCACGCAGGCCACGCTCGACGCCATCCGGGACGCCGTGGAGGAATACTACGGTTCGCGCGGCTATGTGGACACCGTGGCCCACGCCGAGGCACGCCCGCGCGACGACGCGCCGGTCATCGACCTGACCTACCATCTCACGGAAGGCGAGCAGGTACGTGTCCGCGACATCCTGATCCGCGGCAATGCCATCACGCAAGACAAGGTCATCCGCCGCGAGCTGGCCATTCAGCCCGGCGAGTTCTACGACAGCCGCTGGGTCAAGCGCTCCGAGGCGCGCGTCCGCAACCTCAACTACTTCCAAGAGGAGAGCGGCGTCACCTCCTACACCGTCAAGACCCCCAACGCCGGCGAGCGCGACCTGGTCTTCGAGGTGCGCGAGCGCGAGACGGGCGAATACGGCTTCGGTCTGGGCGTGAGCACCATCGACAGCATCTTCGTCTACGCCAAGGCCACCCAGAGCAACTTCGACATCCTCGGCTGGGGCAAAGGCTTCCGTGGCGCCGGCCAACGCGCCTCCGCCGAGGCGGAGATCGGCGGCCGCCGGCAAACCGTCTTGTTGAGCTGGACGCAACCGTGGCTCTTCGACATGCCCGTGGCCCTCACGATTGACGCCTACCGCCGGATGCGCTGGCGCGACAACTACGACGAGATCCGCACGGGCGCGGCCTTCACCCTGGCCTGGAAGCCCGCACCCATCGCCACCCCCTTCGGCGAACTGCAACTCGACCGCATTGGCCTGCGCTACACCCTCGAGCACGTGACTTACGACGACGAGGACGAGGGCGTGTGGTATCGCGCCGACGGCGCGCCCTTCCGCTTCACCGACCAAGAGGAAGGCATCAACAGCAAGCTGCGCTTCTTCTGGCAGGAGGATCACCGCGACCGCCCGCTCTTCCCCACCCGCGGTTGGAGCAGCCAAGTCTACGCCGAGGTCGGCCTCTTCGGCGAGGCCAAGGACTACGGACTCGGCTTCTCCTTCAACAAGTACACGAACCCTTGGCTCGACCACATCCTCTCCGCCCGCCTGCGCTTCGACACCATCGAGGCCTACAGCGGCGACGTGCCGATGTTCGACCGCTTCTTCATCGGCGGCGGCCGCACCGTCCGCGGCTTCGAGTTCCGCGATGGCGGCCCCAAGGCCTGGAACGGCGGCGGCCACGTGGCCGTCGGCGGGCAGACGCTCTGGTGCGCCACGGTGGAATACGCCATCCCGTTGGTCGAGACCATCCACTTCGCCGTCTTCTCCGACATCGGCGCCGTGGGCGAGGACTTCTTCGACCTGGGCAGCGATTTGCTGTGGTCGGCCGGTTTCGGCCTGCGCCTGAACCTGCCCAAGTTCCCCATCCGCCTCGACGTCGCCTTCCCCATCACCAACGACGACAACACCGAGGAAGAAACCTTCACCTTCTGGATTGGTATCGATTGACGAAAGGACCCCCATGAAACGCCTCCCCCTCGCCCTCCTGAGCCTCCTCCCCACCCTCGCCCTGGCACACACCGTCGCCGTGGTGGACATGGAAGCAGCACTGGCCAACCACCCCAACACCCCCAACGACCGCAAAACGCTGGAAACAACCCTCGCCGACTACACCAAGGAACGCGACACTCTCCGCGCCGACCTCGAACGCCGCATGGCCGACCTCGAAAAGCAACGCGCCGAGGCCCAAAACCCCATGCTTGCCCCCGCCAAGGCCGAGGAACTCCGCAAAACCCTCGAAGGCCGCCTTCGCGAACTCCAGGAGGCCGGCCGCCGCGCCGAGGCCCAGATGGCCCAACGCTCGCAGACCCTCTCGGAAATGGAGCGCAGCTTCATCAACCGCACCTCCAAGGAAATCGAGACCCACATCGCCGCCTACGCCAAGGAAAAGGCCATCGACGTGGTTCTCTACAAGAACGCCACCCCCTACGTGAAGCCAGACCTCGACATCACCGACGCCATCATTACGCGTTGCGGCGGCACCCCGCCCGCGAAAGACGCCGCCAAGGACGGCGAAACCCTCGCCCCGCCCGCCAAGCCCAACTTCTCCCTCGCCCCCACCGCCAAATAAGGAGCGCCAATGAGCCACGAACTCGAAGAGGGTCTCTCCCTCAACCTCGACTTCTCCAAAATCGCCAAAGTCGCCGCCAACATCCACGAGGACAAGGACAACGTCATCCCCGTGGCCGTCCAGGACATCGACACCAAAGAGGTCATCCTCATCGCCTACACCAACCGCCAGGCCATGGAACTGACCTTCAAGACCCGCACGCTCACCCTCTGGTCCACCTCCCGCAACGTCCTCTGGGAAAAAGGCAAGACCTCCGGGGAATCCTTCGAGGTGCTCGAGGCACGCGTCAATTGCGAGCAGAACTCCCTCGTCTACTTCGTTCGCCCCCGCCGCGGCGCCATCTGCCACACCAAAAACAAGGCCGGCCAACCGCGCAACTGCTACTACCGCGCCATCAACCTGGACGATGGCGTCACCCTCACCAACCTCGATCCGTGAGCGCGACCGGGAAGCGTGCCGGGCAGGTCGCGATGCCCACCGCGTCCGTTCGCCTGAACACCGGGGACTGGGCCCCCGCGCGCCGTCTCCTCGGCGCCGAGGGGCTCGCCGTCATCCTCCCCTGCCACAACCTCGCCGCGACCGTCGAGGCCAACCTCGCGCGCGTGGCCGATCTCCTGCACGCACACGGCCTCCCCTTCCAGCTCATCCCCGTGGACGATGGCAGCGACGACGGCACGGCCGAGGCCATCCGCCGCGCCGCCGCCCGCCACCCCGATCTCATCCACCCCGCCTTCCTCCCCACCAACCAGGGCAAGGGCGCCGCGCTCCTCGCCGGACTCCCCCACGTGACGTGCGGCTGGGTGTTGCTTCTGGACGGCGACCTTGACCTCGACCCCTCCGCCCTCCCCGCCTTCTGCGATGTCGCCGAGGCCACGCATGCGGACGCCATCCTGGGGAACAAGCGCCACCCCGCCTCGCAAGTGCGCTATCCCCTGCGCCGCCGTCTCTTCTCCGCCCTTTACCACGCCCTCTGCCACGCACTGCTTCGCCTAAGCGTTTCCGACACGCAGAGCGGCATGAAACTCATCCGCGCCCAAGCCCTCCGCTACGCCGCCGACCGCCTCCTCGTCAAACGGTTTGCCTTCGACCTCGAGCTCCTCGCCGTCATCCAAGGCGGCGGCTTCACCCTCGCCGAGGCACCCGTGCGCGTGGACTTTGGCCTCCGCTGGGGCTGCCTCTCGCCGGGCACGCTCTGGCGCACGCTGGTCGACACCCTGGCCATCGTCTACCGCGCCCGCGCCCTGCACTACTACGCCGGCCTCACCCCCCTGCCCCCCGCGCCCGACCCCGCGCACGGCCCGCGCTTCTCCGTCATCGTCGCCTGCCCCGGCGACAGCGTCGTCCTCCGCCGCCTCATCGCCGCCCTCGACGCGCAGACCTACCGCAACTTCGAGGTCCTCTTCCTCCCCGACCGCCTCCTCGTCCGCCCCGAGGTCCGCTTCCGCTTCCGCATCCTCGCCACCGGCGGCGTCCGACCCGCCCGCAAACGCAACCAAGGCGCGCTCGTGGCCGATGGCGACATCCTCGCCTTCATCGACGACGATGCCTACCCGCGCCCGGACTGGCTCGCCAACGCCGCCGCGCGCTTCGCCGCCGACCCCGCCATCGACGCCCTCGGCGGCCCCGGCCTCACCCCGCCCGAAGACCCGCCCGCCGCCCAACTCTCCGGCGCCATCCTCGCCTCCCCCCTCGTCTCCGGCAACTTCCGCCACCGCTACTTCATCCAAGGCGCCCTCCGCCGCGTCGAGGACTTCCCCAGTTGCAACCTCTTCGTCCGCAAGGCCGCCTTCGATGCCATCCGCGGCTTCCGCGAAGACTTCTGGCCCGGCGAGGACACCCTCCTCTGCGCCGACCTCCAGCTCGCCGGCCGCACCCTGTGGTACGACCCCCGCGTCGTCGTCTACCACCACCGCCGCCCCGTCTTCGGCCCCCACCTCCGCCAAATCGGCCGCTATGCCCTCCACCGCGGCTACTTCGCCCGCCGCGTTGGCCTCAACTCCCGCCGTCTCTCCTACCTCCTCCCCACGCTCTTCCTCCTCGGCCTCCTCCTCGGCGCCCCGCTCGCCTGCCTCTCCCCTTGGCTCGCCGTCCCCTACCTCGCCATCGTCTCGCTCTACCTCCTCGTCACCCTCGGCGACGCCCTCCTCGAAGCCCCCACACCGCGCCAAATGCCCGCCTACTGGGCCGGCGTCATCCTCACGCACCTCTGGTACGGCGCACGTTTCCTTCATGGTCTCCTCGCCGCCAAAATGCCCAACAAAGTCCTCCCCTTCGACCACCGCTGACCCTCCCCGCACCGTCGCCACCGGCCGACGGCAAACCCAGAATAAAGGAACCCTGCCATGTCCAAACGTCTCCCGCTCCTGCTCTTGGCCTGCGCACTCTTCGCCGGCACACTCGCCGCGCGTGAAACCATCCCCCTGAACGATGGCTGGCGTTTCCGCTACGGCTGGAACTTCGCGGGCCCCAAATGGACGCCCGTCACCCTCCCCCACACCTGGAACACGGCCGATGCCGAGGGCGACCACCCCTACACGCGCACGCTCGGCATCTACAAACTCAGCCTCAAAACCCGCCCCGAGTGGAAAGGCAAACGCGTCTTCCTCCGCTTCAAGGGCGCCGCCACCGTCGCCGACGTCATGTTCAACAACGTCTGGCTCGGCCAGCATCGCGGCGGCTACACCGCCTTCTGCCACGAGCTCACCCCCCACCTGCCCCCTGCCGGCAAGAGCGCCGAGCTCCGCGTCCGCGTCTCCAATGCCGAAACCTCCGACGTCCTCCCCCTCGCGGGCGACTTCAACATCTTCGGCGGCCTCTACCGTGGCGTCGAGCTCATCGTCACCGACCCGGTCTGCGTCAGCCCGCTCGATCACGGCTCCTCCGGCATCCGCATCCGCCAAGAGGCCCTTTCCGATACCGAGGCACGCCTCGCCGTCACCGTTGCCCTCGCCAACCCCACCGGCCAGCCCCAGACCGTCACCCTCGACGTCGCCGGCAAAACCTTCTCCGCCGCCGGCGTCGACTGCGTCACCATCCCCGTCACAATCGCCAAACCCCGCCGTTGGGACGGCGTCGCCGACCCCTTCCTCTACACCCTTACCGCCAAAGTCGGCGATGATGCCGTCACCCAGTCCTTCGGCGTGCGCGACATCCGCTTCGACCCCGGCAAGGGCTTCTTCCTCAACGGCCGCCACCTGCCCCTCCGCGGCGTCTGCCGCCACCAGGAATGGGAGGGCAAACTCGCCGCCCTCGCCCCCGAAGACCATCTCCGCGACGTCGAAATCATGCGCGACATGGGCGCCAACGCCGTCCGCCTCGCCCACTATCCCCAAGCCGAGGAAATCTACGATGCCTGCGACCGCGCCGGCCTCGTCGTCTGGGCCGAAATCCCCTTCGTCGGCCCCGGCGGCTACGACGACGAAGGGTACGTCCCCTCCGATCGCCTCCACGAGAACGCCCGCCAACAGCTCATCGAGATGATCCGCCAGCACGGCAACCACCCCTCCATCGTCACCTGGGGCCTCTTCAACGAGCTCCGCATGGCTCCCAACCCCGTCCCCTTCCTCAAAACGCTCAACGCCCTCGCCAAACAGGAAGACCCCACCCGCCCCACCGCCGCCGCCTCGAACCTCGGCAACGACGCCCCCCTCACCTTCGTCACCGACCTCATCGCCTGGAACCGCTACGACGGCTGGTACGGCGGAATGCCCAAGAACCTCGGCGCCTTCCTCGACGCCACCCACAAAAAACATCCCAAACTCTGCATCGCCATCAGCGAATACGGCGCCGGCGCCTCCGCAAAACACCACGAGGAACCCATCCGCAAGCCCAACGCCGGCGGTATGTTCCACCCCGAAGCCTGGCAGACCGAATACCACATCCTCAACTGGGCCGAGCTCTCCAAGCGCCCCTACGTCTGGGGCTCCTTCATCTGGAACCTTTTCGACTTCGCCGCCAGCCACCGCACCGAGGGCGACCGTCACGGCATCAACGACAAAGGCCTCGTCACCCACGACCGCCAAACCTTCAAGGACGCCTACTTCTTCTACAAGGCCAACTGGCGCGACGACACCCCCGTCCTCCACCTTTGCGAAAAGCGCTTCACCCAACGCAAGGCCGACAAAATCTTCGTCCGCGCCTTCTCCAACGTCGGCCCCGCCGAACTCCTCGTCAACGGGAAATCTTGCGGCACCGCCACCCCCGACGCCCGCCGCGTCCTCACCTGGAAAGACATCCCCCTCGCTCCCGGCGACAACCAAATCCTCCTCCGCACCCCCGACGGCAAAACCACCGACTCCTGCCTCTGGCGCCGCTGACCGCACCCGCCCACCCTCTTCCCGGCCATTGGGACTGTGCGCGCCGAGGCGTTTCTCAGGACGCATCGCGCCGTGGCCTTTGTCGCTTTCGTGATTTCCACTTTTGGTATACTGTGCCACATGAAGGAGTTTGCATGACGAAGAAGACGTGGTTGGCCGGGTGCCTGGTTGCGGCGCTTGTGGCGGCATTTGCGGCGGGGTGTGCGCCGGAAACGCCTGAGCGTGTTTCCGCGCAGGCGGAGGATGCGTACGCGGCGGGCGATTACGCGAAGGCCATCACCGCCTACGAGCGACTGCTGGCAATGCATGGCGAGGATGCCACGATTTACGCGAATCTGGCCTTGGCGGCCCTGGGCGCACAAGACACTGCCTATGCCAAGCGCGCGGCCGAGAAGGCTCTGGCGTTGCAGAACACGGGGCCACAGGCGGAAACGGCACGTGAGTTGCTGGGAATGGTGGCCGAGGCGGCGAACGACAAGGCCGAGGCAGCGAAGATTTTCCGCGGGCTGACCGATGCCGGAAATCCGGAGGTGCGGACGCGCGCGCGTTCGCGTCTGGCGCGGCTTTACGCCGAGCAGGGGCGCGTGGATGGCGCGTTGGCGTTGTTGCTGGCGGCGGCCAACGAGGCACCGACGGACGCGCCCACGCTTTACAACCTGGGCGCGCTGTGCGTACGCGAGCCGTTGCGCCTGCGTCAAGCGGCGCTGGATTATTTTCGCCAGGCAGAGCGGCTGTTGCCGCAACATGCACGCGAGCGCAAAAAGGCGAGGGATTGGGTGACGCGGCTGGAGGCCAACCTGGCGCGGTTGCGGCAGTTGCCGCCGAACGCGGGCGACGCGAAGACATGCGCGGAGCAACTCCGCCTCGCCGATGAGGCGACGGCGAAAAAGCGGTGGCGCAGCGCCGAGACCGCCGCACGCAAGGCCGCCGAGGCGGATCCATCGAGTTTCGAGGCGGCGTTGGCGTGGGGGCGCGCCGGCGCACGGAACGGCCACCGGGACATCGCGCTCCGGGCCTACGACGCGGCGCTGGCGCTGCGGCCAGCCTCCGCTGAGGCGCGTGCCGAGGCCGCGCAGTTGGCCTACGACGCCAAGCGCTACGCGGACGCGGCGAACTATCTGCGGCCGTTGCTGGTCGCCCAACCGCGCAATCGTTTCATCGCGGATCTGATGATGCGGATTTTGACCGCGCAGCGGAAGTTGCCCGACGCGCGGGTCTGGGGGGAGTTTTATCTGGCGTTGGACGCATCCGCCCCGGACTCCTATCGCAAGTGGGTGCAGAGCCTGCCGAGGGAGTGAGCATGATTGGGATTTCCAAACTGTACATGGGGCAGGCCGAGGCCTCCGACCCATTGCGTTACGGACGTTTGAGCGAGAGACTTCCGAGCCATCTCTTGCAGTTCTCCAAGGACAAGAAGCCGATCGTGGTCTGGAACATCACCCAGCGGTGCAACCTGCGGTGCAAGCATTGCTACGCCGCCGGCACGCCTGACGTCTCGCGCGAACTGACGACGGCGGAGTGCAAGCGTGCCATCGACGGTTTCGCGGCGTTCGGGTGCCCCGTGGTGCTCTTTTCGGGCGGGGAGCCTTTCGTGCGCCCGGATTTGCTGGAGTTGGCCGCCTATGCCCGCGAAAAGGGGCGGCGCGTGGTCTTCTCCACCAACGGCACACTCATCACGCCGGACATCGCGGCGCAGATCAAAGCCATCGGCGCCAGTTATGTGGGGATCAGCATTGACGGCGTGCGCGAGACGCACGATGCCTTTCGCGGCGTGGCGGGGGCGTACGATCGGTCGCTCGCGGCCATCCGCGCGTGTCGCGAGGCCGGCGTGAAAGTGGGGCTGCGCGTCACGCTCACGCACGCGAACGTGCGCGAGATCCCCGCCATCTTCCGGCTGATGCGCGAGGAGCATATCCCGCGCATCTGTCTCTACCATCTTGTCTACGCCGGGCGTGGGGCAAATCTGCGGGCGGACGATTTGACGCACGCGGAGACGCGCGCGGCGGTGGACGCCATCATCGACGAGACGCGTGCGGCCTTTGAGGCCGGCCATCCGCTGGAGGTGCTGACGGTGGACAACCACGCGGACGCGCCGTATCTGTGGTTGCGGATGTGCCGCGAGAAAAGCCCGCGCGCGGACGACGTGCTCCGCCTGCTCCGTATGAACGGCGGCAACTCCAGCGGCAACGGCCTTTCGTGCGTATCGTGGGACGGCACGGTCTATCCCGACCAATTCTGGCGCGACAAGCCGCTCGGGAACGTCCGCGAACAGCCCTTCGGCGCGATTTGGGGAAACCCGCCCGCTGGGTCGCTCTTGGCGCGGCTGCGCGAGAAGCCGCTGCACGTCACGGGGCGGTGCAGGCGGTGCCGCTTCCTGTCACTGTGCGGGGGGAACTTCCGCGCGCGCGGCGAGGCCGCCACGGGAGACGTCTGGGGGGAAGACCCGGCGTGTTATCTGACGGACGAGGAAATCGCGGGCACGTTGTAAGGGCGCCATGGATACGATGAGCGTGGCCATCGGTGGGTTTGTGTTGCTCTTTGTCCTGCGGGGGGCATGGCATGGGCTTTCGGGCGAGCTGGCGCCGTTGGCGGGGTTGGTGGCGTGCGGGGGCGTGCTGTGGTTTGGCTACGCGCCGCTGCACGCGATGGTCGCGCGGCTGGCGGTGGAGCCGGGGGCGGCGGTTTTCTATTCGGCGTTGGGGATTGTCGTGATCGGGTGCGTGGCCTTTCTGCTTGTGGCCAAGTTGCTCAAGGGTGTGGTGCGGCTCATCTTGCCGCAACCCTTCGATGGCGTGTTGGGCGCGGCCATCGGCGCGGCCAAAGCCATCCTGATCGTGAGCGTGGCCGCGGGCGTGGCGACGGTGACGCGCGAGCGCATGACCGGGTTGTTGGACGCCACGGAACGCAACCCCGTGGCCGCGGCTGCCGGCCGTTTCTGGGCGGAGCGGCTCACCGCCGCCGGCATCCCGAAGCCGGAGGAGGCCCATGCGGGGGATTGACGCCAACGCCTTGGCGGAAATTAAGGCGCGCATCGACCTGGCCGACCTCATCGATGCCTATGGCATCGACCTGCGGCGTTCGGGGAACAACGCGAAGGCCTGTTGTCCCTTCCACCAAGAGAAGACACCCTCCTTCACCGTCAATTCCGAGAAGGGGTTCTACAAGTGTTTCGGGTGCGGCGAAAGCGGCGATGCCATCACCTTCGTGCAAAAAATGGAGGGGTGTACCTTTCTGGAGGCCGTCCGCAAACTCGCCGCGCAGGCCGGGGTGAAGCTGGAGGAAGGCTACGACCCGCAGGCCGCCCTCCGCGCGCGACTCTACCAAATCAACCAAGAGCTTGCCGCGTTCTATCGCCGCTGCCTCCTGCAAATCGCCGAGGCGGAGGAGGCGCGGGAATACCTGCGTTCGCGCGACCTGTGGGGCGAGGCGGTGGAACGCTTCGGCATCGGCTACGCGCCCGCCGTCCGCGGGGCGCTACTCGAGTGGGCCAAGCGCCACGGCTTCGCGCCGGAAGAGTTGGCCGCCGCCGGCGCATTGGCGCCCCCGCGCCGCCCGGGGGATGGTTTCTACGATCGTTTCCACGGGCGAATCACCTTCCCCGTCTGCGACCCGCAGGGGCGCGTCATCGCCTTTTCCTGCCGGCTGTTGCGCAAATCCGAGCGCACGGGGAAATATGTCAATAGCCCCGAGACCGAGATTTTCAAGAAGGCCACCACGCTCTATGCCTACCATCTGGCGCGGCCCAACATCGCCAAGGCCACCCCGCGCCGCGCCATCGTCTGCGAGGGGCAAATCGACGTGATCCGGTGCCATCTCTGCGGGTTCCCGACGGCCGTGGCCTCGCAGGGCACCGCCTTCACCGCCGACCATGTGGCGCTCTTGCGTCGGTGCGCCGACGCCGCGGATCTGGTTTTCGACGGCGACAAGGCCGGCGTCAAGGCGGCGCTCCGCACCATGGGGCTCTTCCTGGCGGCCGGGATTCCCGTGCGCATCGTCTCCCTTCCCGAGGGCGAGGATCCCGATTCGCTCCTGCGCGGGCAAGGCGCCGAGGCATTCCGCGAATGTCTGGATGCCGCGGAGGATCCCGCGCCCTATCTGGTCCGCCGCCTGCGCGAGCAAGAGTCCGCCCCCGACGCGATGGATGCCACCATGCGCATCGCCAAGGCCGCCGTGGCCACGGTGATCGACTGCCCCGAGCCCGTCCTCACCGCGCGCTTCCTGCAAGATGCCGCCGCCGCGCTTCACCTGCCCGTCGAGACACTCACGGATGACCTGACGACGCTTCGCTCGGATGCCGCCGAGGCGGAGCGTCGCCGCGCCGAGTTCCGCGCCCGCCAAGAGGAATCCGCCCGCCCCGCGCGCGAACCCGCGCCCGCCGCCGAACCGTCCGCGCCCATCGAGGCCGACTGGGAGGACGAGCCCGAGGCAACCGCGTTCGACTATCCCGAAGACTTCGCCGAGCCCCCGGCCGCGCCGCCGCTGAGCGCATTGGAGGCCTCGCAAAACCTCGCCGGCGCGCTCTGCGAGCTCCTGGCGCACCATTTCCACGAGTCTGAGATCATGGCGTGCCTCATCCGCCACCTACCGCCGGCCTTCGTGCACAATCCCTACGCCTCCAAACTTTACGATTTGTCCATCGCCGCCTCGCTCGCCCAAGCCCCCACCCTGACGCCTCCCGACGACGACCCGCCCTTCCGCGCCTATCTGGCAACGCTCTTCGCCGAGCCCGACCGCTTGGCCGCCGGCGGCGAGGACGTCACGCCCCTCACCTACGCCCACGACCTTGTCCGGGCCTACTGGGTGCGCGAGTACGAGCGCCGCACGCGATTGCTCGACCCCGACTCCATCGAGGCCTTCACGCTCACCCAATCGCGCAAGCGCCTGCAATCCCTGCCATGGGAGGCCGCCGCGCCCTTCATGGACGCCCTCAACCCCAACCTCGCCGCGCCGCCACGCCCCGCCCCCGACACGCCCAAGGCGCAGGCCGGGCCAGATTTTCCGGAACCGGACACGCCGCCGCCCGAGGGCACGCCGCCGCCCGAGGAGGCACAGCTGCCCATCCCTCCGCCCGAGCCGACCTGGGAACCCGACGACGCAGGAGACTTCTATGACACCCTCTGACCCCGCCCCCGGCTTGGCCGCACTCGAGGCTTGGGGGCTGGCCCGCTGCCCACTGCGCGACCTGCGCCGCCTCGAGCCCGCCGTCGCCCGCCTTTCCGCCGCCTTCACCGATACGCGCCCCGAGGCCTTCGCCGCCTATCTGGACGACCCGGACAGCCTCACCGCCTACGCGCTCGCCTTCGCGCCGCAGACGTATGCCCGCGTCCAAGCCGCGCTTGCGGGCATCCTCGCACGGCTCCCGCCCTTTCCGGGGCGCCCGCTCCGTGTGCTCGACCTGGGCTGCGGGCTGGGTTCCGCCGCGCTCGCCGTGCGCGACCGGTTCCCGGACGCCGAAATCCACGGGATTGACTGGTCGCCCGCCGCGCTCCAAGCCTTCCACGAACTCTTGCCTGGGGCGATTGCCCGGCGCGCGGACTTCCGCGAAGTCGCGCCCGATGGCCCGTTCGACGTCATCCTCGCCTCCTTCGCCTTCAACGAGGCATTCCCCGACCCCGCCGCCGCGCGCGCCGCCATCCGCCGCTGGGTCGCCGCGCTCGCGCCGGACGCGCCATCGTTCCTGCTTCTGCTTGAGCCGGCCGACCGCGCGACCGTCCCGCGCCTCCATGCGCTCCGTCGCGAATTGGCCGATTTGCCGCTCTATGCGCCCTGTCCGCACGCCGGTCCCTGCCCCCTGTTCCCGGCGCGTGACGGCGTCTGCCACGATGTCCGCCGCTTCCGGCCCGGCCGCCCGCTGACGTTGCTCTGCCGCCGCCTGCGCCGTACCGTCAGCGACGTGAAGTATGCACTCCTGGCCTTCGGTCACCCCGGCGGGCCGCAGGCGGACGGCTTTGGCGAGCCGGGCTTCTTGCGAATGGTCGGCCCGATGGACAAGGCCAAGGGCGTGCTCACCTGCCGCGTCTGCATGGGCGATGGCGCGCTCCGCCGCCTGGAACTCCCGGCCGCCGCGCTCCCCACCCCACGCCGCCACGCCCTGCTCGACCGCCAACGCGGCGATTGCGCCTGGGTCGAGGGCTCCGCAGACCGTTGCCGCGTCATCGCCAATGGCGCCGTCCAACGCGCGGCCGACCTCCGTTTCACCGACGAGCCCCCGCCGCCGCTCGACGATCTCGACGGCTTCTCCTTCTCCGTCTGAGGCGTTCCACACGCTCGCCGCCACCCGCGTACAACCGCACGCAGGGCAAGGTCTGCGCGTTTTTTTGCCCTTGCCGCGCCGCCAATTGTGTAAAGTGGGGACGACAACTGGCATAAGGAATAGCCTGATGAAGACGAAACGAGACCTTTTCATGCACGGGTGGCGCGCGGCGCTTTGCCTTGCCGCGGCGCTGCTTGTCTGCCACGCCCGCGCGGCAGGGGACGACCTGCGTGCGCTGTTGGACTTGGGGCGCCCGGAGTTGCGACCCGTGGCGGAGGCGTTGGAAAGGGACGACGCCGCGGCCGCGGAGACCGCGTTGTTGGCGCATTGGCGCGCGCGGGCGGATGCCAAGGCCGCGTGGGAGAAGGCAAAAAAGCGCAAGCCCTCGGACTTCGACCGGAAGGTGGCCGACGAGGCGCTGGGGCACAGGTTCTTCTCCCATGCGGGCTACCAACCCTCGCTCTTCTACGGCAAAGACATCGACTGGGCCTACTGGCCCATCAAGGCGAACGAACTGCGTTTCCAGCTCCATCGCCACAAGTGGTTCCTGCCGCTCCTGCGAATGTATGCGCACACGGGCGATGCCAAATATTACCGCGCGTGGCGCGAGCAGTGGACGGACTGGGACAAGAAGAACCCCTTCCCCGCGCGCACGGAGACCGACCGCGAGAACATCCGCTTCGCGTGGCGCGCGCTGGAAATCAGCGACCGTCTGAATGGGCTGCCGAGCCAATTGGCCTTGGCGGTGCACGCGCCCGATTTCACGGCGGACGACCTCGTGTGGTTCCTGCGACAAATCCGGCGGCATGGCGACCTGGTCTGGGAACGCCGTGCGGAGCGCGGCAATCACCTTCTCTTCGAGATGACGCGCCTGCTCACGGCGGCCGAGCGATGCCCCGAGCTCAAAGCCGCCGCCACCTGGCGCGCCAACGCCATCCGTACCCTCAAGGAAGAGCTCGCCAAGCAGGTCTATCCCGACGGCGTGCAGTACGAACTCGACCTAGGCTACCACATCAGCGCGATGAACCTCTTCCGCTCGGCGATGGATTTGGCGCCCGAGGCCTTCACGCCGGCCGACCGCGACAAGGTGGGCGCGATGGCGGCCTTCGCCGCTGACCTCTTCTTCCCCGATGGCAATCACCCCTTCTTCTCGGACACGCACGACCTGAGCGGCCGCCGGCGCACGCTCCGCGAGGCCGCCAAAGCCTTCCCCAAGGCCTTCGACCGCCCCGGGTTCGTCTCGCGCGCCTATCCGCACGGCGGCTTCTACGTCCTGCGCGAAGGTCCCCCCGAGACCGGCTCGATGACCGTGCTCAAGGCCGGCCCCGCGGCCTTCTGGCACAACCAGCCCGACAACGGCACCTTCTCCTACTGGCACGCCAGGCGCGACTTCTTCCCCGACTCCGGCTCCTACGTCTATGGCGGCGCGGACACCAAAGCCGCGCGCAACGCCTTCCGCGCCACCAAGGCTCACTCCACCCTGACGCTGGACGACAAGAACAATTCCCCCGGCTCCAAATGCGTAGCCTGGCAGGCGACCGACCGCGCCACCACGGTCACGGTCGAGACGCCCGCCTACCCCGGGCTCACCCACCGCCGCACGCTCACGCTCGCCAAGGGCGGCACGCTCACGATCGAGGACACCGCCGAGGGCAACGCCACCGGCACCCTCGCCATCCGCTTCTGCCTGCCGCCCGGCGCCAACCCCGAGCGCCTCCCCGACGGTTCCTGGCGCACGCGCTTCGCCGACGGCAACGACATCCGCCTCGACTTCGCCGATGCCGCCGACTGGAAGGCTGAAATCGAGAAAGGCTGGCATTCGCGCCTCCACAACAAAAAGGAGCCGCGCCCCATCCTCAAACTCTCCCGCGCCAAGGACTCCGCCAAGTCCATCCACCTAACCACCACCGTCACCCCCCTCAAGGACGACAAGTAAGCGGGTCGACAAAAACAGAAAGCGCTCACCGCCCCTGTGCGGCCACCGCTTCCACTCCCGACCCATCAAAAACTCTAAAGAGCCCAAAGTAGGGGCAATGGCTCCCCTATCGCATACCCGATATAAATCCCTGATTGGCGCGCGTGGGTTCGTAGTGTCGCGCCATAATGTTCGGGAAGGGTTGCCTATGGCAACTCAGATTTCTCGGCTTGTTGCAGATTTGAGGCGCGCCACCGCACGCAGGACTGCCGAGGCAAATCACGCGGTGAGGGGATTGACGTTCTCGGGCGGGCGCTTGGAGGGCTTGACAGCCTCGGTGCGGACGACCTTGCCATCCTTGATGAGCGTGCGCCATTTGAGGTGGATGGAAGAGGTGCCGATGCGCAGCTCGAAGGGTTCGTCGGGGAGCACCCATGACTGATCCTCAAGGACAATCTTGAGGTGGTCGAGCGGCACATCGAGCGCGACGGTCTTGGTCTCGCCGGGCTTCAGGTGGACACGCTTGAAGCCGCGCAACATCTGGTCGAACCAATAGATGGGCGTCTTGGTGTAGGAGACGTAGAGCTGCACCACCTCGTCGCCGGCGACCTTGCCGGTGTTGGTGACGGGGATGTGGACGCGCCAACCGGCGGGCACGGGCGCGGGGTCGCGGAAGCACAGGCGATCCCACAACGTCGCCTCGCCGGGCGCGGTAAGGGGCTCGATTGTGGGCTTGCCGATGGCAAAGGTGGTGTAGGAAAGCCCAAAACCGAAGGGCCAAAGCGCGCCGGCGTTGTAGGAGCCGTTCTTGAGTTCGGGCTCGTAGTTGGACTTCGGCTTCGCAGGGAAGTTGAAGGGGATCTGCCCAGCGGATTTAAGCCAAGTGCCGTTGGTCTTGCCACCGGGATTGTAGCGCCCCAGGAGCGCCTCGGCCACGGCCGTGCCGCCGTGGCCGCAAAGCAACCCGCAGGAAAGAATGGCCGGGGTGTTGCGGGCCGCCCAGTTGATGCTCGGCGGGCGGCCATGCATCAGCACGAGCACGGTGGGCGTGCCGGTGGCCTGGACGGCCTCGAGCAGTTCCTCTTGCCGGCCGGGGAGGTTGAGGCTCGTGCGCGTGTGGCTCTCGCCGGAAGTGCGGCCATTGTCGCCCAACACCACAATCGCGACGTCGGCGGACTTGGCAAGGGCGACGGCCTTGGCCTGCTCGTCGCGCTCTTTCTTGGTGATGGGCACGGGCACCAACTCGCTGTCAGGCCAGCCGGGATTGACGTGGTCGCATCCCTTGGCGTAGACGACCTCCGCGCCCGTCCCGGCGAGCGCCCGCTCAAGCCCCTTGCGCACCGTGACAAAGTCGTAGTCCGTGGGCCCGTAACGGTCGGGCCGGTAACACCCGGTGTCGGCGTTGGGGCCGATGACGGCGACGCGCTTGAGCTTTTTCGCGTCGAGCGGCAGGAGGTCGCCCTCGTTCTTGAGGAGCACGAGCGCCTCGCGGGCGACCTGCAACGCCACACGCGCGGCCTCCTCCGTGCCGACAAGCGCGTTGGCGGATTTGGGGTCGGCCACGTAGGGCCGGTCAAACATGCCGCGCATAAACTTCACGCGCAGCACGTCGCGCACCATCGCGTCCACATCCTCCGGCGCCAGCGAGCCATCGTCCAGCGAGGCATTGATGGCGCGCGCCACGGCATCGGGCGGGGAGAAGGTCGTCCAGACGTTGAGCCCGGCCTTGATGCGCAGATTGTGCGCCTCTTTCTGGTCGACGGCCATGCGGTGCAACGTGGCGAGC
This sequence comes from uncultured Lentisphaeraceae bacterium, assembly GCA_949289005.1. Classification (GTDB taxonomy): domain Bacteria; phylum Verrucomicrobiota; class Kiritimatiellia; order RFP12; family DVOR01; genus Spyradenecus. The sequence goes on from CASEMQ010000067.1 coordinate 165,694, forward strand.
CGCTCGACCGCGTGACTGTCGGAGACGACATAGCCCTCAAAGCCAAGCTCGCCGCGCAAGCGCTCCTTGAGCAAATGCGCGCTCGCGGCCACCGGCATGCCATTGACATCGTTGTAGGCGCACATCACGCCGAGCGGATGCGCCTCGGTGAAGACTCGCCGGAAGGGATAGAAATGAATCGCCTCGAAGGTCTGCGCCGTGATGTGCGGATCCGTCCGCGAATCATAGCCGCGCGCACCCTTGTTCTCGCCGTAGCCCACGTAATGTTTGGGGCTGGAGATGGCACCACCTTCTTGAATGCCCAGGCACAACGCCTTGCCGATCTCGGCCACCAGGAACGGATCCTCGGCGATGGTCCCCTCCCAACGACCCCAACGTTGGTCACGCGCCACGTCCAAAATCGGCGCATAGACATTCGTGTAGCCCACCGCCCGCGCCTCACGCCCCGTGACGCGCCCCATCTCGCGGATCAGCTCCGGGTTCCACGTCATCCCCTGCGAATGGGGCATGGGGAAAGAGGTGCCGTGCCGCAACGACGCGCCGTTGATCCCTTCGTTCGTGAAGTCCACGGGAATGCCCAGCCGCGTCTGCTCGATGAAAAACCGCTGCGTGTTGTTCACGTAATGCGCGTTCCGCTCGGGCGTGTCGCTCACCTCCCTGTCGCCGCGGTGGCGCCACCCCGCGCCCTGCTCGTCGATGTTCGCCACGCCATCCTTCCACACGCGCTTGCTCTTCCACGCCTCCGTGGGATACTTGTCCTTCAACACCGCGCGGTAACCATAGAGCGTGCAGAGCTGCATCACCTTCTCGGCCTGGGTCATCCGCCCCAGCAAATCTTCCACCCGCGCTTCCACCCCCGCCGAAGGATCCTCGTAGACATCCATCTCCCCGTTCTTGTTCAGGTCGATCCAGCCCTCATGGTAAATCCCCGGCATCGCCTCAAACGGATAAGGATAGGGATTGCCCTTCAACGCCGTGTCGGCTCCCGCGGCCAAAACCACGGAACCCAACAAGCCCGACAACAGAACCAATTCAGTCTTCATGCTCCAATCATACACCATTCCTCCGCCCCCCGCCACACAAATCCCTTCCCCCACCCGTCCCTGCGTCCCCCGCAACGCACCCGGGAGAGGCGGTCATCCTTCACCGCCATTCGCACCGATGACACCTCCGGCGCCCGGGAAAACGGAGACGAATCCGGGTTTTTGCGAAGTTCGCGGCGCAACGGCTCCGTGAAACGTTCCGCACCCTTTAGGTTGGGATGTCTCCGGTCGGCGAAGATGCGGCGTACCTCGGGGTGAGAGACGGCGTGTCTCACCCCGAGGTACGCCGCATCCCGGAAAACGACCCCGCTCCCTGATTGAAAGGGCGGTTCTGAGGCTCCTCCGGCCTCACCCGCCTTCAACAGGTTTTCAACAGATTTTGCAAAGTTATCGACAGGGATGACGAACGGTTCCAGTGGTATGCCGGGAACGGTGGGACGACGGGCACGTGAAGGGCCCCGGCGGACGCGGCGGAAAGGCATAACCCAACAAGAAAATGACACTGCGCCTCCTGTGACTCTTGGGCGAAGCCCCAAAAAAAGGCACGGCTGCCGCCGTGCCTTTTTCGGGTTGCCGTGTGGGGCTTAGCCAATCACCTTGTCTTTGATAATCTTGGAGACGGAGAACTTGATGGTCTCCTTGGCGGGGTATTCGATCTTCTCGGTGGGCTTGCGTGGGTTGACGCCGATGCGCGCGGCGCGCTGGGTGACGGTGAACTTGCCGATGCCGGGAAGGGCGAAGACCTTGTTCTTCTTGACCTGGGCGGCAATGAGATCGATGAGGGCATCGTAGACTTGGCCGACGGCGGCTTTGGTGCTGCCGGTGGCCTCGGCGAGGGCCTCGCGGATCTCGTCCTTGGTCAAAGGTTTGGGGGTGGTTTTGGCGGGGGCCTTGGTGGCTTTCTTGGTGGGCATGGTTCGTGACTCCTTGGGTTGTCTGTTCGTGCGGGAAATCCCGCAACCGTTTTGATGGTCTTATTATGGTGTATCTGTTCGGGAATTGCAAGTATTTTCCTTGTGTGAAGCGTGTTTTCGTGATTTTTTGGAGATTTGACGGTGCGGTTCGCTTTGCCGGAAACAATCCAAACCTTCCTTACAGGGTGTGGAGCGTGTAGGCTTGGGTGCCAAGGCCGAGTTTCTCGGCGTGCTCCAGGCAGGAGCGCCAGTCCGTGGTGGGGGAGACGGTGCCAAAGTGGTCGACATGGCGCGCGGTGGCTTTGCCGAGGATGGAGTTGGCGATGGGGCTCTGCCTGTTCACGGCGTCGGCGCAGGCGCGGTCGATGGCCACCGGGTCGAAGGAGGCGAACATGCCGATGTCCGGCACAATCGGCACATCGTTCTCCGCATGGCAATCGCAGAAGGGAGAGATGTCAATGGCCAGGCTGACGTGGAAGTGAGGGCGGTCGTGGAGGACGGCCACGGCGTATTCCGACATCTTGCGGTTGAGGACATCGTTGGCCGCGTCGAAGTCGGGGGTAATCGCATCCTTGGGGCAAACGCCAATGCAACGGCCGCACCCCACGCATTTGGCATGGTCGATTGTGGCCTTGCGGTCGACGATGCGAGGAGCGTCGTGCGCGCAGATTTTGGCGCAGCGGCCACAACCAATGCAAAGCGCCTGGTTGACGGTGGGCTTGCCGGCGGCATGCATTTCCATCTTGCCCGCGCGGCTACCGCAGCCCATGCCGATATTCTTGATGGCGCCGCCAAAGCCCGTGCACTCATGCCCCTTGAAGTGGTTGAGGGAGATGACGATGTCGGCATCCATCACCGCGCGCCCAATCTTCGCGACCTTGACATATTCCCCGCCCGGGACGGGCACTTCGACATCGTCCGTGCCCTTCAGGCCATCGGCGATGAGGGTATGGACGCCCGTGGCAAAGGGGTTGTAGCCGTTCTGGTAAGCTGTCTCCAGATGATTCAGCGCGTTTTTGCGGCCGCCCACGTAGAGCGTGTTGCAATCGGTGACGAAAGGCTTGCCGCCCAGCTCCTTCACCAGGTCGCAAACCGTCCGCGCATAGTTCGCCCGCAGGAAGGCTAGATTGCCTGGCTCCCCGAAGTGCAGTTTCACCGCGACAAACTTGTCCTTGAAGTCGATTGTCCCAATGCCGGCCTTCAACATCAGTTTGCGCAGTTTTGTCTGCAGGCTATCACCCATTGGCACGGTGTGCATATCCGTGAAATAAACATCGGCAGGCCGTTTGTCCATGGTTCTCTCCTTGTTCAGTGCCGACTAGTTTAGCAAAAACGCGCGTCCCGGGAGGCGGGGCGCGCGTCGCATACGGACCAAGCAATCATGCTTACTTGGTCTCGGGCTTGGCGAGCGTGAAGAACTTGCAGGTCTTCGCATAGTGCTCGCGAACGGGATTGCCCTCAATCTTCTTGCCGTCCACGACCACCCACGTCTTGTACTTCTCGGAGTGGAAGGTGACCTTGGTGGGCTTGCCCTCGGGCAACTTGACGTCGAAGGTGTATTGCGCGCCCTCGCGGCGGAAACCGACGTTGCCATTGACGGGGCTGACGGCATAGAGGTCAGTCTCCTCGCTGGAGGCCAGCAGGATGGGCTTGCCGTTCCCCTCTGGGACGGTCACGTCGAAGGAGAGCTCCCACGGCTGGGGTTCCTCGGCGTCAAGCGCCTTGGCCTGTGACTGGACTTGGGCAAGGAAGTCCTTATAGGGGCGGCCGTTGGCCTTGACCCACGTCTTCTGCGCCACGGTGGCGCAGTTCTTTTGGATGCGCGGCATCAAGTCCTCGGCGCAAAGGCCGGGGTCGGTGAGGAAGGCGTTGTCGTTCCACATGGCCCACGACCCGCCCAACACCTTGGCGCGATCCAAGTCCTCCACCTTGGTCTTGGGGAAGGTGACGGGATTCCAGTTGTTGTAGACCCACTGGGTGTTAAGGTCGTCGCCGTAGCCGCCGACGGAACCGTTGCCGCTGGGCACGATGTACATCCACACGTCGAGGGTGTTCATGATTTCGTAGCCGGCCTTGGTGGCCTCGACAGGGTTCTGCCAGCCCATGCTCCAAATGTTCATCTGCACGCCGGTGGATTCCACGGGCGTCTTGCCGCGCTTGTGGCTGAAGGAGCCCCACAGGCGCGGGGTCTTGCCCTTGGCGCGGATATGCTTGCAGAAGGCATCGACGAACTTGCGATAGCTCTCGTTGTCGCCGTAGTATTCATCCGTGCCGGTGTGGACGACTTGGCCGGGGAAGACGCCCTCGTCGATGTACTCATCAAAGATGGAAGCCACGAAGGGGAGTGTCTCCGGATTGGAGAGATCCAACATCGCGGCGCGCTCCATGTCATGCTTACCGCCGACGGACCCCTTGTACATCAAGTCAGGACGCACGCGCACCATCTGGAGGGCATGGCCGGGCACGTCCAGCTCGGGGACGATGGTCACGCCCTGCGCGGCGGCCTCGGCCACGAGCGCCTTGAACTGCGCCTTGGTGTAGAAGATGTCCTTGGAGGTAAGCTCGGGATACTTGCTGTTCTCCAGGCGGAAGCCGCCGGCGGAGGGCTCGACCTTGAGAATGTCGGCCGCGGTCTTCACCTGCTGCGGGAACCACTCGCCGTAACGGTGCAGCCAAATGTAATTGTCCGACAGGTGCAGGTGGAGCTCGTTCATCTTGTAGTAGGCGCAAATCTTGGCCAACTGCCGGAGCGTGGAGAGCGCGAAGGGCTTGCGACCGCAATCGAACATGAAGCCGCGGTGCGAAAACTCCGGCCAATCGTTGGCCACGCCGCCGGGGAAGGTGTTGCCCTGCGCCTGGAAGACCTGCAACAGCGTGCGCGTGCCCCAGAAGGCGCCAAGCGGCGTGGGCGCAGCCACGCGGACTCCCGCGGTGCCCGCAGTCAACCGATAACTCTCCTGATTGGCGCCCGCATCCGGCACCACCATGAGCACAATGTCCCCCGGCTTGGCCTCCTTGCCCAGGAACCAAAGCCAGCTCGACGCCTCGCGCACGAGCGGGCGGTCGATTTCCTCCGCGAAAGTCTTGGCATAACGCTCAAGATCCGCGCAGGCATCCTCGGGGATCACCACGCGGGCATCCTCGTCAAGCGTGTAGGAACCCGCCTCGGGCAGGTCAATCCATTGCTGGATTTCCGGAATGACGGCAGGCTTGGCGCACCAAGCGACCGCCGCAGAGAGTGTCAATGTGGCAAGCAGTAACGTTTTCATGCCGCCATGATAGCACATTCCGTCGCCCCCCGCGCAAGCAAAAATCGCAAAACATTGCTTGGCCGGAAAAAGTCGCACCCAAGAAAGCGCGTTTCCCCTCGCGTCGCGCGAACCAAGCCTCCACACTTACGACAAAAAAAGCCCCCGGCCTTGGGAAAGGTCGGGGGCTTTTTTGTTGGCTGTCGCCAGGCGTCTTAGTAGACGTTGAGGGCGGCGAGCGCCTGGAGGTACTCGTACTTGCGGGAGTAGAACGCATCGGCTTCCGCGAAGAGCTTCTTGGCCTCCTCGGGGTCCATCTTGGCGAGCTGCTTGAAGCGGTTCTCGGTGGGGGCCTGAGCCTCGGAGAACTTCTTCGTGGGCGCCTTGGAGTCGAGGGTGAGCGGGTTCTTGCCCTGGGCGGCGAGCTCGGGGTTGTAGCGGAACAGCGGGAAATGGCCGGTCTCGACGGCCATCTTCTGGTGCTCCAGGCCCGTGGCGAGGTTGATGCCGTGCGCGATGCAGTGGGCGTACGCGATGATGAGGGCGGGGCCATCGTACTCCTCGGCCTCCTTGAACGCCTTGACGGCGGCCTCGGGGTTCATGCCCATCGAGATCTGCGCGACGTAGATGTTCTTGTAGGTCATGGAGATGGCGGCGAGGTCCTTCTTCATCTGCGGCTTGCCGGCGGCGGCGAACTTGGCCACGGCGCCGATGGGCGTGGACTTGGAAGCCTGCCCGCCGGTGTTGGAGTACACCTCGGTGTCAAGCACGAGGATCTTGACGTTGCGGCCGGTGGCGAGGACATGGTCGAGGCCGCCGTAGCCGATGTCGTAGGCCCAGCCGTCGCCGCCGAGGATCCAGACGGAGCGGCGCACCAGGAAGTCCGCCACGGTGGCAAGCTTCTTGCAGGTGGGGCAGTCGCAATTCGCGGCAACTTCTTTGATCTTGGCGACGCGGGCGCGCTGCGCCTTGATGTCCTCGTCGGTCTTCTGGTTGTCCGCGGCGTCGGAGGCATCCTGGAGGAGGGCCTTGAAGTCGGCGGGTGCCTCGGGGGCATCGACGATCTTCTTGATGAGCTCCTTGGCGAAGCCTTTCTGCTTGTCGCGGGAGATGGCCATGCCGAGACCGAACTCGGCGTTGTCCTCGAAGAGGGAGTTGGACCACGCGGGGCCCTTGCCCTCGGCCGTCTGGCAGTACGGCGTGGTGGGGAGGTTGCCGCCGTAGATCGAAGAGCAGCCCGTGGCATTGGCGATGCAGAGGTGGTCGCCGCAGATCTGGGTGAGCATCTTGATGTACGGGGTCTCGCCGCAACCGGCGCAGGCGCCGGAGAACTCGAAGAGCGGGCGCTTGAGCTGCGAGGTCTTCGCGTTGAGCGGCACGCCGGTGAGGTCGGTCTCGGGGAGGTCGAGGAAGAACTTCCAGTTGGCCTCGCCGGGCTTGCGCAGGGTGTCCTGGTCGTAGTGGACCATGTTGAGGGACTTGCCGGTCTTGGGCAGTTCGGGGCAGATCTTGGTGCAGAGGCCGCAGCCGGTGCAGTCCTCGACGGAGATCTGGAGGGTGAACTTCTTGCCCTTGAAGGGCGGCTTGGCGTCGGCGCTCAGGAAGCCTTCGGGGGCGCCGGCCAGCGCGGGCTCGTCGACGACCTTGGCGCGGAGGGCCGCGTGCGGGCAGACGGTGGAGCACTTGAGGCACTGGATGCAGGTGGCGCTGTTCCACACGGGCACGTTGACGGCGATGTTGCGCTTCTCGTACTGCGTGGTGGCGGTGGGCCAGGTGCCGTCGTCGGGGATGGCGGAGACGGGGAGCGTGTCGCCCTCCTGGCGCATCATCACGGCGGTGACGTCCTTGATGAACTGCGGCGCGCTCGCGGCCACGGTGGCGGGCTTGCGCAGCTTGCCGGAGGGGGCGGCGGGGACGGCCACTTCCTCGATGGCAGCCTGAGCGGCGTCGATGGCGTCCCAGTTCAGCTTGACCACGTCGTCGCCCTTCTTGGCATAGGCCTTCTGAGCGTACTTCTTGAGCAACTCGATAGCCTTGTCCACGGGCTTGATGATACCGGAGATGCAGAAGAAGGCCGTCTGCATGATGGTGTTGGTGCGGCCACCGAGACCGAGGCGCTGGGCGACGGCGACGGCGTTCACGACGTAGAACTTCAGCTTCTTGTCGATGATGACCTGGGCGACCTCGTCGGGGATGTGGTCCCAGACGGTCTTGGCGTCATACTCGGACTGGAGCAGGAAGGTGGCCCCAACCTTGGCCGCGGAGAGCATGTCATACTTCTCGAGGAAGGAGAAGTTGTGGCACGCCACGAAATCGGCCTTGGTGCAGAGGTAGGGGCTGTGGATCGGGTTGGGGCCGAAACGCAGGTGGGAGACCGTGAGGCCGCCGGCCTTCTTGGAGTCGTAGACGAAGTAACCCTGGGCGTAGTTGTCGGTAGCGTTGCCGATCAGTTTGATGCTGTTCTTGTTCGCGCCGACGGTACCGTCGGAGCCGAGCCCGTAGAACATGCACTCGGTGCAGCCGGAGTCCTTGAGCAGGAAGGCGGGGACGTCGATGGAGGCGCCGGTCACGTCGTCCACGATGCCCACGGCGAAGTGGTTCTTGGGCTCGGCGGCCTTCATGTTGTCGAAGACGCCCTTGACCATGGCGGGGGTGAACTCCTTGGAGCCCAAACCGTAGCGGCCGCCGTAAGTCTTGGGATAGCGGATGTCGAGCCAGCCGTTCTGCATGGCATCGCCGATGGCGGTGCGCACATCGGTATAGAGCGGCTCTCCGACGGAGCCGGGCTCCTTCGAGCGGTCGAGCACCGTGATCTTCTGCACGGTCTTGGGCAGGGCGGCGGCGAAAGCCTTCACGTCGAAGGGACGATAGAGGTGCACCTTGACGACGCCGGTCTTCTCGCCCTCGGCGTTGAGCTCCTCGACCACTTCCTGGACGGTCTCGGCGCCGGAGCCCATGATGACGACCACGTTCTCGGCATCGGGGGCGCCGACGTAGTCAAAGAGATGATACTGGCGCCCCGTCAGCTTGGCCAGCTTGTCCATGTTCTTCTGGACAATGGCGGGGACGGCCTCGTAATACTTGTTGACGGTCTCGCGGCCCTGGAAGTAGACGTCGGGGTTCTGGGCCGTGCCGCGCATGGTGGGCGCCTCGGGGTTGAGGCCGCGGGCGCGGAAGGCATTGACGGCATCCTCGTCAATCATCTCGCGGATGACTTCCTGCGGGATTTCCTCGATTTTCTGGACTTCGTGGGAGGTGCGGAAGCCATCGAAGAAGTGGACGAAGGGCACCTTGGCCTCGAGCGTGGAGGCGTGGGCGACGAGGGCCATGTCGGAGCACTCCTGGACGCTATCGGCGCCGAGGAAGGCGAAGCCCGTCTGGCGGCAGGCCATAATGTCGCCGTGGTCGCCAAAAATCGAGAGTCCCTGCATGGCGAGGGCGCGGGCGGACACGTGGAAGACGGTCGGCGTGAGCTCGCCGGCAATCTTGTACATGTTCGGAATCATCAGCAACAGGCCCTGGGAGGCCGTGAAGGTGGTGGTCAGCGAGCCGGTGGTCAGCGAGCCGTGCACGGCGCCGGCGGCGCCGCCTTCGGACTGGAGCTCGACAATCTGCGGGATGGTGCCCCAGATGTTGGTCTGCTTGCGGGCGGCCCACTCATCCGCGAACTCGGCCATCGGCGAAGAGGGGGTGATGGGGTAGATGGCGGCGACTTCGGAGCACGCGAACGCGACACGCGCAGTGGCCTCGTTGCCGTCACACATGATGTACTTGGGCATATTTCTCTCCTTTGGAAAAATGGTTCGGGGGCGTCCGCTTGCCGCTGGGCGCCCCCGTCGGGGTTAGGCATTGGCCTGGCAGAACGCACGCACATCGTCAAGCTGGCCGGCGGAGCCGAGCTTCACGTTCTTGGCGGCGATGAACTTGGCGTACTCCTCCATAAAAATCTTGCCGATGGGGCGGAGGTCGAAGTTCTCGGGGTGGTCACGGAAGTACTCGCGGTGGACGCGGCACCACACCAAGCGACCGTCGGTGTCGATGTTGATCTTGGTGACGCCCAGCTCGGCGGCGCGGCGGAACTGATTGTCGTCCACGCCCTTGGCGCCATCCAACTTACCGCCTGCGGCGTTGATGCGCGCGACCTCGTCCTGCGGCACGGAGGAAGACCCGTGCATGACCAGCGGGAAGCCGGGGACTTTCTTCTGGATCTCGGCGAGCACGTCAAAGCGGAGGCCCTGGGTGCCGGTGAACTTGAAGGCGCCGTGCGAGGTGCCGATGGCGCAGGCGAGCGAGTCGCAACCGGTGGCCTCGACGAAGCGCTTGACGTCCTCGGGGTTGGTCAGGCAGGCATCCTTCTCGTCGACGGCCACATGCTCCTCAACGCCACCCAACTTGCCGAGCTCGGCCTCAACGACCAAGCCCTTGGCATGCGCCATATCCACGATCTTCTTGGTGATGGCCACGTTCTCGTCAAAGGGCTTCGACGAGGCATCAATCATCACGGAGCTATAGAAACCGGAGTTGATGCAATCGATGCAGGAGGCTTCGTCGCCGTGATCCAGGTGCACCGCGAAGACGGCTTCCGGGAAAACCTTGTCGGCCGCGCGGATGACGTATTCCAACATCAGCTTATCGGTGTACGCGCGGGCGCCCTTCGAAATCTGGATGATGAACGGGGCCTTGCTTTCGATGCACCCACGGAACAGGCCCATGCACTGCTCCATGTTGTTGATGTTGTAAGCACCCACGGCATACTTGCCGTACGCGTGCTTGAAGAGTTCCTTCGTCGTAACGATCATCGTTGAGACTCCTGGTTCGGGTTAAAGAGACGGTGGAAGTATAGCACTTGCCTCAAAATTGGGCAAGGTTGGCACGCACAAATCACGCAACGGACAGCGTGCCCGGCGTTTGGGAGAGGCGCACTCACAGTTTTTGCGCGGGGATGCCGAAGACGGTGGCGGAGGCATGGAGGTTGTTGAGCAGGACGGCGCCTGCGCCGATTGTACAACCATCGCCCACGTGTTTGCCAGGCATGATTTGCGCACCGGTATGAAGGGTCACGTGATGGCCCAGGGTGGCGTAGCCGCCGACGAAGGCCGTGGTGTCCAGGCGCAGGAAATCTCCTGCTCGCACGTCGTGCCCCAGCACCGCACCTGTCTGCATAAAGAGAAAAGCCCCCACGTGCGCGTCCGCGCCGACGTAGGCGAAGGGTGCGAGGATGGAGCCGTGGCCGATTTCGGAATGGAGCACTTTGGCCTGCGGGTGGATAAGCGAGGCAAAGTGTGCGCCGCGGGCACGCAGACGCTCCACGCAGACGCGGCGCACGGTGTTCTGGCCGATGGCGCAAAGGACGGGACAATCGAGCGGGGCGGTCTCGACACCGCCAAGGATGGGGGCATAGCCGGTGCGGGAGCCAAGTGCGCCGGGGTTGTCGTCGATGAAGCCGAGGGGCTCCATGCCGGCCTCCTTGGCCCACCAAAAGACTTCGCGCCCCAGGCCACCGGCACCGAGGATAAGGACGTGACGCGTCATGGTTTAGCCTCCTGTTTGGGGGATTGCGTGGGTGACTGCGCGGGGAGCAGTTCGTGATAGGCTTGATAGTGGCGCTTGACTGCGACACCTTGGACGGCGCGGCCGCTCTCGATAAGCAGGTCGGCGTAAGCAGGAATGAAGACATCCTTTTCGGCTTGGGTCTTGGCCTGCGCGGCGACCTGGCGGGCAATGGCGAGCCCTTCGTCCACGCGCCCCTCTTGTCGGGCGATGGCGGTGGCCAGCACCAAGCGGATGCGCGGGATGGCGTCGGGCCACGCATCGGCCTTGGCGGCCTCGCGAAGGGCGCGCATGGCGCAGGCTTCGGCCGTCTTGGGGTCTTTCTCGGCGAGGTGGAAGTCGGCCAACACGAAGAGGACGTTCGGATCCTCGGGTGCGAGGCTCTCGGCGAGGCGGAGGAAGGGCGCGGCGCGACCTGGCTTGCCGGTGGCGCGGGCAATCTCGGCGGCCTTGAAGACCGTACCGACGGCTGGCTTGGCGAGGGCGAAGGCCGAGGCGTAGGCGCGAAGGGCGTTTTCGTGGTCGGCGAGTTTTTCGAAGGCATCCGCGGAGGCGATTTCGCGGTCAGAAAGGCCTCGCAGGACGGGATCGTTGGGATTGATCTTGGAAGCCTCGATGTATTTGCCTTGAAGGATGAGGCGGCGCGCTTGGCGAAGGGTGGCAATGACATCTTGGAAGGCAGCCTCGGTCTCCTTGGGAAGCGCGACCCAGTCCATCTTGGGGTCGTAGAGCGGGGCGAATTGGGCGACGAGGCGCTGTGCACCCTGGCCATCGAAGAGAAGGCGGCGGGCGGTGGTGGCGGAGCGCAGGGGGATGCGGGGCGCGATTGGCTCGGCGAGCGCAGATTCGAGGGTCTTGGCATCGGCGACCATACAACAGGGCAACAACGTGATGGGTGCGTCGATCATGGCGCGGATAAGGACAGGCGCGACGTTGGCGCGATCCAACAGGGCGGTCATTTCGGCGAGATTGCCGGCGATTGGCTTGCGGGAGGCGACGACTTGCCAACGGTTGAGGCCGGTCATCCAAAGCTGCACATGCGGAAAATGCTTGAGAAGGATGCCGATGCGTGCCATCAACATGCGGGCATCGAGCGCCCGTGCGTCGAGGTCATAGACCAAGACACCGCCCTCGTTGAGGTTTTCCAGCGCGGCGCTCAGGGCCGCCGAACCGAAGTAATCGCGCTCCCGGCCCACCCAGGCGGGGGGCAACTCCACCCAGAGCGCATCGTAGAGCCCCTTGAGCTGACCGGCCTCGTAAGCGGGGAAAAGCGGCTTGCCAACGACAGGGCGCGCGGCGATACGCGCGTTGGGCGCGGGCTTGAGCAGCATGGGGATGAACTGCGAGGCGGCGAGCGCGGCCTCGTCAATGCCCGCGGCGCGCACGAGTCGCCCATCCAACAGGGTGACGCCCTCGGTGCCCTGGCCGGTGTAAATGCTGTCGCGCGCGGCGATGGGCGCGAAGGGATTGACGTCCTCGAGGGCAATCTCCAGTTTCTCGGTGGGCAGGTGGTTGGCGTAGGCGAAGACCGCGGCGGTGGCGACAAGCAGGAGCGCGGGGAGCGCGAGCGCGAGGCGCGACCACAGACGCGAAAAGGCGGCAAACACACCCAGCACGGCGGTGACGAGCGCAACCAACGCGGCGCACTGCATCAGCGTGCCGATGGGCAACGCGCCCACGAAGATCCGCGCCATTATCATCCCCACGCACACGCCGACGAAGACGGTGAGCCTTCCGCGCGGGGCGATGGCGTTGCCGCGCACCCAGAGCAGGGGGAAGAGAAAGGCGAGCGGCGCGAACCAGAGCGCGGCCTGCCCCCAGACGAAGGCGCGCCACGCCTCGTAGGTCAGGCCGATGCGCAGGGAGAGGAAGGTCCAGTCGTGCGCCATCCCGGCGAGGTTGCCTAGCGTGAAAGCACCGATCGCGGCGGCAAGCGTCGCGAGAAGGGCCAAGACGCGCGGCCCCACAAAGCGTTCCCCCCAGCGGCGCGCGGCCCACCCGGCCGCACCGCCGAGCGCAAGCGCGGGCAAGACAATCGGCCACAGCGCAAACCCGCCCGACCACAGGGCATAGACGTGGTTGGCGGCAAAGAGCAGGAAGGCCCCGGCAAGGGCGTAGACGAAGAGCATGGAGAGCAGGAACTTGGAACGCATGGAATGGGGCTCCTTCAATCAAAATGGCGCCGGCGATTGCGCTTGGGGTCTGAGTAGATGTCATCGCCGCGCAAATCGTAATTCACCGCGTTGCGACCCCAGAGCGTCTCAATAGCCGCGAGGCAATCGGGCGTTGGGTCGATGGCCCAGGTGGCGTCGGGCGAGAGAAGCGCCCGTCGGCCGCCGGGCAAATCGAGCATGAGGGTGACGGGATAGCCGCCCGGATGCGCTGCGAAGAGGTCACGCAAGCGCCCCAGTTTCTCCGCGGAAGGCTTGTCGTTGTCCACGCGGCAGAGGATACGCAGGCCCTTGGCGAAAAGCGCGGGAGCCTCGGCGAGGGGATGGATCTCGGCGGCAAAGATGACAGGGTCGCGGCCTTCCTCAAACTTGGCCTCGCCGCAGATGAGCACAGGCGCGTCCTGCACGAGCGCCTCTTTGTTGCGTTCGTAGGTGTCATTGAAGGCCAACACCTTGACCGAGCCCGTGCCGTCCTCCACCGTCAGATCCGCCCAAGGGCGCTTCGTGGTTTTGGAGAGTGCCACGCGCACGTTCGAAAGCAACCCCGCCACGCGCACGGCATCGCGATTGTGCTTGACGCGCGGGAAGGCCTCGGCCGAGACGGTGCGGAAGGAGCGCACGAGCGTGCGATAGCGGTCGACGGGGTGCCCGGTGAGGTAGACGCCCAGCAGGTCGCGCTCGTCCTGGAGGCGCTCCTTCTCGGGACGATCGGGCGCATCGGGCAGATCCTCGCCGAGACCGCCACCGGCGTCCTCGCCGCCCATCAGGTCGAAGAGCGAGCCCTGGCCGGAGGCTCCGTCGCGGTCGGCCTCGGCCACGCGCGAGAAGGCGAAGTCGATGCCCGCCAGGAGCCGCCCCTGCGTCATACCCTCGAAGCACGCCATCGCGCCGCTGCGGATGAGCGCTTCGACGGCGCGCTTGGTGACCAGGAGTTTGCCATCGTTCGCGGCCTTGGCCTCGGCGCCGCACAACCGCTTGCAGAAGTCCACCAACCCCTTGTAAGGGCCGTTCTTCTCGCGCTCGGCCACGATCTGGTCGCCCGCGGCCTCGCCGACGTTGCGGATGGCGCCGAGGCCGAATCGCACGGCGTCCTTGCCGGCGGGCGCGAAGTGGCACCGCGAGGCATTGACGTCCGGCGGCAACACGCGCAACCCCATGTCCGCCGCCGCGGCGACGAGCGCCGGCATCTTGTCGAAGTTGCCGATTTCCGAGGAAATCTGCGCGCACATGAAGTCCGCTGGATAGTGTGCCTTGAGGTAGCCCGTCTGGTAGGCGATGTAGGCGTAGCAGACAGAGTGGGACTTGTTGAAAGCATAGGAGGCGAAGGCCGTCCAGTCGCCCCAGATTTTCTCGGCGCGTTTGCGGGCGTCTTCCTCGCCTTGGCAGGCCTCCATGTAGGCGGGATTTTTGAGACAGCCATCGAGGAATTTGACGCGGAGTTTCTCCATCGTCTCCAGCTGCTTTTTGCCCATGGCCTTGCGGAGCGTGTCGGATTCGCCGCGCGTGAAGCCAGCCAGAAGGCGCGAGAGCAACATCACTTGCTCCTGGTAGACCGTCACGCCGTAGGTATCCTTGAGATACTGCTCCATGAGCGGATGGTCGTAGGCGACCTTTTCCTCGCCGTGTTTGCGGCGGATAAAGGAGGGGATGTAATCCATCGGGCCCGGGCGATAGAGGGCGTTCATGGCCACAAGATCCTCGAAGCGGTTGGGGCGCAGGGAACGCAGGTGCGCCTTCATGCCATCGGATTCAAACTGGAAGAGTCCGTCCGTCTCGCCGCGGGAAAAGAGCGCGAAGGTTTCCTTGTCATCGATGGGGATGGCGTCCATGTCCACGTCGAGCCCATGCGACTCCTTGATGGATTCCAGGCAGGCCTTGAGCACCGAGAGCGTCTTCAGTCCCAGGAAGTCCATCTTGAGCAGGCCGATCGGTTCCACGAAGTGCCCGTCGTACTGCGTGGTCATCAGGCTTTCGCCCGCCGTGGGCATGATGGGGATGGTCTCCATCAAGGGGTCGCGGCTGATGATGATGCCGCAAGCGTGCACGCCGATGTTGCGTGTGGTGCCCTCCAGACGGATGGCCAGCTCCAGGATGCGCCGTTGCATCGGGTCGTCGCCGTCGAGCACCTCCGCCAGTTTGGGATTGCCCTTGAGCGCCTTGGCGAAGGTGATTTTCGGTGCGTCCGGCACCAACGCCGCCAACGCGTTTGCGTCCGCGAGCGGATAGTCCAACACGCGGCAAACGTCCTTGATCGCGCTCTTGGGCGCCATGATGCCAAACGTGGCAATGTGCCCCACGTGGTCGGCGCCATACTTCTGCGTCACCCACTCCAGCACGCGCCCACGCCCCAGATCGTCGAAGTCCACGTCGATATCCGGCATGGAAATGCGATCCGGGTTCAGGAAACGCTCGAACAGCAGATCGTAGCGGATGGGGTCGATGTCCGTGATCTTCAGGCAATAGGCCACCGCGCTGCCCGCCGCGCTGCCACGCCCAGGCCCCACGAGCACGCCCATCCCGCGCGCGGCCGCGATGTAATCCTGCACAATCAGAAAGTACCCCGGGAAACCCATCTGCTTGATGGTGTTCAGCTCAAAGGCGATGCGCTCCTTGATTTCCGGCGTCAGCGTCTCCCCCGGCCAACGCTTTGCCGCGCCCTCCCATGTCAAGTGCGCCAGATAGTCGCTCTCCAACTTGATGCGCAACACCTTGTCGTAACCATCGAACTTGTCGTAGCGCTCGAACTCCTCGCGCAACGCCGCCTCCGGGAAACACGCCGCGTAATCCGCCTCCGTGCCGAAGGCCTCCGGAATCGGGAACTTCGGCATGATCGGGTCGGAGTTCAGCCCATATTCCTCCACCTTGTCGGCCACGGCCACGGTATTGTGAATGGCCTCGCGGCAACTCTCCGGCAATGCCGCGCACATTTCCTCATAGCTCTTCAGCCACTCCTGCTGCGTGTAGCGCAGCCGCTTCTCGTCCGTCAGCTTCTTCCCTGTGCTCACGCAGAGCAACACATCGTGCGCCTCGCCATCCTCCCTGTTCAGGAAGTGGACGTCGTTCGTGGCGATGACCGGAATGCCCAGGCGCTTCCCCAACTCCAATGTCCCGCGGATTACCGCCATTTGCCGATCGTACAGCTCCTTGCGCTCCTCCTCGCCGAAACCCCGCACTTCCGACTTGTGCAGCATCACCTCCAGATAGTAATCTTCGCCAAAGAGCGCCCGATACCACTGCGCCTCCGCCGCGGCCTCCTCCATTCGCCCTTCCGCCAACAACTGCGGCACAATCCCCGCCACGCACGCCGACGAGCAAATCAACCCCTCGTGATACCGCTCCAGCAACTCCCGGTCGATCCTCGGCCGCCCGTAAAACCCCTCGATGTGCGCCAACGAGATCAGCCGCAACAGATTGTGATACCCCGTCAGATTCTTCGCCAGCAAAATCAAATGGTTGCCGCTGCGCTCCGTGCGGTCATGCCGCCCCAAACGCGCCACATACGCCTCGCACCCCAAAATCGGCTTGATCCCCTCCTTGCGGCACGCATCGTAAAACGCCTTCAACCCATACAGACACCCATGGTCCGTGATCGCGCACGCCCCCATCCCCAGCGCCTTCGCACGCTTCACCAATGCCGGCACCTGACACGCACCATCCAACAACGAATAGCTCGTGTGAACATGCAAATGCACAAAAGGCGACTTCCCCGCCTCGGCACCCTCTTCCTTCGTCTCGCTCATGCCCCGCATTATAACAAATGTGCTCCGGCACGGCGCCCGCCGCGATCGGCAACCCCTCGCGGTCACCAAGCGCGACGAACGGAACGAAAGGTACGCCCCAGCACCTCCAATGCGTCGGCGCGAAGCGCCTGGTTGGGCAGGCGGAGCGCGCGTCGGTCGGCCTCGGTGAGCGCGTCTTCGCGAAAACGCAGGAAGATTTCCGGGTCTGGGCCGTAGACCTTGTCGCCCACCACGGGAAAGCCAAGCGAATGGAGGCTGGCGCGGATTTGATGCGTGCGCCCGGTCACCAACTCGGCTTGCAGCAGCGAGGTGCCCGCCCACGGCCCCTCGCCCAAGCGCTCGAACCATGTCGCCGCGCCCCGATCCGGCGCGAGCGGCGGCAAGTCGGGCGTGAGCGCGGCCTCCTCCAGGCGGCGCATGGAATAGACCGGCGGCGCGTTGACCCGGCAGACCCGCCCCGACGCGCAAAGCCGTCCCTCCGGGAACCGCCCCTCCACCACCACCAGATAACGCTTGCGTTTGGGTGCCTTGGCCAAACGCGCCGCCATCCGCGGATCCTTCGCCACCAACACCACCCCGCACGTCTCCCGATCCAGTCGCGAAATCAGATGGATCGTGTTCCCCGGGCGATAGAGGCGGAGCAAGCGATCGAGCGTATGCAGGCGATAACTCCCGCTGGCGTGGACCGGCAAATCGGCCGGCTTGTCCACCACCAACATCCGCGCATCCTCGTAAAGCCAGCGGATGTCCGTATTGACGGGCGGGTCAAGGCGCACGCAACGCCTCGCTTGGGTCAATCGCCCCCAACCCCTCGCGCAATGCCAGCACCTCGCCGACCAAGAAGAGCGAACCGCAAATCAGCACCGTGCCCTGATTGTCCTCCGCCCAAGCCGTCGCCGCCTCCACCCCCTCCTCCACCGAAGGCATCGCGATGGCCGCCGCGATGCCCGCCGCGGCCAATTCCGCCGCCAACGCCTCCGGCGCCAGACCACGCGGGTTGGTCAACGGCACCGCCCACGCCGCCGAGACCAAAGGCGCGATTTCGCGCAGCGCCTCCCCCACCGCCTTGTCCGCGCAAAACCCACACACCAGCGCCACCCGGCGGCGAATGTGCATCGACTTCAACGCCTCGCGGAGCGCCCGCAACGCGTCCGGGTTGTGCCCACCATCCAGGAAGGTCGGCGGCGACTCCGAAATCAGCTGGCACCGCCCCGGCCACGACACCGTGCGCAACGCCTCCGCGAACGCCTTCGGCGGCACCGGCAGCCCCTGCTCCCCCAGCCGCTCCAACGCGCACAGCGCCGTCGCCGCGTTCTCCACCTGATACGTCCCCGCCAGCCGCGTCAGCGCCGCCGGGTAAGCCCCCAACGGACTCTCGCACCGCAGCGTCTGCCCATGGATTGTCCGCCGGCTCACCGCCACGCGGATCTCCTCCGCCGCGTCATGGAACGGCGCCCCCAGCTCCGCCGCCCGCGCCGCGATTGTCGCCCGCGCCCGTGCGTCCATCGCCCCCACCACCACCGGCCGCCCCGCCTTCACGATGCCCGCCTTCTCCCCCGCGATTGCCTCCAACGTCTCCCCCAAAACCGCGCAATGATCCAGCGCCACATGCGTGATTACCGAGGCCAACGGCGCCTCGATCACGTTCGTTGCGTCCCAACGCCCCCCCATCCCCACCTCCAGTACCGCCAGGCGCACCCCCGCCCGGCGGAACAACACAAACGCGCACGCCGTCAACGCCTCGAAAAAGGTCGGCTCCAGCCCCTCCCGCGCGCACGCCGCCTCCACCTCGTCCAACGCCCCCGCCAGCTCCGTGTCCGTCGCCTCCCGCCCATCCAACACAAATCGCTCGTTCACCCGCACCAAATGCGGCGACGTGTACCGCCCCACGCGCAACCCCATCGTCCGCAACGCCGCCTCGCAAATCGCCGTCACGCTCCCCTTGCCGTTCGTTCCCGCCACATGGATTGCCGCCAGCTCACGCTCCGGGTTCCCCAACGCCGCGCACAACGCGCGCATCGTCCCCAACCCCGGCCGTACCCCAAAACGCCGCCGCGCCGCCAAACGCCCCAGAAAATCCCGCATCGCGCCCTCCATTTTCCATCAAACGACAAAGGCACACCCGCCGCGCGGATGTGCCCCCGTCTGTCCGCACGCCAAAACGGCGCACAAACTCACTTCGCGAACGTCGCGCGGGTCTTCTCAGGCGTGCGCAGATAATCGCGCACCTGGACCGCGTTCAGCTTCGAAACCACCGCGGGCTCCATGCCCAACGCCACCAAGCGCTTACGCTGAACCATGTCGCGACGGCGACGCTCGCCCGCCGCCTTCACCGGCCGGGTCGCGGGCTTCTTATTGAGGGTACGACCTGTTCCCATTGCAAACCTCCGAAACGCTTTGTTCAAGGAATACGAAATGCCCATTACCATACCACACCCGCCCCTGCCCTGTCAATACTGCCCGGGGCCCTTGGCGTGCTTTGGAGCGTGTCCTTAAAAGAAAACCTAAGGCGGGGAGGACGTGGCCTGGCCGGTTGTGCGCCCGGCCGCCTGCGCATCGTCGGTGTCTTTGTGGCCCGAAGCATGTGCCATTTCCGCGGACGCTGTTGGACGCCATTGGGCTTTCCGTTCTCTGTCCGCGTGTTTGCCGTACAGGGCGAACCGAACGCACATAGCCCCTCCGCCGCCCCGCAGGGGCGCCCTGTTCACTGTCCTCTGCTCACTCATTTGCTATAATGCGCCCCGTCCGACACCCAAAACCGAAGGAGAAACCATGGGACTTCACGATGCGCTGCTCGACGCCTGGGCCGACTTCAATGCCAACAAAATCACGCCGCTCCAGCTCAAGTCCGTCTCCTCCGGCTTCGGCATCTACCAGCAGAAGGACAATGCGGTGATGATGCGCATCCGCCGTACCGGCGGCATCGTCGCGCTCGACGACTTGGAGACCATCGCCGGACTCCTTGCCAAGTATGCCATCCCTTACGCCCACATCACCACCCGCCAAGCCATCCAGCTCCACGGCGTGCGCCCCGACCAAGTGTCCGCCTGCCTGGCCGACTGCGAGGCCGCCGGCCTACACTTCCGCGGCGGCGGCGGCAACACCTTCCGCAACGTCCTCGTCAATGCCAACAGCGGCCTTCACCTCGACACCGTCTTCGACGTCTTCCCCTACGCCCGCGCCCTTGCCGACGCCTTCTATTCCTTCGACGCCGCCTACGCCCTTCCCCGCAAAATCAAGATCGCCTTCGCCGACAGACCGGCCGACCGCCTTCTCTGCGCCATCCAGGATCTCGGCTTCGTTGCCGTGCGCAAGGAAGGCCGCCCCTGCTTCGAAGTCTGGCTCGGCGGCGGAATCGGCAACAAGCCCCGCGTCGGCTTTCGCCTCTACGACGCCCTCCCGGCCGAGGAATGCATCCGCCTGGCCATGGCCGTGACCGACCTCTTCAACGAGCATGGCGACCGTGCCCACCGCGCCACCGCACGCCTCCGCTTCCTCCGCGACACCCTCGGCGACGACGGCCTCGCCAATCTCGCCCGCGACTACTATGCGCGCCCCGTCACCCAAACCCGCCCCCGCTGCCCCGAAAGCGCCCTCGCGCCCGAGCGCTACCCCCTCACCGCCCTCCCCGACAATGTTTCCCCCCGCCCCGGCTTCGACGACTGGCAGGCCGTCGCCACCGAACCTCTTGCCGACGGCACCCACGCCGTCCGCCTCTTTGTCCCCTTCGGCAACCTCCCCCACCCCATCCTCGTCCGCCTCAACGCGCTCCTCCGCCGCTTCGGCCTCACCCGCCTCCAGCTCCACCAGGCCCAAGACCTCCTCATCCCCCGCATCCACACCGCCTGCCTCCCGGCCCTCCACGCCGCCATCGAGGAGACCTTCCCGGACTTCGACCTCACCCTCCGCTCCTACGTCGGCCACATCCCCACCTGCATCGGCAACACCGTCTGCAAAATCGGCGCCGCAGACTCCCCCCGCATCGGCGAACGCCTCGCCCACGCCCTTGACGCCTACCTCCCCGCCAACACCCCCCAACGCCAAGCCCTCGCCCGCCTCCTCACCACCGAGGTCCGCATCAGCGGCTGTCCCAACAGCTGCACCGCCCACCCCGCCGCCAAGTTCGGCTTCCAATGCCGCAAACTCGGCGGCCAAGACGTCCTCGTCCCCTTCTCCCCCGCCACCGCCGAGCCCCCCACCCTCGGGCAACCCCAGGCCACCCCCATCACCATCGCCGAGCTCCCCCTTTACCTCCTCGCCAACCTCGGCCTCACGCCAAGCGGGCGCTAAGCCCCCACCCGGGCGACCGTGCACCCGCCCGGCACACGTTCACCCCGGCGCGCCACCCGGCGCGCTTTTTTGTTTTTCCGCATAAGATATCGCCCTCCGCCTGCCAATATTAAACAAAAACACGTCCCGCCGCGGGGCGTGCCATTCTTCTCACCTCATCCCAAACAAGATATAACCACGCCCCTCCCCGGGGCGTTTTTTTTTGCCGATCGCATCATTCCTCTCCCTTGAATGGGGCGGCGGGGACGAAAAAGCCCCGGGCGGAAGTGCCCGGGGCTTTTTCGTGGGGTTGGGTGCGATGCGTTTAGTTCGCGCCACGCCCGCCGACGCCGGCCGCGGTGGCGGCGTTGGCCTTGGCGGCCTCGTGGGGGCGGAGGGAGCGGACGGCCTGGCCGGCGCGCCACATCTCGCTCTCGCGGATCTTGGCGAGTTTGGCCTCGAGGCGCTCCTTGTAGTCCTTGCGGCCGCAATCGCGGACGACGGCCTTGGCCTCGGTCATGTCGGCGACGGACTTGTAGAGTTTCTCGAAGACGGGCTTGGTGGCCTTCTCGAACTCGGGAGCCCACTTGAGGGCGCCGTGCTGGGCGGTGGCCGAGCAATTGGAGTACATCCAATCCATACCCTTCTCGTCAACGAGGCGGATGAGGGACTGGGTGAGTTCCTCGACGGTCTCGTTGAATGCCTCGGAGGGGCTGTGGCCATGCTTGCGGAGAACGGTGTACTGCGCGTTGAGGATGCCCTGGAGGCACCCCATCAGCGTACCACGCTCGCCGACGAGGTCGGAAGTGACCTCGCGCTGGAAGGTGGTGGGGAAAAGATAGCCGGAGCCAACGGCGATGCCGAGGGCGAGGGTGCGGTCGAGCGCACGGCCGGTGGCGTCCACGGCCACGGCGTAGGAGCTGTTGATGCCCACGCCTTCGAGGAAGTTGCGGCGGACGCTCGTGCCCGAGCCCTTGGGGGCGACCATAATCACGTCCACGCCCTCGGGCGCCTCGACGCCGGTGAGGTCGCGATACTGCCAGCCGAAACCGTGCGAGAAGTAGAGCGCCTTGCCGGGGGTGAGATGCTTTTTGATTTGCTTGAAGACGGGCTTGATGGAGGCGTCGGAGGTGAGCATCATGACGATGGTGCCCTTCTCGGCGGCTTCCTCAATCTCGAAGAGGGTCTTGCCCGGCACCCAGCCATCCTTGATGGCGCGTTGCCAAGAGGAATTGGGCTTGTCGCTCTTGCGTTGGCCGACAATGACGTTGATGCCGTTGTCGCGCATGTTGAGCGACTGCGCGGGGCCTTGCACGCCGTAGCCCAGCACGGCCACCACTTCGTCCTTTAGCACCTTCTGAGCCTTGCTCAGTGGGAACTCTTTGCGCGTGGTGATGTTCTCGATCTCATCGGCGAATTTGATCTTTGCCATAGGTCTTCCGTTCCTTTGCGCCCGGCCCGAGGATGGGATGGGCTTGAATGGTTGAATAGTATAGGGCGTTGCGGTGCGCAGGTCAAGACCGGAAATCGCAAAAACGCACCCAATCGCACAAAAAAGGCGGGGCGCCCGGCTCGGGCGCCCCGCCTTTTTTGTGCCTCAATGGCGCCGCCGGCGCAACGCCAGCCCCGCCGCGCCAAGCGCCAAGAGCGCGAGGGCTGTGGGCTCGGGGATGGAATAGGCCTTCAGCTCGTCGGCCGTCAACGCGCCGATGTAGGTATCGAAGTCCGTCACGCTCCCCTCCAGCAACGTCAAATCCGTCATGTCGCCCGCCCAGTTGAACCCTCCGGTCGCGCTGATGGTATGGGTCGCAGGCGACTTGCCGTCCACGTAGAAATCCACGCCAAAGCCCGATTGCCCCGTTTTGGAGACGGCGACGGTATGCGTGCCGGCGGTGACGTCCTCAACCAAAATGCTGTTGTTGGGGCTCCCATTGTCCTGGCCGTTCTGCCCCGTAACCTTGATTTTCAGGTCGCCACCCTCGATGAAGATGCGCACACGCTGGGTGGCGTCGCCGGTGCCCGCGCCCGTCATTTCCATCAGCGTGCCACCGTTGGCAATGGTCTCCGCCGAGAGCGACACCTCCAGCACAAAGGAATAGGCTCTCGCCGAGCCCGAAAGCACGTTGCTTTCGTCCCCGCGCGTCCCGGAGAACGAATAGCCCTGCTCCGGCGCCCATTCCCAGCTCAACGAAACGGCTTGGGCGAGCCCAAAGAAACCCAAAGCGGCGACCGCCGCGGCAAACACTTTCATGCGAACCTCCAATCGGTTGTGAACCATACGAATGACAATAGGCTAACATATCACCCCCCCCCGTCAAGCACTTATTCGCAGACGCCCAGCCTGGCGGCGGCAAAAACGATGCCAGCCTTGCCGCGACTGTCGATAACTTTGCGAAATCTGTTGAAAACCTGTTGAATCCGGGCGGAGCCCGGGATGCCTCAGACCCCGCCTTTCAATCTATACGCGAGGTCATTCTCCGAGACACGGCGCATCCCGGGTTGAGACACGCCGCATCCCACCCCGGGCCACGCGCGGGCCCGATGGCCCCACCGCCCGCGCTTTCGGCAGGTGGGCGCGGCATGCCCATGTCACATCCGCACGACTTTGGTAAACTGTGCGGCAATTTTGAGGAGATTTTATGGCAGACAAACCCGCAGCGTACACCGCCGACAGCATCAAGACGTTGGATCCTTTGGAGCACATTCGCCTGAGGACGGGGATGTACATCGGGCGGCGCGGGGATGGCACGCAGTATGACGACGGCATCTACATCCTGCTCAAGGAGGTGCTGGACAACGCGGTGGACGAATTCATCATGGGCTACGGCAAGCGCATCGCGGTGCGGCTGGATTACGCGACGGGCGAGGTGGCCGTGCGCGACTATGGCCGCGGCATCCCGCTTGAGAAGGTGGTCGACTGCGTGAGCAAGATGAACACGGGCGGCAAATACAGCGACGACGTCTTCCAATTCTCCGTGGGCATGAACGGCGTGGGCACCAAGGCGGTGAACGCCCTCTCCGAGCGCTTCACCGTGCGCGCCACGCGCGAGGGGCGCTTCGTGGAGGCGACCTTTGTGCGTGGCAAGCTGCAGGCGCGGCGCGAGGGCGAGACCAAGGAGCGCAACGGCACCTTCATGGCCTTTTTGCCAGACGCCCAGATTTTCCCGAAGTTCGCCTTCCGCGAAGAGCACGTCTTGCGGCGCATGCGGATGTATGCCTACCTGAACGCGGGGCTGGCCATCGAGCTGAACGGCGAACGTATCCAATCCGAGAACGGCCTGCTCGACCTAATCAACGCCGAGGCCGGCGAAGAGCAGCTCTACGGCCCCTTCCACTTCCGCTCGAAGATGCTCGAGGTGGCCTTCACCCACTCCAACCACATGGGCGAGGACTACTACAGCTTCGTGAACGGCCAATACACCAACGAGGGCGGCACCCACCTCACCGCCTTCAAGGAGGGCTTCCTGCGCGGCGTCCAAGAGTTCTCCAAGAAGCGCTACGAGGGCGATGTCGCGCGCGACGGCATCATCGCCGCCATCGCCATCCGCCTCAAGGATCCCGCCTTCGAGGGGCAGACCAAGAACAAACTCGGCAACCCCGAGGTTCGCGCCGCCCTCGTCGGCGAGGTCAAGAAAATCGTCGAGGACGAACTCCACCGCCACCCCGAGGACGCCCAGCGCCTCCTCAACAAAATCGACGAGACCGCGAAAATCCGCGCCGCCAGCAAGGACCTCCAGAAGACCGTCCGCGAGCGCGCCAAGCAAAGCGCCGTCCGCGTCGAGGAGCTTATCGACTGCAAGCGCCACCTCGACAAGGCCAAGGGCAAGGGCGAGGACACCATGATCTTTCTTGTCGAGGGCAAGTCCGCCGGCGGCACCGTCGGCACCGCCCGCGACACTCAGACCCAGGCCGTCTTCAAACTCCGCGGCAAGCCCCTCAACGTCTGCGACCTCAAGCGCGACGCCATCTACAAGAACAAGGAGTTCTACGACCTCGTCAAGTCCCTGGGCATCGAGCAATCGCCCGACACCCTCCGCTACGGCAAGGTCATCCTCGCCACCGATGCCGACGTCGACGGCCTGCACATCCGCAACCTCCTCATCACCTTCTTCCTCCGCTTCTTCGACCACATCATCAAGGACGGCCGCCTCTTCATCCTCGAGACGCCCCTCTTCCGCGTCCGCAACGCCAAGCAATCCTTCTATTGCTACGACGACGCCGAGCGCGAGGCCGCCATCAATGCCTGCGGCCCCAAGGCCGAGATTACCCGCTTCAAGGGCCTCGGCGAAATCAACGCCAAGGAATTCAAGGACTTCATCGGCGAGGGCATCCGCCTCACCCCCGTCAACGTCCACAACGACACCCGCGTCTGGGACACCGTCCGCTTCCTCATGGGCGCCAACACCCCCGAGCGCCGCCGCTACATCTTCCGCAACCTCTTCGTCGACAACACCGACTTCTGACGAACTGTGCTATAATGCACCCACAACTTTCACCCCAACAACAGGGAAGGACATCACATGGACAAAATGACATTGCGTGACGTGGACCTCGCCGGCAAGCGCGTGGTCATGCGCGTGGACTTCAATGTGCCGATGAAAGACGGCGTCATCAAAGACGACACCCGCATCCAGGGCGCCCTCGGCTCCATCAAGTACGTGCTCGACAACGGCGGCTCCCTCGTCCTCATGAGCCACCTCGGCCGCCCCAAAGGCAAAGGCTACGAACCCGAGTTCTCCCTCAAGCCCGTCGCCGAATACCTCGCCAAGTGCCTCGGCAAGCCCGTCGCCTTCGCGCCCGACTGCCTCAAGGCCGCCGACCAGGCCGCCGCCCTCAAGCCCGGCGAGGTCCTCATGCTCGAGAACACCCGCTTCTACAAAGAGGAGACCGCCAAGGTCAAAAAGACCGACGACATGACCGACGAGCAGGTCAAGGCCGCCAAGGCCGAGCTCAAGGCCAAATGCGAGGAGATGGCCAAGGTTCTCGCCTCCTACGGCGACATCTACTGCAACGACGCCTTCGGCGCCGCCCACCGCGCCCACGCCTCCACCGCCGTCATCGCCAAGTACGCCCCCGTCGCCGTCTCCGGCTTCCTGCTGGAAAAGGAAATCCAATACCTCGGCTCCGCCGTCGAAAACCCCGTCCGCCCCTTCGTCGCCATCCTCGGCGGCGCCAAGGTCTCCGACAAACTCGCCGTGGTGAAGAACCTCCTCACCAAGGTCGACACCCTCATCATCGGCGGCGGCATGGCCTATACCTTCCTCAAGGCCCAGGGCAAGCAGATCGGCAACTCCCTCTGCGAGGATGACCAGCTCGGCTACGCCAACGACATGCTCGCCCTCGCCAAGGAGCGCGGCGTGAAGTTCCTGCTCCCCGTGGACAGCATCGCCGCCGACAAGTTCGCCCCCGATGCCAACACCCAGGTCGTCACCGAGATCCCCGATGGCTGGATGGGCCTGGACATCGGCCCCGAGTCCGTCAAGCGCTTCGCCGAGGCCCTCCAAGGCGCCAAGACCGTCGTCTGGAACGGCCCGATGGGCTGCTTCGAGATGCCCGCCTTCGCCAAAGGCACCTTCGGCGTCTGCGAGGCCGTCGCCCAGGTCAAGGCCAACGGCGGCATCTCCATCATCGGCGGCGGCGATTCCGTCAGCGCCGTCAAGAAATCCGGCCTCGCCGACAAGATGAGCCACATCTCCACCGGCGGCGGCGCCTCCCTCGAATACCTCGAAGGCAAGGTTCTCCCCGGCGTCGCGGCCCTCACCGACAAGCGTTAAACTGCCGCCACAGGCAAACAAAGAGGCGGGCGCCGGCATGGCGCCCGCCTCTTTGTGTCCGGTCGTGCCTTTGCGACCCTGTGCGTAGGTTCCCCGGACACTCTTGCAACCTTCAACGCCTTCCATTTGCTATACGGGCGAACCGAACACGCACGGCCCCACCGTCGCCCTGCAGGGGCGCCCTGTTCGCTGTTCTCTGTTCTCTGTCCACGCATTTGCTATAATGGGTATGGAAAGGAGTGTTGGTATGGAAATTGTGGTTGCGGAACCGCATGGGATGTGCAGTGGCGTGGCGCGGGCGCTTCGGATTGCCGACAAGGCGTTGGCGGAGTCTCCGGGGGAGCCGTTGTGGTGCTTTCATGAGTTGGTGCACAATGAGCATGTGGTGGCGGGGTTGCGGGCGCGTGGTGCGCGGTTCGTGAATGATCTTGCTGCGATTCCTGCGGGGGGGCGGGTGCTTTTTTCGGCGCACGGCGTGTCGCCGGCGGTTCGTGAGGCGGCGCGGGCGCGCGGGTTGCGGGTGATTGACGCGACGTGCCCTTTTGTCGCCAAGGTGCATCGGGAGGCGTTGGCGTTCGCGCGGCGGGGGTTGCCTATCGCGTTGGTGGGGCACAGGGGGCATGACGAGGTGGTGGGGGTGTTGGGGGAGGCGCCAGAGCGCATCCGTGTGGTCGAGACGACGGCGGACGCGGATGCCTTGCGCACGGATTTCCCGGAAGCCGTGGATGTGGCGGTGTTGAGCCAGACGACGGTGAGCCGGGCGATGGTCGAGGCGCGGGTGGGGGATTTGCGGGCGTTGGGCTTCGTGCCGTGCTTCCCGGATCGGCGCGACATCTGCACGGCCACGCAGGAGCGTCAGGATGCCGTGCGCGCACTGGCGGCCCGGGCCGACCGGTTTTTGGTCTTGGGGTCGCGCACGTCGTCCAATTCCAAGCGATTGGTCGAGGTGGCGGAGTCGGCGGGGTGCCCGGCCACGTTGTTGGCCTCGCCCGATGAGTTGGGTGCGTTGGATTTGACGGGGGTGCGGACGTTGGCGTTGACCTCGGGGGCTTCCACGCCCGAGCATGTACTCGATGCGTTGCGCGCGCGCCTGACGGCGGACAACGGGACGGGGGAGGTTTGAGTTTGCGGAAGGAGGTAAGGGATGGCGATTGACTTGGAGGCGTTTGGGCTGTTGGAGTTGCTGAAGCGAGAGCTGGGTGAACGGTGGCAGGCAGGGCTCCTCTCGTGGCTCTTGGGACGGGGTCGCATTCTGCCGGCATATTGCGGGGCTTATCGGCTGGTGGATCACGGGACCATCACGGTGAGCCTGCACTTGGTGAATTATCCGGACAAGGACTGGAAGCTCGCGGGGGTGGATTTTCATACCATGGGCCAGTGCGTGTGGGAGCTGGAGGTTGAGGAATCGCTTGACCTGGAGGAAAACGACCCGTTGCGTATGGCATGCATCTGCAAATCGCCGACCAAAGCGGCAGGGCTTGCGTTGATGAAGCTGGTGAATGGGGATGTGTTGCCTTCGCTGGCCGCGGGGACGCGGTTCAAGGCGCAGGTCTGCGCGATTCCGTTGGAAATGCGCCTCTTCCGGGCGCGGGGCAAACGGAGGCCGGGCGGGCTTGGCTCGTGGTTCGCGTTTTCGCGCGATGCCATGTCAAATGCGCAGCGGGAGTACTTTGGGCCTGGCGCGCTCATGCCGCTTGGGGTGATTGCCGCCATGAGCCAAACGCCGGGTGTGCGAGAGACCAGGCGTTTCCCGCCCAACGCGGTGTATGCCGAGGGCACCATCACGGCGCTGTCGCCGGGCGGCCCGGCAGTCAACGGCATTTTGGTGCCCACCTATCTGCGGATCACCGTCGCGACGGCATTCGGGCCGCTGGACGTCGTGGTGAACAAAGCGATGGCGCGGCGCCGGTTTGGGAGATCGGGGCCGCAGGTGGGAGACGCCATCGAGATGATTTGCCTCATCTCGGGCGATGTGGCGGTGGAGGCGTACGAGACGGGGCGCATCGACGACGAGGATCACCTGTTGGCGCTCTGGGAAGACGCCTGTTTCAACCGTAGGCTCGAACGCTTGCGCCGCTTCATCGCGCCAAGCGTGGCCTATGTTTCGGAATGGAATCGCCACACGTGGCGGGGCCAAGAGGAAGTCTTCGCCCAAATCCGGCGTATTCACGACACCACGAGCCATCCTTACATCGGCCAACCGGGCACCGTGGCCGCCACCACGCAATCCGCGCACGAACCCCGCCCACCTTTCCCCGTTGGCAAACGTTGCTCGACATGGCGCGACCGACGGACGGGCGAAACGTTGGGAACGCTCTTTCTGACACTCGACGCCCACAACCGCATCGCCCGCGCGACGGTCTCCCAAAACCCCGATTACCATGTGGTGGCCGACGTCCCGGGCGCCCCCATGCTCTTGCCCGGCGCACCGCGCCCCCGCACGCACATCCCCGAGGATTGGCCCCTGCACGACAAGGCCATCGCCCGCGCCAAAAAGCGAATCGAAGCGCTGACGCACGCCATCGAGGCCGAGGGCAAAGCCCCCTACGGAGGGCTGCGGTGGTTGGTGGAAGGCTGGCGGGAGCCCTGCGTGCCCGCCCACCTGATTTTCGCCTTCAACGGCCAAGTCTACGCCGTGTTGGTGCACGTCTTGGGCGAAAGCCTCCTCTACGCCACGTTGGGGCGGCGCGCACCATCGGGCGACAACGTCTTCGCAAGCCCGGATTATCGGATGATACCATGTGCTTTTGACTTCATCGAACGCAGGTGCGCGAACGGGACGGTGCGGCTGTGCCAGGCAATCCCGCGCCTGGGACTGATCGGGGCAAGGCCAATCGACGCCAAGCCCCGCTCGCCGCTCATCGTGGGCAACGCCATCCCCCCCGAGCCATGTGCCCGCTGGGAACTGCGCCGGCTGGCGCTCCAAACCGTCCTCGCCAACCTCGCCTGTGGCGATTCGGGCTTCACGCCCCTCAACGCCTGCGACGACCTGCGGATCGAGCCACAGCTCTGGGTGCGCGACGCCACCGGGCGCGTCTGCTGGGCGCGCGTGATCTTCGCCACCTCCCCCGAGGAGACGCAGCGCAAACGCCACCAAGGCCTGGAAAACACCCTCCCGCAATTGCGCGGCAACGATGGTTACCTCCTCACCGTCCACCTGCCCACCTTCGGCACCCCCATCCGCGGCCAAGAAACACCCCCCGTGGTCGACGCCCCCCAGCGCATCTACCTGGCCCCCAACTGACAAAGGCAACCGCGACCCCGCACCCGTGCGCATCGCCAATGGTCTCCCGGGAACCCACGCTTCGGGCCACGGATACACAACTTGGCGGAAAGACAGTCCCTTGGCAAAAGCCGCCCCATCCCGGGCGGCTTTTGTGCCATCATAACGGCACGCGAGGGGAGAGTCCTCGCACTTTGCGCTTTGCGCAAACATGATTGCTCTATACGAAACCTGAGAGACTTCGCAAATCCGAGCAAGGTGTTTTGCAAGGTGCGCCGTGTCGGCGCGCTTTCTTTGCACGTAGTCGGATTGGGCTTTCTCAGGGCCTCGTATAGGGTACGTGAAAGGAAGCGTGCTTTTTATGGCCGATGGGAAAGTCGAGTTGTCGTTGGTGGTGCCTTGTTTCAACGAGGCGCCATGCGTGGAGGCGTTTGTCCGCGCGGTGGACGCGGCGGGGGTGGGGAGTGACGCGCGGC
>CASEMQ010000068.1 GCA_949289005.1 uncultured Lentisphaeraceae bacterium
CGTCGGCCTCCGCCAACGTCTGCGCCAGCGCCATCGGTTGCGCGCCGCCGAAGCCGCGGGTGTAGGCGCCGTCCGCCGTGCGCAACGTCAGGCGCCGCGTCACGCGGAAGGCGCTCCCCTCGGCGGGGCCCAGGCGCGCCGACACGCGCATCGCCAGCGCCGCGTCCAGGAAGTCCGCCATCGCGGCCGCGTCGCACAACGCGCCGGCGTAGGGGGTGGCCAGGTGCCAAAGCTCGCCCTCGCGGCGGAGGGCCATCGGGCGGGTGGCGCCCGTGGGCGACTCCTCCTCCCACTCGATCGCGACGATGGCCTCCGGGGCGACGGGGAAGAGCGGCACGCCCGCGTCCACGGCCCGCCCGGGGCGCATGAGGCGCTCGGTCAGCAGCCCCGCCGCCAGGAAGAGCGCGAGCGCCGAGAGGATGAGGATGTTCCGGCCGAACCTCATTCACGCCTCCGCGTCAGCAACCACACGAGCAGGCACAGCGCCAGGGGCACCCCCAGCGCCGCCGTCAGCAAATCCAGCCGCCAGGCGCGCGCGTCCTGCCCGATGCGCAAGACGCCCGCGCCGGTCTGCGCCCCGCTCCCCGCGAGCCCGGCGAGCCAGCGGATGGCGTTCACCGCCACGTCGCGGTTGGCCGAGGCGTGGTTGAGCACGTAGCGGTTTTCGGCGAAGGTGGCCTCGCCCGCCGCCACGATGCGCCCGGGGCGGAAGGCCAGGTCGGCCCCCACGCGCCCGCCGCGCTCGGCGGCGACCATGACGGCCACGGTTTGGTTGGTGGCCGGGCCACCCGGCACGGGGAGCGTCTCCAGGGACACCAAGGGCGCGACGGTCACGCCGCGCGGGGCCTCGGGCACCAAGGCGCGGGGCGCGCCGAAGGTGAGGCGCACCTTGCCCGCCAGCTCGCGCGTGATCGGGTGCGTGCCGTTCAGCGAATCGGTGAAGCCCGCGTCGCCCTCCGCGCGGCGGGCGGGGGTGCGCGGCCATTGGCCGAAGCGCACGCCCCAGCGCTCCAGGAGCGGCCCCAGGCCGCCGTCGCCCGCCGCCGGGAGCGCGCAGAAGAGCCGCCCGCCGCGGTCGAGCCAATCGAGCAGGAAGGCACGTTCGGCGGAGGTGACGGGATAGCGCGGGCTGACGATCATGAGCGTGCCGACGCCCGTGGGCAGGCCGCCGTTCTCGGCCGCCGGGTCGAGCGTCACGGCGCGGAGGGTGCAGCCTTCGTTCTCGAGCGCGCGCCGCAGCCCGGAGAAGCCGGAGAGCGGGTTGGTGTCCGCGAAGTCCGGCTCGCCGTGGCCCGTCAGCCAGCCGATTTCGGTGCCGGCGGCGCGGGAGAGGCGGGCGATCGCGGCGGTGACGGCGCTTTCGGCCTCGGCCGGGTCGTAGGCGCCGGCCTCGGTGAGGAGGGCGTTTTCGGGCACGAAGGCGTGGCGGCCGGCCTGGCGCAGGAGGATGCCCGGCCCCGTGGCGCCCTGGGCCATCAGGCGGGCGGTCTCGCCCACCTCCACGCGCGGGTCCACGTAGGCGATGGCAAGCGTGGCGCCGGCCGCCTTGCGCGAGGCCTGCGCGAAGGCGCGCAGGAGCCGCCCCACCGGCAGGGCCGCCGGGGACTCCGCCGGGAGCACGCAGGAGACGGTAATGACGCCGGAGGTGTCGGTGAGCGTGGCGCGGCCGCGCTCCGAAAGCACCGGCCCCACGCCCAGCGCGCTCAAATCCGCCATCGGCCGCAGGCGCGCCAACAGGGCATCCGCCAACAACGCCGAGAGGGCCGCCAGCGCCACGCAGACGCCCGCGCCGAGGAACCACCGCCATTGCGCCCGGGCCACTCTCATGGCGCGGGCTCCTTGGCCTTGGGCGCCGGGGCTTGAGCCTCGGGCGCGGGCTCGGCGCGAAGAGAGACGCGCGGGGGCTCGATCGTCACGCGGCTGACGCGGTTGGAGCAGGGCAGGACGACGACGGGCGCCTGCTCGGCGCCGTCGGGCGTTTCGCGCGCCAGGGCCACCACGGAGGCGGCGTCGATGGTGGCCAGCTCGCGGCGCGCCCCGAAGGCGGTGACGCGCACAGTGGGCACGTTGGGGCGATAACGTTTGCCTGTGGCGGATTGGAGAACGCGGACGGGCACCTCGGGGAAGACGCGCGAGCCATCCTCGCGGACGATGCGCACGTCGGCGCGCACGCTGTCGGGGCGGATGACCCAGCCGGCACGGCTATCGGGCGGGAGCACTTTGAGCACGGTCTGGAAGCCGGAAGCGCGGTTGGTCACGTCGAGCGGGGCGGTGGCCAGGCGGGCGCGGGCGCCGTCGAACTCCTCCAGCAACGCCCGCGAGCCGGTCACCTCCACGGTCTTGGGCTCGATGGAGACCTGCACCTCGCCCACGGCGGGCGTGCCGACCACGATGGGCTCGGAGACTTGGAAGACGCGCGTGGCGCGGCTGTCGAAGGTGGCCACCACATGGGCCGGCTCGATGGAGACCACGCGCAGCCCGTCGTCGCACAGCACGTTGCGCCGCGTCAGGCGGATGCGCTCGGAGGTGGCGCCGTCGGGCGGCTGGCGCAGGCGCAGGCGCACGATGGGCGGCTCCGCGCCGGGCACGGAGAGGCGGCGGATGGCGGCCTCGGAACCGCGGAAGGTGACGCTGACCACGCCGGGCGAGAGGCCCATGAGCGCCTGTGCGCCCTCCACGTCCTCGGCCTCCACCGAAAGGGTCAGCGTCTGCGTGTAGCTCACCGAGCGGCGCACGCCGAAGAAGACGATGAGCGCCACGGCCAGGGCCGCGAGTTTCCACGGCCAGTTCTCGCGCAGGAGCGGGAGCGGGTTATGCATGGCTGTCGGGCTCCTTTTGGGCGAAGGGTTTGAGGAACCACGGCACCTCCCGCCGCTTCCCGAAGACGATATGGAAGAAGTCGCGCTGCTGTTCCGGCTTCACGAAGGCCGCGCGCAGGAGGCGATCCAGCTGGCGGTCGCTGACGTTGCGCAGGAGATAGCCCTCGCGCGCCACGGAAATCTGCCCACGCTCCTCCGACACCACGAGCACCAGCGCGTCGTTTTCCTGCGTGAAGGTCACCGCCGCGCGGTGACGCGTGCCCACGCCCTCCAGGCGCAACTCGTTGTCAATGGGCAGGATGCACCGAGCCGCGCGGATGCGGTCGCCCCGCAGGATTGCCGCGCCGTCGTGCAACGGCAGGGGCGGCGTGAAGATGCTGATCAGCAACTCCTCGCTCAACAGCGCGTCCAGCTGCGTGCCCGATTCGCAATATTGGTCCAGCGACATCGAGCGCTCCACCACGAGCAACGCCCCCAGCCGCCGCGTCGCCAGGCTCCGCGCCGCCCGCACCAGCCGATCCGCGGGCGTCTCCACGATCTTGCCCTGGAGCAGCTGCAGATAGGTGTTGCGCCCGATCAGCGAGAAGGCGCGCCGCAACTCCGGCTGGAAGACCACCAGCAGCGCCAGGAAGAGCACCAGCGACAGCCACCGCAGCACCACGTTCACCACGTCCAGGTCGAAGAACGACGTCACCAGGAAAATCACCAGGAAGAGCGCGCCCACCCCCAGCAACATCTGCGCCGCGCGCGTCCCCTTCAACGCCATGAACGTGTAATAGATCCCCGCCGTCAGCAGCGAGATCTGGAAGAGGTCCAGCAGGTTCGGCCACCACGATTCAAGCATACGCGTCCCTCGCGCTCAGGAACGCCCGCATCGCCTGCGCCGTCTCCGGCACGTCATGCACGCGCACCGCCGCCGCCCCCTGCGCCGCCGCCCAGATTGCCACGCCCACGCTCGCCGGCCCGCGCGCCTCCGGGCACTCCCCGCCCAGGAAGCGCTTGCGCGATGCACCGATCAGCACCGGCTGCCCCGACGCCGCGAAACGCGCCGTCGCCCCAAGCAACTTCCACGAATCCACATGCGTCTTCGCGAAGCCCAGCCCCGGGTCCCACGCGATCTGCCCGCGCGCCGCCCCCAGCGCCACCAGGCGCTCGGTCGCCTCCCGCAGGGCGGCCTCCACCTCGCCCACCACGTCCTTGTAACCCGTCAAGCCATCCATCGTCTCGGGCGTGCCGCGCGCGTGCATCATCACATAGCCCGCCCCCGACTCCGCCACCAGCTCCCACATGCCGGGCTCCGGGTCGCAACCCCGCACATCGTTGATGATGGCGGCCCCCGCCGCGACGGCCGCCCGCGCAACCTCCACGTGCCGCGTGTCCACCGAAACGCACACCTCCGGCAACTGCCCCACCAACGCCTCCACCGCCGGCACCACCCGCCGAATCTCCTCTTGCGGCGACACCGGCGTGGCGCCCGGCCGCGTCGACTCCCCCCCGATGTCGACGATCGCCGCCCCGCCGCGGCACATCGCCCCCGCCGCGGCCACCAACCCCGACAGCGACAGCCCTCCCTTGCGGCTCTTCGCGTAGAAAGAATCCGGCGTCACGTTGAGAATACCCATCACCAAGGGCACGTCCCACGACAGAACCCGCCCAAGGCACGACCAAATCCTCTTCTCTCGCTTCTGCATTACGCAGAGACTATACCAAAAAAACGCCCGCCCGGCACAAAAAGAATGGCCGCCCCGCCGGCGCCCCCGAAAAGGCGCCGTGCCCGCCGATGCGCCGCGGGGTCAGCGGAGGGTGGCGAGGGCGTTGCCCATGCGTTCGAGCGCGGCGCGGAGGGTGGCGGTCTGGGTGGCGATGTTGATGCGGACCCAGCCGGGCGCGCCGAAGACGGCGCCGTCGTTGAGGGCCACCTTGGCGACGCGCAGGAAGAAGTCGTGCGGACTTTCGCCGTTGAGTTTGGGGGCGAGCGCCGTGCAGTCGAGGAAGCCGAGGTAGGTGGCCTGGAGGCGGCAAAGCGGGAGCCCCCAGGCGCGGGCGGCCTCCTCGAGCAAGGCGCGGTTGCGGCGAAGGTAGGCCAGAAGGCCGAGGCGCCAAGGCTCGCCAAAGCGGTAGGCGGCCTCGGCGCCGACCCAGCCGAAGAGGTTGATGCAGGGGATGAGGTTGTCGTAGTCGCGCGTGAAGTGGGCGCGCAGCGTGGGGTCCGGCACGATGGCGAAGGCGCAGCCGAGGCCGGGGACGTTCCAGGTCTTGCTGGGCGCGACGAAGGCCATGAGGCGGCGGCGCTCGGCGTCGTCGCGCGCCAGGGCGAGGAGGGGGCGGTAGGTGTGGGGCGGGTCGAGGACGAGCCCGCCGTGAATCTCGTCTGAGGCGACGAGCAGGTCGCCGGCGGCGGCGAAGTCGAGGATGCCGCGCAACTCGGCGTCGTCCCACAGGTGGCCGAGAGGGTTCTGCGGGTTGCAGAGGAGCCAACCGCCGGCGCCCGCGGCGGTGGGGGCCGGCGGCGTGGGCAGGGGCGGCCCGAAGGGGCGCAGGCCGATGCGCCGCTCGCGGACGCCCTGCTGCACGGCGGCGGACATGAAGTGGTGGTAGACGGGCTCGTTGATGAAGACGTCCGAGCGGCCCGCCCGCGTCTCGCGCAACAGGCGGCAGAAGAGGTTGAGCGCGGTGACCACGCCCGGCTGGGGCACCACCCAATCAGGGTCGATCTCCAGGCCGTAATGCTCGCGGTGATAGGCGATCATGGCGGCGATGGCGGCGCGGGATTCGCGGGCGTAGCCGTAGCACCCCTCCTGCGCGCGGCGGGTGAGCGCCAGGACAATCTCCTCGCAGGAACGGAAGTCCATGTCCGCGATCCAGAGGGGAAGGACGTCGGGGCCGAACAGCGTCCATTTCTGGCTGTCGCCCCGCTCGCGGTGGAGCGGCACATCGAAAAAGTCAAAGTCGTACGTCATGGCGCGCAACAGTGTAGCACAACGCCCCCGCCCGCGGCGGGGCGGCACCCGGGTGCGCACGGCGGTATGCAGGCTCCCGGCGGGGCGGCGGCACGGCGGGGCGGGGTGTGCTATGATGGGCGCGACTCCCCGCACGACGGCGGGGCGGCCCGACGAAAGGAAAGGTTCGCTACGATGGATTTGTTGCAGATCCCGCGCGTGATCGACATCAGCGGCGTGCGCGCCGACGTGACGGTGGACGAATTGGAGACGATCGCGGCCGCGGCGCGGCGCTTCCGCTTCATCTGCGCCTTCGCGATGCCCTGTTTCACGCGGCGCCTGGTGCGGCTCTTGGCCGACGTGCCCGACGTGATGGTCGGCGGCGTGGTGGGCTTCCCCTCGGGCGCGGACAGCACCTTCGTCAAGACCGCCACGGCCAAGGAACTGATGGCCACGGGCGTGAACGAGCTCGACATGGTCATCAACGTGGGCGCGCTGAAGAGCGGCCTCGACAACCTGGTGCGCGACGACATCCGCGCCGTGGTCGCCGCCGCCGACGGGCTCCCCGTCAAGTGCATCCTCGAGGTCGCCCACCTGACGGACGACGAGATCCGCCGCGGCAGCGCCCTGGCCGTGGAGGCCGGCGTCGCCTACGTCAAGACCGGCACCGGCTGGGCCGGCAAGCCCACCACCGTCGCCCACATCCGCCTCATCCGCCAAACCATCGGCGACGCGGCCAAAATCAAGGCCGCCGGCGGCGTCCGTTCCCTCGACACCGTGCTGGAGATGATGGCGGCCGGCTGCGACCGCTTCGGCATCGGCCTCAAAAGCGCCCTCGCCATCGTCACGGAAGCCTACGCCCGCGCCGGCGCCACCCTTCCCCCCGAGCCATGAGGAGCGCCGCCATGCGCCACATCATCGCCTACGACCTGGGTACCGGCGGCGTCAAAACCAGTCTCTTTGACGCCGAGGGCCGCTCCGTCGGCGCCGCCTTCGCCCCCTACGACACCCTCTATCCGGCCCCCGGCCGCCGCGAGCAACGCCCCGAGGATTGGTGGCGCGCCATCGTGGATTCCACCCGCGCCATGCTCGCCAAGACGCGCGCGGACGCGGCCTCCATCGAGGCCCTCGCCGTCTCCGGCCACAGCCTCGGCGTCGTCCCCGTCACCGCCGCGGGCGAAATCCTCGCCGAGACCACCCCCATCTGGAGCGACGCCCGCGCCGACCGCCAGGCGGCGGACTTCTTCCGCAAGGTCGACCCCGCCGCGTGGTATCGGGAGACCGGCGCCGGCTTCCCCGCCCCGCTCTATTCCCTCTTCAAGATCATGTGGCTGCGCGACAACGCCCCCGCGCTTTACGCCCGGGCCGACGCCTTCATCGGCACCAAAGACGTCATCAACCTCCGCATGGCCGGCGCCCTCTGCACCGACCGCTCCTACGCCTCAGGCTGCGGTGCCTGGTCCCTCCTCGGCGAGCGCTACCGCACCGACTGGATCGAAGCCGCCGGCCTCGACCCAGCCAAGTTCCCGCGTGTCGTCCCCTCCGCCGCCGTCATCGGCGACCTGCTCCCCGGCCCCGCCGCCGAACTCGGCCTGCGCCCCGGCATCCACGTCTGCGCCGGCGGCGTGGACAACGCCTGCATGGCCCTCGGCGCCGCCTGCATCGACGCCGGCGAGGCCTACACCAGCCTCGGCACCTCCGCCTGGATCGCCGTCTCCGGCACACGCCCCGTCATCGAGCCCACGCGCAAGCCCTACGTCTTCGCCCACTGCCTGCCCGGCCTGTACGTCTCCGCCACCGCCATCTTCTCCGCCGGCAACAGCTACCGCTGGGTGCGCGACACGCTCTGCCCCGACCTCGTCGCCGCCGAACGCGCCGGCGGCCCCGACAGCTACCTCGCGATGGATCGCCTCGCCGCGCAGAGCCCCATCGGCGCCAACCGCCTCCTCTTCAACCCCAGCCTCGCCGGCGGCAGCAGCCTCGACGCCAGCCCCAACCTCCGCGGCGCCTTCATGGGCCTCGACCTCCGCCACACCCGCGCCGACCTCATCCGCGCCACGCTCGAGGGCATCTGCCTCAACCTCCGCCTCGCCCTCGACGTCCTCGCCGCGCAGGCCCCCCTCGGCGACGCCATGCTCATCGTCGGCGGCGGCGGCAAAAGCCCCTTCTGGCGCGCACTCTTCGCCGCCATCTACGAAAAGGACATCGTCCAGACCGCCGTCGGCCAAGACGCCGGCAGCCTCGGCGCCGCCGCCCTCGCCGCCCTCGGCGCCGGCCTTTGGCGCGACCTCGCCCCCCTGCGCGCGCGCCACGCCGAGCGCACCGTCGTCCACCCCGACCCCGAGGCCGTCGCGCGCGATCGCCGCAACCTCCCCATCTTCGCCCCGGCCGCCCCGGACCAGGCCGCCCTCGGCGACGCCCGCGCCGCGCGCGGATTTTCCCCCCCCCCCCGGCGAACCCCCC
>CASEMQ010000069.1 GCA_949289005.1 uncultured Lentisphaeraceae bacterium
CTTGCGGGTGTTTTCCTTTCGGGCGGCGCGGTCGGCGGCGGCCTTGGAGGCGCGATCGGCCTCGGCCTTGGCGGCTTCCTCGGCGGCGCTCTTGGCGGCTTCGATGTCGGCATCCTTCAGCACCTCGGCGATCTTCTCGACGATCAGCTGGATGCCGCGCACGGAGTCGTCGTTGCCGGGGATCACGTAGTCGACGGGGTCGGGGTCGGCGTTGGTGTCGACGATGGCCACCACGGGGATACCCAAACGCTTGGCCTCCTTGACGGCGTTGGCCTCGCGGCAGACGTCCACCACGAAGAGCGCGCCCGGCATCTTGTCCATCTCGGCGATGCCCGTCAGGTTCGTCTCGAGTTTCGTCAGCTCGCGCGCCAGGGCGGCGGCCTCTTGTTTGTGCTCGGAGAGGACGCCGTTGTTCATGCGGGCGACCTTCTGGATTTGCTGCA
This sequence comes from uncultured Lentisphaeraceae bacterium, assembly GCA_949289005.1. GTDB lineage: Bacteria > Verrucomicrobiota > Kiritimatiellia > RFP12 > DVOR01 > Spyradenecus. The sequence goes on from CASEMQ010000069.1 coordinate 444, forward strand.
TGCGCTTGACGCTGAGGCGGATGGTCTGGTTGTTCGTCAGGGTGCCGCCCAGCCAACGCTCGGTCATGTAGAATTGGTTGCACGCCACGGCGGCGTCTTTCACCACTTCCTGGGCCTGCTTCTTGGTCGCCACGAAGAGCACCTTGCGGCCCTCGGCCACGATGCCGCGCAGGAAGGCGGCCGCCTCGTCCAGCAACTCCACCGTCTGGGTCAAATCGATGATGTGGATGCCGTTGCGCTTGTCGAAGATATAGCTTTTCATCTTCGGGTTCCAGCGCTTCGTCTGATGGCCGAAATGCAAGCCGGCCTCGATCAGATCTTTGAGCTCGATCAGGTGAGCCATGGGTTTTGCCCTTTTCAAACGTGTTTCGTTTAATCCGCTCCGGCGTCCGTACACGCGGACGTCCGCCTTCGCTTCCTACGCCATTCGGGCACTCGCCCCAACGCGTATTGCCTGCCATTGTAGCAAAACCCCGCCGTGCGCCGCAACGCTTTTTGCGCGCCTCGCCTGTTTTCGGGGGCGCGGCAGGGTGCCGTGGGGTTTGCTATACTGGTGGGATATGGAGCAGGTAACTTATCTTTTTGCGTTTTTGGTGTTGATTGCGTTGATCGCGGTGGTGCCGACGGTGTTCCGGCGGTGGCATGTGCCATCGGTGGTGGCGCTGATGGTGACGGGGATCGTGATCGGGCCGAATGGGCTGGATGTGCTGGGGTGGATCGGGGGGCTGACGGCGTCGTCGGTGGATGGGCAGGCGCTTTATCAGGTGGTGAGCGCGTTGGGTTTTTTGGGGCTGGTGTTTCTGATGGCGCTGGCGGGGGTGGAGACGAACCTGCGGCTGTTGGCGAATGAGCGGCGGGCGGTGGCGACGCTTTCGGCGCTGACGTTTTTGTTGCCGTCGGCGGCGGGGTTTTTCGTGTATTGGCTGTTTGCGGGGGGCGAGGCGGGCTGGGTGGTGCCGGCGGTGGTTTACGCGTCGCTTTTCGCGTCGCACGATGTGGGGATCGTGTTCCCGGTGTTGCGGGAGCTGGGGCTGATGAAGTCGCGGTTTGGGGTGACGGTGCTTTCGGCGACGATCGTGACGGACATTTTGTCGTTGGTGACGTTGGCGGTGTGCATCCAGCTGCACGCGATGGCCGGCGGGGGGGGGCTGCGCCTGTCGCAGAGCCTTTCGGTGATCGATCGGTTTGATTGGTCGGGGCTCGGCGTGTGGTTCACGCCGTGTTTCCTGGCGGTGATCGTGGTGTTTTTGGCGGCGGTGATGGCGGTGGTGCCGCTGTTGTGGAAGGTGGTGGGGCGGGTGGTGCCGCACGCGGACGAGACGAAGCCGACCTTTTTCGTGTTGATGACGTTGCTGATGGTGCTGGTCGGGGAGACGCTGGGGATCAACCTGATCGTGAGCGCGTTCGTGACGGGCATCGCGGTGGCGCGGACGCCGGGGTTCCGCAATCCTTCGGACGGGGTTCACGCGAAGCTGGAGGCGATCGGCTTCGGGTTGGTGATCCCGTTCCTCTTCCTGTGCTTTGGGTTCGAGGCGGATCTGAAGACGCTCTTTGGCATGGCGGGGGTCGGCGGCGCGGAGGTGTTGCGCGGGTGGCTGGTGGCGGGGGCCACGGTGGCGGGGCTGGTGGCGAGCAAAATCCTCAGCGGCTGGCTGGCGTTGCGCTTCTCGGGGTTCACCGACCGGCAGGCGCTTTGCGGGGGGATGATGACGGTGCCGCAGCTTTCGGCCACGGTGGCCGCCGCGCTCATCGCCACGAACCTGGGGATTTTGGACAAGACCTTTTTCAACGCCATCGTCGTGCTGTCGCTCTGCACGGCCATCCCCTTCCCGCCGTTGGTGCGGCTTTTCATCGTGCGGGGGCATGTGCCGTTTGTGCGGCGGCGCCCGGGCGCCACGGACGAGGACAACAAGGCGCTCACCGACCTGGAACACCTGGATTTGACGATTTGAGGAGGCTTTGCCGATGGATACGCCCAATGACCCGCTCTTGGAGGTGCGCCATCTCTCCGTGACCTTCCGCACGCCTTCGGGCGAGGTGACGCCGGTGCCGGACGTGAGCCTGCGGGTGGACGCGGGCGAGCGCGTGGCGCTGGTGGGCGAGAGCGGTTGCGGCAAATCCGTCACCGCCCTCAGCCTCACCGCCCTGCCGCCCACCGACCGCGCGCGCCGCGAGGGCGCCATCCGCTTCCGCGGGCGCGATTTGCTGGGCGACCGCGCGGCGTTGGCGGAGATCCGCCGCCACGGCATCGCCTACGTTTTCCAGGATCCGATGGCCAGCCTGAACCCCGTCATCCGCATTCGTGACCAAATCGCCGAGGCGCTCCCGCCGATGCCCAAGGCCGCCCGCCGCGAACGCATCCTGGGGCTGCTGGACGACGTGGGGCTGCCCGATCCGGCGCGCGCGGCCGACGCCTATCCCTGCGAACTCTCCGGGGGGCAGTGCCAGCGCGTGATGTTGGCGATGGCCTTGGCGGCGGACCCCGCGCTCCTGGTGGCCGACGAGCCCACCACCGCGCTTGACGTGACGACCCAGCGGCGCATCCTGGGCGTGATGGACGGCTTGGCGCGCAAACGCGGCATGGCGCTACTCCTGATCACCCACAACCTTGGCATCGTGGCCAGCTATATGCAGCGGCTTTACGTGATGTACGCCGGGCGCATCGTCGAGAGCGGCCCCGTGCGCGACGTGCTTGCCGCGCCCGCCCATCCCTACACCCAGGGCCTGCTCGCCGCCGTGCCCAGCCTCCGCCTCGACAAGCCCCGCCTGCGCGACATCCCCGGCACCGTGCCCCCGCCCGGCCGCTTCCCGCCCGGGTGCGCCTTCGCCCCGCGCTGCCCCCACGCCACGGCGGCCTGCTCGGCGGCCGTGCCCGACCTGCGCGTCGAAGGCACCCGCGCCCGTCGTTGCGTGCGCTGAGCCCGGACAGGAAAACGGCGGACAGGGCGCGGGAAACGGAACGCGCCGTTCGGCGCGACGCGATGGCTTCAACGCGCCCGCCGCGATGTGTTATGATAGGCGCATGAAAACGATGACACTCCTCTTGATCGGGCTGGCGGCGTTGCTGGCCGGCGGGTGCGTGAACCAGAGCATCGCCGCGCGGCGCTCGGACATCCCTTGGAACCAGCCGTCGCGCGCGGAGGCCACGGGCGCGTTGCCGTCCTCGCTGGTCGATCAGTATGACTGATCCGTTCACGGCGGAAGACGCCGCGTGGTTGGCGCACGCCTTGGCCTTGGCCGAGGCGCAGGTCGGGCGCACCGCGCCCAACCCCGCCGTCGGCGCGGCCTGCGTGCGCGCGGGGCGCCTGTTGGGCGCGGGCGCGCACCTGAAGGCCGGCGGCCCGCACGCCGAGGTCAATTGCCTGGCGGCGTGCGCGGAAGATCCCGCCGGCGCCACGCTCTACGTCACCTTGGAGCCTTGCTCCACCACGGGGCGGACGCCGCCGTGTTGCGACCTGATTCGCGCCAAGCGCCTGGGGCGTGTGGTCATCGGGTGCCTGGATCCCAACCCGCGCCATGCCGGGCGCGCCATTGTCCTGTTGCGCGAGGCCGGCATTGCCGTCACCCTTGCCGAGGGGGAAGTCGCGGCGCGGTGCCGTGCGCTGATCGCCCCCTTCGCCAAAGCCATCGCCCAAGGCCTCCCCTACGTGCGCCTGAAGCAGGCCATGACGCTCGACGGCTTCATCGCCGACGGTTCGGGCGAGCGCCGCGCCGTGACGGGCCCCGAGGCCTATGCCTGGACCCAACGCCTGCGGGCGCGCGTGGATGCCGTCATGGTCGGCATGGGCACCGTGCGCGTCGATCGCCCAAGCCTTCAGCCCCATCTCCCGGGCGTCCCGCCCAAATGGCGCGTGCTGGTCGACCGCGCCACGCCACCCGCGCCCGGCGACGTGGACGCGCACACCCTTGTGGCCTCGCGCGATTTGGGGTACGACGGCCGCGACCTCCGTCCCATGTTGCGGGCCCTCTGCGCGCGCGGCGTGAACGATGTGCTCTGCGAGGGCGGCGGCCGCCTCGCCGGCGCTTTGTTGGATGAGGGCCTGGTGGACGAACTCCACCTGCTCTACGCCCCCGCCATCCTCGGCGACCGCACGGCCGTCCCCGGCCTTGCCATCGCCCCGCGCACCCTGCTCGCTCCCCTGCGCCTTGTCCCCGTGGCGCGGGAAGCGCTGGGGGCGGACACGTTGCTTACCTTCCGCCCCGCCCCCGCGACGTGACGCGGCGGGGCGGGCAAACAAAAAGGGCCGGGCGCGCAGCGCGCCCGGCCCTTTTTGTTTGCCCGTCGCTCAGCCCTGCGCCCGCCGCTTGGCCTCCGCCAGGTCGCGCTCGTGCTTGTCCTTGCACGCCACGCAACGGATCGCGAAGGGATAGGCGCGCAGACGGTCGCGCGGAATCAGGCACCCGCAGACCGAGCAAATGCCGTAAGTCTTGTTCTGCACGGCCCGGAGCGCGTCGTCGATGGCCCGCAGGCGGCTGTGCAACTCGGCCGCGCGCTTGAGCTCGCTTTCTCGCGTGAAGATGTTGGTGCCGTCCTCTTCCTGGTTCTCCTCGTCGCCCTGGCTCAAGGCATTGCTGCGCATGGCGTTGATCTGGGCCAAAACCTCTTGGCGCTTGGCAAGGAACTTCTTGCGGAACTCCTCCAACACCTCGTCCGAGAAATGCTGTTTGCCCTGCGGCAGGCGCGCGGCGCGCGCGGGGGCCTGTTTCGCGCCCGAAGGCCGCACGATCTCGTAGTGGGCCTTGTCGTAAATCGACGCCGGCGCGGCGGCCGGCGCCGCTTCCACGGGCGCCTGCGCCGGGGTCGCGGCCGGCTTGGCCGGCTCCGCCTTTGTCGAGGGCTTGTCCTTTCGGGAGGCTGTTTTGCGCACGGGCTTGGCCTCGGCCTTTTTGGCGGAGGTTGCGGGGGTGGCCTTCTTGGCGGCCTGGGATTGCTTCGGTGTCGTTGCCATGGTGACACTCCTTCCTTGGGGCCCACGCGAAGGGTTCTCCCCTCGCGCTATGATTGAATATATTAGCAAATCCGCCCCCATCCCGCAACATGCCCCGACACGCCGGGGTGGTGGGCACGTTTTTGCCCGATTGGGGCGGACGGGGGGAGACGAAAAAGCGCGGCCGTCCGGGACGGTCGCGCCTAAGATGGTGCTCGGGGGGGGACTCGAACCCCCACGGATCTCTCCACATGCACCTCAAGCATGCGTGTATGCCATTTCACCACCCGAGCGGTAAAACGGCATGAATGATAGCAAACCCGCGCGCGCCAGGCAAGCCCCTTTTTTCGGGAAAATGAAAAAGTCGGCGGGGCGGCGGGCGGGATGTTCGGGGGCGGGGGTGTCGGCAACCTGTCGATAAGTTCCGCGGCGTGGTGGGTGGGGAGACGCGCCGCGTCTCGGGGGGAGATACGGCGCGTCTCGGGAAATGACCCCGCGTATAGATTGAAAAGGCGGATTTCGGGCGCTTGGCGGCCGGGCGGCTTTCGACAGGTTTTCAACAGGTTTGCGAAAGTTATCGACAGGGCGTGCGGGGACAAAAAAGCCCCCGGGCCGGGGTGGCGCGGGGGCTTGTTGGGGTGATGCTGTGGGTCAGGCGGCGCGGCGGCGGAGCGCCAAACCGGCGACGCCGAGCGCGAGAAGCGCCAGGGCGGTGGGCTCGGGGAGGACGACCGTGTCGTTTTCGGCCAGCCAGCCCACCTGTTCGGCGCTCAGCACGCCGTCGTAGGCGGCCGTGGCGTTGACGGTCCACTGGTCGGTGTCGAAGGTCTGCACGTTGAGGTTCGCGGCGCCGTTGGGGTCTTTTCCCTCGAAGATTTTTGTGCCATTCATGTAGCAGACAAAGGTCGGGATGTTGTTCTCGTCGCGGGAGATGGTGACGGTGAAGAGATATTGCTCGCCCGCCGTCATCGTCGGGAGGAGGCTGACAGAGTCTGCCCAATCTTGCGAGTGATTTCCGGTTTTCTCGATGCCGAGGTGATTGGCAAAGTTATTATTTCCGCCATAGGTGTAACCTTGGATGTTTCCGGCACTCCACATCCCGATGTTGAAAATCGAGGTGCTGCTCTTCCCATCGCTGGCATACGCGCCCGAGGTGCTGTCGAGAGTGACGAGGGCGGCGAAGGAGACGTTTTGCGCGGAGGTGGCGCCCGAGGCGGCGAAGTAGCGCGTGGCGTCTGAGCCGTTGTAGACGCTATTGTCGGCGCCGGTTTGCCAGGAGAGGGAGACGGCCTGGGCGGCGCCGAGTGCGAGGAGTGCGGCGAGTGCCGCGAGGATGGGTTTCATGGGCGTTCCTTTCGTGTTGGGGGGAAGCGGTTCTCTTCCCATTTCGCCTTTAGTGTACCACCCCCCCCCCATCTATGCAAGCGTTTTGTTTGGGGAATGTGAAAAAAAGCCCCCGGGCCGGGGTGGCGCGGGGGCTGTTGGGTTGGGTTGTGGGGTCAGCCGATTTTGAGGCCTTTGGCCTTGAGCTGTTCGGCGTTGAGGGCGTAGGCGGGGTCGATTTCGACGGGGGTGTTTTCGGGGAGGGAGACGCCGGCTTGGGCGAGCCAGCCGCGCCATTTGGCCTGGAGGTCGCGTTTGGTGGTGGCGGGGGAGTCGTTGCCTTCGGCGTTTTTGACGGGGGAGAATTCTTGGGTGCGGTCGAAGGCGAGGGTGAGGAGGGTTTTGGCGTTGGGGATGACGTCGAAGATGAACTTCTCGAACTTGTATCCGTTGGGCGCGGTGGGTTTGATGGTTTGGCCGTTGTCGTCGACCATGGCGATTTTCTTGTGGGCGAGGTGGAGGGGCATGTGGCGCTCGGCCTCGGCCTGGAGGAAGTCGCGGGAGAACATGTGGATGGCGGGGGAGCCGTAGGCGAGCCAGAGGGAGCCGTCGGGGTTGGTGCGTTCCATTTGCTCGTCGGAGAGCTCGGAGTATTCGACCATGGCGTAGCCGCCGTTGCGGATGACGACGACGCCCATGCCTTCGTGGGCGTCGCGTTTTTTGCAGACTTTGACGGTCATGTCGGCGTGTTTGTGGGCGTGGAGGCCGACGAAGAGGGGGTCTGCGATGTTGACCATGGGGTTGTCGACCTGGAAGAAGAAGACGTGTTCGATGCCGCGTTTGGCCATGTCGGCGAGGGCGCCGGAGCGGTCGAGCGCGGCGAGGACGCCGCCGTGGCCGTCGGGGCTCATGAAGATGTGGCCGGGTTTGTCGAGGATGATTTTGCCTTGGGGGTCGAGCGCGGGCCACATGCCTTGGGTGAAGAAGAAGACGTCGTCGCGGTCGAGGCCGAAGTAGCCGTTGGCCTCGAAGAGGGCGCGGGTGGCGGCGTCGTTGGTCTCGGAGGTCATGACGTAGAAGGGGACGGGGGCGCCGTAGGTGTTTTTGAGGCCGAGGAGTTTGCGCGCGTGGAACCAGAAGAGGGGGCGGCCGGAGACGGGGCCGATGGGGTAGGCGCCTTTGGGGCCGTCGTAGCCGAGGCGGGAGCCTTGGCCGCCGGCGACGAGGAGGGCGGCGACCTTGCCTTGGCGGAGGAGGTCTTCGCCGAGGGCGGTGTAGCCGGCGAGGGCGTCGCCCTCGGGGGCCTCGACGGGTGCGGGCTCGAAGGGCGCGGCCTGCGTGGCGGCTTGGCCGGCTTGGGCGAGCATGGCTTGCATGCGGCCGATGGCGGCGAAGTCGAGGGTGGCGATCTGCGCGAGGAGGGCGGCTTGCGCGGTGGCGTCGAGGGTGTCCCAGAAGCGGAGCACGTGGCTTTGGCCGTTGGCGTCGAGCAGGGTTTTGGCTTCGGTGAAGGTCATTGGGTCATCTCCTTGTTTGCTTGGGGAAGGGGTTATTGCTGGGCTTCCTGGGCGCGTTGCTTGAGGTAGGCCTCGATGAAGTCCTGGACGTAGCGGCCGTCCATCATGCCTTGGATGTTGGCGGTTTCGTGGCCGGTGCGGTGGTCTTTGACCATGGTGTAGGGCTGGAAGACGTAGGAGCGGATTTGGCTGCCCCAGGCGATTTCGCCCTTGTCGCCGTAGAAGCGCTCCATTTCCTTGCGCTTTTTGTCCATCTCCAGCTCGTAGAGCTTGGCTTTGAGCACTTGCATGGCGCGGGCTTTGTTTTGGTGCTGGGAGCGCTCGACCTGGCAGGCGACGACGATGCCGGTGGGGAGGTGGGTGAGGCGGACGGCGGAGTCGGTTTTGTTGACCTTTTGGCCGCCGGCGCCGCCGGAGCGGTAGGTGTCCACGCGGAGGTCTTCTTCCTTGATCTCGATGTCGACCTCGTCGTTGATCTCGGCGACGACGTCGAGGGAGACGAAGGAGGTGTGGCGGCGTTTGGCGGCGTCGAAGGGGGAGATGCGCACGAGGCGGTGGACGCCGCGCTCGGCCTTGAGGTAGCCGTAGGCATAGGGGCCCTTGACGACGAACATGACGCTTTTGAGGCCGGCCTCGTCGCCGGGCTGGCTGTCGAGCACCTCCACCTCGAAGCCGGCGTCTTCCGCGTACATTTGGTACATGCGGAAGAGCATTTGGGCCCAGTCGCAGGCCTCGGTGCCGCCGGCGCCGGCGTGGAGGGTGAGGATGGCGTTGCAGGCGTCGAGTTTGCCGCAGAGGAGGGATTGGAGGCGCAGCTTGTCTTCCACGCGCTCGGCTTTGGCGAGGCTTTCCCCGGCCTCGGCGGCCATGAGGTCCTGGTCGTCGCCGGGTTCCTCGGCGTCGGCCATTTCCAGGGCGGTCTCGGCCTCCTCGATGGCGTCGGCCATCGCGCCGAAGGGGTTCAGGATGGCTTTTTCGGCGTTGGCCTCGGCGATGACGCCGCGCGCGGCCTCCGGGTTGTCCCAGAAGCCGGGCTCGGCTTGGCGCGCCTCGGCCTGCGCCAGGCGGGCCCGGCGTTCCTCGATTTTCAGATAACCGCGCATTTCCTCCAGGCCCGTCTTGAGCTTGGCGATGCGCGCGACAATGGCATCCCGGTCAAACATCGTGCAATGGCTCCAATCGAACAATCGCTCCCATGATACCAAAAACCCTCCGCGCGCGCAGGATGGGGAGGGTGCGTCTTGCGGTGTGCGCGGGGTGGCGGCGGCGGGGCGCGGGCGCGCCCGCGCCCCGCCGCGTGTGCTACAATGGGGGCTTGTTCAATGTGGAGCAGAGCGCGATGATTGTTTTTGTGAGTGGCGTGGACACGGACGCCGGGAAGAGCATTGCCACGGGCTGGCTGGCGCGGCGTTGGATGGCCGCGGGCAAGCGCGTGGCGACGGTGAAGCTGGCGCAGACGGGCAACGTGGGGGCGTCGGAGGATATCGCGCGCCATCGGGCGATGATGGGGACGGGGCCGTTGCCGGAGGATGCCGAGGGGCTGACGGCGCCGTACATCTTCCCGCATCCGTGCTCGCCGGAGCTGGCCGCGCGGCTGGCGGGGCAGGTTATCGACCCGGCACGGCTGGCGGCGTGCGCCCGGGCGGTGGACGCGCGCTACGACGTGACGCTGGTGGAGGGCGCGGGCGGGCTGATGGTGCCGCTGACGGCGGAATTGCTGACGCTTGACTTCGCGGTGGCGCAGGGGTGGCCCTTCGCCTTTGTGGTGCATGGGGCGCTGGGCTCCGTCAACCATGCGTTGCTTTCCTTCGAGGCGCTGGCCGCGCGGGGCGCCAAGGTGGCGCAGGTGGTTTACAACCGCTGGCCGGGGCGCAAGGACGCGCGCATCGACGCGGACACGGCGGGCTATCTGCGGCGCGTGGCGGGGGGGATGTTCCCGGGGGCGGCGTGGCTGGAGATGCCGGTTTTGGAGGGCGTATGAGGCCGACGCGCAAGACCTTTCCCGCCAATCTCCTGATCGAGGGGTGCGTCGCGCTCGTGGTGGGCGGCGGCCGCGTGGGGCTGCGCAAGACGCGCGCCCTGCTCGAGGCCGGCGCCGCCGTGCGCCTGGTCTGCCCGGAGGCATTGCCCGAGTTCGACGACCTGCCGGTGGGGCGGGCGGCGCGGCGCTTCGTGCCCGACGACGTGCGCGGCTGCAAGGTGGTCTTTGCCTGCACGGACGACAAGCACGTCAACCGCGCCGTTCTCGACGCCGCCCGCGCCGCGGGGGTTTTCTGCTGTTGCGCGGATGGCCATTGGGCGGAGGGCGACTTCATCGTGCCGGCGGTGTTGCGGGTGGACGGGCTGACCCTGGGCATCTCCACCGACGGCCGCAGCTGCCGCACGGCCAAGGAGGTGCGCGAGGGGCTGGCCCGCAGCCTGGGGCGCGTCTCGCCGGGCGTGCTTTTCGTGCGCGGGGTGGAGGGGGCGGCGCCGTTGCCGCCGGCCGAGACGCTCGCCACGCGCCTCGCCTTTCTCAACGGCCTCTACGGGTGGGCCTTTCTGCGCACCTGCAACCGCACCGAGCTCATCGCCTGGGCCGCGCCCGAGCTCATCGCCAGCGACCTCCTGGCGCACGCGATGCACCTGCCCGGCCCGTGCCATGCCTTCGTGGGGCCCGCGGCCATGCGCCACCTGACGATGGTATTGGCGGGGATGCGCGCGAAGATGGTGGGGGAGTTCCACATCGTCGGCCAAGTGCGCGACGCCTTCGAGGAGGCCCGCGCGCAAGGCTGGGCCTGCGGCCACCTGATGGACGCCTACGCCGAGGCGCTCCGCCGCGCGCAGACCGTCCGCGCCGCCGTCGCGCCGCTCATCCCCAACGTGGAGGTGGAGGAAATTGCGCTCGAGGGCGCGGCCGGTCGCGTCGTCGTCGCCGGCACCGGGCGCCTCGGGCGCGCCGCCGTCGCCAAGGCGCACGCGTTGGGTCTCCCCGTCACCGTGCTCTACCACGCCCATCCCCTCGCGGGCGAGGATTGCCGCCCGCTGGCCGATTGGCGCGCCGCCGTGGCGGGGGCCGACCGCCTGATCTGCGCGCTCACCGTGGACAGGCCGCTCTTCGACGCCGCCGACCTGCCGTTGCCGGCCTATGACCTCGGCGCGCCCCGGAACATCCTCGGCGACGACGGCGTGAGGGACCTGGACGACCTGCGCGGCGCCTATCTCCTGCGCACCGGCGCGCTCGGTGCCATCCATGCCGCCGCCGAACAAGCCTACGAGGCCCTGCCATGACGCCACTCCGCATCGGCGCGCGCGACTCCGCGCTCTCCCTCATCCAGGCCCGCACGGCCATCGCCCGCCTCGCCGAGGCCACCGGCCTGGCCTTCGACCTTGTGCCCGCCTCCTCGCCCGGCGACCGCGACCGGGCCACCGACCTGCGCCAATCGCCCGGCGACTTCTTCACGCGCGACCTCGACGAGGCGCTCCTGCGCGGCGACCTCGACGCCGCCATCCACTCCGCCAAGGATCTCCCGCCCGAAGGGCTCCGCCCGGGGCTCGATTGGTTCTGGCTGCCTTGGCGCGAGGACCCGCGCGATTGCCTCGTCAGCCGCGTGCCCGACCCCAAGCGCATCGGCGTGAGCAGCGCCCGCCGCGACGCATGGGCCGCCAAACGCTTCCCGGGCGCCGCGCGCCTCACCCTCCGCGGCGCGATCCCCGACCGCCTCGCCCAACTCGACCGCGGGGACTACGACGCCATCATCGTCGCCGCCGCCGCCCTCCACCGCCTGGGCCTGGCCGATCGCATCGCCGAGACCATTCCCCTCGCGGAGCTCACGCCGCCCCCCGGCCAGGGCGTGCTCGCCGTGACCTTCCGCCGCGACGACCCGCGCCTCCGCGCCATCCGCAACCTCTTCGTCAAGGCCGTGCGCTTCGTGGGCGCCGGCGTGGGCGACGCCGGGCTCTGCACGCTCGCCGGCGCCCGCGAACTCCGCCATGCCGACGTCGTCATCCACGACGCGCTCCTCGACCCCGCCCTCCTCGACGGCCTCCGCGCCGAGTGCCTCTACGTCGGCAAGCGCAGCGGCGCCCATGCCCTGCCGCAGGCCGAAATCACCGCCCTCATCGGCGAACACGCCCGCCGCGGCCGGCGCGTCGTGCGCCTCAAGGGCGGCGACCCGGGCATCTTCGGCCGCCTGGCCGAGGAGACGGACGCGCTCGCGGCCGACGGCATCCCCTTCCGCGTGTGGCCGGGCGTCTCCGCCCTCGCCGCCGCCACCACCGCCACCGGCCTGCTCCTGACGCGCCGCGAGGCCGGGCGCGGCTTCGCCGTGGGCACCCCCCGCGCCGTGGGCGACGAGACCACCGATGTCTGGTTCATGGCGCTTGGCCAGGCCGATGCCGTCGCCCGCCGCTATGCCCCCGAGACCCCCTGCGCCATCGTCTTCGATGCCGGCTCGGCCGCGCAGACGATTTGGCGCGGCACGGTGGGCGACCTTCGCGCCGAGACGCCCAAGCGTCCCGGCCTGCTCCTGGTCGGCGAGGCCGCCAAACATCCCGGCTTCCCCGCGCTCGGCCCCCTCGCCGGGCGGCGCGTCTGGCTCACCGGCAGCGCCGGCGTGAACGAAAAGGCCGCCGAGGCCGTCCTCGACCTGGGCGGCGTGCCCGTCGTGCGCCCCCTCATCCGCTTCGAGGCTGTCGCCCCCATCAAGATCCGCCCGAGCAAGGGCTACAACCTCCTGGTCGTCACCAGCCCCACCGCCGCGCGCTTCCTCCTGGCGCAACTGGTCAGCCCCATCCAATACCTGCCCAAGCGCCTGGCCGTCACCGGCCCCGGCACCGCCGCCGCCCTCGCCCACCTCCACATCGACACGCTCGTGCCGGAGGCCGACTTCTCGGCGCGCGGCCTCCTCGCCGCGTTGCCCGGCGACCTCGCCGGCATGAAGATCCTCCGCGTCCGCAGCGAGGAGGCCGGCCCCGCCCTGGCCGAGGCCCTCAAGGCCCGCGGCGCCAAGGTCAAGGACCTGCCCATCTACCGCACCGTCGCCGTCCCCGACGTCGCGCCGCCCCCGCACGATGCCGTCCTCCTCGCCTCCGCCTCCGCCGCCCGCGCCTGGGCCGCCTTGCCGGACGCCCCGCGCGACCGCGACGCGATCGCCCTCGGCGCCCCCACCGCCGCCGGGCTCCGCGCAGCCGGCGTAGCGCCCCCCCCCCCCCCCC
>CASEMQ010000070.1 GCA_949289005.1 uncultured Lentisphaeraceae bacterium
CGGCCTCGAGCGCGGCGGCGCGCTCGCCGTGGAGGCGCTCGGCCTCGGCGGCCTCGGCGGTGAGGCGCTCGCGGCGCAGGAGCCGCTCCTGGCGCTCCGCGTCCGCCCGCGCCAAAATCTGTTGCCAGCGGGTCTGCCGGCGGTCGCAATCGGCCAACGCGTCGCGAGCCTCCTGCAAGTCGGCGCGGGCGGCGTCCAAGTCGGCCTTGCGGGCGTCGAAGGCCTCCTGCGCCTCGTCCAGCAAGCCTTGCAACGTCTCGCGTTCGTCCTCGAAGTCCTCGGTGCCGGGGGTGGCCTCCTGCTCGCGCCCGGCGGCTTCGAGGCGTTCGCGCGCCTCGGCGATTTCGCGTTCCAGCCCCTCGGCCCAGGCGCGATACTCGGCCATGCGTGCCTGGTTGGTCTTGACGGTCTCCTGCGCGTGGGCATGGCGGGCGGCCGCGGCGGCAGTCTCCTCGGAGAGTTTCGCGATGGCCTCCTCGTTGGCCTGGATGCGGGCGTTGGCTGAGGCGATGGCGCGCTCGCCGGCCTCGGCCTCGGCCTGGATGGAGAGGATGCGGTTGCCGGCCTCCGCCACGCGCAACCCCTCGGTGGCGATGGCCTCCTCCAACGTCGCGGCCTGCCGTTTGGCCAAGGCCAGGTCAAGCCCGCGCAACCCGGCGCGAAGTTCCCGGGCGCGGGCGGCCTTCTCGGCCTGCCGCTGTAACTGGTTGGCCTGGCGGCGCAACTCGCGCAGCAAATCGTTCAGCCGCGTGAGATTTTCCTCCGTCTGCGCGATTTTGCGGAGCGCCTCGCGCCGATCCGCGCGGAACTTCGTGACCCCCGCGGCCTCCTCGAAAACGGCGCGGCGATCCTCCGGGCGCGACGAGAGAATCGCGTCGATCTGCCCCTGCGCCATCACCGAATAGCTCGCCGTGCCCACGCCCGTGCCCATGAACAGCCGCTGGATGTCCTTCAGCCGACAAGGCGTCTTGTTCAGGAAATAGGCATTCGTGCCGTCGCGATAGGCCCGCCGCGCGATAGACACCTCCGCGTGCTCCGTGCCCAACGTCGCCTCGCAATCGGCGAAGACCAACGTCGCCTCCGCCATGCCCAACGGCTTGCGCGTGTCCGTGCCGTTGAAAATCAAATCCTGCATCTTCGCGCACCGCAACGCGCTCGGCCGCTGCTCCCCCAACACCCACCGAATGGCATCCGAGACATTGCTCTTCCCGCAACCGTTCGGCCCCACAATGGCAATCATCCCCGGCTCGAACACCAACCGTGTCCGCTCCGCGAAACTCTTGAACCCAAAAATCTCCAGTGCCTTGAGATACATCCCCTCTATTCTAGCAAATCCCCCCCCGATCCGTGCCCGCACCCACGCCCGATTCGGTCCAGAGATTGACAAAATGGGGGGGTGGTATAGTGGTGCGCGTCAAAACTCTTTTCGGGGTGTTCCCGAAAGAAAGGAAATGCGAACAATGCGTAAACAACTCCTCGCGATTCTCGCCATCGGCCTCTGCGCCGCCAACTTGAAGGCCATCTCCGTGCCTTGGGAAACCTGCCCGCAGGACGGTGACAACGAAGCCCATTACACGTGGTCGAACACTATCGGTTCCGGGAAACAGTCGATTTTTGAGGTCTCGTTCGACTATTCCGTCAATGCCGGAGCCACCCCATGGTGGATATAAGGCAGACATCTCCATCTTCATCAACGGCGTCGAGGTCTTCGCGTTGGGCGGAAGCGTCTCCGGTCAATCCGGGTACGATTGGACGGATCTTACCGTAGGCGAGGACTTGCGTGGCGATGAAGGTTCCGGTTTCACGCTGTCAGACGTCGCCGTCAAAGGCGCGTACTACACGGATACAAGCCTTGATGTTATCGAGATTGCCAACGAGGTTTACGTGTTGCCCGAGCCAACCGCCTTGGCGCTTTTGGCGTTGGGTGTGGCCGGGGTGGCGCTTCGCCGCCGCGCGGCCTGAAAGCACCGCTGCACGTGTCCCTTGCCCCCGGCACCCCGGGGGCATTTTTGTGCAAGGTTACAGACAGGTCTTCGACAGCGCGCGGTGCGGCGGCTGCCATGCACGTCAGTGAGCGGCGAGCCAGTCGTCGCCGATGCCGATGGAGACGGAAAGCGGCACAGGGAGGGAGATTACGTGTTCCATGGCTTCGCGGATGAGGGGTTGGACGGTGGCAATCTCGTTTTCGGGGACATCGAAAAGGAGTTCGTCGTGGATTTGCAGGATCATCTGCGTGCGGAGGCCGCGTGCGCGGAGGGCGTCGTCGATGCGCACCATCGCGAACTTGATGATGTCTGCGGCGGTGCCTTGGATGGGCATGTTGATGGCCATGCGCTCGGCGGACTGGCGCGTGCTGGCGTTGCGCGAGGTGAGGTCGGGAAGGGGACGGCGGCGGCCGAAGAGCGTCTGCGCGTAGCCGCGCGCGCGAGCCTCGTCCACGGTGCGCCCCATGTAGGCGTGAACGGCGGGATATTGGGCGAAGTAGGCGTCGATGAGCGCCTGGGCCTCCTTGCGCGGGATGCGCAGGCGCGAGGCCAGCCCGAAGGAGGAGATGCCGTAGATGATGCCGAAGTTGACCATTTTGCAATGGTTGCGCTGGCGGGGCGTGACGGCTTCGAGGGGCACGCCGAAGACGACGGAGGCCGTTTGCGCGTGGATGTCCTCCCCGCGGCGGAAGGCATCGATCATGCGTGTGTCGCCGCTCATGGCGGCCATCAGGCGCAGCTCCACCTGGGAATAGTCGGCGGAGAGCAGTTTCCACCCCGGGCCGCGCGCGACGAAGGCGGCGCGAATGCGTTGGCCGCGTTCGGAGCGAACGGGGATGTTCTGCAGGTTGGGATCGGAGGATGAGAGGCGCCCGGTGTCGGTGAAGGTTTGGTTGAAGGTGGTGTGGATGCGCCCGTCCGCGGGGTCGACATGGTCGGGCAGGCGATCCACATAGGTGTTCTTGAGTTTGATGCAGGCGCGCCAGTCCAGAAAGAGGTCGACGACGGGGTGCCTGTCGCGCAGTTTGAGGAGCAGTTCCTCGTTGGTGGGGAATTGCCCGCGCGCGGTGCGGCGGACGGTTGGGTCGAGGTTGAGCCGCCCGAAGAGGAATTCGCCCATCTGCTTGGGCGAGGCCAGATTGACGCCCGCGCCCGTGTATTCTCGGATGGCCTGCTCCAGACGGACGAGTTCGCCCTCGATTTCCTGGCGGACGCGGCGGAGCGCGGTGCCGTCAATCCTCACGCCCGTGCGCTCCATGCGCAGGAGCACGCCCGCCAAGGGTTCCTCGCATTCCGTGAGCAAACGGGTCAGCCCCATTGCCTCGATGCGCGGCATGAGGGCTTGGTGGAGGCGTAGGGCCACGTCGGCATCCTCGGCGGCGTAGTCCAGGATGGCGGCGGGGGGCAGGTCGGCCATGTTCGCCGAGGCACCCTCGCCCAGCAAGGCTGCGATGGCGATGGGCGTGTAGTTCAGGACGGATTCGGCCGCGGCGTCCAACGTGTGGCGGTCGGAGGGGGCGACGAGGTAATGCTCCAGCAGGGTGTCATGGAGCGGGCCTTTCATGTCGATGCCAAGCGCGGACAGGAAGGCGCGGTCGAACTTCAGGTTGTGCCCCACCTTGGCGACGGTCTCGGATTGGAAGAGGGGGAGGAAGGGCGCGAGCGCCTCGCGTTGCGCCTCGGCGCCTTCCGGCAAGGGCACGTACCATGCCTTGCCGCCCGCCACGGCAAAGGAGCAGCCGACCAGACGGTCGGTGCGCGGGTGCAGGCCGGTCGTCTCGGTGTCGAAGCCAACCAACGCTTCGCGGAGAAGCGCCTCGGCAAGCGCCGCGCGCGCCTCCGCGGTTTCCGCCAACCGATAATCGTGCGGCGTGTCGGCCAAGGTGGCGTGGCGCCGAGTGGCGGGTGTCTCCGGCGCGGCGTCCAGGGCGATGTTGAGGCGGATGGCGACTTGGCGCAACTCGAACTTTGCCAAGACGGGCGCCAAGGTATCGGCGTTGGGCGGCGCCAAGCGCAGGTCGTCGAGCGAGAGCGCGAGGGGCACGTCGCGCACGATGGTGACCAACCGTTTGCTGAGGCGCGCCTCGTCCAGATGGGCGCGGAGCGTTTCGCCCGCGCGGCCGGGGATGTCGTCTGCCGCGGCCAAGAGGGCATCGAGCGAGCCGTGGTCGCGCAGGAGTTTGGCGGCGGTTTTGGGGCCGATGCCCGGCACGCCGGGGATGTTGTCGCTCGCGTCGCCGGCGAGCGCGAGGTAATCGACCATTTGCGCGGGAGCGGCGAGTCCCCAGTGGGTGCAGATGGCCTCGGCCGTGAGGGGTGCCTCATCGCCGGGGTGGAGGATGGCGACGTTGGGGCCGGCGAGCTGGCCGAGGTCTTTGTCGGGCGTGGCGATGACCACCGCGAAGCCCTCGGCCACGGCGCGTTCGGCAAGGGTGCCCATCACGTCGTCGGCCTCGAAGCCCTCGGCCGTCACGGTGCGGATACCCCAAGCGTCGGCCAATTCGCGCGATTGGTCGATGGCGGCGGCGATGTCCTCGGGCATTTTCTCGCGTTGGGCCTTGTAGGGGGCGTAGAGACGATGGCGGAAGGTCGGCGCATGGCTCTCCGCCGCCACGGCCAGGTGGGTCGGGCGGAAGATGCGGAGGAGTTGCTCCAACGTGTTGGCGAAGAGCGAGACAGACGAGGTGTTGATCCCGGAGGCCGTCCGTCTCGGTTTCTTCAGGAAGACGAAGTGGCCGCGATAGAGGATGGGCATGAGGTCCACCAGGAAGAGGGTGCCTTTCGGGGTCATGGGCGGTTCCTTTCGACTGCGGCTTCAGGGGCGGCGCGCCAACGGGTCGCCAGCTCGCCCAACGGCACCGTGAGCGGGTCGGGCGGAAGCGCGTTGCCCAGCCGCGCGCGCAGGGCACGGAGCAGGCGCGCCGGCTCGTTCTCGTCATAGACGCAATGCGTGGGGTAGAGCGTGAGATAGACGGTCATGGGCGTGACGGCGGGCGGCAGCCGGCGAGCCCAGCCGCGCCGGAGCGCGAAGGCGCGCTCGAAGGCCGCGAGGAACGGGTCGTCTTCCGGCGCCCAGGCGGGGTCGGGCGTGGCGGGGAAGGCGCGGCGGAAGCGCCGCCGCTGCGCGCCGCGATTCCACTGCCAGATGATCAGGGTCACGGCCACGAGCGCGAGCAGATAGAGCAGGGTGCGGGTCATGGGGCAAATCTCCGAAAACGCTTGACGCGGCCGCGCGGGCGGCGGGCGTGCGCCGGGCGGCGCAGAACGCGCACGGGCGTGCGCACGCCGTGTTCCAGCCACTCCGCCACACGTTGGCGCACCTCGGGGAGCGCCGCCTCCGTGAGGGGAGGCTCGACGATGGGCAACAGGTCTCCTGACGCGCGTTCTTCGTAAAGATGGACGGTGCGCCCCGTCTCGTCACGCGACATTTGCCGCTCGACGAGCCGCTTGCCGCGCTCCAGAAGCAGGGCGAGGACGTAGATGGCCGCACGGTCGCGCGGGTCGCCGCGCCCGAGTGCCGCCCGGAGCACGGCGTCGGCGTTGGGGTGGGGGGTGCGGGGGGAGGCGGCGTCTGCCTTGGGCGGGGCGTCCGGCACGGTGAAGGGCCAAGCCGCGGAGGCGCCGCGGCGTGCCTCAGGCGGGAGCGCGGCATGGCAGGCCGCGCAGAGATCGTGCCGCACGTAGCCCTCGCCCGCGGGGTCGGGCGTAAGCAGGGAGAAGCCGGAGTCGCCGGGCGCGAAGGGTGCGCCGCAGCGGGTACATCGTCCCGAACGGGGCTTCAGTCGCCAATCCGCCATGTTCTCAACGCCCGAAGAGCCCGCGCAGGGCGTTTTCCAGGTTGTCTGCGGCCTCTTTTCCGGCCTTCTCGCCGGCCTTTCGGCCTTCCTCGCCGCCCTTTTTGCGGAGCGCCTTGCCGAGGCGTTCGGAGAGTTTTTCGGAGAGTTTTTCGGAGGCCTTGTCGATGGCGGCGTCCGCTGCGGCGGTGGAGAGGGCGCGGACGAGCGCGTCGGTCTCGATGGCGGGCTTGTCGATGGTTCCGGTGACGGGGAGCGCCAAGGTGATGCCGTCGCCGACCTTGGGGGCGTTGACGGTGAGGGTGTAGTCGAGCGCGCGGGTGGAAAGGGTGGTGGCGCCCTCACAGGAGACGCGCACGGCACCGATCCGCATGTCGATGGGGGCGCAGGTCACGATGCCCTTTGTGACGCGTACGGTGAAGTCTTGGTCGGGCAAGGTCGCGGTGCGGTCTTTTTGCTTGAGCAGGGCGAGCACGGTGGCGAGCGTGCTGTTCGGGGAAAGGGAGACGCCGTGGGTGAGCAGGCGCAAGTGAGCCGTGAGATCTGCCATCGGGTCTTTGCCCAAGGTCATGGAGAGCGCCTCGCAGACGACGTCCACGGTGCCGGATGGGGTGGCGGAGCCCTTGAGCAGGGGGTTGACGGCGCCGAGCCCGGCGTCGAGCATGGCTTGGGTGAGGCCCACGCCGTCGAGCAACTTGGCGCCTTGCGGGATGGTCAGCACATAGGGCTCGGCGGCGACGGCGATGCGTGGCGCGAGGCGAACCTTGCCGCCGTTGAGGGCGACTTCCGCGTCGAGCGCCACCTGCGCGTCGGCCAAGGTGAGCGTGGCTTGGCCGTTGGGGATGTCGAGGCCGGGGAGCGTGACGCGGTCGAAGGCCAACGACGCCTCGGCGGTGCCCTCGTTCAGGATGCCAGGGAGCCCTGTCAGCACGGGCGCCTCGAAACGGAAGGGGCGGGCATGTCGGCCGGCGATGGCAAGGCCCATTTCGCGGTAGGGATCCATGAAGGGCAGCCCCCAGATGGCCGCGAAGTCGGGCGTGAGGGTGCCCTCCAACGACACGCGACCCGATTCTGTCGCGAAGGCGCCGGTGGCGGTCACGGCCGCGTAGGGCAAGGTCAGCGTGAAGTCTCGCAGCGCATAGCCCGCCTCGGTGCCATCGGCCTCGACCTTGAGCGTGAGGGGCGCGATGGCGAGTTTGGGCTGTTTGGGCAGGGTCACGTCGAGTGCCTTGGAGACGAGCGCGAGCGTCACGCGCGGGATAGGGCTTTCGGAGGCGGCGGCCTTCACCGCGAAATCCAACGTACCCGCGACCTTCGGCAGGGCGGTATCCCTGTCGCCGGGCGTCAGCCATTTTTCCAACGCGTGCGCCGGGGTGAGCGTGCCGGTGAGCGCGGCGACGACGGCCTGCCCGAGCGGTTTGCTGAGCGCGTAGTCGGCCGTGCCTGCCACCGTGGCGACGGGCGTGGTGAGCGTGAGGTCGCGCACCTTCACGGCGGCGCCGTCGAATTGCGCCTTGAGCGCGCCTTCGAGCAGGGAAGGCTCCGCGATGGCGAGCGGCGCGGCGGCGTAGTCCACGTCGCGCAGGGCAAAGGTTACGTCGGCCTGCACGGCCTTGGGGGAGCCGCTTGCCTTGGTGTTGAGGTAGAAGGCGCCTTTCTTCAGGCCCGGCACGCCAAGGTAGGCGGTCAACGCGGACAGGTCGCTCGTCACGCCCACTTGGAGGGAGCCGACCTCCTGTGCTTGCGCATCCACCTGCCCGGCCTTTGCTGTGAGCGCGAGCAAGTCCTTGGACCGGGTTTGCACGCGTGCGGTCATTCCGAAGACATTCCGCGCGGACTTGGCCTCCAACGCGACCGTCAGCGGCCCCGGCAACGCCGCCTCGCCGACGAAGGGCCGCAACACCTCCAGCAACGGCGAGCTCTCGATCTTCGCGGCAAGCGCCCCGTTCTCCATCGTGCCTTGCCCCTGCACGGAGACGCCGGGCAACGCAAGCGTGAGCGTCTCGATGCGGGCGGCGAGCGGGTTGGCGGGGTCCACCTCGGCCGCCAGCGCGACCCTGGGGTCGAGGGCGAGCGGCTTGCCCTGCACGGCACAGGCGAGGTTTTGGGTGCCCAGGTTCGCGGAGACGGCCAACGCGCCGAGCGCCTTGCCATTGCCCGCCTCGGCGGAAAGGCTCAGTTTGCCGGACTTCACCTCCAATCCCTCGGTCTTGACGCCAAAGGGCGCGGCAAAGGCCAACGCGCCCGGCAGGTCAATCGTGGCATTGGCCTTCACGGCCGGCCAAGCCGCCCCCTTGTGCGCTTCCGCGGCGACCTGCACGGCGAGCCACGGCGCGTCGAGCGTCGCGGCGGCCGTGGTGAAGAAGTCGTTGATGGCCTTGGCCGCGGTCAGCTCCCGCGCCGAGGGCAACACGGCCTCCGCCCCGAGGGTCACGCCCTGCGCCGTGCCTTTGGCCGAGACGGCGATGGGCGCGTCAAACGACGCCATCTCCACGCTTGCGCGTTCGACGGTCGCCAACGGCGCGGGCAGCCCCGCCATCGCGAAGGAGGCGTTCGTGACGGCGAGCGAGACGGAGACCTCCCAGGCCGGCAGAAGGATGGGTGCCTTTTCCGCGGGCGACGCGGTGGGTGCCGGTGCGGGCGCGGGTTCGCCTCCCGCCTCCGACTTGGCGGGTGCGGGCGAAGGCGGCGCATAGGTCACCTCGGGCGTGTCCACCTCCACCGCCACCGTCATCTTCCCGACCGGCAACAAGTCCGACAGCGCGCCGAGGCGCACGCGTTTCACACGCGCGTCGATGCCTTGCCGCGGGTCGCGGTAGCGAATGCCCTCGAGCGCCTGTTCCCCGAACCACGCGAAGTCCCAATCCGCGATTTCCACGCTCGCCGGGGCGAGCGCGTCATTGACCTTGCCCAGGACAAGCCCGCGCACGGCCCCCGTGGAGAGCAACGCGGGCAACGCCAACACCAACGCGACCAGAACGCAGAGCACGCCGACAATCCAAGCGAGCGCCCGCAACCCGCGCCGCTTGGGGCGGGGCGCATTGACCGGTTTCGTGAAGTCCATAAAGCCAGATTCCTTTCGGGCACAAGTATAGCAAATGAGTGGGCAGAGAACAGCGAACAGTGAACAGGACGCCCCTGCGGGGCGACGGTGGGGCCGAGCGCGTTTGGTTCGCCACCGGCGTGCAGAGAACAGCGGACTGCGGACAGGGCGTCGTCCGCGCCTCCGAACGGTCGAAATGTGGTAGACTGTGCGGCGATTTTCATCGAACGAAAGGAGTGGCGCGATGGCCGTGACGATTACGAAGGAAGAGGTTTTTGCGTTTCATGATGGCGGCAAGGTGGGCGTGGCGCTCAACAAGCCGCTGAAGTCGCAGAAGGATTTGTGCCTGGCCTACACGCCCGGCGTGGCGCAGGCGGTGAAGGCGATTGCGGCGGACCCTGCGAAGGCTTTCGACCTCTCGGCCAAGCGCAATCTGGTCGCGGTCGTCTCAGACGGCACGGCAATCCTGGGGTTGGGGGATCTGGGCGCGGCGGCGTCGATCCCGGTGATGGAGGGCAAGGCCGCGCTCTTCAAGAGTTTTGCGGGCGTGGACGCCTGGCCGGTCCCGGTGGGCCGTTGCCGCCAGGGTGGGGCGGATGCCGGCAAGACCGACCCCAAGCGCGTCATCGAGGTGGTGCGCGCCATCGCCCCGATGTATGGCGGCATCAATCTGGAGGACATCGCGGCGCCCGCCTGCTTCGAGATTGAGGACACCTTGGACGCGGAGCTGGACATCCCTGTCTTCCATGACGACCAGTGGGGAACGGCGGTTATCACGGTGGCCGGCCTCATCAACTACGCCCAAATCGCCGGGCGCGCGTTGGGCGACCTGCGCGTGGTGGTGAACGGCGCCGGCGCCGCGGGAATCCGCATCGCCGACATGTGCAAGGCCGCCGGCGTGCGCGACCTGACGATGTGCGACTCCAAAGGCGTCATCCGCGCCGACCGCGCGGACCTCACCGAGCACAAACGCCGCCATGCGGTGACCACGGACAAGCGAACCCTGCGCGAGGCGCTCGCCGGGGCGCACGTCTTCATCGGCGTCTCCGCCGCCGGCGTCCTCTCGGGCGCTGACGTGAAGACGATGGCGGACTTCCCCGCGATTTTCGCGATGGCGAACCCGGATCCCGAGATTGACCCCGCGGCGGTGGCCGAGGCGCTTGCCGGCAAACCTTACGTAATGGCGACGGGGCGCTCGGACTATCCCAACCAAATCAACAACGTGCTCGGCTTTCCCTTCCTCTTCCGCGGCGCGCTCGATGTGCGGGCGCGCACCATCAACACGGCCATGAAGGTGGCGGCAAGCCGGGCGCTCGCGGCCTTGGCGCGCGAGCCGGTGCCGGCGGAGGTGCAGGCGCTCTATCCCGGCGAGAACCTTGCCTTTGGCCCCGGCTACATCATCCCCAAGGCCTTCGACCGCCGCCTCTACGCCGCGGTTTCCTACGCGGTGGCCGAGGCCGCCGTCAAGTCGGGCGCCGCCCCGGCGGAAACGGATTTGGCCGCGGTGAAGGCGCGCCTGGAGGCAGGGCTCTGAGCGCGCCCGACAAGCGGCCCGCGCCCGCGGGCACGGGCGATGCGCCGGGGGATGCCGCGCGGGCGGCCTCCCTCGGCCGCCGCCTCTTGGCGCTGACGCTGACCTTCGGGAAGTTCGGCGGGGTGACCTTTGGCGGCGGCTATGCCATCATCGCGTTGCTGGAAGACGACCTGGTCCGCAGGAAGGGCTGGCTGACGCAGGAGGAGTTGCTCAACATCATCACCATCGGCGAGAGCACGCCCGGGCCGATCGCGGTGAACACGGCCACCTTCGTGGGCTATCGGCTGGCGGGTATCCTTGGCGGGGTGGTGGCGACGGTGGCGCTGGTCTTTCCTGCGTGGCTGGTGATTGTGATCGTCAGCGGTTTCTACCTGGAGTTCCGCGAGAACACGTGGGTGGCGGCGGCGCTGGCGGGCATCCGCGTGGCGGCCATCGTGCTCATCGTGCGCGCCTTCTTCCGCATGGGGCAGGGCGTGCCGCGCAACGTGGCCAACCTGGTGGCCGGCACGGTGGCCTTCGTGTCGGTGGCGCTCTTCAATCTCAACGCGCTCTGGTTCGTCATCGGCGGGCTTCTCTTCGGCGTGGCGTGGTATGGCGTCCGGCCGCGTCTGACCGGGAGGGAGACGCCATGATTTACTGGACGCTTTTCCTGACTTTCGCCAAGGTCGGCCTCTTCACCATCGGCGGCGGCTACGCGATGATCCCCCTCATCCAGCAGGAGCTCATCGACCGCCACGGGTGGATTACGCCTGAGCAGTTCACGGACTTCGTGGGCATCGCCGAGAGCACGCCCGGACCCTTTGCCATCAACATCGCCACCTTCTCGGGCATCCACGTGGCGGAGGCCTCCGGGGGCAACCCCTTGCTTGGCAGCATTTGCTCGACGGGCGGGGTCGTGTTGCCCTCGGTGGTCATCATCCTGCTCATCGCCGGCATCTTCCATTACGCCATGCGCCACTGGTCGGTGCGCGCCGCGTTGGAGGGGGCCAAGCCCGTGGTCGTCGGCCTCATCGGCGCGGCGGCCTGGACGCTGCTGGGGCACACGCTCCGGCCGGCGGGCGGCGCGGGCTTTCAATGGCTCGCGGCCGGCCTTGCGGTCGCCCTCTTCGCGCTGACGCAGTGGGTGCGCCTAGGCGCGGTCTCGCTCATCCTGCTCGGCGGCGCACTGGGGCTGGCCCTGCGATGCTTCGGCGTCTCCTTGTAAAGGTTCGCCGTCTTCTCGGCTGGGCGCTGGACTTTTGCTATCCCTGCGACTGCGTCTTCTGCGAGCGCCCCGCGGGCGAGGGCGGCTACATCTGCGCCGACTGCCTGGGGCGCCTCCCGCTGACGCGCAATCCCTCCTGCCTCATCTGCGGCGCGGAAGCGCCCGTGCCCGGCGGCCCCGACTTCGTCTGCTCCGAATGCCTGGCCCACCGCCCGGCCTTCGCCCGCGCCTTCGTCGTCGCCCGCTACGAGGGCGCCGTCCGCCACCTCATCCACCGCTTCAAGTATCAGGGCGGCGTCTGGCTTCAGGAAGACCTTGTGCGCTTCCTCGAGGCCACCTACCGCGTGCGCATCGCCCCGCTCGGCGTCGCCTTCGACGCCATCGTCCCCGTCCCCATGCAGCCCTCCAAACGCCGCCAACGCGGCTACAACCAGGCCGACCTCCTGGCCGATGGCCTTGCGAAAGCCCTCGGCATCCCCTGCCAACGCCGGTTCCTTCGCCGCGTGCCCACGGGCGTCGTCTCCCAGACACGCCTGCGCCGCGAGGAACGCCTCCGCAACGCCTTCGCCGCCTATCGCGCCGCGCATCCGCGCCACCTCAAAGGCAAAAACCTCCTCTTGGTGGACGACGTGATGACCACCGGCGCCACCTGCAATGCCTGCGCCCGCCTTCTCCGACGCGCCGGCGCCAAACGCGTCTACGTCCTCGCCCTCGCACGCCCTCTCCGCTGATGCCTCCGCGGCAAGAGTGCCCCGCCGCCCCCTTCCCGGGATGCGCCGTGTCGCACCGCGGGATACGGCGTGTCTCGACCGGAGGTACGGCGCATCCCGGAAAATGACCCCGCTTCCTGATTGAAAAAAGGGTTTTGGGCCTCCATCGGCCCGCCCTGCTTTCAACAGACTTTCAACAGATTTCCGAAAGTTATCGACAAGGGCGCAATCCAACCCTGCGGATGTTTTTTCGCTTCCCTTTTTCTCCGTGCGGTGCTATACTCCCTTCGTTCGGTGGATTGGCCGCCGCTCCCGGGCAGGGAAGGAGTTTCGCATGAGAAAGCAGGTGTTGGATTGGTTAGGTTGGCGATCGGCCTTGGCCGCCGCGGCGGGGCTGGGCCTCGCTTGGGACGCGCAGGCCGCCGCGCTGGAGGGCTCGCTGTTGGACGGACTCTCCTATTACTCGTCGTTCGACAACCCGGACAACGGCATCGCCGCCGAGCAGGGTGAGGGCAAGTGGAACACGACCGGTTCGCCAACTTTGGTCAAGGTAATCGGGGATTCGCTGGCGATGGATTTCGGTGCGAAGGTGGAGATGTACACCAGTTCGCAAGAGGTCTTGGCATCGGGTGTCACGGCTTTCACGATTGTTTTCCGCGCGAAGACGGGCACCACGGCCAATGGCATCCTCTTTGCCTTCGGGACAAAAACGGGGGGGGGCTTGTCCATTCGGCGGGACGCGGACGCGAACGCCGAGGATGAAACGGACGATGCCATCGGCAAATGGGTCATCGCCACGGGGATGAACAGCGAGCGAATCCTCTACACGCCCGTGGAGGGTGCGTACGATGCGTCCTACAACACGCTCGCGCTGACCTACGACGCCGCGAACACGGAGGCGCCCCTCGCGCTCTATCACGTGCTCGCCGATGGCTCGGTGCGTGCCGCCGGCACGGGCACCGTGGAGGGGACGCTGATCGCGCCGCAGTTCCAGTGGAGCAGCCGGCATGGCAACTTTATGGACACGGAGGCGCGCGGCACGGGCGCGATTGACGCGCTGGGCGTCTGGACGCGCGTGCTGACCGCCGAGGAGCTGACGGCGGCGGCGGCGGCGATGGAGTTCGCGACCGTGTCGGTAACCTTCTCGGACGTGCCGGAGGGGTGGGGCACGGCGCCCACGACAGCACAGTTGATACTCGCCGACCGGCCGGTGAATCTGGAGACTCACCCTGCCGCGCGGCAGACCTTGGGCGAGCGCGCGGCCAACGTGGCCGTAATCGACAATAATTCCGGCGGCCCCTTTGACATTTATGGCATTTGGTCGGCCTCTTATGGCGACCGGAGCACGCTCGATCGCGATGTGTGGCTGAAGGTGACGGGCGGCACGCACAACGAAGTCATCGGTGGCGCCAATAACGATTGGCGGAATGACGATGCCAACACGGTGAACGGCAATCTGCTCACCGAGGTTGTCGGCGCGACCGCGAACCAGGTTGTCGGCGGTATCGTCGGCTGTAGCCGCGGTTCGGGCAGCGGGGACGGCCTTCCTCTCACGGGCGACACGCTGGTGACCATCGGCGAGGGCGCACAGGTGGTGGGCAACATCGTCGGCGGCAACGGTATGTACCACGCGCGCACTTTCACGCATACCGGCAACACCACCGTGCGCGTGCGCGCACTCCAGACGCGGCGCGGCGAGGGAAGCACGCGTCTCAATAATTATCTTTACGGCAATCATCTCATCGGCGGCTCCGTGAGCGCGGATGGTTCCAGCCGCAACAACACCCATTTCACGGTTACGCAGACGGGGAACAGCACGGTGGAAATCGTTCTGCCGGACGGAACCGAAGGCACCTTCGCCAAGGAAGTCATCGGCGGCTCCTATAACGCGGCCTCGGATTCGGACACGTACACCTTCGCGTTTGGCGGCAACGTCTCGGTGCTGATCGACGCGCCCGAGGCGGTCACCTTCGCCTATCCCATCTACGCGGGCACTCGCGGTCCGCAATCCTCCGTCGGCGGCAAGGTCACGCTGACCTTGCGCGGCGGCACCTTCACCTCGGATATTCTGCCCTATGGCGACACCCCGACCATCACCGGCGGCACGGAACTCGTCCTGGCCGGCGGCGAACGCCTCATCGACCTTACCCAAGCGACCGTCGGCGCCTTTGACGCGCTGACGCTTGAGGGTGGCTTGGTGGACATTGGCCTGCACCGTGACCTCCCGATCACCCTTCGTTCTGGTAAAGTGCGCGTGGAGGTCACGGCCGCGGAGGCCGAGGCCGGCCGTGTCGCGGTGGGGCTTGCCGACGCGGTGCCCGAGGGGCTCACCGTCGAAACCAAGAACATGGATTGCGCCCACACGCTGGCGGTGGAGGGCGGCACGCTCTATGTCGTCTTGGATGATGCGCGCAACAAGACGTGGGCGACCCCTGCGGACGGAAGCGCGTGGGCGGATGGTCTCCCGGGCTTCCAGACCGGCGACAACGTCACCTTCGGCGCGAACGACGCGGAGGAGCCGGTCACCGTGACCGAGGACGTCGCGGCCCAGAACGTCTCGGTTGTGGGAACCTATCGTCTGAACGCCACTGGCGGGTTCCTCGCCGCGCGCAAGGTTTCCGTGGCCGCCGACGGCGAGCTGGCGTTCGGCACGAGCGCTATTGTCTGCGCGCGGTGGGTACAATTGGTGCCGCAGCAACGCGTCGCGCCGGCGGAGGGGATCGCCCATTCCGATGGCTGGGCGCTCGCCGAGTTCGGCCTCTTCCGGAACGGCGAGCAGGTGCCGTGGGGTGAGGATGTCTCCATCTTGGCCTCGCAAGCCGCCACGAACAGCGAGCACTTGGACGATAACCTCTTGGATGGCGACCTGGGCACCAAATGGTTCTGGAGCACGGAAGAGGCGCAGACCACGACCACGGATTGCCAAATCACCTTGGACGCCGGCGAGGGCAACGTCTTTGCCTTCGACGGTTACAACTTGGCGACGGCCGACCAGAATGGCCGCAACCCCATTCTCTGGACGCTCTTGACCAGCAACGATGGCGTGAGCTTTACGCCTGTCGATGTTCGCACTTACACCCAGGAGCAAGGCGCCGCATGGGCGACGAACGCGTGGCTGGCCGATGGCCCCTTTACGCTCCAATATGCCACCTGCGCCGCGGTTGTTGAGGTCGTCGAGGCGTTGGAGGTTGCCGGCACGCTGAGCGGCGCGGGCACCGTCATCGGCGACGCGGTCTTCCAAGACGGCGCCACGCTCTGCGTCGGCACCGCCGGCGGGCCGACCGTCACGGGGAACGCCACCGGCACCGTCGCGCTGAACCTTGACGCGGTGGAGTTGGCGGACAACACGGCGCTCCGCGTCCTGACCAACGGCTCGGGCGAGGTTGCCTTCACGGGCATCCCCGAGGGGTACGCGGTCAATCGCCAGGGCGGCTCGTACTATCTGGTGCGCGACTTCACAACCCCCATTTCGGTCACGCTCGACGCGGACGCGGAGTGGGGCGCCGCCGGTTGGGCGGACGCCAATGGCGTGCCCGTCGCGCTCAATATCTGGCCCACTTTGCCCACCGCGTTGAGCCAAGCCGCCGTGACGGCCTCCGCGCCCGTGACGCTCACCACCAATCCTTACGTCACGCGCGTCGGTTCGCTGACCGTCGGCGCGTCGGAGCACACCCTCACGTTGGCCGGTTCCTCCGGCTTGACGGTGGAAGAGGCGCTGACCCTCGACGGCCCGCTCGCGACAAGCGTCGCCGTGCTGCCGTTGCCGTCGGCTGTCACGCTCAACGCGCCGCTGACTTACGCGGTGCCGCAAGGACAGACCGTGGAATTGCCCTCGCTCCTCTCCGGTACCGAGACTTTCGTCAAAACCGGTGCCGGCACGCTGGCCTTCCCGAACACGGCGACGGCGACGGCTCCCATCCATCTCCAAGAGGGCACCCTCGCCTTCTCGACGGGCTCAAGCCCCGCGCCTTACGCGACCATCCCCGACATCGTCGCCGAGGGCGGCACCACCGTCACGCTCCAAGAAGCCTTCATCCAACTGCAAGACGCGGAGGCGACCATCACCCTGCGCAACGATGCCACCTTCCGCATCTACAACGGCAACTCGTGGGCGAGCCGGCCCATCGCGCCGACCTTCCTCATCGAGAACGACGGCGCCCCGGAGAACGCCGCGCACATCCAAGGCTCCAGCAATGGGCAATACGCAGCCTTCACGGGCGCCCTCCAAGGCCACGGCTTGCTCATCCTGGATGGCGGCAACGCCAACCAATACAACATCGCCTGCCCCATCCGTGACGACGGGGAAGGCACGCTGAAGTTGCGTTTTGCCGATGACAACAGCCTCATCCACCTCACCTCGGAGGGCACGTATACCGGTGGCACGGAAATCGCCTCCGGGGTCTCCATCGGCACCTCCGGCGGCACCGTCTCCGCGAAGGCCGCGCCCGACGCGCTGGGCCGTGGCCCCGTTGCCATCGAGGCGGGCGGCACACTCACCATCGCCGACAATACCACACTCAATGTTTACGCCGCCTTCTCCAACGCCGGCACGCTGACGGGCGCCATCCGGCTCTGCGACGGCGCGAGCCTGACGGGCGGCGCGACGGCGGCCTTCGACACGGTTTCCGTGGCCGAGGGCGCGACGGTGACGGTCTCCGCCCCCGAGGGCACCGAGGCCGGCACCAAATTGGTCTCTTGGGTCACCGGCCCGGCGGACGCCACCGGCTTCGCGGTCGAGGGTTGGGAGGTGGAGGCGCGCACGGACGGCCTCTACGTGATCGGCCCCGCCGCCACCGCGCCGATCCTGCCCGAAGCCGCCGAGGGTGACGCCGGCGGCGCGACCTTCAATGACATCGCGCGTGCCCTCTTGGCGCAGGCGGCCGCCGCGGCCGGGCTCTCGGAGGTGACCGCCGTCTCCGGCGTGGCCAACGGTCGGCCCATGACCACGGAGGAGCTCAATGTCGCGCTGCCCATCCTTCAGGGCGAGGGGCTTGTCACGGTGGAGGGCACGGCGTTGCGCGTGGCCTATGACTTCACGGTGACGACCTTGGCGGTGGAAGGTGGGAACGTCTCCGTGACGGCGACCCTCTCCGCCCCCAACGGCGGCACGGTGGCCTTCGGGCCCATGGCGATCAAGGCCGAACTCATCCCTGTCTCGCTCTCGGGCGAGACCTCCGACGAGGGCGAGCCCCTTGCCGAGCAGACGCTCACCCCGGCCACGGCGGAGGCTCCTGTCACGGCGCTCTCCTTCACCGTTCCCGCGGACACGGGCACACGTCTCTTCAAGGTGCGCGTCGCGCCCGTCATGAAGTGAGCCCTCGCGCAGGCACACGAAACGGCCGTCCCGAACCGACGTTCGGGGCGGCCGTTTCATAAGTGGACAGCGGACGGTAACGGTTGCCGTGCGGCCGCGAGTGCCCGTTCGGCCGGAATGTGGTAAACTAAGGGCGTTTTGTATCCCGTTGAAGAGGTTTGGAAGATGGCAACAGAGATTTTGGTCGGTCAAGAGGCGCTTTCGGCATTTCGCGTGGAGGCCTTGAAGAAGCGGTTGGCGGAGGTGGGCTTGGCCGATTGCGCGGTGCGGACGCGGTGGGTCTTCCCGATGGCGGTGGAGGGGGCGCTGTCGGCGGAGGCGCTGGCGAAGGCGAGGACGTTGCTGGATGCGGGCGATGCGCCGTTGCCGCGGGAGGGGTTTTTCGTGGCGCCGCGGCTGGGGACGATTTCGCCGTGGAGTTCGAAGGCGACGGATATCTTCCGGACGTGCCACGTGGCGGGCGTGGCGCGGGTGGAGCGCGCGATGCATGTGGCGTTGGGGTGGGGCGGGAAGACGCTGGGCATCGCCGATTTGGACGGCGCGGCACGGAACGTGCTGCACGACCGCATGATCGAGGGGCTGTTCACGGCGGAGGCGCTGGGGGGGCTTTTTGCGGAGGCGAAGCCGGCGCGCGGCAAGGTCTTTGACGTGTTGGGCGAGGGGCGCGCGGCGCTGGAACGGGCGAACCGTGAGATTGGTCTGGCGTTGAGCGACCCGGAAATCGATTATCTCCTCAACGCCTACACGGCGGCCAAGCGCAACCCGACGGACACGGAGCTGACGATGTTCGGCCAGGTGAACAGCGAGCATTGCCGCCACAAAATCTTCAACGCGAAGTGGATCATCGATGGCCGGGAGCGCGACCTCTCGCTCTTCGGCATGATCCGCAACACGCACACTTTGCACCCGGAAGGGACGCAGGTGGCGTACAAGGACAATTCGGGCGTCATTGACGGTTTCAAGACGTTGGCCTTCCAAGCGGACCCGCGCGACAACGCGTATCGTTTCGCGGAGGATCAGGTGGAGATGTTGATGAAGGTGGAGACGCACAACCACCCCACCGCCATCTCGCCCTTCCCGGGGGCGGCCACGGG
Source organism: uncultured Lentisphaeraceae bacterium (assembly GCA_949289005.1). Lineage (GTDB taxonomy): Bacteria > Verrucomicrobiota > Kiritimatiellia > RFP12 > DVOR01 > Spyradenecus. The sequence continues at coordinate 18,679 of CASEMQ010000070.1, forward strand.
CGTGGGCGGCGAAATCCGCGACGAGAGCGCCACGGGCATCGGCAGCCGCACCAAGGCCGGCATTTGCGGCTTCTGCGTGAGCAACCTGGAAATCCCCGGCTTTCGTCAGCCGTGGGAGCGAGACTTCGGCGAGAAGCCTGAGCGCCTGGCGCCCGCGCTGTCGATCATGTTGGAGGGCCCCATCGGCGGGGCGACCTTCGGGAACGAGTTCGGGCGGCCGCAGCTGTGCGGCTTCTTCCGCACGCTTGAGGAGGAGGCGGGCGGCAAGTATTGGGGCTACCACAAGCCGATTATGCTCGCGGGCGGCATGGGCAACATCCGACACGATCAGGTGTTGAAGCGCGAGGTGCCGCCGCATGTGTTGGTGGCGCAGATCGGCGGGCCGGCCATGCGCATCGGCCTGGGCGGCGGCGCGGCCAGCTCGATGGCATCGGGCGCAAACGAGGCGAAGCTGGATTTCGATTCCGTTCAGCGCGGCAACGCGGAGATGCAGCGGCGTTGCCAGGGTGTCATCGATGCCTGCGTGGCCCTCGGCGCCTCCAACCCCATCCTCTCCATCCACGATATCGGCGCGGGCGGCCTCTCGAACGGCTGCCCGGAGTTGGTGGAGGCGACGGGCGCGAACTTTGAGTTGCGCACGGTGCACAACGAAGAGCCTTCGATGAGCCCGATGGAAATCTGGTGCTGCGAGGCGCAGGAGCGTTATGTGCTGGCCATCCGCGCGGAAGACCGCGTGCTCTTCGAGAGTTTCTGCGCGCGCGAGCGTTGCCCCGTGGCTTTCATCGGCGAGACGCGCGACGACGGCCGCATGGTGCTGCACGACGCCCACTTTGGCGACAACCCCATCGACATGGACATCGCCACGCTCTTGGGCAAACCGCCGCGTATGGTGCGCGACGTCCGCCACGTGGCGTTGCCGCAACGGCCGCTTGATTTGGCCGGCGTGACGCCCGCCGAGGCGCTCGGGCGCGTCCTGCGCTTCCCGGCCGTGGCCAACAAGACCTTTTTGGTGACCATCACCGACCGCACCGTCACGGGCATGGTTCACCGCGACCAGATGGTGGGTAAGTATCAGTTGCCCATCGCCGACCACGCCGTCACCGTCACGGGCTACACCTGCCACACCGGCGAGGCGATGGCCACCGGCGAGCGCACCCCCATCGCCATCGTGGACGCGCCGGCCTCCGCGCGTATGGCCGTGGGCGAAGCCATTCTCCAAATGGCCTCCGCCCCCATCGGGCCCATCGGCACAATCAAACTCTCCGCCAACTGGATGGCCGCCTGCGGCGAGGAGGGCGAGGACGCCCGCCTCTTTGACGCCGTGGAAGCCGTGGGCATGGACCTCTGCCCCGCGCTGGGCATCTGCATTCCTGTGGGCAAGGATTCGCTCTCCATGCGCACGGTCTGGACAGACAGCAGGGGGCAGGAACACCGCCAGGTGGGCCCTCTCTCGCTTATCGTCTCGGCCTTCGCCACCGTCACCGACGCGCGCCTCGACGTGACGCCCGACCTCAAGCCCGGCGTTTCGCGCCTTATGCTTATCGACCTTGGCCGGGGCAAGGATCGCCTGGGTGCCTCGGCATTGGCACAAGTCTACAACCAAATCGGCGACACCGTGCCCGACGTGGCCGACGCCGCCGCGCTCCGAGCCTGCTTCGAGGCCATGCAGGAACTCGTGGCCAAGCGACTCATCCTGGCCTATCATGACCGTTCGGATGGCGGCGTGGCCGTCACCCTTGCCGAGATGGCGATGGCCGGCGGTATTGGCGTGGCCGTGAACCTGCGCGGTCGCGACGCGCTTGCCGCCCTCTTCAACGAGGAACTCGGCGCGGTGCTTCAGGTGGCCGAGGCGAACGCCGCCGAGGTCGAGGCCGTCCTGGCCAAGCATGGCGTGCACGGCGAATGGATCGGCCTGACGCAACCCGACCCCGTGCTTCAGGTGACGGTGAACGACGAACCCGCGCTCGACGAGACGCTCGCCTCCATCCGCTCGGCGTGGTCGGAGACGACCTATCAGATGCAGGCGTTGCGTGACAATCCCGCCTGTGCCAAGCAGGAGTTCCGGGTGGCCGGGCTGACGGACGACCCGGGACTGAACTTCCGCGTCACCTATCCGCTGAACGCACCCACGCCCGCGCGCACGGTCTCGCCCAAGATCGCCATTCTGCGCGAAGAGGGCGTCAACGGCCACATCGAGATGGCCGCCGCCTTCACGCTCGCCGGCTTCGAGGCTATCGACGTCCACATGACCGACCTCTTGGCCGGGCGCGTGGACTTGGCGGGCTTCAAGGGGTTGGTGGCCTGCGGCGGCTTTTCGTACGGCGACGTGCTCGGCGCGGGGTCTGGCTGGGCGCGCGGCATCCTCTTCAATCCCGCGCTCAAGGCGATGTTCCAACGTTACTTCGAGCGGCCCGACACCTTCACCCTCGGTGTCTGCAATGGTTGCCAAATGGTCGCCCAGCTCAAGTCTATCATTCCGGGTGCCGCGCACTGGCCGCGCTTCGTGCGCAACGCCTCCGAGCAGTTCGAGGGGCGTTACTGCACGCTCGAGGTGATGGAGTCGCCCAGCGTGTTGCTTCGCGGCATGGCCGGCAGCCGCCTGCCGATTGCCGTGGCGCATGGCGAGGGGCGCGTGGCCTTCGCGAACCCCGCCGACGCGGCCGCCGCGCGCGCCGCGCTCCGCTTCGTCGATGGCCGCGGCCAACCCACCGAGGTCTATCCGTGGAACCCTAACGGCTCCGCCGGCGGACTCTGCGGCTTTACTTCGGACGATGGCCGTGCCACAATCCTCATGCCGCACCCCGAGCGTTCCTTCCGCGCCATCCAGCTCTCCTACGACGACGGCACCTTCGCCGGCGGCGAGGAGGGGCCGTGGATGCGCCTCTTCCGCAACGCCTACGCCTTCGCCACGCAAGCATGAAACGGTTCCTCGCCTTTTTCCTGAGCCTCTGCGCGGGGGTCGCCGCCCGGGCGGACCTCGTTGCCGACCACGCCGCGCGGATGCGGGTACTTTACGGCGACAAGCCGACGCCCGCACTCTTCCGCGAGTATGTCGCGCCGCTGACCTCGTTGGGCGAGACGCCCGTCGATTGGCTCCCCGTCCTGCGGCCGATCGCGCTGGACATCACGGCCGGCGCGAAGACGCCGCTGGAGGCGGCCATGCGCCTCAACCGCCACCTCTGGAAGCGCGTGGGCGTGATTTACTCCACCAAGCGCGACAAGGCCAACCAAGACCCGCTCCACTCCATGCGCATCGGCCAGGCCTCGTGCTCCGGGCTTTCCATCCTGCTCGCGGATGCCTGCCGCAGCGTGGGCATCCCTGCGCGGTTGGTGGGGTGTCAGTGGCGTGCCAAACCCGGCAACCACACGTGGATCGAGGTCTGGAGCGAGGGTGCGTGGCACCCGCTCGGCGCCTTCGAGGTCTGCCCGCCCGACAAACTTTGGTTCCTGGCCGACGCCGCCGGCGCCACGGACGACGACCCGCGCTATGCCATCTACGCCACGCGCGCCACCCCCAACGCCGAGGGCACCGTCTTCTACGGCTGGGGCGTGCCCGCCGACCGCGTGACCGCGCGTTATGCCCGCAAGGCGCCCGAACCCGCCGGCGTGCGCGTCCACATCGCCGCCGAGCGCGCCGGTGCGCGCGTGGCCGTGCCCTTCACCTGCGCGGGCAAACGCTTCGTCACGCCCGGTCCCCTTCAAGACTTGAACGACTACGCCACGCTCACCTTCCCCTCCAACCAAACCTTCACGATTGAGATGGAGGGGCGCACCTTCACGCACCGCGCCGAGCCGGGTGCCATCTACGTGGAACGTTTATGACCGCGACCGTACCGGACAAGTTTGTCTTCTCCGCGTGGAACGCCACGCGCTTTTTTGTGCCATTGTTCCTGCAGGCGGCCAGCCAGTCGCTCACCTATCCGCTGGTGGGCATCGTGGTGGCGCACGGGCCCGGCGGCCCGGCGGAGTTCTCGGCCTTCTCGCAAGGGTTCATGATCATGTTCCTGCTCGGCACCATCGGTTTTGGGCTGGTGACCACGGGCATGGTTTACGCCAAGGATCGTTTGGGCTATCTGCGCTTCCGCAAGGTGAACGGCATCATCATGCTCATCGAGGCGCTCATGCAGGTGGTGCTGGTGTTGCCGGTGCTCGCGCCGTTCGTCTTCGGGCGGCTCTTGGGGCTGGAGGGCGCGCAGCTGGAAATTGCCCGCTGGTCAATGCTCTGCGGCCTGCCTGCGCAGATGGGCTTCATGCTGCGCAACGTGCCTCAAGTGCTGCTCTACAATGACCACGCCACGGGTGTCGCCAACATGGCCACCATCCTGCGCATTATCCTCACGGCCATCCTGGCGCCCATCTTCTATTTCTTTGGCCTGGTGGGCTGGCAGTGGGGTTGCGTCTGCCTCACCCTGCCGGTCTTCCTGGAGGCGTTTGTCATGTGGTGGGTGGCGCGCCCTTATGTCCGCCGCCTGCCGCTTATCGACCGCGCCGGCGAACGGGCCTCCGTCTTCGAGATTTTCCTCTTCAACATCCCGCTCTCCCTGGGCGGCACGTTGCTCTCCCTCTCGGTTTTCATGCTCAACGCCATCATCAATCGTGCCGAGAACGGCCCGGCCATGCTTGCCATCCACCTGGTGGCCATCGGCCTCATCAACCCCGTCTCCTTCGGTGCGCTCCGTAACCAAGCCGTCGCCATCGGCTTCCCGCAGCGCGACCTCGCCGATCAGCGTACCTTCGTCTTCGCCTTGGCCACGGGTTTCGTGTTGGCGGCGTTGCTCTTGCCGCTCACCATCCCGGCGGTGGGCGATTGGTATTTCTGCACCATCCAGAACCTTTCCCCCGAGCAAGGCGACCTCGCGCGGCAAGTCATCTGGTGGGCCCTGCCGTTCCTGGTCTTCCAGGCCGTCCGCGGACACGCCGAGGGCCTTGCGGCCTACCGTCACCGCCCCAACGCGGTCCTCGCCGGGCAGGCGGTCTTCTTTGGCGTGTTGGTGGTCGTCCTCCTCGCGCTCTTCCACTTTGGCGTCTCCGGCCACGTGATGGGCATCATCGCCCTGCTGTGCGCCTCCGTCGCCACCTTCCTCACCATCCGCTTGGGCTTGGCCTTGGCCTGGATCGAGGCCGACCCCGCCTTCCCCAAGGGCGGCGACGTCAGCCGACAGCCGCCCACCTGGAATCGCCACTGACGCCGCGCCGCGCGGATTTGACTGTACGACCGAGAAACCGTATAATAGAGCCCCAACTTGCCCCTCATAGGGCTGGCACACGAGAGGAACACCTTCTATGGCTTCGCTGTTTGAGCGTATCTTCGACGACCCTTCCAAGTTCACCTTCATCACTGAAAACCTCGGTGAATGCAAGGTCGATTCCCCCGTCCGCAACACCACGTTCGTCGATGACGACGATTTGTATTCCCTGTTGAGCGTCCGCGCGGGCTATGTGCACGAGTTCGTGAAGAAATATGGCGCCGTCCCGAAGCTGGAGAGTGCGGGCCCCCATCGCAAGATTTTCCACGACCCCTCCTGCACGCGCGCCGCAATCGTCACCGCGGGCGGCCTTTGCCCCGGCCTCAACAACGTCATTAAGGGGCTTGTCGAGGTGCTCACCTTCGGCTACGGCATCAAGACCATCTACGGCTTCCGCTACGGCTACGCCGGCCTGGTTCCCGAGTTCGGTTACGAGCCCATGTTGCTCACCCCCGACAAGGTGGACACCATCCATGAGTGGGGCGGCACCCTCCTCGGCTCCTCCCGTGGCCAGCAGGACACCTCGCGCATGGTCGACACCCTCGAGCGCATGGGCATCAACGTCTTCTTCGCCATCGGCGGCGATGGCTCGCTCCGTTGCGCCCGCGACGTCTCCAACGAATGCCGCCGCCGCGGCCTCAAAATCTCCGTCGTCGGCATCCCGAAGACGATTGACAATGACCTTCACTTCGTCGGCCGCACCTTCGGCTTCGAGACCGCCGTCGCAGCGGCCGTCCCCGCCATCCGCTCCGCCCACTCCGAGGCGCTCGGCGCGCACTACGGCATCGGCTTGGTCAAGCTGATGGGCCGTGACTCCGGCTTCATCGCCGCCTACGCCACGCTGGCCAACCCCGTGGTCAACTTCTGCCTCATCCCCGAGCAACCCTTCACCGTCGATGGCGAACACGGCCTGCTCGCCGCGTTGGAGCGCCGCTTCGCCTCCGGCAAGAGCCACGCCGTCATCGTCGTTGCCGAAGGCGCCGGCCAAGAACTCATGGACGGCGAAGTCAAGAAAGACGCCTCCGGCAACATCCTCAAAAAAGACATCGGCGAGTTCCTCAAAAATCGCATCCTCGACCACTTCAAGGCTCGCAAGGAGGACGTCACGGTCAAGTACATCGACCCCTCCTACACCATCCGCTCCTGCCCGGCCGACGCCTCCGACGCCGTGCTTTGCTACCGCCTCGCCCGTATGGCCGCACACGCTGCGATGGCCGGTCGCACCAATTGTGTCGTTGGCCGCCTGAACGACGATTACTCCCTTGTGCCGATCCCGTTGGCCACCATCGAGCGCCGCAAGGTCGAGCTCACCTCCAACCTTTGGGCATCCGTGCTCGACGCCACCGGCCAAGAGTTCTATCTCAACCCCGAGACCTCCAAGACCCCCGGGGCCCTCTACGCGCCCTGACGCGCCGAAGACAAAAAAGCCCCCGCCCGCGACCGCGGACGGGGGCCTTTTTTGTCTTCGCGTCACACCTCGCGCGTACCCCTCGCCCAAGCCCATCCGCCCGCCCAATCACGCCATGCGCGCCTACCGGTCGAACTTGTCGATAACTTTCGCGAAATGGTTGATAACCTATTGAAAGCGAGAGGGGCGGGGGGCGGTCAAAAAACCTTTTTTCAATCAGGGAGCGGGGTCATTTTCCGGGATACGCCGTACCTCGGGTTGAGACGCGCCGTCTCTCACCCCAAGGCACGCCGCATCCCGGAGAGGGGCGGTCGGGGACTTTTCGACAAGCGGGCGGCTCCCATCGCACACACAAAAGACAATTTCCGGCTTAAATACATCGTGTCGTTGTTGGGTAAGGGCGCGGCGGTTGCGCTTCAGGGGGCGATTTGGGATAATAAGCATGTTTTCGTTTGTTTTTCATCCGGAGGAAAGACGCAATGGCAGACTTGATCGTGGCGTTGGACGTGCCGACGCGGCAACAGGTGACCGAAACCTTGGCGCGTCTCGGCGACGCTGTGGACTTTTACAAAATCGGCCTGGAACTCTACTCGGCCGAGGGACCCGACGTGGTGCGACTGGTGAAAGACGCCGGCAAACGCGTCTTCCTTGACCTGAAACTTCACGACATCCCGCGAACCGTCGAGCGCGCCGTGAAGGCGATTGGCGGCTTGGGCGTGGATTTGGCCACCATCCACGCGAGCGGCGGGCGGGCGATGATCCGCGCCGCGGCAGACGCGGCGGCCACTTTCGGCGCAGCCGCGCCCAAAATCCTCGCCGTAACCTGCCTGACCTCGCTGGATCAGACGGATTTGGACGACTTGGGCATTGGGCGCGACATGGCCGCGCAGGTGGAGGCGCTGGGGGTGTTGGCGGTGACGAACGGTGCGGATGGCATCGTCTGCTCGCCCCGTGAGGTGGCGGCGATGAACCGCGCACTCGTGCCGGCGGCGCTTGGACGGCGCATCGTTTTCGTTACGCCCGGCGTGCGTCCCGCGGGCGCGGCGGTGGGCGACCAAAAGCGCGTGGCCACGCCCGCGGGGGCGGTCCGCGACGGCGCGACCCACCTGGTGGTGGGGCGCCCCATTCTGGAAGCCCCGGATCCAGCGGCCGCGGCGCGTGCCATTCGCGCCGAAATGGATGCCGTCTGCGCGCAATGAGCAAAAAAGGCGGGGATTATGTCTCGCGCGGGGCGGCCATCCCCCCCACGCGCGCGGCGATGCCGGCGCCGGGGGCACCGTTTCCCCGGCGGGCGCGGTCGAACTTTGCCCCGGCCGACCTGCCCCGCGATTGGGGCATGGCGGGCGCGGTGGGCGCCTACGAGGTGCCGCCGTTGGCCGAGTCCGCGCAGGCCGCCTTCGATGGGCTGGCCAAGCATTTGCGCGCGGATCCGCTCGCGGCGATCGAGGCGGCGCTGAATGTGACGCTCATGCCCGCCGAACGCCGCCGCGTGACGGCGGAGTCCTTCGCGAACGGCGTGCTGACGCTGGGGTTGGCGCGGCGGGCGGATGCCTTCGTCGCGGGGCGTGTCTGGGTGCCGCGCCTGCAGGCCGAGCTGGCGCCCACCCTCGGGCGTATCGTCATTCGCCTGACCTATCGTTGAGTTTCCCTTGCCATGAAATGGACACTCTATAACATTCTCTTTGCCATCGCCTACGCGGCGATGATGCCCAAGTTCCTGGTGCGCATGGCGCGGCGTGGCGGCTATGCCAATCGTTTCGCGGATCGCTTCGGGCGTTACCCGGCCGACATCCTGGCGCGTCTGCGCGATGGCACGTCGCGCGTTTGGGTGCACGCCGTTTCGGTGGGCGAGGTGGCCGTGGCGGGGCAACTGATGGCCGAACTTCGCCGCCAACGCCCCGGCGTAGCCTTCGTGCTCTCCGTCACCAGCAGCACGGGCTGGACGCAGGCGCAACGGCAGACTGGGCCCGGCGACGTGCTGATTTACGCGCCGCTCGACTATCCCGGGTGCGTGCGCCGCGCCGTGCGCGCCATCGCCCCCGCCGCCTACGTGATCACCGAGACGGAGTTGTGGCCCAACGTCATTCGTTGTGTCACCGCCGCCGGCGCGCCGGCTTTCTTGGTGAACGCGCGCATTTCCGACCGCAGCGCACCGGGCTATCGCCGCCTGCGCGGCTGGTTCGGCCCCGTGCTCAACCTGCTTGGCCACGTTTACGCGCAGTCCGACCTTGATGCCGCGCGCCTCACGGATGCCGGGTGCGAGGCCGCGCGCATCACCGTCACCGGCACCATGAAGTTCGACGTCGCCCACCGCGCCCCGGACAAGGAGGCCGCCTTGCGCGCCTACCTCACGGCCGCCGGCGTCGCGCCCGACGCGCCCATCCTGCTCGGCGGCTCAACCTGGCCGGGCGAGGATGCCTTCCTGCTTGACGTTTACCGCCAGGCGTTGGCCGTCGCCCCGCGTCTGCGCCTTGTCATCGTGCCGCGCCACTTCGAGAAGGCCGACGCGGTCGAGGCCGCCATCCGCGCGGCGGGCTTTCCCTGTCTGCGCAAGTCGCGCGCGCCAACCCCCGCGCCGCAACCGGGGGACGCCGTGATTTTGGCCGACACCACGGGCGAACTCATGGGCTTTTATGGCCTCGCCACCGTCACCTTCGTGGGCAAGAGCCTCTTCGAGAAAGGCGGCCAAAACATGATCGAGCCCTGCCTCTGCGGGTGCGCCACGGTCGTCGGCCCCCACACCGAGAACTTCCGCCCCGTGATGAGCGACCTGCTCGCCCAAGACGCCGTGCGCCAAGGCCGTGACCCCGCCGAAGCCGGGGCCATCCTTCTGCGCCTTCTCGCCCACCCGGACGAGGCCGCCGCGTTGGGCGCCCGCGCCGCCCGCGCCGTCGAACGCCGCCGCGGCGCCACCCCGTGCATCGCCCGCGAAATCCTCGCCCGTCTCGACAACGCGTGACGCGTGGGCGGCAGACGGCACGTAACCGACACGCTCCTGGGACGCGATCGCAAACGCCCGGAGGGGCGAATGTGGTAATATAAGCGGCGTATGAGCACGGATTTGCCACTTGCGCTTCGGCGCCCTTTGATTGTGTTTGACATCGAGTCCACGGGGCTTTCGCCGCGGATGGATCGGATTATCGAGTTGGCGGCGCTTCGCTTGAACCCGGATGGGTCGCGGGATGACCGGGTGTGGTTGCTCAACCCGACGGTGCCGATTCCCGTGGAGTCGATTGCGGTGCATGGCATCACGGACGCGGAGGTGGTGGGGTGCCCGACCTTCGCGGAGAAGGCGCTGGAGATTTACACCTTCTTTGACGGGTGCGATCTGGGGGGCTTCTCGGTGGGCTATTTCGACGCGCAGATCCTGAACGAGGAGTTCCTGCGGTGCGGCATTCGCGACTTTCACCCGGAGGCGCGGGCAATCGTGGACGCGCAGAAGATTTTCCATAAGCGCGAGCCGCGCGACCTGACGGCGGCGCTGCGCTTTTACTGCGGCAGGGAGCTGGGCGAGGCGGCGCATGGGGCACTGGCGGACGCGCAGGCCACGTTGGAGGTGCTGGCGGGCGAACTGGCGCGTTACCCGGATTTGCCGCGCGACGTGAACGCGCTTGACCGGATGTTCAACCCCTCGGATCCCTTCAACGTGGACAAGTTGGGGCGTTGGCGCTGGGTGAAGGGCGAGGTGGTGGTGAACTTTGGCAAGAAACGCGGCGCGAAGTTGCGCGACTTGGCTGCGGATCGCCATGACGGCCAGTCGTTCCTGAAATGGATGGTCAAAGGGGATTTCCCGGAGGACACGCGGCAAATCGCGGCGAACGCGTTGCGGGGCATCTTCCCCGAGCACGGTCCTGCCGACCCCGTGATGTGATGGAAGGAGGACGAGATGCGCACGGTTACGGACTTTATGCAGGGCTTTCGCGAGACGGGCAACTATCGCACACCGCCGGAACGGCTCGGGCGGCCACGCAAAAACGGGCTCCTGACCTCGCTGACCTACAACGTGCGGGCGCTCGGCGGCTCGATGGCGCGCGGCGGGTGGTTGGCGCTGAAACCCGGCCGCTTCAACGACGAACGTTGGCAGGAGTGCGGTTTCCATCTCTTCTGGGAGACGGAGCGGATGGGCACGGAGGTGATCCTCGAGGGCTTCGCGCAACTGCGTGGCAAAGGCCCCGTGGTCGTCGTCTCCAACCACATGAGCCTCTATGAGACCTTCGCCTTCCCGCCGTTGCTCTTGGCCTTTTGCGACGACGTGGCCATCGTGCTCAAGGAGTCGCTCCTGCGCGTGCCCTTCCTGGGGCGCACCTTCGCCACGCGCAAAAACATCCCCGTGGGGCGGGCGGATCCGCGCGCGGATCTCAAGGCCGTGTTGGACAAGGGCGAGCATTTCATCCGGGACGACCGCGCGAGCGTTCTGCTCTATCCGCAGGGCACGCGCCAGCCTTACTTCGACTGCCACCACTTCAACACCCTCGGCCTCAAACTCGCGCAGAACGCCGGCGTGCCCATCGTGCCGGTGGCGGGGCAGACCGCCTTTCTGGGCGTGGGCAAGGTGACCAAGGACTTCGGCCCCGTGGACACGTCCATCCCTGTGCGCTTCGCCTGCGGGCCCGTGCTCGAGGTGAATCGTGCCAACGCCAAGGCCGTCCAAACGCAGTGCATCGACTTCATCGCCTCCAAGTTGGAGGAGTGGGGCAAGGTGGAGGTGCGGCGGTGAGGCGCGTGCTGATTGCCCTGGCGGTGGCCGTGCTGGGCACGCTCCCCGCCGCCGCCCAATTCACGATGGCCGAGATGTATGCCGCCGGCGTCATCACCAACAGCCTCGGCGAAACCATGCCCGTGCGCCTCTGGCGGCACTACGAGAAGAAAGATCTTCCCGTGCCCGTGGTCATCCTCCTCCACGGCAGCGGCGAATGTGGCCGCGACAACGCCAAACAACTGAGCAACTTCGGCGCGATGCACAACGTCCTCCTCATCGACGAGGAGCTTCCGCCCGCGCTCTGGGCCATCCCCCAATGCACGGCGGCCAGCCCCTGGGTGCGCACCATCGCCTTCAAGCCAGACTACCGCCAGCCGCGCTACCCTGCGTCCGCCCTGCGCACCGTCAAGGAATGGGTGGACGGCCTTGTCAAGGACGGCATCGCCGACCCCAAGCGCATCTACATCACCGGCCTCTCCCTCGGCGGCTTCGGCACGTGGGACGCCATCCAGCGCTGGCCCAACACCTTCGCCGCGGCTGTCCCCGTCTGCGGCGGCGGCTCCATCCAGGAGGAGGCCATCAAGAACGCCGCCACCACCGCGCTCTGGATCTTCCACGGCTCCGCCGATGGCAACGTCCCCGTCGACTGCTCGCGCCGCATGGTCAGCGCTCTCATGCGTGCCGGCGCCAAGCCCAAATACACTGAGTTCCAAGGTGCCGGCCACCCCATCTGGTCGCGCGTCTACGCCGATTCCGCCATGTGGCACTGGATGTTCCGCCAACGCCTCGGCAAGCCCGAGCGCGAGAGCGAGCCCTCCTTCCTCGGCAATCTCCTCAAATACGTCACCCCGGACTGATAAGGAAGTTTGGAGGCTTGGAGGTTTGGAGGCTTGGCCTCTTGAAACAAAGCGAGCCCCCGACCGCGCGGTCGGGGGCTCGCGTGCTTTCGGGGCGGTCACGCAAAGACTGCCAAGAGAAAAAGAACGCAAAGGATTGACAGTCGGATAAGCTCGACGCAAAGCAGGCGTACCGCCAGCATGGGGCGACACGTGTCCATGACGGCAGCGACAACGGAGAGCGAGACGTAACATGGCGTGAAAAGAATCAACTGAGCCAAGCCCCAAACGAAAGAATGGGCGTCGATTCCCCAGCCCTCAATCCTCGCGACGAATATCAACAGTAGGAGTATCGCGAAGACGAGCAGGATCCACCGCATGGTGTGCCAGAAGGCAAGAGTCAGACGCAAAAAGAGCCCGACGAACATCGAAACGATGGTGAAGATAATTGCCTCGCCCGGGGTTCCGCTAAATCCCGTCCCAACTGCCAAGATGAACCAGACGGTGAAGAGCGACCCCGAGACGAACATCTTGCGCCGCGTGACGTAACCTTCAAGACATTGCCAGAGGTTGGGGGGCTTTGGTGATTGGGGCGGTGCCGGAGGCGTGTCGTCCATGGTTTACCTCTTTTGGGGCGACGATCGAGGTTTCGGTCGGAAATCTACCTGTCGCCCCGAACGGGGCGTCCTGTTCACTGTTCACGGTTCACTGTCCGCTTGGCGTGCCGCGGCGCGGGCAAGGCAGACGGGGCCGCCGCGAAGGCGGGCGAAGAGCGGGCTGGCGCGGTAGGCGGCCGGCAGGTCGCAGCCGAAGTCGCGGACGTTGCCGCCGTCGGCCTCGAAGAAGCCGCAGGGTTGGAGGCGACCGTCATGCGCAAGGAAGCAGAAGCCGGCGCCGGCCATGCAGCCGTTGAGGTGGCTTTTGGGCGGGGTGGGGCGGGTGGCGGCCAAGGCCAAGACGTGCGGCTCGCAGGTGACGTGGACGGGGAGGAGCCCCTCGGCGTCAAGGTCGAGGATTTCGTTGAGGGCGCGGTCACGATCGGCGGGGGTGAGGCATTGGGCGGCGATGGCGGCGCCGCGGCCCACGGGCACCAGGAAGAAATAGTCCACGCGCGTGGCGCCTTGGGCGCGGGCGAAGTCGCGCATGGCGCGGAGGGTGCCGAGCCCGGCGCGGGTGACGGTGTGGTTGAGCTGGAAGGGAAGTCCAACGGCGCGGGCGGCGGCCATCGCGTTGAGGGCGATTTGGAAGGCGCCGGGCACGCCACGGAAGGCGTCGTGCGTGGCGGCGTCGGGGCCGTCCACGCTGATGGAGAGCGCGCGGATGCCGGCCTCCTTGAGGGCGCGGAGGCGTTCGGCGGTGGCGAAGCGGCCGCAAGGCGCCAGCACGCAGGGGAAGCCGAGGCCGGCGGCGTGGCGCACGAGCCCCTCAAGACCGTCGCGGCACATCGGTTCGCCGCCCGTGAGGATGAGGAGGGGCTTGCCGCCACCATGCCCATGACCGGCTTGGCCGGCGGGGTAGGCGGCGGCGAGGGTGTCGAGGACGCGGCGGCACTCGGCGTCAGTGAGTTCGCCGGCATAGGCCTCGTCGCGGGCGGCGCCGCGGCAATGCTTGCAGGCCATGGGGCAACGGCGCGTAAGCTCCCAGGCCAAGACGCGGATGGGCAGCGCGGGCGCGGGCTGCGCGTTTCCCACAAAGACACCATTGGCGCGGGGGAGGCTGTGCGCTCCACCGGTCGCTGCGCTCCCTACCGCGCACACCTCCCCCGCGTCGGTTTTTTGTTCGACAGACGTGGCGGGCGCGGCAGACGTGGCGGGCACGGAAGGCGAAGCGGGCGCGGGGGACGGACGCGGTAGGGATGGCTCCGCCCGACCGGTGGAGCGTCCGGGCTCCCGCGCCGGGTTGGTGTCTTCGTGGTCCGAAGCGCGGCCTGCGCGGCCTTGCGGCAGGAGCGTCTCGACGGTTTGGAGGGCGGCGGCGAGGTCTTCGTAACCGGGCAGAAGGGCATCGGCGCCGGCGGCACGGAGTTCCTCGGGGGAGCGCCAGCCGGCGACGTGGACGGCGAGGGCGGGGAGACCGGCGGCGTGGGCGGCCCGGATATCTTGCGGGGTGTCGCCGACGAGCAGGCGAGGCTCGGCGCCGAGGGCGCGGGCGCGTTCGCAGGCGGTGCGGGCGATGGCGTCGCGGTCCGGTTCGCCGTCGGCATAGGCGCCGAAGTCGAAGAGGTCGGCCAGGCCGGCATGGATGAGTTTGGCCCAGGCGGTGGCACGGATGTTGCCGGTGACGACGCCGAGGCGGAAGCCGCGCGCGCGGAGGGCAACGAGAAAGGCGCGGAGGCCAGGGTAGACGGTGGGCGGGTTCTCGGCAAGGCGGGGCTCGAGGCGCTTGGCAAGTTCGATGAAGAACCTTTCCTCGCGGGCGGGGGAGGTGGGTACGCCGCAGGCGGCGGCCAAGGCGCGGATGACGGCGGTGTCGGTGGCGCCGACGAAGGAGACGTTTTCCACGTCGGCCCGCGCGCCGCCGTAGGCGATGGCGAAAGCCTCGGCGAAGGCGGGGCGGCCAAGGCCGCGGGCGTGGAGCAGGGTGCCGTCGATGTCGAAGAGGATGGCGTTTTTCATAGGCGTGCGTCAGTTTTCCTCGGCGCGGCGGAACTCGACGCGGCGGAGGATGCGGAATTGGAGATAGGTGAAGGCGATGAGGCCTACGCCGAGGAACCAGGCCATCGTGGTGGCGGTGCCCATGCGCAGGTTGTTGTAGGCCTCTTTCCAGATGGCGAGGGAGAGGACGTTGGTGGCGTCGCCGGGGCCGCCGAAGGTGAGCAGGAAGATGCCGCCGATGCTCTGGAAGGCGGCGATGAAGGCTCCCACGAAGTTGATGACCATCAGGGGAAGGAGCTGCGGCAGGAGGACGTGGCGGACGCGTCCCCAGAAGCCCGCGCCGTCGATGGCGGCGGCCTCGTAGTAATCCTGCGGGAGCGCTTGGAGCGCGGCGATGTAGATGAGCGAGGCCATGCCTGCGCCCGCCCAGACGCCGGGCAGGATGCAGCAGACCATCGCCCAGGCGGGATCCTGCAGCCACGTCTGCGCGGGGAGGCCGAAGAACGCGAGGAGGCGGTTGAGGATGCCGTTTTCGGTGGGGTCGTACATCAATTGCCAGAGCAGGGTGATGACGAGGGTGGAGGTGAGGTGCGGGAGGAAATAGAGCGTGCGGAAGAAGACTTTGCCGCGCGGGATTTCCGTGAGCATGACTGCCAGGACAACGGGGGTGAGAAAACCAAGCGCAAGCGTGAGGGCCACATACTTGAGCGTGCGCAGGACGCCGGCCCAGAAGTTGGGGTCGCCCGCCACGAGGATGAAGTTGTCAAGCCCCACCCATGGGCTTTCGCCGACGATGTGATAGTCGCGGAAGGCCATGAGCACGCCACGTGCAAGCGGGTAGTAACTCCAGAGCGCGATGGAGAGCACGGCCGGCGCGAGCATGAGCCATGCCACGCGCGGCACGCGCCCACCCTCCGCCGCCGCGAGCGCGGCAGGGGCGTCCCGGCGCGCCCGCCATGCCCGCCACGTCAGGAAGAGGAGGAAGAGAAGCACCACGGCGGCGAGGATTGCGCGGGCGGCCGGTCGGGCGCGGTCGAGTTCCGCCTCGGGCACGCGGAACATGAGGCCGCGGTTGGCGTCGTCGTTGATGGCCTTCAGCGCGGCGGCCACGTCAAGGTCGCGCCCGGCCTCGGAGAGCAGCAGGCCGAGCAGGCGGCGCTGGAGCAAATCGCTCACGCCCTGCCAGAAGCCGACGAAGGGTTCGGTGCGGGCGACGATGCGCCCGGCGTCGAGGTCGGCATAGAGGCGGCGGATGGCAGGGGGAATCTCGTCGAGATAGGCGCCCAACCCCAGGCGGCGCAGGTCGTCGGGGTGGCACCAACGGGCGTTGCCCTCGAGGACCTGCTGGCGGATGTGGGCGTCATTCAGGGTGGGGGAGGCCAACCGCTCGAGACAGGCGAAGACAAGGTCCTGCTCGGCCGGCGGTCGGCGGGCGACGCCCTCGCTGATGCCCCAGAGGTGCCGGTGCGCCTGGAAGACGCGCGGCAACCCCTCGCGCGCGGCCGGGAAGGGCATGATGCCGATGAGTTCGGGCGGGAGGCCGCCCTCGCCGGTGATGCGCTCGATGGCCTCGGTGCCGGCAAACATCGCGGCCACCTCGCCGCGGATGAAGGCATCGGGGCTGTTGTTGAGCGGCAACTTCAGCGTGACGCCCTCGATGACCTCCTCCGGCGCGAAGCGGACCTCGCGGCCACCCACACGCACGCGTCCGGCGGCGCGGTCGGCGGGGGTGAGGTCGATGGGCGCGCCGGTCTTCGGGTCGCGCACCCACGGCGCCCAGGCCAACCGCTGGAGGAAGCGGGCAGCGGCGAGCGCCTCGGGCGCGTCGAAGGCCGCGCGCCAGGTGGGGGCGACATCCGAGAGGTCCTCGCCGTCGGGCGTCTCGCACCGCGTGGCCTCCATCGGGAAGACGAAGGGCGTGCCGCGCAACCGCGAGAGGCGCGTTTGCGCGATGGGGCTGCCGCCGGCCGCCTGTACCCACGGGAGCCAATTCCACGGCGCCTCGCAGACGCCGAAGGCCCGTTGCCCGCGCAAGGCGCCCAACACGGCACGGCGCGGCTGCGTGAGCGCCTGGCACCATCGCCAAAAGGCTTCCCATGTTTCGGGCGGACGCTCCGGGTCGAGCCCCGCCTGGCGCACGAGATCCTTGCGATAGACGATGCCATAGTAGGCGACGGAGGCGGCTGGGAGCGCGTAGACGTGCCCGTCCGCGCCGGTGGCCACGCGCCGCCAGAGGTCGGGTACGCGCGCCCAGCCCGCCCAGTCGCGTCCGCCCGGGCCGAGCCACTTGTCGAGCGGCATGAGGAAGCCGTTGCGGATGTCGCTCTGCGCGATGTGGAACCACACCTGATAGATGTCCGGCGCGTTGCCGCCGGCCATCGCCAGGAGCAGCGGCGAACGCCCGCCCGCCCCCGGCAACCACAGCCCGCCCCACTTGACGGGCCGTAACTCCGGCCGTTCCGCCCCAAACGCCACGATCTGCCGCGTGACCGCACTCTCCGGCCGATCCGGATCATACCCGCCCATGAAGGAGACGGTCACCGGCGAAGCCGGCGCCGTCTCCTTGGAAGTTTGGAGGTTTGGAGGCTTGGAGGCTTGGCCCGCCCCTTCGGGGCGACCGGCGGACGCCTGCCCCATCGCGACGGCCGCAGCCAACAACGCGATGCCTATGACAAAGCGGCGGAGGTACGCCCCCCGCCACCAAGCATTCGGCCTCCTCGATTGTCTTGCCTTCATTGTATCCGTCGCCCCGCATGGGGCGCCACCAAGCCTCCAAGCCTCCAAACTTCCAAACTTCCCGTCAGAAGCCGCGTTTGGAGAGTTCGGCCTGGAGTTGGGTCTGGAAGGCGCGGGAGTCCTCGGCGGATGGTTGGTAGCCGGGGAGTTCGGGCTCGAAGCCAAAGCGACCCATCTGGTCGAAGAACCAACGCGCCTTCTCGCCGTCGGAGAAGACGACGGAACCGGAGACGAGCGCGCCGGGGATGGCCTGGATGGTGTCCACCGTCACGCTGACGCTCCCGGGCGCGGCGGGCTTGGCCTCCTCGCCGGGCTTCGGGGGCAGCTTCGCCTTGGTCACGTCGTCGGCGTCGACCTGCGCCTCCTTGTCCTTCACCTGCGCGCCGATGTCCATCACGAGCATGCGGACGTCGAAGAAGGTGGGGTGCAGACCGAACTCGGCGCGGATTTTGTTCTGCACGTCGCCGAGCGAGGCGCCGTCGGCGAGCCAGGCGCGGACCTGTTCAATCTGTTCGGGGGTGAGATTCATCGTGCGGTCTCCTGTAGGGCCTCTTCCGCCGCGATGGGGCGGAGCAGGCCGCTGGGTTGCTGAAGGGGTTGCGCCGGCGCAGGCGGCTGTGCGGGGGGCGGTTGTTGGGGCTGCGCTTGCGCCGGCGCGGCCTCGGGCTGCGCGGCGGACTGTTGCGGCTCGGCCGGTTGTGCCTGTTCGGCGGCCGTGTCGGCGGCGATTTCCTTGAGGAGCGCGGCACGCATGGCCTTCTCGTTGGCGATTTCCTGCTCGCGGTCCTGGATTTCCGCGGGCGAGAGGTCCGCACGCTCGTCCTCCAACTCCTCGCTCTTGATGCGGATGGAGTCATCGAGGAGGTCGAGCATCTTGCGGTCGTGCTCGCGGCGCGCTTTTACGCGGGCACGGCTGGCCTCGAATTGCTCATCCTCGTAGGCGCGCTTGAGGTTCTCGCGGCGGAGCATCTCCTTTTCGTCCATGACGTCGGCGATGTCGGAGTTGGACCAACCCTTGTTCCAGACGCCGGCGGCGTCAAGGTAATCCTTGCGGCGCTTGGCCTCCTTCTGCGCTTCCTCGGAGGAGTTGAAGACATAGGGGGTGAGGAAGACAAGAAGCTCGTCGCGTGTGTCTGAGTAATCTGTGTAACCGAAGAGGTACTTGCCGATGTAGGGGATGTTCTTGAGGATGGGGATGCCGCCCTCGGATTGGGTCTTGGTCTGCGTGACGAGGCCGCCGATGACGACGGTCTGGCCGTTGTTCACGGAGACGGAGCCGGAAATCTTGCGCGTCACGGGTGATGGCCAACGCGAAGATTCGCCGTTGATGCCCGAGCCGGGGACTTCCTGCGGGGTACCGAGGTTCTGGAAGGTCTCCTCGAAGTCGAGCACCACGGTGCCGTCGGGGTTGATACGGGGGGTGACGGTGATGGTGAGGCCGATTTCCTCCTGTGAGATGTCGGGCTGGTAGCCGGAGGAGTAGTTGCCGGAGTAGCCCATGTATTTCATGCCGTTGTAAAGGTAGGCCAATTCGGTGTTTTCGAGGGTGGCCTCCTTGTTGTCCTGCGTCATGAGCACGGGTGAGGTCAAAATCTTCGTGCGGCTGTCGCTTTCGGTGGCGCGGATGAGGAAGTCGAGGTTCAACTTCTCAATGGTGCCGTAGTATTGCGAACCGCCGGAAATCGCGCCGATATTCGCGACCATGTTGGTTGAGATGTCAAAGAGGTTGGAGGGCGCGACACCATCGCCGTCTGGCACGCCGCCGCCGCCGAAGGAGTCGCGGTAGCGGGATCCGGAACCGACGCGCTTGACCCATTGGATGCCGGTGGAGATCTCGTCGTCGAGGCCGACGTTGAGGACGACGGTCTCAATCAACACCTGGGCGACGGGGACGTCCATGGCGGCGATGATTTCCTTGATGGCGGCCATGTCTGAGGGGGAGGCCATGACCATGACGGCGTTGATGCGGGAGTCGGCGAGGATTTTGATGTTTTCCTTTTTGAGCTCGCCCATGCGGGATTTGGTGGCCTGTGGGAGGGCTTGCTGGACTTGGCGTGCCTGTCGGGTGAGGTTTCGGTTGCCGCCTTGGTATCGGGTGTTGGCGGTGTTGTTATTGTTGTTGTCGCGGGAGGAGGTGTCGATGAGCTCGTTGAGGAGGTCGGCGACGCCCTTGTCGGAGTCCTCGGAGTCGGCCTGTGCGTATTTGAGGCGGATGACCTCGACGGCGATTTCGGGGGCGGTCTCGATGTCGAGGACCTTGATGATGCGCTCGAAGAAGGCCATATTGGAGGGGCGGGTGACGATGATGAGCTGGTTGGAGCGCTCGTCGGCCATGATTTGGACTTTGCCGCGGATCATGCCGCGGTCGGCGTCGGAAACGAGGGCGTCGCCGGCGGATGGCTCGGGTTCGGGGACGTTGTTGGCGCGGGTGACACCGGGGAGGTTTCGGGTGATGGAGACGCCGCGGGTCATGCCGCCGGAGGTGGAGTTCCCGGGGCGGGGCGCGGCGGTGGAGCGGCGGTTGGCGGCGGCCTGCTCCTCCTCGCGACTGGCCTGGACGAACTCCTCGAGGGCCTTTTTGATGTCCTCGGCCTTGGCGAACTTGATGGGGTAGACCTGGACCTCCTCGAGGACGGGCATGGGCTTGTCGATGAACTCGAGGATCTCGATCATGCGGTTGACATTCTCTTGGGTGTCGGTGATGAGGAGGGAGTTGGTGCGCTCGAGGTATTGGATGTTGCCGTCGGGGCGCTTGAAGCCCTCGATGGCCTTTTGGGCTTCCTCGGCGCCGATGTGCTTGGGGGTGAGGATTTGGCGGACGAGCTGGCCTTGCTCGGGGTGGCGGCCGCCTTTGGGGAGTTCGAGGAATGTCTTGATGCCTTGCTGACCGATGGTCTTGAAGGGGACGACGAGGACGAAGCGCTCGCCGACTGGGATGAGGCCGATGCCGTTGAGCTGGAGCTGTTGCTCGATGGCCTGGAGGTACTCGGCGTCGGTCCAGTTGTCCTCGTCGGTGGAGCGGAGGGACATGGTGACCTTGGGGACGTCGGGGGAGGTGAGGAGGGTGCGGTGGGTGACCTGGGAGTAGATTTGGAGGAAGAGTTCGGCGGGGGCGTTGTCGAACTTCAGCTTGGGGCGGCCGCCTTTGCCGCGCTCGGCCTGGGCGAGCTGTTGGGCCACCTCGGTGGAGCTGGTGGCGGATTGGGCGGCGGCCTGCGCGGCGGCTTGGCGCTGTTGGGTAGCGGTGGGGCGTGTGGCGGCGGTGGTGCGGCGGGTGGTGCCGCCGCCGGTGATGGAGGGTGGGCGAACCTGTGCGGCGACGGGGAGCGCCGTCAGGGCGAGGCCCAGGAGAAGCAACGTGGTGGAGAGGGTGCGCATGGGTGAATCAATCCTTCCTCATTCGACGGGCTGGCGCATGTAGGCGCAGTTGAGGGTGAAGGTGCCTTGAAGCAAGCCGGGGTTCTTGGTGTCGGGGCGGATGGTGATGGCGCGGACGTCCATCATCGCGTCCTTGCGGTTCTCCAAATCGTAAAGGAACCAGACGAGGGAATCGAGGCGGCCTTCCCAGTCGCGACATTCCAGCGTGAGCTCGGTGACCTCGCCGAAGGTCTCCTCGCCGCCGATGGAGCGTTGGGCGATGGTGACGTTGTTGG
Organism: uncultured Lentisphaeraceae bacterium; assembly: GCA_949289005.1. Classification (GTDB taxonomy): domain Bacteria; phylum Verrucomicrobiota; class Kiritimatiellia; order RFP12; family DVOR01; genus Spyradenecus. The sequence continues at coordinate 39,851 of CASEMQ010000070.1, forward strand.
CGCGGGCGGTGTTGTCCATGATGGGCAACCAGTGCGTGTCCACGGAGCGGCCCTCGGGAAAGATGGGCATTTTGTCGCGGAGCGCCTCGTATTGCTTTTGGATTTCGGGGCGGAGGGCGATGATGGCGCGTTCGCGGCCGAGCTGGGTCTTCTGCGCCTCCCACCGCGCGCGCTCGGTCTCCCAGGATGCCTTGGCCTTGGGATACCAGAGCCCAAGGATACCGATGGCCACCACCACGGCGAAGAGGATGAGCAGTTTTTGGTCTTTCTGCGAAAGGGCGGTCATTGTTCCTCCTCCGGGGCGACCGGGAAGAGAATCTCGATGTCGAAGCGCTGGCGCCGGGTCTTGGGGTCGAGCGTCAGGCGGTTGATGTTCACGGCGGCGATGCGCGGCTCGCCGTCGGGGCCCTTGTCGCCCTGGAGGGCGTTTTTGAGGCCGTAGACGTCGGAGGTGTCGTCGGCCAGGCCGGTGATGCGCACGGCGCTGTCGCGGTTGTAGGTGAAGGTGAGGAGGATGACGTTTGAGGCCTTTTCCTGGCAGATGAGGCGGAGCATCTCCAGGGCGGAGCGGCTGTGGTCCTCGTAGCGGCGGATGAGGTCTACGCGGTCGCGCAACGCCAGCACTTCCATGTAGGCGGCGTGGCCGGCGTTGAGCTCGTCGCCTACGTCCCGCGCCAATTTGCCGTAGACCTTGGGCATGAGGAAGAGAAAAAGCGCGCAGAGCAGCCACGCCGCGCCGAAGACGCTGCCGCCCGCGACGAGAAGGCGCTTTTGGCGCGTGGCCCTGGCCTCGTCGCGCCAGGCTTGCGGGGTGAGGTCGAAGGTCGCGCCCGCTTCCGCGCGCAGGTGCAGGCCGCGTTGGAGCAGGGCCTCCGCGTCGCCGATGGGGGCGAATTCCGGATCCGCGCCGAGCGCCTCGCGCAGGGGCTCGGCGGCGGCAGGCTCGGCGGCGCAACAGAAGCCCATGCCCATCTCGCCCACCTCGGCGGACATCCCCAGCCGCGCCAGGAGCAGGGTGGCCTGGCGCGTGAGCGCCGCGTCGTCCAACTCCGGCGGGAAGGCGTGGAGGGCGACGGGCACGCCGTCGGCGAGCACGGCCAGCAGTTGCTCGGTCGGCGCGCGCAACAATACGGGGCGCACGCCCACGGCCAGGCCGGGGTGGCGCTCGGTCAGCCCGCGCACCCAGGCCAACGCCGTGAGATCCAGCCGCACGGTGCCCAAGAGCCCGGCCGCGGCCAAACGGTCGTGCCCGAACGCGTCGAGCGTCTCGTTCGCCGCGGCGGCCACCAGGATATCGATGCCTTCCGGGCGGCGGCGAAGCACCTCGTGCGCGAAGGTGTAGGTGCCTTCCTCAAAGGGCGAGAGCGTCTCGGCCTGGAGACGCACGGCGTCGTCAAGCGTCTCGGCGGCCTCGGGCGGGAGCGACAGGCGCGCGCACACCGTCTCGAAGGTGGGCACGGCGGGCAACTCGGCGGGGAGGCTTGTCTTCTTCTTTGCCATGCCTCAGGTTTCCTCCTGCCAACGCAATATGACCAGATCGGTTCCGCTCGACCCCGTGGAGGCTGTCGAGGCGGAGGAAGAGGAACGCGTCGAGCCGCCGGACGAGCCGCGTTGCACCACGGCGGTGGCACGCCGGCGCACCCGCCCCACGCGCCCCTCCAGCTCGACCTTGTAGATGGTGCAATCGACGGTGAGGAAGATGTTGGCATCTTCCTGCTCGATACCGGGGACGCGCGCCAGGAAGTCCGAGAGGTCGGTGAAATGGTAATCCTTAATGGCGGCGGCGCCGAGGCTGGAGGTGGAGCCGCGGTTTTGCTGGCGCACGCGGTGCGAGGCGGTGGCGCTGTCGGCGTTCAGCCCCTCACGCTCCTCCAGGATGGTGTCCACGATCAAGCCGTCGGCGTCCTCCAGGCAGGGCACGGTGAGGAGCACCTCGCGGGGCGCGGCGTTCACGTTCACCTTGCCGGTGCCGTAGGTGGTGAAGAGGCGCTCGATGCCCTGCACGGTGATTTGGCGTTCCTCCGGGTCATCGGGGTTCCAGACGCCGCCCTTCAGGAGCACGCCGCCATTGCGGTCGAAGCCGCGGACGTAGGCCAGCTCGCCCACCGTGTCCAGCGGGCCGTTCTTGCAGGTGTAGGGCGGGTCGAGCGTCTCGTAGTAGTCGCTCTCCGCGCCCTCGGACGAGGTGGCGATGCTGTCCTCGTCCACCCAGTCGTAGAAGGAGTCGACCAGCTCGCTCTGCTCCTCCTCCGGCACGCCCGCGAGGGTGAGGATGCGTTCCCACACCAGATCCGCGTTGTCACCCATGCCCGAGTGCGTCAGCTTGTTGATGTTCCAGCGCGCGGGCTCCGGCTCGATGGCCACGAAGATTTCCGCATCCGGCACCGCGTTGGTCGAGGCCGAGACGTCCGCCACATCGAACTGCAGGTGCCCTGCCTCATCGTAGAAGAGGCGCTGGTAGACCTCCACGCGCTGCCCGCGTTTGAGGCGGATGGCCGGTGCGATCCAGCGGTCCTTCTCCACTTCTTCCTCCGTCTCCTCGCCGGAGACCTTCTCCTGGCGCTCCATCAGCAGTTCCGCCAAGGTGAGCCCCGATTCCATCAAGGCCGTGGCCTGGTGGCGGTTGCGCACGTAGGTGGCCGATTTGCCCTCCATGTAGGCATCCAGGGAAAACGAGCACACCAGGAGGCTGAGCACAGCCACCGTCCAAATCACCGCGATCAGGGCAAAGCCCTCGCGGCCATGTGCCTTCCCGTTTCGCTTCATCGTCTTCGGGAAAGAATAGCAAAAACGCCCGCCCTGCAAAAGCGGATTTTTTTGCCCTGTGCCGTTGAGCGCGCACAATGCGCGTGAGACAACCATGCCCGAGGCAACATTTTCCCGGACGGCGACGATTGGGTCTCCGTTCGCGGTTCTCTGTGTGCGCATTTGCCACATGCGGCGAGCCGAACGCACGCAGCCCCACCCGACGCCCCGCAGGGGCGTGCCGTTCGCTGTTTTCTGTTCTCTGTCCACTCATTTGCTATACTATGCGCCATGGATATTGAAGAGCAAGCGATACGTTATTTGTTTCAGAGTGAGCCGGAGAAGACCTTTGGCGCGGCGGAGATTGTCAAGACGTTGGGGTTGCGCGGGAAGGCCGCGAAGCGTTTGCCGGCGTTGTTGCGCGCGATGGCGCGGAGCGGCGAGCTGGTGGAGAAGCGGCGCGGGCACTACCGGGCGGGTGCCGGGGCGGGGGTGCTGAGCGGCACGTTGCGGATGACGCGCAGCGGCGCGGGGATCGTCACGGACGAGGCGACGGGGCGGCAAGTGTTTGTGGAGAGCCGGGACGTGGGGCGAGCCATCCAAGGCGACCGCGTGACGGTGGCCTTTCGCGCGGGGGATCGCACGGATCCGGTGGGTATTATCCGCAGTATTGACGCGGAGGCGGTTCGCGACGTGGTGGGCACGGTGCGCAGGGTGGGTGGGGCGCTCTTTGTCTCGCCGTTGAACCCGATTTATCGGAGCGACTTCGTGCTGAAAGGGGAGACGCACGGGGCGAAGCCGGGCGACCGCGTGGTGGTGCGGGCACGCCGCGCCGGGCAGGGGCGCGAGGAACATTTGGAGGCGGAGGTCTTGGAGGTCATCGGGCCGGAGGACAAGCCGTCGTTGGACACGCTGGCCATCATGCGGCAGTATGAGCTGCCGGAGGCTTTCCCGCAGGCGGTGTTGGCGGAAGCCGAGCAGGTGGCGCGGCTGTTGCACGAACCCGGCGAGCGGCTGGACTTGCGCGACCGCTTCATTTTGACGATCGACCCGGTCACGGCGCGCGACTTCGACGACGCGATCAGCCTGGAGCACGATGCGGAGGGGCGGCGTGTGCTTGGCGTGCATATCGCGGACGTAAGCCATTTCGTCCGCCCGGGTAGCGCGTTGGACAAGGAGGCGTTCCGGCGCGGCACAAGTGTTTACCTCATCGACAAGGTGATCCCGATGCTCCCGGAGCAACTCTCGAATGGCGTCTGCTCGCTGATGCCGGGGGAGGATCGCCTGACCTTCTCGGTCTTTCTCACCTATGACGCGCAGGGGCGGGTGGTGTCCACGCGTTTCGCCAAGAGCATCATCCGCTCAAAGCAACGATTGGCCTACGAAGAAGCGCTCGCCTTGATCGAGGGGCGCCCCACCGAAATTGCCTGCGGCCCGTTGGACGCGTGCACGGCACCCATGTTGCGCGAGACGCTGGGGCTGACGCGCCAACTGAAGAAGATCCGCGAGCGCAACGCGGCGTTGGAGATGGCCTCGCAGGAGGTCGAGATTGAGCTGGACAAGGATGGGCGCATGGTGGGCATCCACGCCGCGCCGAACGATGAAGCGCACCAGCTCATCGAGTGCTGCATGGTGGCCGCGAACGAGGCCGTGGCGCGCGAGCTGCTGACGCATCAGGTGGCGACGATCAGCCGTCTGCACGAGGCGCCGGACGACGAGAAAATCGCGAAGTTGGAGTTGGAGTTGCGCAAGTTGGGCATTCGCCCGCGCAACCTGCGCGAGCCGAAGGAGTTGGCCGCGTTGTTGCGCGACACCGCGGACCACCCGATGAAGTACCACATCCATATGCTCGTCCTGCGGTCGCTCAAACGTGCCCTTTATTCCGCCAAGCAACATGGGCACTTTGGGCTCGCGCTGACCTACTATTCGCACTTCACCTCGCCAATCCGCCGTTATCCCGATTTGGTGTCGCACCGCCAGTTGGCCGACTATCTGGCCACGGGCGGTGCCGGCGGGCGGCTTGACCAAGGGTGGCTCGACCGCGCGGCCGCGCACGCCACCGAACGCGAGCAAATCGCCGACGAGGCCGAGCGCGCCCTCACGGAAATCAAGAAGTATCGCTTCCTGCAACAGCAATTGGATGACCGCAAGCCGCAGGTTTACGATGCGGTGGTGACGGCCGTGAAGCCCTTTGGGTTCTTCGTGGACGTCATCGACCTGCAAGTGACGGGGTTGGTCCACATCGCGGGCATCTCGAAGCAATACGTCGTCTTCAACCAAGCCTCCGAGACGCTTATCGCGGGCAAACTTTCTATCAAGGCCGGGATGAGCCTGAAGGTCTACGTGGCGCGCGTGGACTTCCCCCTGCGGCGGCTGGACTTTGCCTATGTGCAGGGCAGCGCCGTGGACACCTGGAACGGTGGCCGCCATGCGGAGGAGACGCGCCGTGCCGCGCTCGCCAAGCAACACGGCGGCCGCCGCGCCAAAGCCGATGCGGCGCTTGGCCGCCGGGGCAAGCCGCCGCGTCCGCCCAAAGCGTCGCGCCCGGACAAGCCGGCGTTCGGCAAGCCCGCGAAGAAACCGCGCAAACCGCGAGGGCAGGCATGAGGTGCGCTTCGTATCATAACCACTCCGTCTTCAGCGATGGCGCGGACACGCCCGCCGAATTGGTGCGTCAGGCCATCGCGCGGGGGGTGGACATCCTGGGCGTTTCCGACCACTATTATCGCGAAGGCCCCGGGGCGATGTCCGCACCCGACTGGGCGTTGCGCCCCGACCGCGAGGCGGACTATTTCGAGACGCTTCGCGCCTTGGCCGCGGAGTCGCCCATCGAGGTGCGCGTGGGACTGGAGTTCGATTGGCTGGAGGGTTCGGCCGCCTGGTTGGCCGGACCGGCGCGCGACCCGAGATTGGATTACGCCATCGGCTCGGTTCATTTCATTGGCCGGCAGACCATCGACACCGACCGGGACTTTTGGTTGGCACGTTCGCAGGACGAGGTAAACGCGTTGTACCGCCGCTATTGGTGCGCCGTGCGCGACATGGCCGAAAGCGGGCTCTTTGACATCGCCGGCCATCTGGACCTGGTCAAGAAGTTCGCCGTGTATCCCACGTGCGACCTGACGCCGGAAATCCGCGACGCGCTGGATGCCGTGAAAGCCTCCGGCATGGTGGTGGAACTCAACACGGCGGGGTGGGTGAAAGATTGCCGCGAGTGCTATCCCGGCGAGGCCATCCTGCGCGCCTGCTTCCGCCGCGAAATCCCTGTCACCGTCTCTGCCGACGCGCACCGTGCCGATCGCCTGTGCGCGGACTTCGGGCGCGCCTATGATTTGCTTGCGCGTGTCGGCTATCGTTCGCTTGTCCGTTTCCGCGGGCGCGAGCGTTTCGTCGATCCGTTGGAACCCTAAGTGAGCGTTTTATGTCTGCCTATTTGCTTTGGCCGTTGTCGTTTTTGCTTGCGCTTGTCCTTTTCAGTCTAGCCGTTTTCATCCATGAGCTGGGGCATTTTCTCGCGGCGCGTTGGTTGGGGTTGCGGGCGGATGTCTTCTCCATCGGCTTCGGCCCGGCCCTGTGGAAGCGCACCGTGCGCGGGACGGAAATCCGCATTTCGGCCATCCCCTTCGGTGGCTATGTCTCCCTGCCGCAGTTGGACCCCGAGGGCATGAAGGGCATCCAGGGCGAGCATGGCGAGGAGACGCTTCCGCCTGCCGCCCCTTGGAAACGTGTCATCGTTGCCTTCGCCGGCCCCTTCGGCAACTTGGTGTTGGCGTTTGTCTGCGCGGTCGCGATTGCCTGCTTTGCGCCGGAGGATGCCACGGGCGCCTCCACCACGGTGGGCTACGTGGAGACGGACTCGGCTGCCGACAGGGCCGGGCTCTGCGTGGGCGACCGCATCCTTGCCGTCAATGGCAACGCCGTACGGTCGTGGAGCGACTTCCTGGTGGAGAGTTATCTGGGCGGGGACACAAACGCCACGGTCACGCTCGCCATCGATCGCGCGGGCGAGCCGATGGAACTCGCCGCCACGCTCGATACGCGCCTCTCGCCCGACGAGTCCATTTACGTCATCGGTGGGGTGCACCCCGGCCCGTTGTCGCTGGGCGTGGGCTCCGTCGTCCCCGACTCGCCCGCGGACAAGGCGGGGTTGCGCCGCGGCGACGTCATCCTCACCATCGATGGCAAACCCTTCGAGCGCATCGAGCAACTTACCGACCGCGCGGATCCCCGGGCTTCCGTGACGCTTGCCGTGCGCACGCTTGCCGAGCCGACCGCCGACCCGCGCGAACTCACCCTCGTGCCTGAGGTGTTGCCCGCGCTCCCCGGCGAGGAGGATCCGCCGCCGCGCCTGGGCATCGTGGTGGGCATGTTCGGGCAGGGGCGCTTCCAGTGGATGGCCGAGCGTGGCGTCTGGGCGCAACTCCGCGCCGACGCGATGGGTGTCTTCCGCGTGTTGGAGGCGCTCTGCGCGCCCAAGGCGGAAGGCGAGGCCGGGCGCGCGGCCTCCGGCCTCGGCGGCCCCATCATGATTTTCGGCCTCTTTGTGCAGGTGGTGCAGACGGGGCTGTGGGCGAGCTTGGGCTTCCTGCGACTGATTTGCGTGAACCTTGCGCTGCTCAACCTGCTGCCGTTGCCGGTGCTCGATGGCGGGCACATCCTTTTCGCCCTCTACGCGACGATCTTTCGTCGCGAGGCCCCGGCCAAGGTCATCAACATCCTCACCAACGTCTTCGTTTGGGTGCTCATCGGCCTCTTCGTGATCCTGATTTACCGCGACTCCATGCGGATGATCGTCCCCTTCTTCAAGAGCCTGATCGCGGGGTAAGGTTACGATGACCACGCGCACGCAGACCCGTCAAATCCATGTCGGCCCGGTCGCTGTCGGCGGCGGCGCGCCCGTCTCCGTCCAAACCATGGCCAACGTGCCCACCGCCGACGTCGCGGCCGTCCTCCGCCAAATCGACCGCGCGGCGGAGTTGGGGTGCGACATCTTCCGCGTGGCGGTTCCCGACGCCCAAGCCGCCGAGGCGCTCCGCACGCTCTGCGCGAAGAGCAAACTGCCGCTCGTTGCGGACATCCATTTCGATTATCGCCTGGCCTTGGCCGCCATCTCGGCCGGTATCGCCGCGCTCCGGATCAACCCCGGCAACATCGGTGGCCCCGAACGCGTACGCGCCGTGGTCGAGGCCGCGCGCCCGCGCCGCATCCCCATCCGCATCGGCGTGAACGGCGGCTCACTCGAAAAGCCCCTGCTCGCGAAATATGGCTCGGCCACGCCGGAGGCGCTGGTGGAAAGCGCGCTCGGGCACGTCCGCCTTCTCGAGGCGCTGGACTATCGCGAAATCAAGATTTCCGTCAAAGCCTCCGACATCCTCCGCACCCTCGCGGCCTATCGTCTCCTCGCCGCGCGCGTGGATTATCCCCTGCACCTGGGGCTGACCGAGGCGGGAACGGCCCTCCGTGGCACGGTCACCTCGTGCGTCGCGCTTTCGCGGCTTCTGGAAGATGGCCTCGGCGACACGCTCCGTGTCTCCCTTACGGCGCCCATCGAGCAAGAGGTGCGCGTGGGTGTGGAATTGCTGCGCGCGTGCGGCCTGCGTGCTCCCGGCGCGTGGGTGACCAGCTGCCCAACGTGCGGCCGCACGCAGGTGGATGTCCAGGTCGCCGCCGAACGCGTCTCCGACGCGCTCGAGACCTTCTATCGCGCGCATCCTGCCGCCAAACGCCTCCATGTCGCGGTGATGGGCTGCGTGGTCAACGGCCCGGGCGAGGCGCGCGAGGCTGACCTGGCCCTCTGCGGCGGGCGCAACGTCTTCGCGCTCTATCGCCGCGGGGAGCCCTTGGGCACCTTGCCGGCCGAGGAGGCCGTCGCGGCCCTCCTCCGCTTGGTCGCGGAGGAGGCTTTGTGAGCCCCATGCCCCGCGTTTTGGTCATCGCGCCCACCTACAACGAGCGCGAAAACATCGCGACCTTCGCCGCCGCCGTCTTGGAATCCCTGCCCGCGGCCGACCTCCTCGTCGTCGACGACGCCTCGCCCGACGGCACGGGCGACCTGGCCGAGGCGTTGGCGCGGCGCTCGCCGCGGGTGTGCCTCCTGCGCCGCCGCGCGAAGGCCGGCTTGGGGCGCGCCTACCTCGCCGGCTTCCGCCATGCCCTCGCCCGCGATTACACCCATATCGTGCAGATGGATGCCGACTTTTCGCACGACCCCAAGGAATTGCCACGACTGATCGCCGCCACGGCCGAGGCCGACCTGGTGCTTGGCTCGCGCTACAGCGCCGGCGGCATCCGTGTCCTCAACTGGCCGCTTCGCCGCCTCATGCTCAGCTATGGCGCCAGCCTCTATGTGCGCCTCTTGACGCGCCTTCCCGTCATGGATCCCACCGGCGGCTACAAATGCTTCCGCCGCGAGGTGTTGCAGGCCATCCTCCGCGGCCCCATCGCCGCCGAGGGCTACGCCTTCCAAATCGAGACCACCTACCACGCGTGGCGGCGCGGCTTCCGCATCAAGGAAATCCCCATCGTTTTCGCCGACCGTGCGGCCGGCGTCTCCAAGATGTCCCTGGCCATCGCCCGCGAGGCCGTTCTTCTCGTCCTGCGCCTGGCCCTCCGCCATCGTTGACCGCCCCGCACGGGGTGAAGCGACCGATGGCGCGCACGGTCTTCCAAGCCGAATGGTGTCTTGGTTGTCCGCAACGGCGTTTCCACGGACAGCATGGGAGTGTGCTCGGCGTCCCCGCTCGATGTGGTAAAATGGGGCGCATGAAAACGGATGCGATCGAGGCGGTGTTTGAGCGGTATTGCGCGGGTTTCCCGCGCGAGGACATGGTTGTGCTGAAGATTGAGCACACGCGGCGCGTGGCGGCGAACGCGCGGCAGATCATGGAGGGGGAAGGGTTCCCCGAGCGTTTGCGGGGGCCGGGGATGGCGGCGGCGTGGTGGCATGACGTGGGGCGCTTCCCGCAGTTCACGAAGTATCACACGTTCAGCGACCGGGTGAGCGTGAATCACGCGTTGATGAGTTGCGCGGAGGTGTTGCGGTTGGGGTGGCTGGATGGGTGCGAGCCGTGGGAGCGGAACGCGGTGTTGCGCGCCATCGAGTGCCACAATCTGCGGGATTTGCCCTCGGGGCTTTCGGCGGATGAGTCGCCTTTGGCGCAGGTGGTGCGCGACGCGGACAAGCTGGACATTCTGACGGTGTTGGATCGGGCCATCGCGACCGATTACCTGCCGTCGCATCCGGAGGTTTACTGGGGGCTGCCTTTCCGCGCGCCGCCTTCGGCGAAGGTGGTGGCGGCGATTGAGCGGGGGGAGAGCGTGGATTATGCGGACATCACGAGTTTCGCGGACTTTGTCTTCATTCAGCTGGCGTGGTGCAACGGGGGCTTTGCCTTTGGGGAGAGCCGGCGTCTGGCGTTGGCGCGGGGGGAGGTGCGGATCCGCCGGGAGTATCTAAAGACGCTCGTGGCGGGGGAGGATGCGGTGATCGACCGGTGTTGCGACATCGCGGAGGCGGCGTTGCGGGAAGGGGGGCGGCATGGCGCGTAAGACGCGGGGCGCGCCCAAGCGGCGTTGGTTGACGCCCGGTCGGGTTTTCGGCGGGGTCGCGGTGGCGGCGACGCTGGCTTTCGGCAATTGGTTCGCGCATTTGCCGACGGCGGAGCGCGCGGCGTTCGGGCCGTTCGAGCAGACCTTGGAGGCGTTGGGGGCGATCACGGCGGACGTGACGGACGCGCTTGGGCTGACGGGGCACGACGTGGCGGTACCGTATGGGAAGACGCCCGCGCCCGGGCCGGCTCCTTTTGGGTTGCCGCGCGTGGCGGATGCCTCGGTGACGCCCGATGATGTGCGGGTGCTGAAGCGGCAGGGCTATTGGGTGGGTTTTTCGCCATCGATGCACCGGCCGGTCTGGGCGGCCTATGCGGTGCCCGAGCGCAAGTTGCTGGAGTTCCCGCCGCCGCGGCCGGGCTTTGCCAAGGATGCGCAGGTGAAGGGGTCGCCCGCGCCGGAGGATTACACAGGGAGCGGTTTTGACCGCGGCCACATGGCGCCGAACTATGCCATCGCCACGCGCTACGGGAAGGCCGCGCAGACGGAGACGTTCCTGATGACGAACATCGTGCCGCAGGCGCCGGAACTCAACCGGGGGCCGTGGCGCATTTTGGAGCAAATCGTGGCGGACGATCTGCCGGGGGCGGGCGGGGGAACGGTCTGGGCGGTGGTCTGCGTGGCCCCGGGCGCCCCGGGCGCGCGTCTGCGGCGCGGGGGCGTGCAGGTGCCCAAGGGCTTCGGGATGGTGCTGGCTGCCGTGCGGGGGGGCAAACTGCGCGCCATCGCCGTCTATATGCCGCAGGAGACGGGCGAGACGAAGCGCCCGCGCTATTGTTTTTGCTCGGTGCGGGAGTTGGAGCGGCTGACGGGGCTTGACTTTTTCCCCGATTTGCCGCGGGAGCGTCAGGACGCGTTGGAGTTGCCGGAGGCCAACCGCTTTTGGCCGACCCACGCGTTGCCGGGGCTGGGACAATGAACCGCGTGCCGCATATCGCGATCGGGTTTGACACCTCGTTGCGCTCGACGGGCATTGGCGTGGTCGTCGCGGAGGGATCCGCGCGGCGGGCGCTTTATTACGCGCCGGTGCGCGTGCCGCCCAGCCGCCCCATGTCGGCCGCGTTGGTGGCGTTGGACGCGGAGGTCAATCGCGTGCTGGATGCCTATTCGCCGACGGAGGCCGCGCTGGAGGGGGTGTTTTACGCCAAGAACGCCCGCACGGCCATGATTTTGTGCCATGCGCGGGGGGTGGTGGTGGCGGCGTGCGCCAAGCGTGGCATCCCCGTCTGCGAGTATTCGCCGATGGAGGTGAAGCGGGCGGTGACCGGTGTGGGCTCCGCCGAGAAGGCGCAGGTGCAGGCGATGGTGGCGCGTATCCTGGCGCTGCCCCCGCCCATCCAGAACGACGCCGCCGATGCGCTGGCCATCGCTTTGGCGCACCTGAACAGAGCCTCGGGTGTCTTGCCCTTCCAACCCAAAACCTTGTGAGTGCCATGAAACGTTTCTGTTTTCCTTGTCTGGTTTGCGCGCTGGCGATGCTCGCCGGGTGTGCGCCCCGGCCTTATGAACGGACCGCCGCCGCGCTTGGCCTGCCGGAGGCCGGCTGTCGGGTGGAAGGCCGCCTTGTCACCATCGCCGGCGACGGCCACACGCTTGCCTTCGAGATCGGAAAGCGGCCGGCCGTCGTGGATGGCGTGCGCTATCATCTCAACCGCCCCGCCGGCGCCGAGGGGATTGCCCCCGCCGACGCGGCGCTTCTGCGGCACGCGCTCGCCGCGCCGGGCACGGACGCCGTCTCTTCCGTGCCGCGCCCCCGCCTGGTTTTGCTTGATGCGGGGCATGGCGGCGCCGACCGCGGTTGCTCGGTGGGCGACGCCTGGGAAAGCCAGATCACCCTTGCCATCGCCCGGGAGACGCGCCGCCTGTTGGAGGCGGCCGGCGTCCGCGTGCTGATGACGCGCGAGGCCGCCAAGGATGAACGCACGCTTGACGACCGCGTCGCCTTGGCCGCCGGCGCGCCGATCGATGCCTTCGTGAGCATCCACGTCAATTCCGCGGCCAACCCCGCGGCCAAGGGCGTGGAGGTTTTCACGTTGCCCTTGCCCGGGTGCGACGGCACGGCGGCGGATGCCAAGGCGTGGCCGGCGCCGTTGGCGGGGCAGGCGCATCTGCCGCAGGCCACGCGTCTGGCATTGGCCGTCCAACGTGCCCTGCTCACGCACCCGACGGGGCCGGCCCCGGTCGATCGCGGCGTGCGGCACGCGCATTTCAAGGTGCTTCGCGACACGCCGGCGCCGGCCATCCTCATCGAGACCGGATTTCTCACCAATGCCGAGGACGCCGCGCGCCTCACCTCGCCCGAAGGGCGCGCCGTTCTCGCCGCCGCCATCGCCAAGGGTCTCCTTGCCGCCTTTGACGCCGCGCCGTGACCCATGCCCGGGCCTTCGCCGCAGGGCCGCGGTGCGCCCGGGGCGCGGCGGGGCGCATTTCCCGGCGCACGGGGTGGGGTGTTTATGGTAAGATTTACGGGTTATGTGGCGATATGTGCTTAGACGGTTGCTCGAGATGGTGCCCACGACGTTCGGGGTGCTGATGTTGTCGTTTGTCTTGTTCTACGTGGTGGGCGGCTCGCCGGCGCAGACGGTGCTTGGGCAGCATGCCACGCAGCGGGCGATCGCGGCCTTCGACGCGGCGAACGGTTATGACTTGCCGCTCTTCTTTGGCAATTGGTACACGGTGGACGCGGTGCGGCGGGCGCCGGGGGGCGGGACGGAGCTGGCGTTCGCGCTCGGCCCCGGGCGTTATGACTTGGCGGGGGCCACGCGCATCACGTTGCGGGAGGCGAAGACGGGCACGTTGCGGCAGGTGACGGGGCAGACGGAGGTGGAGGCGCCGGAGGGGTGGAACGTCGTGGCGGCGGAGAATGTGCGGGAGGTGCGCAGGCACACGCGGCATTTCTTCGACTCGCAGTTCGTGCGGTATCTGAACGGGCTCATCCATCTGGATTTGGGGATGTCGCTGGAGACGAAGCAGCCGGTGACGACGGTGTTGGCGCAGGGGCTTTTGCCAACGTTGTCGCTGTCGGTGCCGATTTTGTTCTTCGGGGCGACGATCGGGGTGGTGTTGGGGTTGTTGTGCGCGGCTTCGCAGGGGGGCTTGTTGGACAAGGCGGTGTTGGCGTTCTCGACGTTGTTGATGAGCGTGAACTACGTGGTGTGGATTTTGCTGGGGCAGTTTCTGTTGGGTTTCAAGTGGCCGGTCTTCCCGATTTGGGGCTACGAGAGCGCGTATTATCTGGTGTTGCCGGTGATTATCGGCGTGGTGAGTTCGTTGGGCATGGATGTGCGGTATTACCGGACGGCCATCCTGGACGAGGTCTATCGGCCGTATGTGCGGACGGCGGTCTCGAAGGGGCTTGGGCGGGGTAGGGTGCTCTTTGTGCACGTGTTGCGCAATTCGCTGATCCCGATCGTGACGTATATCTCGCTGTCGATTCCCTATCTCTTCACGGGGAGCCTCTTGCTGGAGAGTTTCTTTGGCATTCCGGGGCTGGGCAGCGTGAGCATCAACGCCATCAACTCGGCGGACATGTCGGTGGTGCGGGCGGTGGTCATCTTCGGCGCGTTGATCTATCAGGTGGTCAACCTGCTGACGGACATCGCCTATGGTTGGTTGGATCCGCGCGTGAGGTTTGCGCAATGAGCGAGGCACGGACACAGGCGGCCGAGACTGCCGCACGGCGGGGACCTTCGGCCTGGGCGCGGCTTTGGGGGGATTGGGGCACGCGGCTGTGCATCGTGGCCATCGCGCTCTACACGCTGACGGCGCTTTACGGCGAGGCTGTCTATCGTTACTACAAGGGAAGCCTGTGGGAGGACGCGCCCGCGTGCCTGACGTGGGCGCCCGAGCGCGTGGCGCCCTACAACGAGCTGCACATGGAGGCGCGCTATTTGCCGCCGCTGAGCGTGGTCACCTGGCCGGCGCACACGTTGGCCGACGGCACGCCCGTGCCCGAGCGCAGGCACCGCTACTGGCTGGGCTCTGACAATCTGGGGCGCGACGTGTTGCAGCGGCTCATCCAGGGCGCGCGCATCGCCTTCCATGTGGGCGTGATGACATCGCTCATCGCGATTCCGCTGGGGGTGCTCCTGGGGTGCCTGGGCGGTTATTTCGGGGGCAAGGTGGATAGTTTCGTGGTGTGGCTGTGCGCGACGGTCTCGGCCATGCCGGGGTTGCTCTTCATCCTGGCCATCGCGCTCATCGCCGGCAAGGGGCTCTTCGGCATCTACTTGGGCATTGGGCTGACCACGTGGGTGAGCGTCTGCCGCAACATCCGCGCGGAGGTCATCAAGCATCGCGACCGGGCCTACGTGCAGGCCGCGCACGTCTTGGGCTATTCGCATGGGCGCATCCTTTTCCGCCACATCCTGCCCAACGTGATGCACATCGTGTTGATCTCCTTCTCGATCCGCTTCCCCGCCAGCGTGGCCACGGAGGTCTTCATCTCCTTCCTGGGCATCGGCGTGCAGGGAGAGCCGTCGTGGGGCATCATGATCAACAACGCCCGCGCCAGGCTCTGGCAGGGCATCTGGTGGGAACTCACCTTTGTCTCGCTCGCCATCTTTCTCTTGGTGCTGATTTTCAACCGCTTGGCCGACGCCTTGCGGGACGTCTTTGACCCCGCTTTGCGCAACCGTTAGCGAAAGGACAAGCGGCGCCCGGGCGTTTTTGCTATGCTAGTGGCGCTTTGGAAGGGACGCGACCCGCGTGAAAACGATTTTGCCGGAAGATTTCGTCGAGGCCCTGCGCGCCAGCCGTGGCGCGGGGAAGGTGCCGTATTATCTCTTTTACTCCAGCCTGTTGGGCGGGTGCGTTCGCGACCCCGCGCTCATGGTGTTGCCTTTTGACGACCATCTTGCCCATCGCGGCGATGGCGTCTTCGAGACCATGAAATGCGTGGGGGGCGCCGTCTACAACCTTGACGCGCACCTGCAACGCTTGCAACGGAGCGCCTATCAGATCGGGCTGACCTTCAGGCATGGGCCGGAGGCGCTCCGCGCCAAGGTGCTCGAGGTGCTTGCCGAGGCCGGGCAGGCGGATTGCTCCGTGCGCGTCGTGCTCAGCCGCGGCCCCGGCGGCATGGGCGTCTCCCCGCGCGAATGTCCCGCCACGGCGCTCTATGTGCTGGTTTACGGCGCGGGGCGTCCCTTCATGGAGGCGCATCCCGCGGGTGCCACGTTGCGTCTGAGCGCCGTCCCGGCCAAGCATCCGGACTTCGCCACGGCCAAAACCTGCAACTACATCCCGAACGTCCTCATGCGCATGGAGGCCGAGGCGTGGGGCGTGGACTTTGTGGTGGGCGCCGATGGCCAGGGGCACATCACCGAGGGCGCCACCGAGAACGTCGGCATCGTCTCCAAGGGCGGCACGCTGGCCTTCCCTCCGCTCGACAGCGTCCTCGCCGGCACCACCATGTTGCGCGTGGCCGAGTTGGCGCGTCCCTTGGAGGCCGCGGGCATGATCAAGGGCGTGCTCTTTCGCCCCATCCGCGTGGAAGAATTGGCCCAAGCCCGCGAAATCCTGGTGGTGGGCACCACCCTCAACGTGGCCTCCGCGGTGGAGTGGGAGGGGCGGCCTGTCGGCGACGGCACGCCCGGCCCCGTCGGCCGCGCGCTCGATGCCGCCCTCGCGGAGGACTGCCGCGTCAACCCCGCCTTGCGCACCCCCTATCTCTCTCAGAAGGATTCGCCATGAGCACATACGATACGATGTTGGACCAAGCCGTCGTCATCAATTCCTTGCGGAGCGAGGACATCTTCGGCGTCATCGCCGAGCTGATCGACGCGCTTGTCGAGGCGGGCGCGTTGGATGCCGCGAAGCGCGACGAGGCCAAACAGGCCGTCGTTCGCCGTGAGATGTCCGCCTCCACCGTCATGCCCGGGGAGATCGCCCTGCCGCACGGCCGCACCGATGTGGTGGATCGCTTGGTCTGCGCGGTGGGCATCCACAAGGATGGCTTCGCCGCCGAGGCGCCCGACGACCAGCCCACCCGGGTCGTCATCCTCATGCTGGTGCCACCCGCGGCCGGCTCCGAATACATCGCCTTCCTTGGCAACGTCAGCCGCACCCTCATGGACGCGGAGCGCCGCGCGGCGCTTGTCGCGGCCACGGATCGCGAGAGCGTCCTCGCCATCCTTCGCGGCTAATCGCCAATCGCTCGAAAGGTTCCCATGTTCAAGCCCGTCTCCAACCATCCCGACTTCGCCAAGAACGAAGAGGCCGTCCTCGCCCAATGGGCCGAGGAAAACACCTTCGCCAAGAGCCTGGGGCAGCGCCGCGGCGCGCCCGTCTTCCGCTTCTACGACGGCCCCCCCTTCGCCACCGGCCTCCCGCACTACGGTCACCTCCTCGCCGGCACCATCAAGGACATCGTGCCCCGTTACCAGACCATGCGCGGCAAGTACGTGGAGCGGCGCTTCGGGTGGGATTGCCACGGCCTGCCCATCGAGGCCCTCGCGCAGGACGCGCTCGGCGTGAGCGGCGCGCACGAAATCCGCCGCCACGGCGTGGAAGCCTTCAACGAGCAATGCCGCTCGATGGTGCTCCGCTACGTCGCCCAATGGCGCGAGACCGTCACGCGCATGGGGCGCTGGGTGGACTTCGACAACGACTACAAGACCATGCAGCCCGCCTTCATGGAGAGCGTCTGGTGGGCCTTCAAGCAACTCTGGGACCAAGGGCGCATCTACAAGAGCCACCGCATCATGCCCTATTCGTGGAAACTCTCCACGCCCCTCTCCAACTTCGAGGCCGGCAGCAACTACAAAGACGTGCAAGACCCCGCCGTTACCGTCCGCTGCCGCGTCACCCAAGGCGCCCGCCCGGCCTGGGGCGATCGTCCCGCCTACCTGCTCATCTGGACGACCACGCCCTGGACGCTCCTGACCAACCTCGCCATCTGCGCCGGCCCCGACATCGACTACGTGGCCGCCCTCGATGACGATGGCTCCGTCTACATCCTTGCCGAGGCACGCCTCAAGGCCGTCTTCGGCAAGACGCAGCCCACCATCCTCGAGCGCTTCAAGGGGGCCGACTTCAAGGGCATGCGCTACGAGCCCATCTTCCCCCAATACAAGGACAAGCCCAACGCCTTCGTCGTCCTCACCGATGGTTACGTCTCCACCGAGGACGGCACCGGCCTGGTCCACAACGCCCCTGCCTACGGCGAGGACGACTTCCGCGTCTGCACCGCCGCCGGCATCACCCTCGAAGACCCGATGGACGAGGCCTGCGCCTTCACCGCCCCCGCTCCCGAGGCTTGGCGCGGCCGCTTCTGCAAAGACTGCGACAAGGACATCATCCGCGCCCTCAAGGAAAACGGCAAACTCGTCCACCAAGGCACCATCGTCCACAGCTACCCCTTCTGCGACCGCACCGACACGCCCCTCATCTACCGCGCCATCGATGCCTGGTACGTCCGCGTCGAGGACCTGCACGACCGCCTCGTCGCCAACAACGCCACCGTCCACTGGACCCCCGAGGCCGTCGGCGCCAACCGCTTCGGCAACTGGCTCCGCGAGGCCAAGGACTGGAACATCTCCCGCAACCGCTTCTGGGGCTCCTGCCTCCCCGTCTGGGTCAACGAGGCCGACCCGCAGGACATGATCTGCGTCGGTTCCGTCGCCGAGCTCGAGACCCTCTCCGGCCAAAAGGTCACCGACCTCCACAAACACTTCATCGACAAAATCCTCATCCGCCGCGACGGCAAGACCTACCGCCGCACCCCCGAGGTGCTCGACTGCTGGTTCGAGTCCGGCTCCATGCCCTACGCCCAGCAGCACTACCCCTTCTCCGGGAAACCCCTCGACGACTTCTTCCCCGCCGACTTCATCGCCGAGGGCCTTGACCAGACCCGCGGCTGGTTCTACACCCTCCTCGTCCTCGGCACACTCCTCTTCGGCAAGGCCCCTTACCGCAACGTCATCGTCAACGGACTCGTCCTTGCCGAGGATGGCAAGAAGATGTCCAAGCGCCTCAAGAACTATCCCGACCCCTCCGCGGTCATCGAGAAGTTCGGCTCCGACGCCCTCCGCCTCTACCTCATCAACTCCCCCGTCGTCCGCGCCGAGAACCTCCGCTTCTCCGAAAACGGCGTCCGGCAAGTCCTCCGCGACCTCCTCATCCCCTGGTGGAACGCCTACGCCTTCTTCGTCACCTACGCCAACGCCGACGGCTTCGATGAGCCCGACGTCGCCACCCCCGCCTCCCCCAACGTCCTCGACCGCTGGATTGTTTCCTCCATGGAGACCCTCGTCGCCGACGTCACCGCCGCCCTCGACGCCTACGACCTCCAGCGCGCCGTCCGCCCCTTCGTCGACTTCATCGACGACCTCACCAACTGGTACATCCGCCGCTCCCGCCGCCGTTTCTGGAAGAGCGAGGACGACGCCGACAAACGCCACGCCTACCGCACCCTCCGCTACGTCCTCATTCAGCTCGCCAAGGTCGCCGCGCCCTTCTGCCCCTTCATCTCCGAGCAGTTCTACCGCAACCTCAAAGGCGCCGCCGACCCCGAGTCCGTCCATCTCTGCGATTTCCCGACCCCCAACGCCGCCGCCCGCGACCTCCCCCTCGAACGCGACATGGCCCTCGTCCAGCGCGTCGTCGGTCTCGGCCGCCAGCTTCGCGTTGACGAAGATCTCAAGGTTCGCCAGCCCCTCGCCGCGCTCCGCATCGCCTCCGCCGATGCCGCCGTCCGCGAGGCCCTCCCCCGCTACGCCGACCTCATCAAGGAAGAGCTCAACGTCAAAACCATCCTCGTCTCCCCCGACGAGACCGACCTCGCCATCCTCTCCCTCAAGGCCGACTTCAAGCGCCTCGGCCCCCGCTTCGGCGCCAACATGAAAGCCGTCGCCGCCGCCATCGCCGCGCTCCCCGCCGAGCAGGCCGCCGCGCTCGCCCGCGGCGAGGCCGTCACCCTCACCCTCCAAGGCGCCCCCACCCAAATCGCCCCCGACGACGTCGTCATCCGCCGCCAACCCCGCGAAGGCCTCGTCGTCGCCGCCGAGGACAACGTCGTCGTCGCCCTCGAAACCGACCTCTCCCCCGCCCTCATCGCCGAGGGCCTCGCCCGCGAATGTGTCTCCCGCGTCCAAGCCCTTCGCAAAGAGGCCGACCTCGAGGTCACCCAACGCATCGACCTCCTCATCAGCGCCGACGACGAACTCGCCGCCGCCCTCACCGAATGGCAAGACTTCATCCTCGAGGAAACCCAGGGCGACGCCCTCATTCTCGGCGAACCCTTCGGCGACCCCATCGACCTCAACGGCCACGAGGCCACCATCGCCATCGACCCCAAGTAACCCCCGCCATTCCCCAAACGAAAACGCCCCTCGTGCGCACACCGCGCCCGGGGGCGTTTTTTTACCGCCGCGCTTGGCACGTCAAGGGGCGGGAAATCGCCGGAAGCCTTTGTGCGTGACTCCCCTGAAAGGCCTGTCGATAACTTTCGCGAATTTGTTGAAAACCTGTTGAATGAGGGCGAGGCCGAAGGCGGCCAAAAACCGGATTTTCAATCAGGGAGTGGGGTCGTTTTCCGGGATGCGCCGTACCTCGGATCGAGACACGCCGCATCTCGCCCCGAGGTGCGGCGCATCCCAAAGCGGGGCCTCCCGGGAGACAGGGGCGCGCAAAGCACGCAAAAAGATGCGCTTCGGGGCACGCGGCCGACAAATCCGCGCAACCCGCGGGTTCGGGGGAAAGTTCCCCGGACAGTGCCGATTGTGGAGGGTGTCGATTGTATATTCGATAGGTTTGTGCATGTTATGCCAAATATGGGTTGCATCTCTTTTGTGATTGAGTATAATGTGCGCCGTCGTTTCGAGGAAGTCCGCCCAAAACGTTGGGTTTGGCGGGAAACAGCGAGAAAGAAGGAAACATCATGAACCTCCAGCACAAGTGGGGTCACGCCGGGACGGCTTTGGCGCTCATGGCGGCGGTTTGCGTCGATGGTTTGGTCGGCGCGGCCCAGAATACCCCCTATACCTTCACCCCCCCCCTAATGGCCTTGTAAGCGATCGGGCTTTGCCCGTCCCCCGGGAGGCGGTCAACGGGAACTTCACCGCCGGCACCACCGGCCAGACCGCCGACGCCATCGAGCGCGTCGCGCTTGCCGACCGCGAATTCACTTTCACCCTCAACAGCCCCGTGATGGGCCACACCGATGCCACGGGTCGTGTCATCGGCCGTCTACCCACGGATGTCTCCCTCACGCAGGTCGTCCTCTACGATATCGCGGAGATGGGCGAGGCATCCCTCAGCCGGGCCAACCTCCCCACGCTCGCCGTCTACAGCGGCAAATCCCTTCTTGGCACCGCCAATTACGACACCGAGGCCACCGCGGCCGCCAAAGCGGTCACGGTCAACTTGGCCGACGGCTCCATCGTCTCCCTTCGCCCCGTCGTCTACGCCTTCACCGCGCCCGTCAAGGTGAACGCCGCAGCGTCTTACACGCTGCGCCTCAACGCCGCGGGCGTCACCCCGGTGCTCCCGCTCTTCGCCAACGCGGCCTCCGATGCCGGCTTTGGCATCGTCAATTACACAACGTGGGCCCCTTACGTCACCTTCGCCTGCCAAGGTATGGTGAACGTGGAGACCATCCCTGTCTCGGCGAACACCAAACTCTCCGACCTTGACTACACGGACGACGCCACCACCGCCCTTGTCTTCACCCTTGCCGAGGGCGTGACCCTCACCTTGGACGAGCGCGTCCAGTACGCCACGCTCATCTTCGAGACCGCCGCCCCCGCCGCGAACGCCCCCACCGTTGCCTTCGCCGAAGGCATCTCCTTCGCGACGCCCTTCGTTTTCCGCAACGTCGAGAACACCGACAATGGCGCCATCCGCGTCACCGGCCCGTGGGACGACAGCGCCACCATCGACGACTCTGACACCTGGAACCCCGCCGCCCTCACCGTCGATTGCGACCTTGTCTTGGCCTCGCCTCTTCCTTCCCGCGACGGCAACTGGTTCCGGAAAAACACGGTTCGCGTTCTCCCTGGCCGCACCCTGCGCCTGACCCACGAGGCCGCCACCGCCGAGCGCCTCCCCGACGTCCTTCTCACCGCCCCCACCGCCAACCTCGCCTTCGCCGACACGGAGAAGGCCGCGGCCGCGCCCGCGACCGAGAAGCCCTCCATCCCCGAGAAGTATCTTCCCCTCTTCACCGGCACCTCCGGCACCATCACGTTCGAGCGCCCCGTCAAGCTGAACAAGCCCACCGCCAGCCAAGTCCCCGGCGAGGGCAGCTTCATCCGTATCGGCGCACAAGGTGACGAGAACTACCAGATTGCCTTGGTGATGGAGGATACCTTCACCACCGGGCTCTGGCGCACGCACCTGGGTGGCGTCAGCGGCCTTGCCACGCTTGAGCTGCGCAATGGCACGGGCTCCGGCGTCTATGGCCTCTGCTTCGAGGGCAACGCGGTCTTCTCCCAGTGGGCCGGCGACTTTGACATGGCGGTCAGCGCGCAATGGGCCACCGAGTTCGTCGGTTCCTCCGCCACGCTCCAATTGGGCGACGGCGACACGGTGAACGGTGCCGCCACCACCACGATGCACGGCATCACGGAGGGCGATGGCGCCGCCGACATCACCGTCAATTCCGACGCCACCCTCCTGCTTGACAAGATTGTCAGCCCCTTTGACAAAACGCAGGACGACTACGCCCTCTATCCCGCCGGCAAGCGTTCGCTGAAGATCGCCGGCGGCACCGTTCGTGCCAATGAGGGGGACATCACGATGGCCTTCGTGAATCCCGAGCCGCAGGCCGCCCCCATGGCCGCGGCCGAGATTCCCGGTATCGAGGTCGTCAATGCCGCGCAGTTGCAGGCCGCCACGGATGCCTCGCTGACGATTGACACGCTCAAGGGCAACGGCACCGTCTCCTTTGACGGCAATGTAACCATCGGTTCCGCGTTGGTCCAGGAAGGCACCACGCTGACCTTTGACAATCATCCCCTCTCCGAAGGGGCGGCCACTTTGGAGGCCGTCTCCGGCACCGGCACCGTTATCTTCGGCAAGTTGGGTGCCGCCGGCACCACCGGCGTCCAGAAGGTCGCCGATGCCTTGGAGGCCGGCAACTTCACCGGCACTCTCTCCTTCCTTGTCGGCACCGGATCCTCCTCCGAGGAGCAGGATTATCTGGAGGTCGACTTCGCGGCCACCGACGTCCCGCGGCTTCCCTACACCCTCGCCGTCCAGCCCGGGCAGACCCTCGTCATGCGCCTCGACCAGTACGCCGATTCCAAGATCCTCTGGCCCGAGGACTGCTCCGCGGTCAAACTCATCCTTGTCGAGGCCGGCCCCTTTGGCGGCGAGGCAACCATCCCTGCCTGGCCCGAGGATGTCGCCTTTGAGTTCCATCGCTACGACACCGCCGACGGCATCCCCGGCGCCGCCGACACCCACAAAGATCTCGACGAGTTCTATCCCGGCGCCCTCTTTGACCCCTATGAGGTCTTCCCCAACGTCAACCAGGGCACCGTCGACCTCACATGGGAGGAGCCCGTCCTCTCCGGTAAGGTCGCCTGGCTTGACATGGAGTTCAACGGCAATTCCAAGAACACCGGCTGGTTCAGCCTCGGCGACGAGGACCAGAACGGTATGCTCAGAGGTGCCGCAGGAAGCTTGGGTGCCGGAAGCGAAGGCGAGTTGATTCCGGATTCGGCAGAAGCGTATGATACGACGCATAACCCTCAATCCAAGGGCATCAACATCGACTATAAGCCGTATATCGCACCGGCCTCCTTCAGCCTTCCGGAGGAGCAGTGGAGTTTGGTCACGCGTATCATGATGCCGGAATACAGCAATATGTCCGTCTTGACCATCGGCGCGAACTATGACGACACCACGGGTGACAGTGGCGCGACGTACGAAACGGACGGCTATTCCGTCTTGGCCTTGGCTGTCGGTGCGCTGAAGGGAGATCGTCGGAACAACGACACGGAGGGCGACGAGCTTATCCTGTGGTATATCCCGAAGAACTCGACCGAGGAGATGGTCAAGTTGGCGACCGCCACTGTCCCCTGCATCACGGAATCGCAACACTTGGTCTCGATTCTCTTCGACCGTGGGCTCGTCGAGGTGTGGCTGAACGGCAATCGCCTGATTCGCACGCAGTTGCCCGCCGGCGCGAAAATCGGCCCCGGCCTTCAGGTTGGGTCGCTCATGGGCGGCGCGAATCTCGACGGTGACTTGAAGGATACGATTCTTGGCATTGAAACCAAAGGGACTAATCCTTCCGATCCCGGCACGGTGGACTTCATCCGCGTGTACAACGGCTTGCTCTCGGAATCCGCGCTGAACGCGTTGGTCTGCGATTATCCTTACATCCACAAGGAGGCGGGTAACAGTGACGTCATTCGTGACATCCGCTATGTCCGCGAATTGAATGGCGGCGAGATCCTCTGGGTGGACGATTCGAAGCCTTGGCGTCGCGAATATAAAGGCGATTCTGGGTGGTGGTATAGGAGCCGCGAGGGAGTTGTAACAGAAGAGGATGATTATGTCGAGCCTGCCGAGGGCGCCATTATCGTGCTCAACTGTACGCGCGACACGACAATCTATGTGAACACCAAGAAGGGCGGCGTTTTCCCCTCCGCTGACCGTACATACGCCCAATTGATCGTCGAAGGCGGTGCCCGCGTGACGATTCGCCCCTATGATGATGAGTCCACGGAAACGTTGGACTGGGAGACGGCTACTGACGAGGACGGCAACTATCTGTATGGGCGTCTCTACTTCTCCGGTGGTGCCGGCGAGGCCGTGGCATTGCATGCCCGTGATGAGGCCACGGACCACAATCAAAGCGGTTCCGGCTCCGCCGCGGCTTGCTTCGTGCACGACGCGATTCTGTATGCCTCGGTCTGCGATTTGTCGCGAGACGCGGTGCGCCTGTTCCACACTGAGAGTCTCTTTGATGAGCATACGGCGCGTCTTCAGATGTTCGCGGACGAGGCGCGTATGCGCGGCGAGACGCGTGATGTCGTCGAATGCCACTTGACCGGCCAGGTCTCCGGGCAGGGCTATCTTGAGATCACTCCTGACACCTCATTGAACCCGGCCTATGAGCAGGTCTCCACGCACGTGTATGTCCAAAACTTCATTCCCGCGACGAGCGAATGGTTGATTACGGATACGACCGAGACCAACGAGCATAACAGTTCGTTCACTAGCTCCGGTGGCTCCCTCAACGTCGGCAAGGGCGGTCTGTATGCCCGCTATGCGAAATATCCCGGTCCGCTGTACCTGGAGCTGAACGTCGACCAACTCGCCGCGGGCGAGGGGAACCTTGCGGATCAGGAGTGGTATAGCTTCGGGTATCATGGCGACACGGCGGCGGAGACGCGTTCGCGCCTCGCGCCGGAGAAGCCGAAGTCCGCCAATGCCTTCGAGGAGGCATCCGCGCTCTACATCCGCCTGAAGGATGGGGACACGGACGACGTGCTCCGCGTGAGCGCGGACAAGCGAATCGCGGATCTGACCATCGCGGCCCCGAAAAAAGACGACGAGGCGACCACCGAATCGCTCCGCATCCTGCCTTCCCAGGACGACAAGCGCCTGACCGTGACGGACAGCGTGACGACGGCGCGCCGCCTGGAGGTCTACGACGTCGAGGCGAATGCCGGCGCGACCGGCGAGGGCGTGGATGGCATCCAGCTGGAGCCCCGCGAGGAGATCGTGGGTGACACGGAGGGTGGCACAACGACCGTCATCGAGACGGGCACGTTGCTTCATGGCGTGGGCCAAGGCGCGTTCGTGGCCGGCAACACGAAGGTGGAATACCCGCTGGACGGCTCCACCATCGCGCGGATTGAGAGCGTGAATGCGGTCACCTTCGCGGCGGCGCAGGATCTCTCGGCGACGACGTTGGCGGCGGCCGAGGAGGCGATTGTGGAGCAGACGGGTGCGGACAATGGCTTTCTCGCGAAGGCGATGGAATTGGCCCAAGGGAGCCGCTTCCGCTTCGCCTCCTCGGCGGCGACGGTCGATGAGGGGATCACCCTCACGGGCGACGCGACGCTGGAAGGTACGGGCACGGCGGCGAAGCTGACGCCGACCGAGGGCGTCAAGGGCCGGGCCGGCACGGAGACGCTGACGCTCGACGCGGCGTACGGCGCGGACTGGAAGCTCCTGAACGACGAGGTAGGCAACCTGCCGCTGACGAAGGCGGGCGCGGGCGTGGCGGACATCGCCACCGACCTGCCGCCGAACGCGGGCTTCGTGAACGTCCAAGAAGGCACGCTCGCCGTGGCGACGGGCCTCGCGGGCGAGGGTCAGGCCGTCGGCCAGAAGAGCCTGAAGGTGGCCGAGGGCGCGACGCTCGCGCCGACCTCCGGCACCATCGACACGGATGTGCTGGCGGAGATCCCCGCCGAACAGAGCGTCTCGGGCCTGGGCCGCATCGCCGGCACGCTGCGTCTGGAGACGGGCGCGACGCTCGATGCCACCGACGTGACGGACGACCTCTCCCTCTCCGTGCGCGACGTGCAGACCGACGGCCTGACGGCTTTGGCGGACGTGAACGTTTCCTTGCCCGCGAACACGCAGGAGGGGCTCGTCTTCCTCCGCTCGGACGAAGAGTCGCTGAACTGGACGGCCCGTGCGCGTCTGTTGGCGACCGACGCCGACGCGACCCGCTGGGACGTGTTGCTACGGTATCGTCGTGACGCGGAGGAGGCCGTTGAGGGCACGAACTATCTGGTCGGTGCCGCCGGCCTGAGCGTGCCGAACCCCGACGCCATCCCCGGCGACATCCCCGAGGGCGAGCGTCCCGGCGATGATGACCTGGCGGGCAACAAGTGGCCCGAGGGCTCCGAGGATGAACCCGCCGTCGACGACGAGGTGACCGACCAGATTCAGGGCGGCGGCAACGTCGCCGGCGAGGCGGAAGGTTACACGATGGCCAACCACAAGTGGTTGATGGCCCCCGAGATTGCCAACGCCTACGCGTGCTTCGGCAACGTCTGGACCATCGCCCCCCGCTCCCTCGACCCGCAGAGCGAGGACTACGCCACGCGCGACCTGTTGATGGCCTATGAGTTCGGCATCTCGCGCATGGCCTTCTCGGAGGATGGCAAGTCCCTCGTGGTCGAGGTCACGCTTCGCAATGCCCTCGGGAACTGCAGCTACTTCACGCCGGCGCAACTCCAGGGCGCGGACAAGCTCACGCCCATCTTCCTGCCCGGCGTGCGGATCGAGATCTCCGGTTCCGATGGCACCGCCATCGATGGCGTGCGTGAACTCACGGCGGACGAGGCCAAGACCTATGGCCTGGCACCCAACGTGCCCGCCAATGAGGCCGCGCGTTGGTTCCTCGTGCCCTATGACGAGGCACACTTCCCCGCGGGCGTGGCGACGGGGCTGACGGTTCGCGCGCTCCCGCCCACGGAGGCGAAGTAAACAGAGCATTTGCTCCTTGCACACACCAAGGAGCGACCCCGGAGGGCATTGCCCCCGGGTTTTTTTGTCCTTTTCCCGGCAATTGCGTGGCGGCGCGGGGGTGGTTTTTGGTATGCTAGGGACACTATGTTGGTGCGGTTGGCAGTTCGAAATCTGGCGGTGGTCGAGGCGGCGGAGGTGCCGTTCGGCCCGGGGCTCAACGTGATCACGGGCGAGACGGGCGCGGGCAAGTCCGTGCTGATGGGGGCGTTGCATTTGGTGCTGGGGGAGCGCGCGGAGCGCACGTTGATCCGGACGGGGGCCGGGGAGGCGGCGGTGAGCGCGGTCTACGAGCTGGCGGACACGCGGGCGGTGGACGCGGTGTTGGCGGAGGCGGGGCTGGCGCCGTGCGAGGAGGGGACGTTGATTTTGCGGCGGACGCTCGCGGCGAACGGCACGGGGCGCATCCGGGTGAACGACGCGCCGGCGACGGCGGCGTTGTTGCGGCGCCTGGCGCCGTTGCTGACGGACATCCACGGGCCGAACGACAATCTGTCGTTGCTGGACGAGACGTTCCAGTTGCGGTTGCTGACGGCCTATGCGGGGGCGGACGCGGAGGAGGCGGCGTACGCGGCGCGGTGGGCGGCGTTGGGGGAGGCGCGGGCGCGGTTGCGTGAGGCGGTGGGGAACCCGGGGGAGCGCGAGGCGGAGCTGGGGCGACTGGCTTTCGAGGCGGAGGAAATCCGCGTGGTGAACCCGACCGCGGAGGACGGGGAGCCGCTTTTGGAGCGCCATCGGGCGGCGGCGAACGCGGGGGAGATCTTGTCGGTGGGGAACGCGCTGACGGAGCGTTTGACGGATGGGGAGAACGCGCTTTCCGAGCAACTGATGGAGGTGCACCGGGCGTTGCGGTCGCTGGAGGGGCTGTTGCCGGAGGCGGAGGCTTGGGGGGAGGAGCTGTCGGGGGCGCAGGTGCAGCTGCAGGAGCTGTCGCGGGCCATCGCGGTGCGGCTGTCGCAGGTGGAGGCGGACCCGGAGGAGTTGGGGCGGCTGGAGGCGCGGTTGGGGCAAATCCAGCGGCTGAAGCGGAAGTATGGCCCCACGTTGGAGGATGTGCTGGCGCATTGGGAGGCGGTGCGGGCGCGGCAGACGGAGCTGAACGACGCGGAGGGGGCCATCGAGCGTCTGCGCCAACGGGTGGCCGAGGCCGAGGCGGCGTTGCGCGCGGCGGGGGAGGCGTTGCGGGCGCGGCGGGTGGCGGCGGCGCCGAGGCTGTCGGCGGCCATCACGGCGGAGTTGCGGGATCTGGGGTTCGCGCAGGCGTCGTTTCCCATCGCGGTGGAGCCATGCGAGGCGGGGCCGACGGGGATGGACCGGGCGGTCTTCCGGTTCGAGCCGAACCCGGGCGAGGCGGCGCGGCCGTTGGCGGAGATTGCGTCGTCGGGCGAGATCGCGCGTGTGATGCTGGCGGTGAAGGTGATTTTGGCGCGGCACGACGCCACGCCGACCTTGGTCTTCGACGAAATCGACGCGAACGTGGGCGGCGAGACGGGGCGGCGCGTGGGGCAGAAGTTGGCGCGACTGGCGGAAAGCGCGCAGGTGCTCTGCATCACGCACCAGCCGCAGGCGGCCGTCTACGGGCGGGACCATTTCCGCGTGAGCAAGTCCGTGGAGGGCGGGCGGACGGTGACGCGTATCGTGCGGCTCACGCCCGCGGAGCGGGTGGGGGAGATCGCGCGGATGTTGGGCGGGGGCGACGCGGCCCTCCGCCACGCGCAGGCCATGTTGGCCGCGCGGGAACCCGAACAGACGGAACTTGGCCTATGATTCCCCTTGCTTCCCCGACGCTTTTTCTCTACGGCCCGCCGGCCACCGGCAAATCCACCTGCGCGCAGAACCTCGCCGTCGTCTTGGGCAAAACGGCGATAGACTTGGACACGGAGGTGGAGCGGCGCGTGGGGATGTCCATCCCCGAGTATGTGGCCAAGGCGGGGGCGACGGCGTTCCGCGATGCCGAGAGCGAGACGTTGCGGGCGCTTTGCGCGCGTCGGCCCGACGCGGTGGTCGCCTTGGGCGGCGGCACGTTGTTGCGCCCCGAGAACCGTGCGTGCGTGGAGGCGTGCGGGCCGGTGGTGTGCATCCGGACGCCCATGGAGGTGCTGGCGCGGCGGGTGGAGCGCAAGGCGGGGAGCCGCCCCTTCTCGAAGGACGCGGAGGCGTTGCGCAAGACGGTGGAGGAACGGCTGGAACATTACGATTCGTTCCCGTTGTGCGTGACGTTGCTGGGCGATCCGCCGCCGCAGGAGGTGTGGCCGCGCGTGTTGGCGGCCTTTGGGCGCTATCGCGTGGCGGGCATGGCCTCGCCGTATCTGGTGGAGGTGGCGCCGGGGGCCTTCGCGGAGTTGCCGCGCGTGCTGGCGCGGTTGGAGCCCGCGCCGCGCCATCTGCTTTTGGTGGGCGATTCCAACACGCTCCCGCTTTACAGGGAGAAGGTTTTCGCGGCCTTGGGGCGCGAGGTGCCGTGCCACGCGATTCCCGCGGGCGAGGCCCACAAGACGCTGGCCACCGTGGAGCGGATTTGGGAGGCCATGTTGCGCGCGGGGCTGGAGCGCGGCGATTTGGCGTTGGCGCTCGGCGGCGGCGTGGTGGGCGACCTGACGGGCTTTGCCGCGGCGGCGTGGCTGCGCGGGATCCGTTGGCTGAACCTGCCGACGAGCCTGCTGGCGATGGTGGATGCCGGGGTGGGGGGCAAGACGGGCGCGGATTTGCCTGCGGGCAAGAACCTGATCGGCGCCTTCCATCCGCCCTGCGCGGTGCTCTCGGACACCGAGACGTTGGCGACGTTGCCCGAGCGCGAATGGCGTTGCGGTTTGGCGGAGACCTTCAAGCACGCGGTGATCGGCGACCCGGGGCTGATGACGCTCTTGGGCGACTTCGCGGCGCGGCGGGGTGACGTCGATTTCCTGACGCAGCTGGTCATCCGCTCGGTGGGCGTGAAAATCCGCGCCATCCAGGAAGACCCGTTCGAGAAGACGGGGCGGCGCGCGGCGCTGAACCTGGGGCATACGGTGGGGCACGCCGTGGAGGCCGCGAGCGCGTTCACGGTGGCGCATGGCGAGGCCGTGGCCATCGGCACGGTGGCGGCGGCACGCATCGCCGAACGGATCGGGCTGGCGCGGCCGGGGCTTGCGCAGACCCTCAAGGTGGGGCTGGAGGCGCTGGGGCTGCCCACCGAAATCCCGGCCGGGATGGCGCCGGCGACGCTGCGGGACTATCTTTCTCACGACAAAAAGAAGGCCGGCGGCCAGGTGCGCTTCGCGTTGCCCAAGGCCATCGGCGAGGTTCAGACCGGTTGCACGGTGCCGGAGGAGGTGCTCAATGGGATTCTTGCAGGACAACGGGCTTGACCCGGCCAACATCGACGCGGAAGCCATTCTGCGCGATTTCATGAAGGACATGGAGGCCGGCTTGCGCGGCGATCCGGAGGGGCTGGCGATGTTGCCTTCCGCCTTCACGCTCTCGAACGACGTGCCGCGCAACGTGGAGGTGCCGGCCTTTGACGTGGGCGGCACGAATATCCGCTCGGCGCGCGTGCGCTTCAACGCCGAGGGGCACCCCACGGTGCTCAACCAACTGCGCGGCTACATGCCGGGCTCGCGCGGGCCGGTGGATCACGAGACCTTCTATCGCACGTTGTGCGACGTGTTGGCCCCGAACATCCGCCCCGGGGAAACGTTGGGCTACTGCTTCTCCTATCCGGCC
This sequence comes from uncultured Lentisphaeraceae bacterium, assembly GCA_949289005.1. Lineage (GTDB taxonomy): Bacteria > Verrucomicrobiota > Kiritimatiellia > RFP12 > DVOR01 > Spyradenecus. The sequence continues at coordinate 70,346 of CASEMQ010000070.1, forward strand.
GACCAAGACGGGAAGTTGCTCTTCTGGACCAAGGGCATCCAGGCGGAGGCCATCGTCGGCTCCAACGTCGGGCTCGGTCTCGCGGACGCGTTGGCGGCGCGCGGGATCCCCGGGTGCCGCGTTCGCGTGCTCAACGACACCGTCGCGACCCTCTTGGCGGCCATCGCCCACAAGGACGGCGCGTCGCGCGCCGGCAACGTGGGCTTCATCTTGGGCACGGGCACCAACACGGCCTATGCCGAGCGCACGGCCAACGTGACCAAAAACCCGGGGCTGCCGCCGGACGCGCTGGTGCCCATCAATTGCGAGTCGGGGAGTTTCATCCATTTCCCGCGCTCCCTCTTCGATGTGCGCTACGAGGCGGAAAGCGGCAACGGGCGCGCGTTGTGGGAGCGATGCATCTCGGGCGTCAATCTGGGCGCGATCGGCACGCTGATCCTTCATGGCGCCGCCAAGGAGGGGCTCTTCACGCCAGGCTTGCGCGACAACCTGCTCTCGCGCACCTTCACGAACATCGAGCTGGACGACTTCTGCGCCGGCCGCCGCACCGAGATCATCTACTGCACGGCGGAGGAGGCGCGCGCCATCCGCGGCTTGCTTCTGCCGCTCTACGAGCGCGCGGCCATCTTCTCGGCCATCAACATCTCCGCCGCCGCGTTGGCCTCCGCCCATGCGCGGGGCTGCCGCGAGGGCGTGATCCGCGTGAACGCCGATGGTTCCACCTTCTGGAAGACGGCGTGCGTGCCCTTCGTGGACATCGTGCGCAAGACGGTGGACAAACTGATCGGCCCGCGGGGCTTTTCCTGCGAGCTGTTGCAAATCGACGACGCGCCGTTGGTCGGCGCCGCGCTTGCCGCCGCGCATTGAGGAGCGCCCCATGCCCGAGCCGCAACGCCACTTCATCGGCCGCGACGGCGCCGCGCCCGCGTTGGTTGTGCGTTGGTGCCGGGGGCGTTGGCCCGAGGCGTTGCCGGCGGGGTTGGTCTTTTGCGTGCCGACTTCGCTGGCGTTGCGGCGCTTGCGCGATGCCTTGGCGGATGCCTATGGCGCCTATCAGGGCGTGCGCTTCCTGACGCCGCCGCTCCTGCCCACGCTCTTCGCGCCGCCTACCGAGGCCCCTGTCGCGACCCAGGCGGAGATGCTGTGCGCGTGGTCGCGCGTTTTCGCGTGGCTTCATGCGAACGACCCCGATGGCGAGGTGCTGGCCTGTCTCTTTCCCGGGCGGCGCGCCTGGCTGGGGCGAGCCTCCGCGCGCTACGCGCTGGGGCGGCGCCTCATGCGCCTGCGTGCCACGTTGGCGGAATGCCGGCTGGACTTTGCGGCCGTTGCGGCGCACCCGCGGACAGCGCTGTTGGACGCGCGCGAACGTGGCCGTTGGGCGGCGCTGGACGTGTTGGAGACGCGTTATCGCGAGGTTTTGGCCGAGGCCGGGTTGGAAGACCCGGAGGATCGCCTGCTGGCCATCCTCCGCAACCCGCAACCGCAGCCAATCGAGGCGGCCGAGACGTGGCGGCTGGTCGTGGCCGGCGTGCCGGACCTCTGGCCCGCGCTGACCGACCTCTTCGCCCTAGCCCCGGGCGGGTGCGATGTCTTGGTGCAGGCGGGAGCGGACGAGACCGACCGCTTCACCGCGGCCGGTCTCCCCGACCCGGAGTGGTGGGCCGGCGCCTCACTCGACGTGCCGGGCGAGGCGCTTCGCGTGGCCGAGAACCCGTCAAGCGTGGCGCACGTCGCCGAGCGTTTTCTCAACGCCCACGGCACGGTCGCCCCGGACGCGCTCTGCCTTGGCGTGCTCGACCGTGAGGCAATCCCGCCCTTCACGGCGATGTTGGCCGCGCATGGCGTGACGGCCTTCGAGCCGGAGCCCATCGCCTTGGGCGAACAGCCCCCGGCGCGGGCGCTCTTGGCGTTGGCGGCCTTGACACGCGACAATCGCCTGGACGCGACGCTTCCCTTGTTGGCCTTGCCTGAGGTGGCGAAGGTGCTCGGGGCACCCTATCGCACCTTGTGCGCCGACTATGACGCGTTGGTCGAGGCGCACCGGCCCGAGACCCGTGCCGATGCACGCGCCTTCGCCAAAGGCGCGTTGGCGGACTTTCTGGCACGATGCGATGCTTGGGCCGAAGGCTTCCGCGACGACCCCGTGGTGGGGGCAAAGGCCTTTCTTGCCGCGCTTTATGGCGAAACGCCCATTGACCCTGTGCGGACGCCGTTGCGCTTTGCGGCCTTCGAGGCGTTGCGCAATCTCTTTGCCGAATTGACCGATTTGCGCGTCGGCGGCACGCCGGATGCCGCGCTCCTGACGGCGCTCTTGGCCGACGCGCAGTTGCGCCCGACGCGCGGCGATGCCGATTGCGCGTACGAGGGGCGCCTGGAACTGCTCTGGTCGTCGGCGCCAATCCTCATCCTGGCGGGACTCACCGAGGGGCTTTTCCCGGACACCACCTTCGAGGACGCTTTTCTGCCGAACGCCTTTCGCCGGGCGCTTGGCCTGCGCTCCGACCTTACGCGTGTCGCCCGCGATGCTTACATCCTTGACACGATTTGCGGTTGGCGCGATCGCGACGACCTGTGCCTCGTCGTGGCGCGGGCCAACGCGCGCGGCGATTGGCTGAAGCCCTCGCGCTTGCTCTTCCGGTGCGCGCCCGCGGAACAAGCGCGCCGGTCGAGGAAACTCTTTGTGGAGCCGACGCGCACCGCGCCGCCGCCGGAGGCCGGGACGGCGCTTGCCTTCGCGGAGAACCCGGTTCGGTGGTCGCCGGACGCCGCGCCGCCCTCGCGCCTGTCGCCCTCGGCGATTGCCGCCTACCTGGCCTCGCCGCTGGAGTTTTGGCTGTCGCGCGTGTTGGGGCTCGCCGACACCGACGACTTGCCGGACGGGATGTCGTCGGCCTTGTTGGGCACGCTGACGCACGAGGCCTTGCAGACGCTCCGCATGGAGCGGGCAATGGATGCCGAGACGCTTACGCGTACGCTCGTGGCGGCATTCGACGCCTGCTTCGCCAAGCGTTATGGGCGGTCGCCGACGGTGGAATTGTTGGCCGCGCGGCAGTCGATTCTCCATCGGTTGCGCGCCGCCGCGCGTTTGGACGCCCGGTTGCGCGCGGAAGGGTGGGAGACGCGCCATGTGGAAGCGCGTTGGGAGACGGGGCTGACGGTGGGCGGGCACACCGTCACGCTTCTGGGAACGGTCGACCGCGTGGACTACAACGCGAATCTGGGTCGTTGGCGGATTTTCGATTACAAGACGGGCACGGTTGCCGGGGGGAGTGCCACGCGTGCGCATTGGTCGGGTGGGCGCGGGGATGCACCCGTGACCTGGAAGTCGTTTCAGTTGCCCATCTATCGTCTCCTGGCGCGGCACGCCTTGGGACTGGGCGGGCGGGAGCCGATCGAGGCGGCCTACTTCGCGCTCCCGGAGGAGGGGCAGGCCGAAATCATGATTTTCGAGGACCCGGCCGGCGGCGAGGAGGCGACGCTTGCGGCGCTCCGCAAGACGCTCGCGGCAATCCTGGCGTTGGGGCGCGAACCGCTGCCGGCGGCCGTCGGCCCTTATGGCAACCCGCTTTTGGTCACCTTGACCGAGCCAACGCTTGAAAAGGAAAAGGACACGCCATGCGATTGACCCAACAGGAAGCGGATTGGCTCTACGCATTGCAGCGCTCGTGGCCGTTGGAGGCGCGCCCGTTGGAGGCGCTTGGGCGCACGCTCGGCGTGTCCGGCGCGGCGCTCGAGGCGTTCATCGCGCGCCTGCGCGCCGAGGGCTTGGTGCGGCGCGTGGGTGCCGTCTTCGACGCTCGGCGCTTGGGGTATCGCAGCTGTCTCTTCGCGATCCCGTCCGCCTCGCCGGAGGCCGAGGAGGCCGCGGCGCACGCGGTGGCCGCGTTGCCCGGGGTGACGCACGCCTACTTCCGCGGTTGGCCGGAGGGCGTGACGTTGGGGGGTGTCTCGGCGCGTGACTATGTGGGTTTGCCGCGCCTCTGGTTCACGCTCTCGGCGCGGGGCGACCGTTTCGAGGATGAGATCGCGCGCTTGGCGCATTTGCGCCCCATCCCCTTCCCGGCCCTGCGCCGCTACAAGATAGACGTGGTCTTCGACCCGCGCACCCGCCGTCGCGACGAACGCACGGAGTATGCCGCGCCCGCCGCGCCGCGCCCCGCGCCGCTCCCGGACGAGGCCGCCCGCGCCGTGGTGCGCCGTTACCAGGATGACACGGCGGATGTCGCATCGCCCTTCCGTGTGGAGGATTTGCCGCGTTTGCGCGCGTGGCAGGCGGATGGCACGCTGCGGCGTTTCGCGCTCCTGCTGTGGCACCGTGCGAGCGGGTTCGCCGCCAATGGCATGTGCTGTTGGCGTGTGCCCGAGGCGGAGGCCGACGCATTTGGGCACCGCCTGGCGGCGGACGCGGACGTGACGCATTGCTACGCGCGCCCGCTGATGGAAGTCTTCCCCTTCAACCTCTATGCCATGATTCACAAGACCTCATGGCAAGAGGGCTTTGACACCTTCCTGCGCCTGACGCGCGAGGCAGGGTTGCCGCCCGGCGGCAAGGTGTTGTTCTCGACGCGCGAGTTCAAGAAAAGCAGTGTCCGGTGCTTTGTGGAGGAGGCGTGACCATGCGTACGCTCGTTTTGTTGTTTGCCCTCGTTGCGGCCTCGGCGGGGGCCGTCACCATCGAAAACCTCACCGATGCGAACCATCTCTCCGGCCCCTCCGTGAAACAGGCGGACGTGGACGGCAAGGCGTTGGCGGTGGTGCGCTGGGGGCTCGGCTGTGGGCCGTGCGCGCGCGCCATGCCGGCCATCTCGGAGTTCTACGACAAAGAGATGAAGAAGGATGCGCGCGTCGTCTTCATCGCGGTGGAATCCTGGAACCGCCCCAAAGACGCCGTCCTGGATTATCTCAAGGAGAACGACTACGCCTTCCCGGTCTACCAACGCCTCGCGATCGCGGGCGAACCTAAGGCCGGCGGCGTTCCCTTTGCCTACGTGCTCAACGCCAAAGGCGAGGTCGTCTGGCAAGGCCACCCCGGGAACCGCACGTTCTTCGAAAACGCCGTCGAGGAAGCCGCCAAGACGGTTGTCCTTTCGCCCGATGCAGCATTGACGAACGGCCTCGCCTTCGAGCACAACAAGGATATGGCCCGTCGTTTGGTGCCGGGCCGCAACATCGAAGGTGCCCTCATGCAGCTCAAATCCCGCGCACGGCGCGGCGGCGCGGCCGGGGAAGAGGCGGCCGCCATCCTCGCGCGTTGTGAAACTTGGGGCACGGAGACAGAGGCCGCCGTGCGCGAGGCCCTCGCGACCATGCCCTCCAAGGCACTTATGCTGGGGCGCCTCTATATGCGCACGCTCCCCACAAAGGCCGCCGCGCTCAAGGCCGACCTGGCCGCCGCCGCGCAAGACCCCGCCACGCGCGCCCTCGCCTCCGCCCGTCAAACCCTGGATGCCACCCGCGCCAAACCCGCCACCACGCCCAATGCCCGCAAACAGGCCCTGACCCGCGCCAACCTCATGCTAGCCCGCCTTGACAAACTCGAAGGCGCCTCAGAGGCCGACCTCGCCGATGTTCGCGCCCAATGGCAAGCCTACGCAGACTCCCTTAAATAATCCCCCAAAAAGAAACGCCTCCCATGTGGGCCGCGCCCGCGCCTTTTCTCCCCGTGGATTTAGACCTCGCCGTTCCATTGGCAGAGCCTTCCGTGTCCCACCCCTCAGTCTCTGTCGAATCCGCGTAAACTACGGTGTCGGGAGACGGTTTGGATGTGGGGCGGCGGCAGTCAGTCGTCCTTTATGTTCACTCCGGGCACAACTTTGCCAGCATTGTCTTCGCGTACTGCGCGAGCGTCTTGGTGAAGGTGGTGAAAAGGATGCGTTTGCCCTCGAAACCCTTCTGCCGCAACAGCCAGCGCACGCGATGGAATGCCACCACCGATTTGCCCGTCCCCGCCGCCCCCGAGACCATCACCGGCCCGGCAGCCTCGATCTCCACGGCCTTCGTCTGCGACGGGTGCAAAAACACCTGCCAATCCTCCAGCTCACCGTTCAGGAACCGCTCGCGCAATTCGTCCGTCAACACGAAATATCGCTCCCGCATTTCAGGATGTTTCTCCAACGCTTTCTCGATGGGCGAACGCTTCCGCGCCGTCTCGATGCGTTCCATCTCACGCTCGCAAGTCGTTGTCCCCTCCGCCAACTCAAGCAACATGTTCCCCACCACGAGGTCTTCGACGAGGTCGCCCTTGGCGATCTCCTCATACGTCGCTCCCCGCACGCGGTCGACCACTTCCTCCGTCACGCCCAAGCGCAGCAACTTCTCGCGAGAAACATCCGCGAAAGGTTTGGCATCGTCCGGCAAGGCCGGTTTCCTCGCCTTAGCCAACACCTCCCGGCGCGGCTCCATCACGGACACCTTCCGAACCGCGTAGGGGACGATGACCGGCTCTTCCTCCACCACGATTGGCAGGTTCAATGTGCCATCCTTCCATTCCAACCGGCAATTGTGCGCCCGCCGATAGGCATCGTCATGCTTGTCGGCCAACAGTAGGATGAGCTCATCGTCCTTCCACTTGTAGGTGATGAGTCGCCAGTCTTTGTTCACCCGATAGGAATGGAGCGTCTCCTTGGAGCGACAATGGATGTTCTCCGGCTTACGCCCGGAACCCAATCGATTGCGCCGCAACTCGGTTTCCAAGTCTTCCAACTCCCAACGGATAGTCTCCGGGACACCGTCGAGCGTCTCCTTGTATTTCTTGGTCATCGTGATTTTGACTTGCGGCATGAAACAACCTATCTGAATTGGTCTTGTTCCGGGCCCGAGAGGGCGACGGAGAGTTGGGTGACGGGGCGAGGGGGCTCGGAGGCGGCGGTGCCGGCGAGGCGAAAATCGGCCAAGACGCCGCGGAGGGTTTTGGCATAGGTCGCGATTTCAGCCTCGGTGGCCGTGTCGTGGGAGAAGGGGCGCTTGGCCAGTTGCCTGACCCACCAATTGGCGAGGCGGCCTTCGTTAAGGGCCTTGCGCACGGCGCGGACATCCGCGGCGAGCGCGGGGGCGCGTTGCTCGACGAGCGCCAGGTTGTCGCGGGCGGCGCCGAAGGTGGGCGACACCCAGGCGGGCGAGGCGTCGCGGTAGTTTGCCAACGTGGACAAGGCGTCCCAAAAGGCCTTGCCGTGCACGGCGGTCTTGTCTAGGGGCTCGTTGGGTTCGCACCGGAGCGCTTCCAGGAGCGCGGTGGGGGCGATGGCGTGCGTCGCGCCCTCTGGCGACACGGCGAGCGCCTGCGGCAAGGCGCCGATGGTGCGCAATTGGTAGGTGCCCGGGGCAATACCCGGGGCGGCGGCGCGGGCGCTCTTGGCGTTCGGCGCACGCTCGCGGACGCGGGCGAAGAGTTCAGGGTCGCGGCGAGCCAGTTCCGCGTGGAGGCCGCGCCACTTGGTGATGGCGCCGGCTTCTTCCTTGTTGCCGTTGAGGCGCTCCCAAAGTTCCGCCGGCGTGGGTTCCTCGCCTTCATCGAAGAGTTTGACGTCCTCGCCGAGGGTCTTCTGGATGTTGAAGAGTTTTTCCCGGGCGATGCGTTCGTTGCCCACCAGATCGGCGCCGCGCTTGGTGGGGAAGAAGTTGACCGTGTGCAGTTCCTCGAAGACCTTCCCACCAATGCGATTGATGCGGCCGAGGCGTTGCAGGACACGTGTGGGGTTCCAGGGAATGTCGTAGTTGACGACCACGCCGGCGCGGTTGAGGTTCAGCCCCTCGCTGATTTTGTCCGTGCCCAGCAGGATGTCGAAGTCGTCGCGTTGCTGCGCCTTGGGGCACGAGGCGTCGAAGTTCGCCCGCAGCTCCTCGCGCTTGGCCGTGCCCAAATCGCGCACCACGCAAACGCGCCCGGGGAAGGCCGCCTCCAACCGCTTGGACAGGAAGGCCACCGTGTCGGCAAACTCGCTAAAGATGAGTATCTTACGCTTGGGCGCGGCGGGGTTCGAGTCCTTGAGCGCCTTCCCGGCGAGAATGTCGCGGCAGACCTCCACGAGACGGGCGGACTTCGGGTCGTTGGCCAACAGCCCAAGGCGCTTCATCTCCTTTTGGAGGGCCCCGAAAAGCATGATGTCCGTTCTGATAGCCTCCAGGAATGTCTTGCCGTTGAAGTTCGTGCTGTCCATGTAGTAGACGGAGGTCTTCTTGCCTCCCTCTTCGCTCTGCTTCAGCAGCTCCGCCTCGACCGCCTCGTACGCTTCCTGGAATGCCTCCGGGTCGGCAATCTCCATCAGCTTTTCCATCGCCTCGCGGTCGTAGAAGAATCGATTCGTTTTGAGCACGAAACCCTCCGCGTTGCGATACATCGCGCACATATTCTCTAGCGACTGCGCAAAGGCCGCGAAGGAACTCTCGAAGCGCCGCACAAGCATCCGCCGCATGTTATCGCGGATGTTCCCCTGCGTGGCATCCGCCTTGGGCTTCGGCAGCATATAGTCCTCCGGCTGATAGACCGGGGCGAGCCAGAGCGGCGTAAGCCCGCCGAAGACCTCGGTGACGATGCGGTCGTAAAAGGCGTCCTGCGCGTCGTCCAACGCGAAGTATTCCCGCGTCGGGTCGCACACCTTCGAGAGCGCCGGCAACGTCTTGCGGTAAATCGGATCCTCCAGCAAATCCAGGCGGTTGCGGCGGATGGTCACCTTCTCGAGCAAATCCCGCACCTGCCCCAGGAAATGGTCATGCCGGCGCTTGATGACCTTCACGGTCTCCTCGCGCCCGCGCAGGTTCTGCGCCAGCAATTTGTCCACCCCCAGCGCCACGAGCGTGCCCAGCCCCAACGCCTGCGCGGCGGACTCCGCCGCATCCAACAGCTTCGCCCGGAGGAGCGCGGCCTGACACTCCTTCAGCCGCTTGCCGATGGCCTTCAGGTAACCCTGCAGGTCGCCGCCGTAGACCAAAGGGTTGTTCCGGAGCGGCAGGAAGAGCCCCAAAAGCGCCGCCAGATCGTCCATCCGGTTGTTCAGCGGCGTGGCCGTCAGCAACAACACCTTCCGCCCCCGGCAGATGGTCTGCAGGTCGGCATAGCCCTTGCCTTCGGCATTGCGGAAGCGGTGCGCCTCGTCCACAATCACCATCCGAAAGCCCGGATCCTCCTCCAAGTCTTTCTTCACCTTATCCAGATTGCCGCTCGAATAGATCGGCCAGCGCGTCGGCCCCAGCCCGAAGGCCTTCCGATAGCCCTCCCAGTTCGCCACCAGCCCCGGCGGGCAAAGGATAATCCCCGTCTGCCCAAAATCCGAGGCCGCCGCCACCAACATCGCGATGAGGCTCTTGCCCAGCCCCACCACGTCCGCGACAAGCGCTCCACCATACGCCTCCAACATCCCGCACGCCTGCACCACCGCGTCCACCTGATAGGCAAACTCACGGAACTTCGCCCCCTCCAGCTCCCGCTTGATCCGCGCCGGCAGGTTCACATCCTCCGGCTCCGCCCGCACCACCGTATCCAACGCCAGCGCAAACGCCTCATACGGCGACAGCGGCGCCCGCGCCCCAAGCCGCCGCGCCAGCTCCCCGGCCTCCAGCGGCACCGCCTCCTCCCACAGCCGATCGAACCACGCCTGCGCCTCCGCGTAGCCCCAGTCCCACAACTCCACGTCCAGCTCGTCCTGCGTCTCCCCCTTCAGCGCCGCCCGCGAAAAGTTGCTGCTCCCCGTGATGAGCCGCCCCTCCACCAGCCCCTCCCGATGCTCCGGCGCGGTGTGGAAGAGCCACACCTTCGCGTGGTTCGGCCGACGCGTCTGCCGCACCTCCAGCCGCCCCGCCGCCAGCAGCTCCGCGAAAAACGCCCGCCGCCCCGCGTCCTGCCGCGTCTCCCCGATCCCGCTCCCCAGCACCCGCCCCAACCGCGCGTACGCCTCCCCCGCCAACGCCGCGTCATCCTTCCCCGCCGTCTCCGGCGCCAACTCCACCACCTGCCCCCGCCACACATCCGCCGCCATCCCCACCAACACCCGCAACCTCACCTCCGGATGCGCCCGCAACGCCTCCTCGAACACCTTCAGCCCCGAGAACCAGAAGAACCCCACCAGCACATCCACCCGGTCCACATACCTCAGCGCCGCCTCAAAGCGCTCCCTCAGCACCCCCTCGCCATCGCGATACAGCAACATCTCACGCCTCCTCCTCGTCGTCCGAGACCGCGTCAGAAACCGCCGGAGCCTCCGCCCGCTTCTCACGCTTCGCAAACGACCGCTCCACCAACGCAATCTCCTCCCCCGTCAGCCCATACAGACGATACACCACCGCGTCAATCTCTGCTTGCACATCCTCTCCCGCCTCCGCGCGCTTCACCAATGCTACCAGCGCATCCGCGTCCGCAGACGCCAATGCCGCCTCGGAGGGAATAGGAAGCTCCACCAATTCATAGAGATTGACATGGTTGTTGGTGGACGTGGTACGGAAAACCCAGTCCAACAGCCGCGAATTCAAGAGCCCGACTGTAAGTCGGGCCCTTCCTGGACTCGGCAAATATGCAATATTTGCCGAGTGCAGGAAGACGATTCTCGTCTTCCTGCACTCGGCCCTGCACGCATGGATACGGAAACGATCCGTCGTCCCCGTGATGTTCTGGCAAACGACGGCCTCGCCCTCCGTGTTTTCCTTCGCAAGAGCCTTGACGTAACCATTCTCTTCGCCATACATCAGGGCATCATCCAACAGATAACGATGGATGTTTTCGCCCTTGGCAATCCGAATGGAGGTGGGCGTGTAAGACCGAATGTCGTCGAGGTAAATCGTGTTGATATTGCCCTGCCGTGTTCCAGTCAAGATTGTGGAGAGCGGGCGGAACTGTGTTTTCATCTTGAGGAAGATGTTCCCCTCTCCCGAATGCAACAATGGAAACTCCAGGTTGCGCCCGCCCTTGAGGAGGTCGCCTTGCGCCAGATAGGCGAACTGCGGGGCGGTCACGGAGGCGAGCGTGTTATGGATGGAGAGTGCGAAGGGCTCGTCGTCTGGGGGGGCTTTGCGGAAAAAGGCGATGCAAGTGCCCGTGAGGACGCTCTTGAAGACCTTGACCTCCGGGTCGTCGGTGTCCTTGGGGAACTCGATGACTTGGAGGAGTCGCGTGTTGCGAAGGAGGAGTTCGCGGGTGGCAGTGGAAGAGAGGTCGCACATGAGCGAGCTCTGGACGATGAGACAGACCACGCCGTTTTGCGTGGCGAGGTTGTAGCCGTGTTCCACAAAGACCTTGTAGAGATTTTGCTTGCCCTTGTCTTTGCCTTCCGACCACGGGAACTGGCGAGCGGAGTACTTACCCTTCTTCTCCTGCACATACGGCGGGTTGCCGATGACGATGTCGAACTTGTCGATGCTGAACATCCACTGAGAGTCAAAGATGGGGGAGGGGGCGGTGGGGTCGTAGGGATCCCAATTGGCGAGGAGGTCGACGCCGGCGAGGTGTTGGGAGCGGAAGTAATCTTGGATTTGGGTGCGGAGTTGGCGGTCTTTGGCGCGGAGTTCCAGTTTTTTGGCGCGGGTGTGGGCTTGGATGTAATCGGCGCGGAGGGTTTTGAGTTCATCGCGCCAGGCCTCGACGTGCTTGGGGATGAGGTAGTTTTCGCCGTCATTGAAGCCGATGAGGGAGTTTGCGATGACGAGGTGGGTTTCGAGGTTGGGGAGTTGGTCGAGGCCGTGGTTGGGTTCGTTTGGCTTGACGGTTTGGTCGCAGAGGAGGGAGATGAAGAAGCGGAGTTTGGAGATTTGGATGGCGATGGGCTGGATGTCGACGCCGTAGATGGCCTGGGTGATGAGGTGGAGTTTGCGCTCGTAGTCGGGGCGGGGGTCGCCAAGGAGGCCGAGGAGTTCGACCATGCGGTTGAGGAGGCCCATGGGGAAGGCGCCGGAGCCGCAGGCGGGGTCGATGGTCTTGAGGGATTCGAGGCGGGCGCGGAGGGCGGCCTTGACAGGGGCGGGGAGGGCCTCGATGGCGTCGGCGTCGTTGCCGAAGAGGCAGTCGAGGGTGGCGGCGTCGGCGGCGGGGGCGAGCGCGGCGCGGAGGGCCTGGTCGACCATGTAGTCGACGATTTCGCGGGGGGTGTAGAAGGAGCCGGAGGCTTTGCGGGCGGAGACGCCGGTCTCGGGGTTGTAGGAGGCGAGGAGGTTTTCAAAGACCTTGCCGAGGAGTTCGGGGTCGAGGGCGATGTCGGCGTCGGAGGCGTGGTTTTCGTCGATGGTGAAGTCGTAACGTTTGAGGAGGGGGAGGAGGCCGGCGGTGCCGAAGAAGAGGCGGTTGGGGAGGATGGCGCGGCTGTCGGCGCGGCGGGAGAAGCCGTCGCGGTAGACCTTGCGGTGGTTGTCGGCCTCGTCTTCGGTGTCGAGGCACTCGAAGAGCCCGCCGTTGAGATAGGGAACGGAAGCGAAGACCTTTACGACGCGCTCATGCGGCAGCCTGAACCAGGATTTGCCAACGAGGGGGGGGGGTGGTATCACAATCGCGGAAGAGGGTATTCACGCCGTAGGTCTTGGACTTGCCTTGGAAGGCTTTGTCGTCGGCGAAGGCGCGTTGATCCACGGGCTGGTTGAGGGTGGCGAAGAAGAGGTTTTGGAGGATGGCGTTGTAGTAGGTGCCGTCTTCGGCGGCGGAGGGCACAAAGTCGCGCAAGAGCTCCTTGCCCAGCCATTTGTCGTCAAAGAGGTCGTCGGGGACGAGGCCGCGCTCGCGGACGAACCAGACGAACATGAGGCGGGTGATGAGGCGGATGAGGTGCTCCTTGGTCTTGGCCAGGTCGACCTTGCCGTCGGCACCTACCGCGTCGGGGAAGCGCACGCCGGTCTTGGGCTCGGCGGCCCACTCGTACCAGCCATACAGCTCGTCGTAAAACTCCTTGGTGAGGGCCTCGACGGAGAAGCGGGCCAGGAGCGAGCGCGCCCCGCCACGAGCCTTCTCGCCGGGGCGGCCGAAGACGGTGACCTTGGTGCCGTCAAAATACTTGCGGAAGGTTTGGTTCTTGGCGGGGTCGTCCACCAGGAGGAAGGACTGGCGCTTGTAGTCGGTGGCCGCCTGGTCGCGCGGGGTGACGAGGGAGAGGCGGGTGCGGCGCTCGGCGTCCGAGCGGAAGAAGAAGAGCGCGCCCGGCACGTCCTCGCCGCCCACGCCGCCGCCCCAACGCTTGATGATGTGCTTGGCGCAGGCGAACTGTCCCTTGCGCTGGGCGCCGCGGCCGATCCGCGCCGTCGCCACCAGGAAGACCGGCAGGGCCACCTTGGCGCCGTCGTCCGTCGCCCACGCCAGCGTCACATAGCCCAGCCGCTCGGCCCTGGAGACCCCCGCCCGCAGGAAGAGCGGCTCCGACAACGGCAGGCTCAACGTCTCTTCCGCGAAGGAATCGAAGGTCGCCCGCACCCACTTCAGCACGTTCGCGCGCGAAAACGCCACCACCAAACCATCCGTCGCCGCCAGTTGCTCCATCGCCATCGTTCCTTCCTTGTTTATCGTGCAGTATACGCCATCCCCCAGTCCTCTGTCAATCTCCGGGCGCCGGCAGGGGTTGTCGATCGGTCACGGGGGCATGCAATCGTTCGACGCACCCTTGTCGGGGATGCGGCCAATCGTGTCCGGGGAAAATGCCCTTCCTTGAACAAACTTTCCCCGGACACGATTTGGATCGCGGCGTACCTCGGGTCGGGATGCGGCGCGTCTCGGGGAGAGGTACGGCGCATCCCGGAAAACGACCCCTTGTATAGATTGAAAAAAGGGTTTTCGGCCTCCTTCGGCCCCGCCCGCTTTCAACAGGTTTTCAACGGTTTCGCAAAAGTTATCGACAGGCTTTTGGGGCTATCGCAAAGGGGCGCGGGCGTGGCACGCGCAGGATAGGATGCCCTGCGGGGAAAGACCATGCCTTCGCGTCCCATCACCCAAAGACCTTTTGGGCGAACAGGAGGGGCGAAAAGAAAAACCGTGGACGGCGATCAGCCGTGCAGGAGGGTTTGGAGACGGGTGGCGGCGCGGGCGGCGACGGTGGCGTAAAGGCTATTGCCGTGGGCATCCATGGCAACGGTGACGGGGAAGCCGCGCACGCGCAGGTGCCACATGGCCTCGGCGGGGCCGAAGGCATCGAGGAAGTCCACGCCTTCCACACCTTGCACGGCGGCGGCGATGGAGGCGGCGGCACCGCCGACGGCTTGAAGATAGACGCAGCCGTGCTCGCGGCAGGCGGCCAAGGTTTTGGGGCCCATGCCTCCCTTGCCGATGATGAGGCGCAGGCCGAAGCGCGCGATGAGCTCGGCCTCGTAGGGTTCCTCGCGCGAGGAGGTGGTGGGGCCGCCGGCCACCATGCGCCACCCGCCCGTGCCGTCCGGCACCATCACCGGGCCGCAGTGATAGAGCGCGGAGGTGCGCAAATCCACGCCGGGCGGCAGGGCGCCGCCCTCGTGGAGGTATTTGTGGAGGCGGTCGCGCCCCGTGTGGACCAAACCTTCGAGGGTGAGGGTCTGGCCCAGGCGCAGGGCACGGGGATCGAGCGTGGCGATGTCCATGATATCTCTCGGCGTTAGGCCAAGCCGCCGCCGGCGCCGGCCGCGGCCAGTGCGGCCGCGTTGGCCGTCATACGCTGTTCGTCCTCGAGGAGGCCGTTGAGGGCGTGGACGTAGGCGCGGATGGCGGCCTCGATGATGTCTTGCGCCACGCCACGACCCAGATAGACTTTCTGGTTGTGGCGCACGCGCAGCTCGCATTCGCCTTGGGCGTCGACGTTGGCGGTGACGGCGGAGACGGCGAAGTTTTCCACCGTCACATGCAGGTTGAGCATCTTGTTGATGGCGTTGAAGGATGCCTCGATGGGGCCGCTGCCCATGGCGACTTCCTCCACCGTCTGGCCGTCCACCTTGAGGCGCACAGTGGAGACGTTGGCGTTGGTGTTGCCGGTGGCCGCAAGGAAGCGGTCGAAGACGAGTTTCTGCTGGCCGTCGTTGCGCATTTCCAAGCCGCGGGCGAGCGCCTCGATGTCGGCGTCGGTGACAACCTTTTTGGCGTCGGCCAGATCCTTGAAGCGCGTGAAGAGTTCCTGCAGCTGGTCGTCGTTCAGGGCGATGCCCAGTTGCGTCAGGCGGTCCTTCAGGGCGTGTTTGCCGGAGTGTTTGCCCAGCACCATCTGGCTCTGGGAGAGGCCGACCGATTCGGGCGTCATGATTTCGTACGTCTCGCGGTTGGCCAGCATGCCATGCTGGTGGATGCCCGATTCGTGCGCGAAGGCATTCTGGCCGACGATGGCCTTGTTGGCCTGCACGCGGCTGCCTGTCACCGAGCAGACACAACGGCTGGTGGCCATGATCTTGGTGGTGTCCACGCGGCACTCCAACCCCGCGAAGAAGTCGCGGCGCACCTTCAGGGCCATGACGATTTCCTCGAGTGCCGCGTTGCCGGCGCGCTCGCCGATGCCGTTGATGGTGCACTCCGCCTGCCCGGCGCCCGCTTTGAGGGCCGCCAAGGAGTTGGCCACCGCCAGGCCCAGGTCGTTGTGGCAATGGACGGCCAGTGTGGCCTGACCGGCGTTCGGCACATGCTCCAGCACGCGGCCAATGCGCGCGCCGAATGCCTCGGGGATGGCATAGCCCACCGTGTCGGGCAGGTTCACCACCGCGGCACCCGCCTTGATCACGCTCTCGATGACGCGCCACGAGAACTCCTCCTCCGTGCGCGTGAAGTCCTCCAGCGAGAACTGCACCTCCGGGCAGAGGCTCCGCGCGTAGGCCACCATCGTGGTCGCCTGCTGCAACACTTGCTCCGGCGTCATCCGCAGTTTGTACTCCATGTGCACCGGGCTCGTCGCCAGGAAGACGTGGATGCGCGGCCGCGCCGCGCCGCGCACTGCCGCCCACGCCTGGTCGATGTCGCCCTTGAGGCAACGCGCCAGCGAGGCTACCGTGCAGTCCTTCACGTGGTTCGCGATGGCCTGCACGCTCTCGAAGTCGCCCGGCGAGGCAATCGCGAAGCCGGCCTCGATCACATCCACCTTCAACGCCTCCAGGTTGCTCGCCACCAAGAGTTTGTCGTGCAACTTCATGCTGCAGCCGGGGCTTTGCTCCCCATCGCGCAGGGTCGTGTCGAAAATCGCGATTTTACGTGTGCTCATCTTCTTTGTCCTGTTTTGTGTGGTCGCCTCGGGGACGGCGTGCCCGGCCTAAAACAATGGCCCCCGCCGTCAACCAACCCGCGGAGGCCACGTTCGTTTGCCTTGACACCGACGGCTTCACACCGCCGCGCGAAACGACCGGGCACCTCCGCGTTCCCGCGGAAGCACGCTAAGTCGAAGCAACAATGCGACAGCCATCCGTCTCATGACGCCCAAACAATACCAAAAACCCTCCCCCTCCCGCAAGACTAATCGTCCACAATGCGATCGCGCCGTCAAACGTGCGGCGGGTCGCCTTTTGCTTGCGTTCTTTTTCCCATCCCCATATCTGTACCTTTCCTGTCCACTTTTGACATTCGCCGATGGACGGTCGCGAGCACGAGATCGCCGAGAGACTGTTGTGTCACATCAACCGTAAAGGCCGAAAGGTCATTGCGACCGGAGACGGGCGGTGCCTTAAAAGCCGGGAAGTGGCGGTAGGATGGGGGCTGGCGATGCGTGCGGGGATGGCGTCTGTTTTCCTTCCCGCGGCGGAGCCGTTGGTTGCGGGATTGATGGGGGTATGATAGCGTATATGCCGTCGAAAGGAGGTTGACGATGGATTGGTCTGTTGGTTTTATGGTTCCTTCCGGGGAGGATATTTATGGTGGCGGGGGTGGCGGGGGATCGCGCGAGGGTGGGGTGGCGTTCGGGATTGTGCTCTTTTGGGTGGCGGTTTTGGTTTATTCTTGGTTTGATTCGCGTCCCAAGCGATGAGGCGCGGGATTGGATTGTTGTTTGGGACGAAAAAGGCTCCCATCGCGTTGGCGATGGGAGCCTTTTTCGTTTCGTCTTGCGTCGTTCCGGCCGGGGGGAGGGAGAGAAAAAAGCCGCCTTTTTGGGGCGGCTTGCAAGCGGGTGCTTACTTTTTGTGGCGGTTGGCCTTGATGCGTTTGCGGTATTTGTGCTTGGACATCTTGGCGCGGCGTTTCTTTTTGATGGAACCCACGTTCGTGCTCCTTGGTGTGGTTGGTTAGAAAATGACCTTGTTGAGGGCCAATTCGATGATGCCTTGCGCGCCGGCGGCGCGTAGGGCGGGGATGAGGTCGCGGACCTCGTCCTCCAAAATGACGGTTTCGATGGCGACCCAGCCTTCGGCGCTGATGCGGTTGACGGTGGGCGCGTGGAGGGAGGGGAGGAGTTTGGTGATGGCGGGAACCTGGGTCTCGGGGGCGTTCATTTTGAGGAGAACGCGGCTTTCGGCGGCGAGGGCGCCTTGGAGGAGCATGGCGATTTGCTCGATTTTGGCGCGTTTGTCGGGGTCTTGCCAAGCGGTCTTGTTGGCGATGAGGCGGGTGGTGGAGGTGAGGACGGTGTCGACGATGCGGAGGTTGTTGGCGCGGAGGGAGGAGCCGGTCTCGGTGAGCTCGATGATGGCGTCGACGAGCTCGGGGGCCTTGACTTCGGTGGCGCCCCAGGAGAATTCGACGGTGGCGTTGACGCCGTGTTGTTCAAGGTAGCGGCGGGCGAGGCCGACGGCCTCGGTGGCGATGCGCTTGCCTTCGAGGTCGCCGGGGGTCTGGATGGGGGAGTCGTTGGGGACGGCGACGACCCAGCGGACGGGGCGGCTGGTGGCCTTGGAGTAGCACATTTCGCAGACTTCGTGGACGTCGGCGCCGTTCTCGTAAATCCAGTCGAAGCCGGTGATGCCGGCGTCGAGGAGGCCGAGCTCAACGTAGCGCGCGATCTCTTGGGGGCGGATCAGGCGGCATTTGAGCGTGGGGTCGTTGACGGTGGGGACGTAGGAGCGCGACGAGCAGGTCATGGCGAAACCGGCGCGCTTCATGAGATTGAAGGTGGATTCCTGGAGGGAACCCTTTGGAAGGCCAAGCGTAATGGGCATGAGCATTCTCTTTTGGGTTGAAAAACCCGGATAGTATGGCATATTTGCTTGAGAGGCGCAAGTTTTTTGCGCATTTCGTTGGGTTGGGTTATACTAGCGGCATGGATTTTGACTTTTTGTTCAGGGGTGCCGCGGTAATCGATGGCACGGGCGCGCCGGCCTTTTTGGCGGATGTGGGCGTGCGTGGCGAACGGATTGCGGCGATCGGCGACTTGGCGTCGGCGCAGGGTAGGGAGGAGCGTGACGCGCGTGGGCTGTGGTTGACGCCTGGGCTGATTGACGCGCACACGCACTCGGACGCGTTTTTGTTGCTGGAGCCGATGTGCCCGAGCAAGTTGGCGCAGGGGGTGACCACGGAGATCGGCGGGCAGTGCGGGGGGAGCGCGGCGCCGCGGCTGAATGGGGCACGGTTGCCTTCGGATTGGGAGGCGCAGACGTATCCGCCGCGGGTGGGGCACGCGGCGGGTCCGGGGCCGAATTGGGACACGGTGGCGGATTATCGCGCATGCCTGGAGGCGGCGCGCCCGGCCACGAACCTGATTCTTTTCGCGGGGCACAACACGATTCGCAAGGGCGTGATGGGCGATGCGCCGCGGGCGGCCTCGGCGGAGGAGACGGCGCGGATGGTGCGGGTGCTGGAGCAGGCGCTCGACGAGGGCGCGTGGGGCATCACCACGGGGTTGGTCTATCATCCGGGCGTGCACAGCCGGCCGGAGGAGGTGTCGGCGTTGGTGGGGGCGTGCGCGCGGCGCGGCGGCTGGTATGCCACGCATATGCGCAACGAGGGCGACCGCTTGTTGGAGGCGTTGGACGAGGCGTTGGGGCTGGCGCGCGCCACGGGTGTGCGAACGCAAATCTCGCACCTCAAGACCGCGGGTCGGGCAAATTGGGGCAAGGTGGATGCGGCATTGGCGAAAATCGAGGCCGCCCGGGCCGGGGGGCTTTGCGTCCATTCCGACCGTTATCCCTATCTTTCTTCGGGGACGGAGCTGGACATTGTGTTGCCGGATTGGGCCGCGGCAGGGGGCAACGCGGCCATCCTGGCGCATTTGGACGCGCCCGCGGACAGTGCGCGCATTGTCGCGGAACTGGACGTCTCGGGGCGCGACCCGGAAGCCATCCGGATCGGTGGCACGTGGACGCCGGAGACGCGGCCGTGCTCGGGGCGCACGGTGGCGGAGTTGATGGATGCCTGGGGAATGACCTTCGGCGAGACGATCGTGCGCATTCTGCGGGCGGATCGCAGCCGTACGGGCGCGTTCTTCTCCGGAATGTGCGAGCCCAACCTGCTGAAGATTCTCGCCAAGCCGTGGGTGATGGCAGGCTCGGACGCATCGCTGCGAGCGCCGTGGGGGCCGCTCGGCCGCGATTGGCCGCACCCGCGCGCCTATGGCACGCACCCGCGCTTCTATCGCATGCTTACGCAAACGCTCGGCCTCGCGCCTGAGGCTGCCATCCATCGCATGACGGGGTTGCCCGCGACGGCTTTCGGCATCCCGCGCCGCGGCTTCGTCAGGGTGGGGGACTTCGCCGACTTGGCGTTGATTGACCTGCGGGCTTGGCGCGATGTCGCCGATACTGCCCGGCCGCACGCCTTCGCGCAGGGCGTGGACACGGTGTTGGTCAATGGTTCGCCGGTCTTCATGTGCGGCCAGTTCAACCCCTCCGCGCCGCGCCGCGGACGATTTTTGGAACGCGCATGACGCTCGCGCGCGCGGACATTCTGCGGTGGCTCACCGTGCCCGACGCGGAGCCGCTCTTCGCCAAGGCGCGGGCCGTTCGTGCGCGCACCAAGGGTAGGGGCGTCTGTTTGCGCGGTTTGGTCGAACTCGCCAGCGTCTGCGACCGCGATTGCCTCTATTGCGGCATGCGCCACGCCAACACCGCCGCGCGCCGCTATGCCATGCGCGACGACGAGATTGTCGCCTGTGCGCGCTTGGCCGGGGATTTGCGTTTCGGCACCGTCGTGCTCCAGGCCGGGGAATGCCCCGCGCTGTGGACGCGCGAACGCGTCGCCGTGCTCATCCGCCGCATCCGCGCCGAGACCGGCCAACACATCACGCTTTCGCTCGGCGAACGCAGCGAGGCCGATACTGCCGCTTGGCGCGAGGCCGGCGCGGAACGCTACCTGCTCCGTTTCGAGACCACCGACCGTGCCCTCTTTGCCCACATCCATCCCGGCGCGCCGCGCGACGGCGAGCATCCGCGCCTGGCCCAACTCCGCCGCATGAAGGCGCAAGGCTACGCGATCGGCGCCGGCATGATGCTCGGCCTCCCCGGGCAAACCCTCGCCTCCGTGGCCGACGACCTCCTCACGCTACGCGACCTGCGCGCCGACATGGTTGGCCTTGGCCCCTACCTCCGTCACCCCGGGACGCCTCTCGGCCAAGAGACCACCCCCTCCGAAGTGCCCGTCTCGGTGGACTTCACCTGTCGCTGTTACGCCCTTGCGCGCCTTCTCCTCCCCAATGCCAACATTCCCTCCACCACAGCCCTCTCCACGCTCGACCCGCGCCACGGCCGTCTCCGCGGGCTCAACGCCGGCGCCAACGTCTTCATGCCCAACCTCACGCCCGCCGCCTATCGCGATGGCTACCAAATCTATCCCGACAAAATCTGCGTCATCGCCCCTCAAGCCGATTCACTCGACACCTTGCATGCCGACCTCGCTTCCCTCGGTCTCCACCACTTCCAGGACCAATGAACATCCACGGAGGCTTCACAAGGCACACCGGACACAACAAAGGGTAGGGTGGGAGAAACTGCGCGAGACGCGGTGACCCGCCATCGCAACCGTCGCCGCTTCCCCTCGTCCGCCGGAGTCTTTCCAAAGGCCTGTCGATAATTTCACGAAATCTGTTGAAAACTTGTTGAAAGCCACCTCGCCCCGAGGGGCCTCAAATCACATTTTTCAATCAGGGAGCGGGGTCATTTTTCGAGACACGCCGTACCTCACATCGAGACACGGCGCATCCCACCCCGAAGTACGCCGCGTTCCCAATCGCCCCTCGTCGCCCTCTACAGCGTATCAAACCCGGGGAACGCAACCCATCGTCCCCGGCAAAAGACGGTCCATTGGCATAAGCGGACAGCGATGCATAGGCGGTAACTGCGTCAGGGAGGGCGTCGCTCGGCCGATGGCGCGTTTGGGCGTTCGCTCCCCGGTGCTGTCGTTGTGGGCCGAAGCGCGTACAATTCCTTCGGATTTGCCCGAAAAGCATCCAGGCAAGGCGCCGCGGTTTGTGAGGATTGATTTGCCTGCGTGCGGTTCGCGCCGAGTCTCTCTCCGGAAATACCTTATGCGTCTGAATCCCGTGCGATGGGGGAGTGCGCACAAGCCGCTCCAAACCTCCTTGCATTACGCCGTTTGCATTGTCGCATAATGCCAGTTCTGTTGAAAAACGGCCGCTTCCGATTGATTATCCCCTTGTCGTTTAATGGATTGCAAAAGGTCTCATAAAACAGGGATGGGTAAAGTTGAACTACGGAATGGCGCGTGCCTGATGTGCGGATGTCTGGGACGGTTGGGTGATTTCGACGGTTGTGCGGGGAGAAAGGCCGAGAACGCCCCGGAGAGCTCGGCCAACTGTTCGCGGTGTGCGCGGGTTATGGGCGGGTGACGAGTGGATTTTTTGCGTCACTGTGCTTTTTTGTCTTCCCATTGGGACTGATTTTGGTAAAATGCCATCCCGGTTTGCGAACATCAGACAACCGAAAGGTACGCTATGAATCAATATGTCGCACGGGTCCTCGAAGAGACGATTGCGAAGAATGCCCACGAGAAGGAGTTCTTGCAGGCGGTCACCGAGGTTTTTGGGTCGTTGGAGACCGTCATTGCCGCGGAGCCCAAGTACGAGAAGAATGCTATTCTGGAGCGGATTGTCGAGCCGGAACGCGTCATTCAGTTTCGTGTGCCGTGGGTGGACGACCAAGGGCGTTTCCGGGTCAACCGCGGGTATCGCGTACAGTTCAACTCCGCCATCGGGCCTTACAAGGGCGGGTTGCGGTTGCATCCCTCTGTGAATCTGGGCATTCTCAAGTTTTTGGGCTTCGAGCAGATTTTCAAGAACTCGCTCACCACGCTCCCGATGGGCGGCGGCAAGGGCGGGTGCGATTTTGACCCCAAGGGTAAGAGCGACAACGAGGTGATGCGCTTCTGCCAGAGTTTCATGAGCGAGCTGTTCCGGCACATTGGCGCGGACACGGACGTCCCGGCCGGCGACATCGGCACGGGCGCACGCGAGATTGGCTATATGTTCGGCCAATACAAGCGTTTGGCCAACGAGTTCACTGGCGTTTTGACGGGCAAGGGGCTTACGTGGGGCGGCTCGCTCATTCGCCCGGAGGCGACGGGCTACGGCTTGATTTACTTTGCCGATTGCATGATGCAGGCGGCGGGCGACACGCTGGCGGGCAAGACTTGCGTGGTCTCCGGCTCGGGTAACGTGGCGCAGTTCGCCGTGCAGAAGTTGCAGCAATTGGGCGCGAAGGTCGTCACGCTCTCCGATTCCAACGGCACCATCCACGATCCTGACGGCATCGACGCGGAGAAATTGGCCTACGTGATGGAGCTGAAGAACGTGAAGCGCGGCCGCATCAGCGAGTATGCCACCAAGTATCCCACCGCCACCTATCTGCCCAACACCAAGCCTTGGGGCGTGGCGTGCGACTGCGCCTTCCCCTGCGCCACGCAGAACGAGCTCGACGGCGAGGCCGCCAAGACCCTCGTGGCCAACGGTTGCCGCTTGGTGGCCGAGGGCGCGAACATGCCCTGCACCATCGAGGCCATCGAGGTCTTCCAGGGCGCCGGCGTCCGGTATGCCCCCGGCAAAGCCGCCAACGCCGGTGGCGTCGCCACCAGCGGCTTGGAGATGTGCCAGAACTCCGCGCGCCTCTCTTGGACGGCCGAGGAGGTCGATGCCCGCCTCAAAGGCATCATGACGGCCATCCATGCCAACGCCTACGACACCGCCGAGCGTTACGGCAAGAAGGGCGATTACCTCTTCGGCGCCAACGTCGCCGGTTTCGTCAAGGTGGCCGACGCGATGATCGCCCAGGGCCACTGCTAAGCGACCCTCCGCGAACGGTACAAAAAAGGCCCCGAGCCGGGAGGCTCGGGGCCTTTTTTGTCGGTGCGCTCCCCTACCCTTTAGGCGAGCGTGGCGCCGGTGGAGGCGTTGCCGACGAGTTTGGCGTAGCGGGCGAGCCAACCGGTGACAGGGCGCGGGGGCCAAGGTTGGGCGGCGGCGCGACGGGCGGCGATTTCCTCGTCGGAGAGTTTGGCCTCGAGGAGGTTGTGGGGGATGTCGATATGAATGGGGTCGCCATCCTTGATGAGGCCGATAAGTCCGCCCTCGGCGGCTTCGGGGGAGACGTGGCCGATGCAGGCACCGTGGGTGGCGCCGGAGAAACGGCCGTCGGTGATGAGGGCGACCTTTTCGCCGAGGCCCGCGCCGATGATGTAGGCGGTGGGCGCGAGCATTTCCTGCATGCCGGGGCCGCCCTTGGGGCCCTCGCCGCGGATGACGACGACGTGGCCGGGTTTGACCTTCCCGGCAAGGATGCCTTCGCAGGCTTCCTCCTGGGAGTTGAAGCAGATGGCCTGGCCGTCGAAAGTGAGCATGGAGGCGTAGACGCCGGCGCGCTTGACGATGGCGCCCTGCTCGGCGAGGTTGCCGTGGAGGACGGAGAGACCGCCATCCTGGGAATAGGCATTGTCGAAGGTGCGGATGACCTGGTCGTCGGTGATGGTGGCGGCCTTGGCGATTTGCGCGAGCGTCTTGCCGGAGACGGTTTGTTTCCCCAAGTGCAAGAGGCCGGGGCGCTCGGCGAGGCGCTTGAGGATGCCGGGGATGCCGCCTGCGCGATCAACGTCCACCACATGGTAGGCACAGCTTGGCGCGACTTTGCAGACGTGCGGGGTGCGTTTGGAGATGGCGTCGATGCGGCGCAGGTCATAGGCAACGCCGGCCTCGTGCGCGAAGGCGAGGGTGTGGAGCACGGTGTTGGAGCTGCCGCCCATGGCCATGTCGAGGGCGAAGGCGTTGTCGATGGCCGCCTCGTCAACCAAAGCGCGCGGGAGCGGGCCGCCGGCTTTGGCCATCTCGACGATGCGGCGGGCGGCGGCGCGCCAGAGGTCCTTGCGGCGCGGGTCGACGGCGGGGATGGTGCCGTTGCCGGGGAGCGCGAGGCCGAGCGCCTCGCAGAGGCAGTTCATCGAGTTGGCGGTGAACATCCCCGAGCAGGATCCGCAACCGGGGCAGGAGGTTTCCTCGATGGCCTCCAGCTGTTTCTCGGTAATGGTCGCGTTCTTGTATTGCGCCACCGCCTCGAAAACGGTGTTCAGGTCGGAGGCCGCCCCCGTGACGGGGTTGACGCCCGGGAGCATTGGCCCGCCCGAGGCGAAGATGGCTGGGATATTCACGCGCAACGCCGCCAAAATCATGCCGGGGACAATTTTGTCGCAGTTGGGGATGCAGATGACGCCATCGAAGCAATGCGCGCGCAACATGGTCTCCACCGAATCGGCGATCAGTTCGCGGCTGGGCAGGCTCATCTTCATCCCGTCATGACCCATGGCGATGCCGTCGCAGACCGCGATGGTATCGAACTCGAAGGGCACGCCTCCCGCCGCGCGGATCTCTTCCTTGACGAGCTCATTGACCGCCCGCAGATGGCAATGGCCGGGAACGATGTCGGTGTACGACGAGCAAACCGCGATGAAGGGCTTGCCCAAATCCTCGCGCTTCACCCCCGCCGCGAAGAGGAGGGAACGGTGGGGCGCGCGCTGATAACCGGACTTGATGGTATCGCTATGCATAACAGCTCCAGTGGTTTCGAAACAGGCTTCATTATACCACGCTTGCGCGCGAATGGCGGGCGATTTGCGACGGGGAAGCGGGAATTGTGATAGACTACGCAACGTTTCGCATGAAGGAGTTTCATCGATGAAAGCCATCATTGAGCCGCACATTCACATGATTGCCCGCACGACGGATGATTATATGGCCATGTATGCCAATGGAATCCGCGTGTGCGTGGAACCCGCGTTTTGGTTGGGGGAAAATCGGCGATACGCGGGCTCGTTCTTTGATTATTTCCGGCTTTCGCTGGACTTCGAGCACACGCGCGCGGCGCGCTATGGGGTGGATCACTGGAGCGCCATCGGCATGAATCCGAAGGAGGCGGAGGACCGTGCGCTGGCGGACGCGGTGATTGACGGCATGGGCGAGTATCTGGACCATCCGCGTTGCGTGGCGTTGGGCGAGATTGGCTTCAACAACATCACGCCCAATGAGGAGCACGCGTTGGTGCGGCAGTTGCGCATGGCAGAAGAACGCAAGATGCCCGTGGTGCTCCATCTGCCGCACTTCAACAAACTCAAGGGTATCACGCGTGTGTTGGAAATCATCAAGGCAGAGGGACTCACACGCGAGCGAATCGACATCGACCACAACGTGGAGGAGACCATCGGCTTGGCCTTGGAGAGCGGATGCTACGCGGGCATGACCGTCTATCCCTACTCCAAACTTTCCCCGGAGCGCGTGAGCGCGATGCTCAAGGAACATGGCCACGAGCGCGTGATCGTGAACGGATCGGCGGATTGGGGCATCAGCGACCCTCTTTCTCTCATCAAAGTCGTCAAACGCCTGCGGGAGGACGGATTTGACGAGGCGGTCATCGAGGCCATCACGCACGACACGCCCATGAAGTTCTATTCCGCGTCGCCGCACTGGAAACCAAACTTCGCCGTGACCCCGCAAGATCCCGCCACCTATCAACGCCAACCCTGAAGGATGCCTTGGCATGACGGCCGATGACCCCAACGCGACCACGCCGCCAAGCGGCGACGAGGCGCCGACGCGCCTTGTGGACCCTAACCACACCGAGGTGATTCGCCCCGGCGCGGAGGACGTGCAGCCGCCAACGGGCAAGCGTGGCATTTCGGACGATTATACCATCTGCGGCAAGGTCGGCGACGGCGGGATGGGCGTGGTTTATCTGGCGCGCGACAAACGATTGGGGCGCTACGTGGCCATCAAGCGCCTCAACGAGAAGGCGTTGGCCGACCCGGTGTTGCGCCAGCGCTTCCTCCAGGAGGCGCGCGCCGTGGCCGCGCTCAACCACGCCTACATCGTGCACATCTACGCGCTTGGCGAAGACGCGTTGGGGCCGTACATCATCATGGAGTACGTCTCGGGCCCTACGCAGACCGAGGTTGTCTCGGAAGGCAGCCAGGAGACCCTGCCGCCCAAGAACATGACTCTGGAGCAGTTCATCAACCGCAACGGCCCCATGACGGCGGACGAGGCGGTCGCAATGATCCTCAAGATCGCCCGCACCATCGTCTACGCCCACAGTTGCGGCGTGATCCACCGCGACCTCAAGCCGGCCAACATCCTGCTTGACCCTTCGGAGGAACCCAAGCTGGTGGACTTCGGGTTGGCGCGCATCGCGCCACGCGAGGGGCGCACCGCCATGGCGGAACTGACGGTGCCCGGGGAAAAACTCATCTCGCTTGGCTATTCCGCGCCCGAATTGGAGCAAGACGCCTCCACCAGCGACGTGCGCGCCGACATCTACTCGTTGGGCGCCATCCTCTACTTCCTGCTCACCGGGCGCAACCCGCGCTATTACCGCGAGCAAGACGTGCCGGCCTTCCTGCGCGAGGTTCTCCGCCGCAGCCTGGAAACCGTCCGCGAGCAACGGTATCGCACGGCGCAAGACTTCGTGCGCGCCCTTACCGATGCCGCGAGCCATGGCCGTACCGTCGCGCCGACCATCAAGACGACTTGGCGCTGCAAGTGGTGCGACGCCGTGAACCCCATTTCCACCAAGTTCTGCGCGGAATGCGGATGGGACGGCTCGGAGCATTGCCTGGAGTGCGGCGCGGAGACCTTCGTCGGCCAACAGTTCTGCCCCAGTTGCGGGGCCGATTGCCGGATGTACGAGCACGTGGCCTCCATCGTCAAGCTCATGGATCAGGCGTGGGAGGAACGCCATTTCGAGCGGATTGCCACCATCGCCGGCAGGCTTCACGGTTTCGAGCCGGCTGGCCCGACAGGTCGCAAGCTCTTGAGTGACGCGCACAACCGCGTGGAGGAAGCCGAACGCAAGGTGGCGCGACGCAACCGCTTGGCCACGCTCATCCCTAACGAACTCAAGGCCGAGAACTACGAACGCGCGCAAGCCTTCATCGAGGAGTTCCGCACGCTCAACGAGGACGCGCTCGTCTACGAAGAGGAGTTGCGCGCGATTCCCGCCAAGATTCTGGCCCGTGACCTCGTGCGCATCCGTCAATGCATCCGCGGCCACGACTGGGGCACGGCGCGTCTGCTTGTGGGCAACCTCGCGGCGAAATACGGCAACGTGCCCGAATACCAAGACGTGCGCGCCTGCGTGGAAGCGCACGGTCGCCGCTTGCGCCGCATGGCGTGGGGCATTGGGACGGTTGCGGTGTTGGCGGTCTACGTGTTGTCGTTGCCGTGGGTCGCGCGGCTGACGGGAGGCACCTTGGGCGTCGCGCTGCGCGCCTTTTACCTTCCTGTTCGCCTCGTGGGCGCGATTCCTCCCATTGGCGCGGGGCTCGATCGCTACATCGCTCTCTGTGCGCCTGGGCAGACGTTGGTCGGTTATTTCCCCTCCGCCGCGGGTGGCGCGGAAGCCCCGGCCGCGCGCACACCGTTGCCCGATGGCGCCGAAAAGGAACGTGGCGAGTTCGAGTCCCTGCTCGCCAACATCGCCACCCGCCAAGAGGCGCAAGATGCCGGGCTCTTGGTGCAATATGCCCAAGGCTTGGCCGATTTGCGCCGCACCGCGCAGAAGGAGGGCGACTACGACGGCGTGGTGGCCGCCGACCGCGCACTCTCCGATTATGCCGAAAACAATGCCCTCGGGGTGGTCCAGTCCACCGACCCCGAGCGCCTCGCGGCCTTGAAACGGCGCGTGAACCTCCTGCGCGAGGAGCAAAACACACTCTTGGCCAGCCAGACGGTCGCTGCCGTCCGCAAATACTACGCGCGTCTCGACGAACTGCGCAAGGCCTACACCCAACACGACGAGATGGACAAGGCCGAGCTCATCAGCGCCGAAATCCAACGCGTCCGGCTGTTGCACGTGGTCGTCGCCGCCGAGGAGTTGGTGGCGAAGGCCACGCGTGGCGGCAGCTTCCTCCCCGCCGGCGCGGGGTTTGTGGGCGACACGCCGCCCACGGCGGAACTCGAACGGTTGCGCACCGAGCGCGAGAAGCTCCTGAAAGCCGTGGATGCACGCGACGCGCAGACCCATGCCACGCTTGGCGACTGGCCCCGGCAGTACGTCGCCGCCCTGCGGACGTTGATTGACAGCTTCCAACAGTCCGGCAACTACAACGCGCTCGAAGCCGCCGCCATCGAACTCGGCCGCTTCGAGGAACAGCAGACCTTGCGCCCCGAGGATGTCGCCGAGGAGCCCGAGGGGCTTCGCCAGACCCAAGAGGCCTTCCTGCAACGCCTCCAGGCCGAAGAGGAAAACGCCGTCGCCGAGAAATACAAACTGTACCAAGACTATCTGGCGCAATTGGAGCGCATGAAGAGCGAGCTGACCAAGCAAGGCAAAATCGAGGCCGCTTCCGCCGTGAACCAAGAGCTTCGCACCATCCGCAAGAACGCCGGCTATCTGGCGGTGGCACGCTACGCCACACGGCAAAGCGCCGTGCCCTCGCCCCGCCCCGCCCCCCCCCAGCCCGCGCCCAAGGAGAATTGAGCGATGACCGACACCACCGCCACGTTGCTTGCCATCCGCACCCTGGCCCAGGATTACGCCGTGCTGACCTTGCAAGCCCCGGCAATTGCCGGAGAGGCACGCCCCGGGCAGTTCATCCACGTCCGCATCCCCACGTTGGAGCCTTCGCGGTTGCGTCGCCCTTTCAGCATTTACGATGCCGACCCCGCGACGGGGCGGATCGAGGTGCTTTACAAAGCAGTCGGCCTTGGTACGCACCGTCTGTCGGCGTTGCCCGTGGGCACGGCCTTGACCGTGCTCGGCCCGATCGGCCGCCCCTTTCCGCTTACGCCCGAAGGCACGCCCTTCTTGGTCGGCGGCGGCTACGGTGTGGCGCCGCTTTGGTTCCTGGCCACCCACCTGCCGCGCAAAGGCATTCTTTTCGTGGGCGGGCGCACGGCGGCGGACATCCTGGAGACCGAGCGTTTTCGCGAGGCGGGTTGGGAGGTGCGCGTGGCGACGCAGGATGGCTCGCTCGGCACCCAAGGGCTGGTGACCGCACCGCTCGACGAGGCGCTCGCCGCCAAGCCGCAGGCGGAACTTTTCGCGTGCGGCCCGGACGGTATGTTGCGCGCGGTGGGCGAGCGCGCCATCACGGCCGGCCTGAAAGCTTGGCTATCGTTGGACAAGCGCATGATTTGCGGTGTGGGCGCCTGCTTGGCGTGCGTGCAAAAGGTGCGCGACGCGGACGGCGAGCGGTTGGCGCGCGTGTGTGTGGATGGGCCTGTCTTCGAGGCCCGTGAGATTGTTTGGTGAAAGGATTCCCATGATGACTCGTTTCCTCACCGTTCTGTTTGCGGTCGTCGCGACGTTCGTGCTTCCGGCGCATGCCGCGGAGGCCGGCGCCGAGCGCCTCAAGGGCGACTATGACGCGGCGCTGGAGGTTACCTACCCCGACACGCCGGGGCTGGTTCTGCGCGATGCCCTGCTCCGCCTTCAGGCCAAGCCGGACTCCGCCATTGACGTCGAACCGGTGCGCCAAGCGGTCATCAAAGGCACGGACGCGGCGCTGACGCCGGTGTTGATGGCGATTGTCACGCTCAACGCGGCCGCCACCCCCGATTTGGCCGGCTATCGTGGCGGCTTGGCGCGGTTGCGCGAGACCACCGAGGATGCCCGCATTTTGCGTTTGGCCGATGTCTCCGATACGCTGGTCGTTTGCCGGGAATGCCGGGGCAACCTACGGTGCGACACATGCCGCGGCAACCTGAAATGCAACGCCTGCAAAGGGCGCGGCTTCATCATCCGCCGCAACCAGGGCGCGAACTTCCGCGCCTCCGATGATTCACGCACGCTGGGCGGTTCATCGCTCCGCTCGGGCGCGTCGTCCGCCTCCGCGTTGCGGGTGCGGTGCACGGCCTGCGAGGGCACGGGGCGGTGCCCCAAGTGTCACGGCACACCCAAGCGGTGCGCTGTCTGCGGCACCTCCGGCAAGGTCCCCGACCCCGCCAAGGCGCGTGAGCGCGTCGCGCAACTCGCCAACGAGGCCGCCGACCACCTGACCAAGACGCTTGCCGACGAAATCGCCGCCCGCGAGCAAACCGGGCTATTGGCAGAGGATGTTCGCAAGGCCCGTGGCATCGCCGACCCCAAGGAGGCGCTCGACTTCTTGGCCTCGCTCCCGCCCGAGCGCGTCAAGGCCGCGCAATGGTCACAGGTCGCCGTCGTCCGCGCCGACTTGGAGGCCATCGTGAAGGCGCGCGAGGCAACCTCCGCCGAAAAGGTCTCCGAGCGCACGGCGCTGCGCGAGGCGGTGCGCCTGGCCCAGCAGAAGGCTGACCCCATCCAAGGCATGGAGGCACTCCTGAAGGTCTTCGACAGCTTTGCCGATTGCGATGCCCTGCCCGAGGCGAAGACGGCCTTCGATGGACTTGTCGCCGCCGCGCAGGCCGCGCAACGGATGCGCGTCGAGGCGTTGGGCGATCGGATTGCCACCATCGCGGCCATCTCCGACCCCGCGGACAAACTGGCCCAAGTGCAAGCATGCCTGTCCGACTGGCCGGAGAAACGCACATCGAAGGCACTCTTGGCTTACGCCAAGGCTAACCGCCACACCGCCTTGGAACGCTTGCTTGAGGATGACGCGCTGGACACGCTCCGTGCGCGGATCGAGCGTCTTCGCAAAGAGGCCGAGCAAGTGCAGACAGAAGCGGCCGAGAAGCCCGCGTGGTGGGTGTGGGTCGCCGTCGGGGTGGGTGCGTTGGCGGTGCTTTACGTGTTGGCCTCCGCCCTGCAAAGCTTCTTGGCTGCCAGAGCCGAGGCCAAACGCAAAGCCGCCAACCGCGCCGCGATCGACAGCATCCGCAACACCTTCGCGCACCGGCGCGACCGGCGATGAGACCGCTTCCCACGACTGTGCGGGCGTGGCTGGAATTGTTGCGCCTGCCCAATCTCTTCACCGTCCCGGGCGACATCTTGGTGGGGTGGGCTCTGGCGGGGGCGCGCGGTTCGCCCGCCTTGGGCGTTGTTGCCGCGTTGTGTCTCTATGTCTCCGGGCTACTCCTCAACGATTGGTTCGATGTCGCCGTGGATGTGCGGGAACGCCCGGGGCGCCCCATTCCTTCAGGACGTGTCAGCCGGCGGGCGGTTCTCTTTCTGGCGGTGTCGCTGTTGGCGCTTGGGATTGGCTTGGCGGGGTCGGGTTGGGTGGTGGCGGGTCTCCTCGCGCTTGCCATCTTGGCCTACGATGGGTACGCCAAGAACGTGCCGGGGCTGGGCGTCGGCACAATGGGGCTCTGCCGTGCGCTCAATGTGTTGCTCGGCGCGGCGGCCACGTGGCCGCCGCCGTGGCCGCCCGTTGGCGTGCCGTTGTTTGTTGCGGCGGGCTTCTTCTGGGTTTACATTGTCTTGGTCTCGGTCGTTGCGCGTGGCGAGGCCAATCCGGGATCCGAGCCAACGCTCGGGTTGCGTTGGTCGCCGTTGGCGCTTGTCCTTGTCTTGGTGCCCCTGTTCTGGTGGCAAGGGAAGGACGGGATTGCGCCCATCGTCGCCGCCGTATTGCTTGTGCCCATCCTGCGCAGGCGAGGCGATGTCCCTGCATTGGTCTCGGGGCTGATTCGTTTTCTCATTCCCCTGCAAGCGGTTTGGTTGCTTGATGCACCCGTCTCGCCGATTTTCTCGACGGCATTGTTGATCTGCTGGATTGCCGCCATCGCGTGCGGACGGCGCTTTTCCGGCTCCTGATGGCCTTGGTTTTGTCTGTGTTTTGCGGTAGGCAGTCCGCAAAGCGTTTTTGTTCAGATATGTTTTTCTTCTGTCCCCATGCTATCCTAATGGCATGGCACATCTCGTCAAACAATTGTTCGCTGCGTTTCTCGTTTGCGTCGCCGTGGGGCACTCCCCCACCCTGCGGGCGGAAAAGGGGCTTGTCGTCCCCTCGCCGCGACAGGTCGCTTGGGCGGAGGCGGAAATGGGCGTCATCATCCACTTCGACATGCCCGTCTTCCACCCAGGCTACAACTGGCGCAAGTGGGGCTCACACCCGCCGGCCTCCTCCTTCGCGCCCAACGGCGTGGACGTGGAACAATGGGTGCTGACGGCCAAGCGGCTGGGCGCGAACTACGCCGTGCTCGTGGCCAAGCATTGCAGCGGTTTCAGCCTCTGGCCCACCGCGGCGCATGATTACGACATCGCCCATTCGCCCTACAAAGGCGGCCAGGGTGACATCGTGCGGGAGTTCGTGGATGCCTGCCGCGAACATGGCCTCAAGCCGGGCCTGTACGCCAGCACCACCGCCAACGGCTACCTCTGGGTGAACAATCCAGGCCGCGTGCAGGCCGGGGGCCCAGTCACCCAAGAACAATACAACGCCATTGTCGAGACGCAATTGCGCGAGCTATGGACGAACTATGGCCCACTCTTCGAGGTATGGTTCGATGGCGGCGTCTTGGCGCGTGACAAGGGTGGCGCGGACGTTGCCGCGCTCCTCACGCAACTCCAGCCGCAGGCCATCGCCTTCCAAGGCCCTCCCGAGCACACCAACCTCGTCCGCTGGGTTGGCAACGAACATGGCACCGCCCCCGACCCCTGCTGGGCCACCTGCGCCGAAACCACCAAGGCCGACGGCACGCGCGTCATCGAAGGGCTTCACGGCGACCCCAAAGGCGCCCGTTGGTGCCCCGGCGAGGCCGATTTCACGCTCCGCCACAACAACTCCTTCCAAGGCGGCTGGTTCTGGCACAAAGGCCAGGACAATCGTATCTTCACGGTGCCCGAACTCATGAAGAAGTACGAGGAGACCGTCGGCCGCAACACCAACATGCTCTTGGGCATCGTCATCGACGACCACGGCCGTGTCCCCGAGGCCGATTGCCGCCGCCTGGCCGAGTTCGCCGACGCCATCCGCGCCCGCTACGGCACGCCCCTCAAGACCGTCTCCGGAAAGGGCGCGACCGTCGAGTTGCGTCTGGACGCGCCCACGGCCATCGA
Organism: uncultured Lentisphaeraceae bacterium; assembly: GCA_949289005.1. Lineage (GTDB taxonomy): Bacteria > Verrucomicrobiota > Kiritimatiellia > RFP12 > DVOR01 > Spyradenecus. The sequence goes on from CASEMQ010000070.1 coordinate 103,520, forward strand.
CCGCGCCATCCTGCAAGAGGAGATCGCCCAGGGCGAACGTGTCCTGGCCTACGAACTCGAGGGGCGCGAGGGCGATGCGTGGGTACCGTTGGCCAAGGGCACGAACATCGGCCACAAACGCATCGCGACCTTCGCCCCGCGCACGCTTTCCGCCGTGCGCCTGCGCGTAACCCGATTCAAGGCCGAGCCGCGCATCCGCGCCCTCTCCGTTTTCACAAAACAATAAAGGAACCCTCATGAAGCCCGCACTGTTTGCGCTCTGCGCCCTTTCCGCCGGCGCCGCGTTCGCCGCGCCCCTTTTCATCGGTGCGCAGGAATACGGCGTTCGCCCCGGCAACGAACTCATCTGGCGCGTGCCTGTCCACGGCGCCACCGCCGTCGAGGCCGTGAAGTTGCCCGAAGGCATTGCCTTTGATGCCGCGAACCGTACCCTCCGCGGTCGCATCGCGAAGCCCGGCGACTACGCCGTTACGCTCCGCGCCACCGACGGCAAGGCGACAACGGAGGAGCGCCTCACCATTCGCGTGGGCGAAACTATCTGCTTGGCGCCGCCGATGGGCTGGAACAGTTGGTATTCCTACTCCGAGGCCGTCAGCCAAGAGGGCATGGAAAAGGTCGCCCGCCTCTTGGAGAGCAGTGGGTTGGCCGACGCCGGCTGGTCGTACGTGAACATCGACGATTGTTGGCAAGGCGAGCGCGCCCCCGGCGGCGCCCTTCAGGCCAACGCCAAGTTCCCGGACATGAAGGCGCTGTGCGATGCCATCCACGCACATGGCCTCAAGGCCGGCCTTTACTCCTCCCCTTGGAAGGGCACCTACGCGGGTTTCCGCGGCGGCTCCTTCGATGATGAAGAGCCCGGCGCGTTGCCCGATGAAAAGCGCCTTCAGCCCGGGCAAATCTATGGCCGTTACCCGGGCGTCCATCGCGCCAAGGCCGACCGCGTGGGCAAGCATTGGGCCTTCGACAAGGATGCCAAGCAGTGGGCCGCTTGGGGCTTTGATTACGTGAAGGTGGACTGGAACCCCAACGACATCCCCACCACTGCCCGCATCGCCAAAGACCTCCGTGCCTCCGGCCGCGACATCGTCCTCAGCCTCTCCAACGCCGCGCCCATCAAAAACTTCCCCGGCCTCGACAAACACGCACAGCTCTGGCGCACCACGGGCGACATCCAGGACACGTGGGGCTCCATCCGCAACATCGGCCGTGCCCAACTCAACTGGCTCCCCCACCGATCCAAAGGTCATTGGAATGACCCGGACATCCTCCAAGTCGGCCTCATCGGCACGCCCAATCGCCCCAACGTCACCTTCCGCCCCAGCCGCCTCACCCAGGCCGAGCAACGTTACCAGATGACCCTCTGGTGCTTCCTTTCCGCGCCGCTTCTCATCTCCAGCGACCTGGAGCATCTCGCGCCCGAGACCAAGGCCCTGCTGACCGACCCCGACCTTATCGCCCTCGCCCAACGGTACGCCGCCGCGCCCATCGCCGTGGCGCAACAAACCAAAGACTTCTTCGTGTTGCGCAAGGACATCGCCCCCGACACCCCCGTCCACGGCCTCTTCAATGACTCCAACGTCCCCCAGACCATCACGCTACCCGATGGCTCCAAGCACACCGTCGCGCCGCACTCCGCCCGCCTTGTTCCCGAGCACCTCCCCACCCTAACCAAATAAGGAACAAACATGAACCGTCTCCTTCCCTTCGCGGGCCTTGCGCTCGTTTTCCTCCTCTCCTGCCCCCTGTCCACGTTTGCCGCCGAGACCGCGCCCGCCGCCATTGCCGCCGACTCCGTAAAGGAGGTGCGATGGCAGGGGTATCGCCGCGTCACCTTCACCTTTATGGGGCACGCGGCATGGGTCACCTTCCCCAAGGCCGCAGCCCCGGGCAATCCGTGGATGTGGCGCGCCCGTTTCCCCGGCTACCACGACGAAATCGACTTGGGGCTGCTGCAACGCGGCTACCACACCGTCCACGTGAACACCGCGGACATGTACGGCTCGCCCAAGGCGATGGCAATCTGGGACGCGCTCTACCGCCACGTCACGCAGACCTATGGCCTCAACCCGCGTACCGTGCTCTATGGGTGCAGCCGCGGCGGGCTCTTCATCTACGCCTTCGCCAACCGCTGGCCCGAACGCGTCGCCGTCATCTATGGCGACACTCCCGTGATGGACTTCACCACCTGGCCCGAGGGCAAGGATGGCCGCGGCACCCGATCGGAAAACGACTGGACGCGCCTCAAGCAGATTTACGGTTTCGCCTCCGATGCCGAGGCCGAGGCTTGGCGCGGCACCGGCCTCTACTGCGCCGAGCGCCTGGCCAAGGCAAACCTGCCCATCTGGCACACCATCGGCCCGGAAGACAAAATCGTGCCGCCCAAAAATAACACCGAGCCCTTCGCGGAACGCTTCCGCGCCGCGGGTGGCGAGATGGTCGTCCACGCCAACAAAGGCCCCTACGCGCTTGGCGGCCATCACTTCCCGCTCGACGCCGTGAAGCCAACCGTGGACTTCATCGAGGCGAACACGCCGTTGCCCGACCTTCCCGTCGAGACGATGGCCACCTGGTCGCGCGACGTCGCCGCCCTGCGTCCCGCCCTTGACCGGCTGGCCACCCTCAAGGAAGCCCGCGTGGTCTACCTCGGCGGCTCCATCACGCAAAATCCCGGCTGGCAAAACCTCGTCTCCGAGAGCCTCCGCCGCCGTTATCCCAACGTCTCCTTCACCTTCGTCAACGCCGGCATCGCCTCGCTCGGCTCCCTTAGCCATGCCTTCCGTTGGCGCGAGCACGCCGGTCAAGGCCCCATCGACCTCCTCTTCTTCGAGGCTGCCGTGAACGACCTGCACAACGCGCAAACCGCCGAGGAAACCGAGCGAGCCTACGAAGGCGTCATCCGCGGCGTCCTCCAAGACAACCCCAAGGCCGGCATCGTCTGCCTCCACTTCGCCGAGCCCCGCCACACCGCCGACTACAAGGCCGGCCGCGAGCCTGCCGTCGTCGCGCGCCAAGCCGCGATTGCCGCGCACTACCGCGTCGCGCAGGTCAATCTCGCCAAAGAGGTCGCCGACCGTCTGGCCGCCGGGCAATTCGACTGGGGGCGCGACTTCCGCGACCTCCACCCCGCCCCCTTCGGCCAACGCCTCTACTACAACGCCATCCGCCGCTTGCTCGACGCGGCGGCCGACGCCCTCGCGCCCACGGTCTCCCCCACCCTCCCCGCGCCCCTGCGCGCCGATTGCTGGGACAACGCACGCTTCATCCTAGGCGCGCAAGCCACCGATCTCCACCAAGCCGAGGCCATCGCCAACTGGCGCCCCGACCCGCCCAAGGAGACCCGCCTCCGCTTCACCGACTGCCCCGTGCTGCGACTCAAGGGCGAAGGCGCCTCCTGCACCTTCACCGCCCGGGGCTCCACCTTTGGCGCCTACCTCATCTGCGGCCCGCAAACCGCCATCCTGGAATGGTCTGTCGATGGCGGGCCTTGGCAAAGCCGCGACGCCTTCACCCCGTGGAGCGGCCACATCTACATGCCGTGGCCCTATATCCTCGCCACCGGTCTGCCTGAAGGCAACCACACCATCCGCCTGCGTCTCAAGCCAAACGGTTCACGCGACGCGCTCCTCCTCTACGCCCTCATGGCCGACTGAACGCACTCCCGCTCCTTCAGTGTGTGTGGCAAGGCAGGCGGGGTGCCAACCTGTTGAAGCCCCGGGGATTTGTTGACAAGTCGCCCGGGTATCCCTTTCGGGGATACGGCGCACCTCGCCCCGAGACACGGCGTACCTCGGGGCGAGGTGCGCCGTGTCTCGGAAAATGACCCCGCTCCCTGATTGAAAAACGGGATTTTACCCCCTCTCCGGCCCTCCCGATTTCAACAGGTTTTCAACAGATCCTCGAAAGTTATCGACAGGGTTGCGAGAAGGCGGCAGGATGGCGGGAATGGACGATTGTCTCTGTGCCGGGCGTGTCGCGGTGTGATATAATGCGTGGCATGAGCACAATGAGGCCGGCAGATGAGATGAACCAGCGGAACGCGTCGTTTGACAATCGACTGCGGCCGACGCGGTTTGCGGATTTCGTGGGGCAGCAGAAGGTGCGAGACCGGCTGATGCTGGCGGTGGAGGCGGCGTTGGGGCGTGGGGAACAACTGGATCATGTATTGCTTTCGGGGCCGCCGGGATTGGGGAAGACGACGCTGGCGTATATTCTGGGCGAGGCGATGGGCGTACACGTGAAGGCGACCAGCGGGCCGGTGATTGACAAGCCGGCGGATCTGGCGGGGTTGCTGACGTCGCTGGAGCCGGGGGATTTGGTGTTCATCGACGAGATTCACCGGATGCAGCGGACGGTCGAGGAATATCTGTATTCCGCGATGGAAGACTTTGTGATCGACATCATGATCGACCAGGGGCCCAACGCGCGGAGCGTGCGGTTGGAGCTGCCGCGGTTCACGCTGGTGGGGGCGACCACGCGCATCGGGCTTATCTCGGCGCCGCTGCGGTCGCGTTTCGGGTTGCAGAATCGCCTGGATTATTATTCGCACGAGGATTTGGCCGGGATTGTCACGCGCAACGCGGCGACTCTGGGCGTGGAGATCGACGGGCAGGGGGCGCTGGAGATCGCGGCGCGGAGCCGTGGCACGCCACGCATCGCCAACAATCTGTTGCGACGGGTGCGGGATTATGCGCAAGTGCGGGCGGACAACCGGATCACGGGCGAGGTGGCCGACCGGGCGTTGGCCTTGCTTGAGATTGACCCGCAGGGATTGGACGAGATGGACATCCGTATCCTGGAAACCATCGTGGCGAAGTTCGGCGGCGGGCCCGTGGGGGTCGGCACCATCGCGGTGGCGGTGGGCGAGGAGCCGGACACGGTGGAGGAGGTCTACGAGCCGTATCTCATTCAGGAGGGCTACATCGACCGCACGCCCAAAGGGCGCGTGGCGTTGCCCAAGGCCTACAAGCGGCTGGGGCTTGCGCCCGCGGCGCGGCAGGATTCGCTCTTTCTTTGACATCGGGGAACGCACGCATGGCCGTCCATCTCTCCAAGCCTCCCGAAACGCCCGTGCGCGTCAAGCGCACCGAGCCTGTGCTTGGCCTGAGATGGCGCAGCGCGGAGGAACGGCGCGAGGCGCGCCGCAAGATTGACGCCATCCGCCGTGACGCGGAGCGGCAACGGCTTGAGGCGTTGCGCATCGACGCGAAGGCTTTCCATTCGCCTAAAGTGTTGTTGGCCATCCTGATGGGAATGTCGGTCGTCGCGGTGGCGCTCATGTTGCTGATGGGGCGGCCGCAACCGGAGAAGCCGGACATCACGCCGCTGAACCAACGTCGAGCCCGCAAGAGCGTGGCGACGATTGCGCTTGCCATGACGCTTCACCGCGTCCACACCGGTGCGTGGCCGCAACAACGGCTTGGGCTCTTCGCGTTGGCCAAGGATTACGGCACGCCCGGCTGGAAGGGGCCTTACATCAACTGGGCCTACAAGGATCCGTGGGGCACGCACTACGTCTATCGAATGCCGCAATCGCCCTTTGAGGCCCCCACCCTCTTTTCCTGCGGCCCCGACAAATTGCCGGACACCAACGACGACATCCGCGCCCTTCCCGAGGACTTCGCCTGCAAGGAAGGAGACTGGCGACGCACCGAGGCACCGGCCGAGCCCGCGCCAATCGCACCAACGCCCATATCCCCCGAAACAAGGACCACGCCATGAACAAACTGCGAACCGTGATTGCCAACCCTTGGCTTTGGGGCGCGATCGCCCTGATTGTCTTTCTGCCCGGCCTGACGCCGTGGGTCTATCCCGGCGAGGGGGCACGCTTCATGGCGCACGCGCTCGGCGTCTGGCCGGCCGCCATCGGCGGGCAACACCCCCTCGCGCAAGCGGTCTTCCGCGGCCTCGCGTGGGTCGCCCCGACGGTTGTGGCCTTCAACGTGGCCAACGCCCTCGTCGCGGCGCTGTGCGTGGCCTACCTCTGCGCGCTCGTGCGTTGGCTGATTGTCCTGCTGACGCCGGAGCCGCGCACGGCGGCGCATCGCGCGGTTGCCGTGGCCGTGGGCGTGCCGTTGGCGGCGGTGGCGCTCTTGGTCTCGACGGATTTTCTCCGCGCGGCCACGCATTTCCAGTGGCAGACGCTTGACTTGGCGCTGACCCTCGCGACGGCCCTTCACATTTGCAGGGCGGCCCACAACGGCCACCATCGGCGCATGTGCTTTGCGGCCTTTGCCATCGGCGTCATCGCGCTCAACTCGCCGTGGCAGCTGATTTTGGCGCCGCTCTTCGTCTTGGCGCTGGGGTTGGGCTACTTCGCGGCGCACGACCGGGTGCGCATCCGCCCCTTCGTTACCTGCCTCCTGCTCCCCTTGGCCGTGGGCGTGGCGCTGACGGCGTGCATCGCGGCGGGCCTCGCGGTCGGGGCCGGCGCGCCGAGTTTCGCCGGGGCGCTCAAGGTGCACGTGCTCACGCAGGCGCTCGGCACGCTCGAGGCGTTGCGCGGGCCGTGGTTGCTGATGGGGCTTTTCGTTGTGGTGCCGGGGCTGTTGGCGCCCTTCGTGATTGCGGCCGTCGGCGCGAACCGCCGCACGCTGGCGGTGGTGGGCACCTATCTCTCGATGGCCGTCTTGGCGGCGCTCACCTTCTTGCCCCTGCCCATCGCCACCGCGGAACTCGCGGCGGAATGGGGCGAGACCTATCCGCTTCTGGGCGCCGCCCTCATCGCGTTGGCCGTCGGCGCCGTGGGTGGCGCGGGCGCGCTTCTCATCGCCGTGCGCCGCCCCGCCGAGGGTGGCGAGGGCGAGCGGGTTGGCGCGCGCGCCGCGGGCCGCGCGGTCGCCTGGCTGGCCCTCGGCGTCACGGCCGTCTGCCTCGGTTTCGGCGCATGGGGCACCATCCGCGCCGTGCGCGCGGACGCCGCGTTGGAGACCTTGCCGCGCGCCTACGCCGACGCCGTGCTCAAGACCGAGGGCGTCTCGTGGCTGTTGAGCGACGGCTTCGCCGACCCTTACCTGGCCTTGCGCGCCGCCGAGAAGGAAAACGGCCCCACGGTCATCTCCCCCGCCGCCGTCTCCAAGCGGGATCTCGACCGCATCCGCGACGCGCTCGCGGCGTCGCCCGCCTTCGCGGACAAGGACGACCTGCGCCGCCGGCTAGGCTTCTCGCTGGATCTCGGGTTGGTGCCGTTCATTCAGGACTGGCTGCGCGCGGACGAGGCCGCCTGCGAGCGCTTCGCCACGTTGGGTCTGCCCGACCTGTGGTACGCCGGCAACCGCCAGCCATTGCCCGAGGGCTTGGTCTATCGCGGCGCCCGCACGCGCGAGGCGCAGCACGCCGCGCTCAAGGTGCCGGCGCAGGTGGACGCGGCGCTCCCCAACATCGCGAAGGACATCCCCGACGCGGCCTTCCCCACCCTGCGGGGCTTCGCGCGCTACGCCCGCCGCCAGGTAGGCTTCGTGGCGAACAACACCGCCTTCTACCTCGCCGACGCCGGCAAGAAGGAGGAGGCGTTCGCGCTCTTCCGCGCCGTCTACGACTACGACCCCGACAACGTCTCCGCCCTCTTCAACATCTTCGAGCTGGTCAACGGCGGCCTCCATCCCGAGCAGAAGGAGTGGTGCGAGGGCGAGATGAAGGCGCTCGTCAAGAAGCTGAGCGGGCGGCGCATCCGCTTCCAAGCGCTCGCGCAGACCTATGGTTACATCCGCTCGCCGCAGTTGCTCAGCGCGCTCGCGGGGAGTTGGGCCATGAGCGGGCAGACCGGCGCGGCGCTCAGCGGCATGGATCTCGCCGCCGGCATGGTCGGCGAAGACAAGCAGTCCGCCGCCTACCAGAACGCCGTCGCCGCGCTCTATGCCATGTCGCCCGGACGGCGGCGTGACGCCATCGCCCGCTACAAGAGCCTCCTGGCGCAAGCCACCGACCCGCGCCAGAAGTTGCCCCTCCTCCGCGAACTCGTCCGCATGACCATTCTGGAGAACGACCTCGCCGAGGCCGAACGCCTCCTCGATCAGGCCGAGGAGACGGGCGACCGCGTGGAGCTGGCCTACGAGCGCGCGTTGTTGCACGCCGCCGCGGGGGACGCAAACAAAGCCTTGGAGGCGCTCAAAATCTACTTGGGGCGCTATCCCAAGAATCCCGAGGCCACCGCCATGCTCGCCACCCTGCAACTTCAGGCCGGCGCGCTCGAGGAACTCCGCAAGCAGACCCTGCCCAAGCTCATCGCCGCAGCCGGCTCCGAAGAGGACTACTTCGTGCAGATCATCAACGCGCAACTCGCCGAGCGCGAAGGCAATCCCGAGCGCGCCCGCGCCTTCTACCTCCGCGCCCTCGCCCTCAAGCCCGAGGTGCACGCCCTGCGCAACACCGTCCTGGCGCTCGACATCCGCCTCAATGACAAGGTCGCTGCCGAGCGCCATGCCCGCGAATTCCTCACACAGGACCGTACCCTTCCCTTGGCCAACTACATCATGGGCTCCCTGGCGCTCGGCGAGGGCAACCTCGACCGCGCCCTCGGTTATCTTACCTTTGCCACCGACCCCGCCTACCAGCCGCCGCTCCCTGAGGCGTTCAACGACCTCGCCGAGACCCTGCGCCGCATGGGCCGCTGGGAACAGGCGCTCGCCGCCGCCGAACGCGCCTGCGAGCTGGCGCCGAACCTGGCCGTCGCCCACGAGACGGCCGCCGCCGCGCTCTACGGCTTGGGGCGTTACGACGAGGCGCACGCCAGGCTTGAGAAGGCCTTCGCGCTCGACAAGCAATTCCGCCCCGACCAGCCCACCGATCCGCGCTTCCTCATCACCCTCGCGCGCCTCCACGTCAAGGAGGGACACCCCGACTTGGCCCGTGCGGCCTTGGCCGAAGCCCGCAAGCAATACACCAAGCTCGACCCCGGCGCGAAAACCGAGTTCGACGAATTGGACGCGACCTTGAACAGGGGGGCGGACTGATGCCGCGCTACGACCGGCGCAACGCCCTTGTTCTGGGTGCCGGACGTAGCGGGCAGGCCGCCGCGCGCCTCATGCTCGAAATTGGCGGGCGCGTCGCCGTGGTCGATGAACACTGGCCGCAGGAGGCGCTCGCCGCGCTCTCCACCCAGGGCGTCTCCTGCCTGCATGCCGACCACACGCACCTGCCCGACGGCGCGTACGACCTTGCCATCGTCTCCCCGTCCTTCCCGCTCGACCACCCATGGGTCGTCGCCGCTCGCAATCGCGGCCTCTCCACCATCTCCGAACTCGAGTTGGGCGCCTCTCGTTGGCGTGGCGACGTGTTGGCCATCACCGGGAGCAAAGGCAAGAGTTCCGTCGTCAAATGCCTGGCCGACGCGCTTTGCCTCGCAGGCCGTCGCGCCGTGACCGCCGGGAACTACGGCGTGCCGCTCTCCGAGCGCGTGTTGGAGTGTCCCGACGATGGCGCGGGTACCATCGCCGTGACCGAGGTCTCCTCCTTCCAACTGGAACTCACGCGCACCTTCGCCCCGCGCCTGGCCGCCATCCTCAACATTCAGGCCGACCATTTGGATCGCCACGGCTCAATCGAGACCTACGCGCGCATCAAACGGCGCATCTTCCAAGCCCAACGCCCCGAGGCCGGTGCCCGCGCCTACCTTCCGTGGGGACTCTCGCCTTTAGGCATCGCCCCAGACGTCCCGCTCGAGCGCTTTGGGCGAGAGGCATGGGTCGATTGGCGCTACATCCCGGGCGCCATTCTCCACAAGGGCTTGGATAAGATTGTCTTCTCGGGGTACTTCGACAATCCCGTGCTCGGCCCTGCCGCCGCGCTTGTCGCGGCCATGCTGGACGCCTGCGGCCTCACCGTCGACCAAATCGCCCAGGGGCTCAGCGCCTTCCGCCCGCTCCCCCACCGCATGCAACCCATCGGCACGCGCAACGGTGTCACCTTCATCGACGATTCCAAAGGCACCTCTCTGGCCGCCACGCAGGCTGCGCTCCGCATGGCCGGCCCCAACGTGCGCCTCATCGCCGGGGGGCTCCTCAAGGAAAGCGACCTCGACTTCCTGGAGGAGGAACTCGCCGCCAACGTGCGCAAAGCCTACCTCATCGGCCAAGCACAAGACGCGCTCCTGCATGCGTGGGGCGACATCGTCCCCTGCCAACCCTGCGGCGATATGGCCACCGCCGTCCACGCGGCTTTTTCGGACGCCACGCCGGGCGACACCATCCTGCTCTCGCCCGGTTGCGCCAGCTTCGACCAATATCCCGGCATGGCCGCCCGCGGCAACGACTTCCGCGCGCAATTCCAATCCCTCGCCGCACCCGAAACGGCGCACTGACCGCAAAGACACAACAACAGTGAACAGTGAGAAGTGAACCGTGAGTAGTTCGCCCCTCCGGGGCGACAGGTATGTCATTGCGCAAAAATTGACCCGTCGCGCCGAATGGCGCGTTCTGTTTGCTGTTTTCGCGTTCTGTCTTCTTGTTCGGCGTCCGCCGTCTGCGCATCTGTGGCTCTTTGTTCTCTAAGGATTCTTTTGTTTTCGACAAGACATTGAGGCGTGGAAGGTGTGCGCGGTAGGGCGCGAAGCGACCGGTGGAGCGCACAGCCTTCCACGCCCGAGTCGTGTCTTTGTGGTCTGTGCGCAGGCCCGCGCGCTCAATCCGCGCCGGGCGACCAACGACGCGCGGCCTTTTTGGCGGCATGTTTGGCCTTGTCGTCCAACATCCGCGCCTTCTGACGACGGGAACGGCGACGTTTTTGGCGGCGGATCTTCTCGCGCTCCTGTTGGCGGGCAGAACGTTCGCCGTCCCGGATTTCCAAAATACGCTCGGCCAACGCACGGCGCGCCAGCCAGCGATTGTCCTCACGCGAACGCGAACTTTGCACCTTCACCCAGAGGCCCGTGGGCAGGTGGGTGAGGCGCACGGCGGAGGAGGTCTTGTTGATTTTCTGGCCGCCGGAGCCGGTCCCCAGAACGAATTGCTCGCGAAGCGTCTCGTCCGTGAGTCCCGCGCGCGCCATGAGCGCCTGGATGGCGGCGATTGTCGCGGGGCTCAACGGCATGGCACGAGCCTTTCCTTACGCGAGACGCAGCAGGAAGTAGTTCTTCTTCCCCTGGCGCAACAACACCATCCGCCCCTCGACGGGGGCGTCCGCGGGAACGGCAAAGGCAGGGTCGGTCACCTTCTCGTTGTTGAGCGAGAGGCCTCCGCCCTGGATGAGCCGCCGGGCCTCGCCCTTGCTCTTGACGAACCCCGCCGCGACCGCCACGTCCACGAGCGGCTTGCCGATGACGGCCTCGCGCGGGAGCGTGCCGCTGGGAACGTCCGCCGCGATGGCCTCCAAGTCCGCCGCGGAAACACCTTCAAGCGAACCGCCGAAGAGGACGGCGGAGGCACGCTGCGCGGCACGGAGTCCGGCCTCGCCATGGACGGCGCGGGTGAGTTCCTCGGCCAAGACACGTTGCGGTTCGCGTGCCTCGGGGTGCTCGCGTTGGGCGGCGGCCAGTTCGGCGATGCGCGCGTCGTCCAGGAAGGTGAAGATACGCAGGTAGCGGATGGCATCGGCGTCAAGCGTGCGCAGGAAGAATTGATAGAAGGCGTAGACGCTCGTCTTGTCGGCGTTGAGGAAGATGGCGTTACCGGCGGATTTGCCGAACTTCTGGCCGTTGGCATCGCAAACGAGCGGGATGGTGAGGCCGTTGACCTCGGCCTCGGGCTCCAAGCGGCGGATGAGGTCGGTGCCGGCGGTGATGTTGCCCCACTGGTCGGCGCCGCCCACCTGCAGCGTGCACCCATAGTGCTTGTAGAGGTGGTAGAAGTCGTAGCCCTGCAAAATCTGGTAGGTGAACTCCGTGAAGGTCATGGAGTTCGTCTCGGCGTTCAGGCGCTTCTGCACGGAATCCTTGGCCAACATCGGCTTCATGCGGAAGAGTGTGCCGACCTCGCGCAGGAAGGGGAGAATGGCGTAATCCTTGTACCAGTCGTAGTTGTTTACCAAGATGGCCGGATTGGTCGGGTGGTTGAAGTCCAAGAAGCGCGCGAGGTTCTCCTTGATGCCCTCCAGATTGCGCAGCAACTGCTCCTCGGAGAGGAAGTTGCGCTCCGTGGAACGGCCCGAGGGATCGCCAATCATACCCGTGGCGCCCCCCACCAAGGCAATGACGCGATGCCCCGCGCGCTGGAATTGCGCCAAGGTCTGGATGGCCACATAGTTGCCGGCCTGAAGGCACGAGGCCGTGGGGTCAAAGCCGATATAGAGCGTCAGCGGCTTTTCCAACAACTCCGCCATCTTTGCTTCCGGGCACGTGCACGCCTCGACCAAGTGGCGCGACTTCAGGAAATCATAAAACGTCATGGTGCATCCTCGTTCAATGTGCCGCCGAGTATACCAAAAAGCAAACATCGTCGGCTGCTTGGAAGGATAGGCACGCGTTTTCGGCAGGCGTGCGCATTATTGGATGCGGCATCTTTTCCCCCTTCTCTTCTTTCATCCGCGCAATCACATTGTGGACGATTCACACACGACACAAGTCGGAAAAGTGTTTCCCGCGGGGTGTGGAATATGGTAGACTGGCGGCAGTACGTAGAGAAGCGCGCGGCGAGCGCGTGACTAAGGAGCGAGACAATGAAAGGTTTTTTGGCGTTTGCGACGATTGGCTGGTACGCGGCGTGCGTGATGGCGGCACCGCCGACGGTGGATTTGGCGGGAACGTGGCAAGTGCGTCTGGGCGAGGCGGCACCGGCGCAGGTGCGCTTGCCGGGGACGTTGGGGGACGCGCAGTTGGGCCCCGCGGCCGAGAAGGCGGTCTACGGCGCGCTGACGCCGCGCCATCAGTACGTCGGGCCGGCGACCTACTCCACGACGGTGACGGTTACGCCGGAGATGGCGGGGGATTACGAACTCTTCCTGGAGCGCGTGATGTGGAAGAGCGCGGCAACGTGGGACGGCACGGCGTTGGGCACGTGCGATTCGTTGGCGACGCCGCATGTCTACGACGTGCCGGCGAAGTTGATGACGCCGGGCAAACACACGCTGACGCTGACAATCGACAATTCGTTGATTCACCCCATCGGGGAGAAGAGCCACAGTTATGGCGACTCGATGCAGACGCGTTGGAACGGGGCGATCGGGCGGCTGGAGTTGCGCCCGGCCAATCCGTTGCGTCAGGCGCGGGTCTTTGCGCCGTTCGGGGAGACGGTGACGGTTCGCCTGCCGGCGCTCAGCCATCCGGTGGCGACCGGCGCGGAGGGGCCGGTCATCGCGGGCAAGCCGGTGGAGGCGACCGTCGAGGGCGTGCAGGCGAAGCGGGTGGCCGCGACGGCCGACAGCATCACCCTGCGCGTGCCGGGGGCGAAGCCGTGGAGCGAGTTTGACCCGCAACTCTACACGCTCGTGTTGAAGTGGAACGGCTTGGAGCACCGCGTGCGTTTTGGGTTCCGCTCCTTCGAGGTGCGTGGGCGCCGGGTCTTCATGAACGATCGCCCGTTCTTTGTGCGCGGGAACACGGAAAACTGCCACTTCCCGCTCACGGGCTATCCGGCGACGGACAAGGCCACGTGGCTGAAAATCTTCGGCACGCTCAAGGCCGAGGGCATCAACCAGGTGCGTTGCCACACGTGGGCGGTGCCGCAGGCGGCCTATGACGCGGCCGACGAACTGGGGCTGCTCATCTCGCCCGAAGTCGTCTGGATCGATGGCTGGATGGTGCGCGACCATAAGTATCTCAAAGGCATCGGGCGCGGGCCGAAGGATGTGGACGACTTCGTGCACAACGAACTCTTCCGTATTCTTGACGCTTACGGCAACGCGCCCTCCTTCTTCTCGCTGAGCGTGGGCAACGAGCTGGGCAGCTCGGATTTCGCGCTCCTGGGCAAATGGATGAACGAATGCAAGGCCTATGATGGGCGGCACCTTTATGCCGCCAGCTCGGCGCGCCAGATTTCGTCGGGGGATGACTTTTTGGTGACACACAACTATCCGGGCGTGGGCATGGTGCGCGAACGCCGCCGCGAGGGGACGGACTGGGACTACGAGGATGTCTACGGTCGCACGAAGTTGCCCACCGTGGCGCACGAGATTGGCCAATGGCCCGTCTTCCCCAACTTTGACCGCGAGATACCCAAGTACACCGGCCTGCTTCGCCCATGGAACCTCGAGAACCTGCGCGAGGCCAGCGCGGAGGCCGGCGTGCTCCGCTTCAATGACGCCTACACGCGCGCCTCGTTGATGACGAACCGCCTGATGTACAAAGACGAGATCGAGAGTTTCCTGCGCACGCCCTCCTGCGCGGGGTTGCAATTGCTCGGCATCCAGGATTATTCGGGGCAGGGCGAGGCCCTCATCGGGTGGTTGGACTCCTTCTACGACGCAAAGCCCGGTGCCGAACGCGCGGTGCCCGTGGCCAACTATTTCGCGCCGGTGGCCTATTTGGCGCGCTTCCCCAAATACACGTGGCGCGCCGACGAAACCTTCTCGGCCAAGCTGGTCATCCACAATTATGGCGACAAGCCGCTGAACGGTCCCTTCGCTTGGTCAATCCCCGCCCTCGGTCAGAGCGGTACCTTCGCGCAAGCGGTGCCGGTGGGCGAGGTGCGCGAGGTGGGGCAGATCCGCGTGAGCCTTGCCAACGTCCAGGCCCCGGCCAAGGTAGAACTCCATTTCGGCAACAACCGTTGGCCGCTGTGGGTCTACCCCGCGGCAATCGACGCCACCGTGCCGGCGGGCGTGACCTTCACGGACGACCCGGCCGAGGCCAAGGCCGCGCTCGCCAAGGGCGGCCGCGTCCTCTTCGACGCGCACGCCTGCCCCGCGCCCAAGGCGACCATCTTCTCCGCGTTCCGCCCCGTCTACTGGAGCACCACGTGGTTCCCCGGCCAGCGCAACGCCACGCTGGGCATGGTGGTGCAGGACAAGAGTCCCGCCTTCGCGGCCTTCCCCACCGAGGATTGGCAGGACTGGCAGTGGCAACACCTGGTCAATGGCGCCACCACCTTCCGCATTGCCGGCGCGGCACCCGATTTCACGCCGTTGGCCATGCCGGTGGTGGACTTCCACAAGCCCGCGCTTGCCGCGCTCCTCTTCGAGACGGCCGTCGGCCCCGGAAAACTCTTGGTCTCGGGCTTCAATCTTTCCGCGAAACGCCCCGAGGCGCAACAACTGCGCCGCTCGCTTCTGGACTACGTGGCCTCCGATGCCTTTGCGCCCAAGGCCGCGGTGGGGGAGCAAGCGTTGTGGACGCTCTTCCACGACGCACGCGCCGATCTTGCGCCCCGCCCGGCGGCATACAAGTCCGCCGTGGTCTATATCGAATGTGCGGCCTTCCTCCGCCAACGCGGCGCCGACATCCCGTGGGATGCCAAGCGCGACCGGGCCGAACTCGTCTCCGGCTCCTATACGCTCGCGGGCAAGGGGGTGCGCACCTGGGGCGACAAAGACGGCACCTATTGGGTGGGCGAGGATACCACCATCACCCTGACGGGCTGCGCCAACGTGCGCGGCAAACTGCTCGTTCGCTTCCGCGACCCCAACGGCAACGGCCGCACGGCCAAGGGTTCCTTTGATGGCGGACGCACCTTCACCATCCCCCCGCACGCGAAGGGCAAAAACAACCCCGATGGCAGCCATTGGCTCACGCTGCCGGTGGATATGGAAGACTTCCTGGACGGCAAGCTGGAGCTGCGCATTCAAAAGACTTCCGGCCCCAACTTCATGATTGACCGCCTCATCCTCATCCCCAACGAAGCCTGACCCCGGATCACGACGCGTCGTTGAATCCCACCCTTTGTCGGGAAAAGTCCCCGGCGCCCCCGTTTCGGAATGCGCCGCGGCACACCGCGAGACACGCCGCACATCGAGACGAGGTACGGCGTGTCTCGGAAAATGACCCCGCGTATAGATTGAAAAGCCCAACTTGAGGCGCCCCCGCCTCTGCCCGCTTTCAACAAGTTTTCAACAGGTTTTGCAAAGTTGTCAACAAGGCATTCCGGTTCCGCAAAATTGCCCAAGAGGCGTAATTTCCCAGAAGGGACGGACGCACGACGGGCGCGTTTTTGCTAGAATAACGCCGTTCTTGGTTACCTCGGGAAGGAGTAGGCTATGGGCGGATTTTTCGGTGTCGTCGCGCAACAGGGTTGCGTGCCGGACATTTATTTTGGCACGGACTATCACTCGCACATGGGAACCGTACGCGGCGGCATGGTTGTCTACGCCGGGAACACGTTTCATCGTTCCATCCACAACATCCAGAACGCGCAGTTCCGCACGCGTTTCGAGGGTGCGGCCAAGCGTTTCGCCGGGCTGAACCCCAATTACGGCATGGGTGTCATCAGCGACCAGGACGATCAGCCCATTCTCGTGCGCTCGCATTTGGGGATGTTCGCCTTGGCTTTCGTGGGGTTGGTGACCAACCTGCAGGAAATTGTCGACGAATTGGTGAAGGATCGCCACACGCATTTCTGCGAGCTGGGCAAGGACAGCGCCATCAACACACTGGAGGTGCTGGCGATGCTCATCAACAGCCGCGACACCTTTGAGGAGGGGCTTGTCTACGCGCAAAGCCGCGTGGAGGGCTCGTGTTCGCTGCTGTTGCTCTCGGAGCGTGGCGTGCTCTACGCGGCGCGCGACCGCTTTGGGCGGACGCCCATCGTGCTCGGCGAGAAGGAGGATGGCGGCCATGCGGTGACGATGGAGACGGCCGCCTTCCCAAATCTGGGCTATCGACGCACGCGCGACCTGAAGGCCGGGGAAATCGTCGCGCTCTCGCTTGACGGTGTGCGGACGGTGGTGGAAGGGCGTGAGGAATCCGCCATCTGCGCCTTCCTTTACGTTTACTATGGCTACCCCGCCAGCACCTACGAGGGCGTGGGCGTGGAGCGGACGCGGTATCGCAGCGGCGCATTGCTCTCGCAACAGGCGCCCGTGGAGGCCGATCACGTGGCGGGCATTCCCGATTCGGGCGTGGCGCACGCGCTGGGCTATGCCTTCAAGAGTGGCATCCGCTACGCGCGCCCGTTCGTGAAGTACACACCCACGTGGCCGCGCAGTTTCATGCCGCCGGATCAAAGCCTGCGCCAGAAAATCGCCAACATGAAGTTGCTTCCCGTTCCGGAGCTGATTGAGGGCAAGCGGCTTATTTTCTGCGACGATTCCATCGTGCGCGGTACGCAATTGCGCAATCAGGTGGGGCGTCTCTTCAAAGCCGGCGCCAAGGAAATCCACGTGCGTATCGCCTGCCCGCCGTTGCTTTACAAGTGCAAGTTCCTCACCTTCTCGCGCACGGAGAGCGTGATGGATCTGATCACGCGGCGCGTCATCCTGGAGCTGGAGGGGCCGGACGCGGACATCCGCAAGTATCGCGACCCGGACGGCGAGCCCTACAAGCGGATGGTGGAGGAAATCCGCCGGCGGCTCGGCATGACCACGCTCGCCTTCCAGCGCGTGGGCGATGTGGCGAAGTCCATCGGCATCGGCCCGCGGATTTGCACCTATTGTTGGACGGGCGAGGATGTTTCCCTGGCGGGGCATGGTGGCTGCACCGGCCATTGCGCCTGTTGCGCGGATCGTTGCGCAATGGAGAGGAAGTAAGCGGTGGCGCGGAGCCGGGTGCGGCTGATTGAGCGGCTCGAGAGTTTCGTCATCCCGCTCATCCAGCAAGAGGGCGCGGATCGGGCGGTCGTTGGCTTTTGGCCCAAGGCGCTGTTGGCGGTGCTCAAGGGCATCTCCAAGATTTACGGCGCCATCGTCTGGTTGCGGATGTGGTTCTTTCGCATTGGCGTGTTGCGGCGCTGGCCGCTTGGGTGCCAGGTGATCAGCGTGGGGAACGTGACCGCCGGCGGCACGGGCAAGACGCCCGTGGTGGAAATCTTCGCGCGCGAGCTCACCAAGGAGGGGCGCAAGGTGGCCATCCTCTCGCGCGGCTATCGCCGCAAGGAGAAGCCTTTCCTGCAGCGTCTCTTCAGCGACACCATCGAGCCCCCGTTGGTGGTGAGCGATGGGCGGCGCGTCCTGCTCGACTCCGAGACCGGCGGCGATGAGCCCTACATGTTGGCCTCCAACCTGCCGGGCGTGGTGGTATTGGTGGATCGCAATCGCGTGAAGTCCGGCCGCTATGCCATCCGCAAGTTCGGTTGCGACACGTTGGTATTGGACGATGGGTTCCAGTATCAGCGCCTGCGCCATTCGCACGACATCGTGCTGGTGGACAAGACCAACCCCTTTGGCAACGGTTATCTCCTGCCGCGCGGCGTTTTGCGCGAGGGCATCCAAAACCTTCGTCGTGCCGACTTCATTTTCATCACCAAGAGCGACGGCAACTCCGATGCGCTTCGCGCCAAGATCCGCAAACTCAACAACCACGCCGAAATCATCGAATGTCGCCACGCGCCCAAGCGCCTCAAGAATGTCTATGGCAAGGCCAATCGCGACCTCTCGTGGTTGGCGGGCAAGAAGGTGCTTGCGCTCTCGGGCATCGCCGTGCCGCAGAGTTTCGAGGGTTTCCTGCGCGGTTATGGCGCGGATCTCGTGGAATGCGTGCGTTATGCCGACCACCACCGCTACGCCACGCAGGAGGTCATCAACGTGGTCAACCGCGCGGCCGACCTGGGGTGCGACGCGGTCATCACCACCGAGAAGGATGCCGTGCGCTTCCCACGCTTGGCGTCCGTGGCCGTGCCGGTCTACTACCTACGCATTGAGATCGAGATTCTTAAAGGCGCGGAGAACTTCCACGAGGCCGTCTCGCATATTTGCTTCAAGCCTTTCAAGAGGCACCCCGATGCCGATCGGTGAGCGTAGGGCGGGCACTTGGCCCGGAGGTGCGCCATGAGCGTCTTGCGCAAGGTGGGCGTGGTGAGCGCGATGACCGCCATCAGCCGCGTCTTCGGGTTGGTGCGCGAAATCCTGATGGCGCATTTTTTTGGCACGGGCACGCTTCAGAGTGCCTTCGTCATCGCCTTTCGCATCCCGAACCTGTTTCGTCGCCTCTTCGGCGAGGGTGCGCTGGGCGCCGCCTTCATTCCCGTCTTCGCCGAGATTGAACGCACCGAGGGGCATGACCGCGCCCAACTGTTCCTGGCGCGCATTCTCGGTTTGCTTGTCTGCGCGCTTGGGCTGTTGGTGGGGCTGGGCGTGGCCGTCACCTATGCGGTGGAAATCGCCGCCGCGCCCGACTCGCGCTGGGCCGAGGCCATGCCGCTCACGCGCATCATGCTCCCCTACGCGTTGCTCATTTGCGTAGCGGCCATTGTCTCGGCCGCGCTCAACGTCCGCGACCGCTTTGCCATACCCTCGCTCACGCCCGTCATCCTGAACCTCTGTTGGATTGCCGCGTTGGTCGGCGTCTGCCCCTTTTTGCCGGCGGAGGGCTACTGGCGCATTGGGGCCGTTTGCTGGGGTATCTTGCTTGCCGGCTTCGCGCAAATCGCCTTCCAGTTGCCCGCATTGCGGCGGGTGGGCTATCGGCTTCGCTTCGCTTTCACGGGATGGCGCGCCTCGCCCTACGTCCGCCAGGTGCTCCTCCAGATGGGGCCGGCCTCGTTGGGCATTGCCCTCGCGCAAATCAACATCTGCGTGGATGGTTGGCTGGCTTTCTATGGCGCATCCTGGGCGCCCTCCGCGCTGGAATACGCCGACCGGATCATCTACTTGCCGCTTGGGCTCTTCGGCACCGCCTTTGCCACCGTGCTCCTCCCCACCTACAGCCGGCAAGCGGCGAGCGCGGATCGCGCCGCGCTCGTGTCCACGCTGGAACGCGCGTTGCGCAATCTCTTTGTCATCATGGCGCCAATGGCCTTTGGGCTCGTGGCGCTTGCCGCGCCCACCGTCTCCCTGCTCTACGAGCGCGGCGCCTTCGATGCCCAGTCCACCGTCTGGACCGCGCGCGCCGTGACGGCCTATGCCTTTGGGCTCATCGCCTTTTCTTCCGCAAAGACCGTTATTCCAATCTTCTATGCCCACAAAGACCTGCGCACGCCCGTGACCGTCGCGGCCTGGTGCATCTTGGGCAACTTCACGCTCAATTTGCTTTCCGTGATTTTCCTCCCGGAGGGGTGGCGACACGTGGGCATCGCCCTAAGCACGGTGCTCAATTCTTTTGCCAACACCATCATCCTCTTGGCCATTTTGATGCATCGCGGCCTCCGCCCCAACTTGGCGGGGCTGCTCTCCGTGGCCGTGCGCACCTTGGCCGCGGCGGGGCTCATGGCCGCGGCGGTCCGGGCATTACACGGTCTCTTGGCCGCGCACGGCGTTTCGCTCTTCCTCTCCGTGCCGACGGCCATTGCAGCCGGCGCGGCGCTTTACCTGCCGCTGGCGCGCCTCTTCGTCCCGACCGCATTCCGTGAGGTGCTGGCGGACTTCCCCTTGCGCCGCCGGCGATGATTTCTGGTAAACTGTTGCTTTAATTCCGAAAGGGCACAGACATGGCAGAACAGATTGTGGCAACCGTCAATGGCGACCCCATCCCCTGGCAGGCCGTGGACTTCGAACTGCAGCGGCTCATCCATTTTTATCGCCAACAAGGGCTCCCCGACGACCAAATCCGCCTCCAACTCGATGCGTTGCGCGCACGGGCATTGGATCAGGCCATCGGCACCAAGCTGTTGATCGACGAGGCCAAACGCCTGGCCATCCCCGTCACCGGCGATGAGTTGGATGCGCAGTTCGAGACCTACGTGCGCCAATTCGGCGGCGACCGTTCCGCGTTGGAAAAGGCCATTGCCGCGCAGGGACTGACCGTGGATGCCTTCAAGCAAGAGTTGCGCCAAGGCGTCATGATCAACAAGCTCATCGAACAAATCTGCTCCGCCGTCCCCCACCCCACCGAGGAGGCAATTCGCGCGCATTACGAGGCCCACCAATCGGAATATGCCACGCAGGATCGCGTGCTCGCCCAGCACATCCTCGTCAAGCCTGACAGCGACAGCGACGCCGACAAGGCCACCGCCCGCACCAAACTGGAGGCCATCCGTGCGCGCATCGTCTCCGGCGAGAGCACCTTCGCCGACGAAGCCGCCGCCTACAGCGATTGCCCCAGCGGCAAAAACAACGGCGGCTCGCTCGGCTGGTTCGGCCGCGGCATGATGGTCAAACCCTTCGAGGATGCCGCCTTCGCCCTCGCGCTCAACACCGTCTCGGACATCCTGGAGACACCCTTCGGCTATCACATCATCGTCAAGACTGGCGAGGAAAAGGGCCACACACCCACGCTGGAGGAGATTCACGACAAAATCGCCTCCTTCCTCTTCCATGCCGCGCGCGGCCAGGCCGTCACCGACCACGTGGCTGAACTGCGCGCCAAGGCAGACGTCAAGCTGGCCTAAGGAATGCCCATGGACATCGCGCGCTTTCTTCCGGACCTCTCCGCCGAGCTCAACATCTCGCCACGCCAAATCGAGGCCGTGGCCAAATTGCTTGAGGAAGGTTGCACCATTCCCTTCATCGCGCGCTATCGCAAGGAAGCGCACGGCAACCTTGACGAGGTGCAGATCGGCGCCATTCGCGACCGGCTGGCCTACCTTCAAGAACTTGATGCGCGCCGGGAGGCAATCCTTTCCTCCATCATCCAGCAAGACAAACTGACCGACGAACTCAAGGCCGCCATCTTGGCCTGCAAGACCCGCGCCGCGTTGGAAGACCTCTACCTGCCCTATCGCCCCAAACGCCGCACGCGCGCCGGCATCGCCCGCGAACGCGGTCTCGAGCCGTTGGCCGAACACATCCTCGCCCAGGGCGACGATGACCCGGAAACGGTGGCCGTCGCCTTCGTCGACCTCGCGCGCGAAGTGCCCGACGCCGCCGCCGCGCTGAAGGGCGCACGTGACATCGTGGCGGAGCGCGTGGCCGAAGACGCGGACTTGCGCGGCTACGCCCGCGCATGGTTCGCCAAATACGGCATCCTGTGCGCCGCGGTCTCCGACCCGCCCCCCGCCACCCCAACGAAATACGAGCAGTACTATGACTTCCGGGAGGCCATCGCCGATATCCCCTCGCACCGCTACTTCGCCATCAAACGCGGCGAAGCCGAGGGCGTTCTGCGCGTCTCCCTCCAGGTCGATGCCGACCCCGTGCTCCAAAAGGCGCTCGAGCGGTTTGGCTTCCGCGAGACCAGTCCGTGGGCGGATGCCTTGCGGACGGCCGCGCAGGACGCGTTGCGCCGCCTGCTCGCGCCGAGCATTGAGCTGGACATCGCCGTGGAGCTCAAGCAACGGGCCGACGCGGAAGCCGTGGAGGTTTTCGCGGAGAACCTGCGCCACCTGCTGTTGCAGGCGCCGCTCGGCGAGCGCGCCGTGCTTGGCATCGACCCCGGCATCCGCACAGGCTGCAAGTGCGTGGCGCTGGATGCCACCGGCAAGTTCCTCGCGAACGCCACCATCTATCCTTCGCAAGGGCAACAGGGCGAAATCGCGGCCGCGGTCGAGCTTATGAAACTCATCGCCCGCTTCCATCCCTATGCCATCGCCATCGGCAACGGCACCGCGGGCCGCGAGACCGAGCAATTCGTGCGCCACACCCTCTCGCGCACGGGCAATGCCGACGTCATTGTCGTCTCCGTGAGTGAATCGGGCGCCTCCGTCTATTCCGCCAGCGAGGTGGCGCGCGAGGAGTTCCCAGATTTGGATCTCACCGTGCGCGGCGCCATCTCCATCGGCCGCCGCCTGCAAGACCCCCTTGCGGAGTTGGTGAAGATTGACCCCAAGGCCATCGGCGTGGGGCAATACCAGCACGACGTCAGCCAAAGCCTTCTCGCCGCGAAACTCGATGAGGTCGTCGTCTCCTGCGTGAACCGCGTGGGCGTGGAACTCAACACCGCCAGCGCCCCTCTCCTCACCCGCGTCTCGGGCATCGGCCCCACCCTCGCCAAGCGCATCGTGGCCTACCGCGACGAGCACGGCGCCTTTGCCGAGCGCGGCGACCTCCTGCGCGTCCCCGGCCTTGGCGCGAAGACCTTCGAGCAATGTGCCGGCTTCCTCCGTATCCGCGAGAGCAAAAACCCGCTCGACCGCTCCGCCGTCCACCCCGAGCGCTACGCCCTCGTGCGCCGCATGGCAGAGGACGTCGGTCTGCCCCTCGACAGCTTGGTCGGTAACGAGGCCGCCATCGCCAAAATCCAGCCCAAACGCTATGAGAGCGACGAGGTGGGCGCCCTTACCCTCCACGACATCCTCGACGAACTCCGCAAACCCGGCCGCGACCCGCGCGCCACCTTCGAGCCTCCCGCCTTCCGCGAGGACGTCTGCACCATCGAGGACGTCCGCCCCGGCATGACCCTCGAAGGCATCGTTACCAACGTAACCGCCTTCGGCGCCTTCGTGGACATCGGCGTCCACCAAGACGGCCTCGTCCACGTCTCCGAACTCTCCGACCGCTTCGTGCGCGACCCCGCCGAGGTCGTCAAGACCGGCGACCGCATCAAGGTGCGCGTCCTGGATGTCGACCTCGCCCGCCGCCGCATTTCCCTCTCCGCCCGCTCCGGCGGCGGCAAGGGCGGTCGCGGCGACAAAGGCGCCCCACCCCGGCGCGGCGCCCAAGGCAACGGACGCCCCGGCGGTGCGCCCCGCCCGCGACGCGACGCGGGCTTCGCCAACAACCCCTTCGCCAACCTCTGATCATGGAACTCATCCTTGCGCCGTTGCGCGGCGTGACCGGTCTCCCTTTCCGCCGCGCCCTGTGTGCGCACCTGGGCGGCGTGGATTGCGCGGTCGCCCCCTTCATCGCCACGGTGCAGGGCCCGCGCGTCAAACCCGAAATCCTGCGCGGTATCGACCCCTCCGCCCAACCTCCCGGCCTCCCGCTCGTCCCGCAAGTCATCGGCAAAGACCCGGCGCAACTCCGCGTCATGCTCCGCGCCATGCGGGCCCTCGGCTACGCGGACATCGACCTCAACGCCGGCTGCCCCTGGCCCTTCGTGGCCAAGAAAGGCCGCGGCGCGGGACTGCTGCGCGATGAGTCCGTCCTCGCCGCCATGCTCGAGGCCGGGTGCGACGAACTCGGCCCCGGCCATTTCTCCCTCAAGGTGCGTCTGGGGCTTGATGCCCCCACCCTCTTGAACAAACGCCTCCCCCTCATCCAAACCTTCCCCCTGCGCGAACTCTGCGTCCACCCGCGCACCGCCAAACAAATGTACGAGGGAACGGTCGACCTCGAAGCCTTCGCCCGTGTGGCCGAAGCGTGCTCGCTCCCGATCGTCTACAACGGCGACATCCGAACCCTCGCAGACTTCCGCCGCCTCGCCGCGCGCTTCCCGAACGTTTTGCGTTGGATGCTTGGCCGTGGCCTCGTGGCCAATCCCTTTCTCGCCGAAAGCGTTCACGCCGGCCACGACACCCGTGACATTGAGCGTTTCCGTGCCTGGCACGCCGATCTGCTCGCCGAGAACGCGGCCGTCTCTTCCGGCGACCATGCACTCCTCGGCCACCTCAAGGAAACCTGGTCCTACCTGTGCGCCTCCTTCCAAGACGGCCAACGCCTCTGGGACGCTCTCAAACTCACCCGCACCCGCGCCGAGTTCGAGCGTATCCTTGCCCTTACGCACCTTCGCTGGCGCGACATCCCCTGCTGACGAAACCGTTCCCCCACCCCGTCGTCCGCCGTTCGCTCAGGCGAAAAGCCACCGGCGCACCGGGCGCAACAACGGCACCAGCCACCGCAGGCTGAGCCCCACGGCAAAGGCCGCGACGATTGTCCCCTCGCGCAAACCACGCACCGCGTGCAACGCCACCAACGACAACACCAACGACACCGCCACCAAACTGACGTCAAATCCCATCTTGGTCCACGCGAAGCGTGTGCGCGTCACGCGGCACAACGCCTTGACGATTCCTTCGCCCGGGTTGAAAATCAGGTCCGCGTGGATTTGCAGGGCAATGCCCGCGGCCATCACCACGCTCCCCACGACCACCTCCGCCAATCGCCCCCAATACGCGCTCGGCACCCACAGCCCGCCGACCCACATCCCCAAATCGATAAACACCCCAAAGAGCAACACCACCCCCAATTGCCCAAACTGCGTCACCGGAAAGTCGCGTCGCAAAAGCGCCACCTGCCCCAACACGAAAAACACATTCACCACGAACGTCGTCATCCCAAAGGTCAGCGGCGTCAGAAACGTCACCACATAGGGCAACGACGAAATGGGCGAGGTGCCCAGCCCCGCGCGCGTCGTCAGTGCCACGCCAAAACCCGCGAGCGCCAAACCGCACGCCAATACCAAACATTGTCGGATGAAACTCGGATGATAATGCCTCATGGATTTCCCTTTGGCCTCCGCATTTTAGCACGCGTCCCCCCGCGTGTGAAGCAAAAAATTGCTGCCTGTCGTGTGGATGCCCAACGTGGACGGAAAAGGTATAGATGTGGAGGATGAAAAAGAACGCAAGCAAAAGGCAACTCGCCGCGCGTTTGACGGTGGGTTGGTTCGTGATACGGCAAAACAGCTCTCCGAGGGCGCCAACTCGGCGCTCGGGGTCATGGAGCGGCAGGAGAGGAGCCGGGCAAGGCTCTATGAATTGTGGTCAGGCGTGGTGGAGAAGAAGCGGGCGAGGGCGTCTTGCCAGGCGGGCATGGGGGGAAGGCCGACGGCGCGGAGTTTGTCTTTGGAGAGGGCGGACCAATGGGGGCGATGCGCGGGGCGGGGGAATGCCTCGGTGGTGCAGGGTTCGACGGGGGTGTCGAGGTGAGCCAGGCGAAGGATTTCTTTGGCGAAGCCGAACCAGGTGGTGGTGCCTTCGCAGGTGAGGTGGAAGGTGCCACGCAGGTCCGGGCGTTCAAGGAAGGCCGTAAGGGCGTCCGCCAAGGCTTGGGTGGAGGTGGGATTGCCGTGCTGGTCATCGACCACGCGGAGCGGTTTGGCAGGGTTTGCGCGGGCCGCGCGCAGGATGACGTGGAGGAAGCTGGGGCCGCCGGGACCGTAGAGCCAGGCGGTTCGGGCGATGACGTGGTTGGGGCAAAGGTCGCGGATAGCCGCTTCGCCCGCGCGTTTGCTGGCGCCGTAAACGGTATTGGGGGCGACGGGGTCGTCTTCGTGGCGATCGCCGGGGCGGTCGCCGGCGAAGACGTAGTCGGTGGAGATGGCGAGGAGGCGCGCGTTGAGGGCGGCACAGGCTCGGGCAACGTTTGCGGAGCCTTCGGCGTTGAGCAGGAAGGCACGTTCACGCGCCGTTTCGCAGGCATCCACGTTGGTCATCGCGGCGCAGTGCACGACCGTTTCCGGCCGGAAGTCCTCGAAGACGGCGGCGAGGGAGTCGGGGCGGGTGATGTCCGTCTCCGGGAGGTCGGCCACCGCCACCGTGTGCGTGCCCACCCAAGAACGTTGCAAGGTGCGGCCCAGCATACCACGGCCGCCGGTAATCAGGATTCTCATTGCGTTTATCCTTCCCGCGGTGCGGAGATGTACGCCTCGTACATCTCTTTGCCCATGTAGCGAATCACATCGCGTGGGGGCAATTTTAGCAAATCCACGATGATGAGCCCATCGACCACGGTGCCGAAATCGGGGTCTACGTTGAAGGCGGCGATGCGCCCGCCCAGTTTGAGATATTGTCGGATGAGCACAGGCATCTCGCGGCGGCCTTCCTCGATTTCGGAAAGGGCGGTGTTGATGTCGGCCTCCGAGCGCAAGAAGTCCGCGTAATCCGGGTGACGCCATTCCACGAAATGGGGGCGCTTGGGCGGCAGGCGCGGGGAGACCCATTTGGCGAGGCGCCAATCGAAGCAGCGGGCGCGCAGATACTCGATGAGCATGTCGCGCGAGGCTTGGCGGAAGTCATGCGAGATGCTGACGGGGCCAAAGAGAACCGTGTAGCGCGGGTGTCTGGCCAAGAAGGTGAGCACGCCGCGCCACAGGAGGAGGAGCGGCGCGAAGGCGCGTTGATAGCTCGGGCGCACGAAGGAACGCCCCAACTCCACGGCCGGCCCGGGCAGGTGCCCCAGGAAGCGTTCGTCGAAACGAAAGAGCGTACGCGTGTAGAGCGCGGAAAGACCGGCGGTCTCCGCCAAAACGTCCGAAAGCGCCAAACGGTAGCACCCCACGATTTCCCGTCGCTCGCGTTGCCACAGGATGAGTTGGTAGTAGGCTGCGTCAAACTCGTCCGTATCCAAGTCGCGCCCCGTGCCCTCGCCCACGGCACGAAAGGTGAGTTCGCGCAAGCGGCCAATCTCGCGGAGGGTGCAGGGGATGTCGCGTCCTTGCGCGGCGAAGACCTCGTAGGCATCCACCGCGCAGAGTTTGGCCTCATCAGGCAGGGCGCGGAGTTCCGCCTCCACGCGATTGGGATCGACCGGGGGGATGATGGGGGCGTTCTCGCGCTCCTCGTTGTCCAGGGTCAGGCGGCGCATTCGCTCCGAGAAGCGCGAGACCCCTACCCTGCCGGCCAAGAGGAAGGTGCGAAAGCGCAGGTAGCGCAGTGCGTCCGCGTCGGCCGAAAAACGCTTGAAGAGCATGGCGGAGGCGATGGGCGCACCCACGCGCAACTCCAGGTTGCGCCGTCGGCGGCGGATCATCTCGCGCGGCAGGAGAAGCGTACGCAGGCGCGGATGGATTTTGCCGACGAGGTGGAAGAGGAAGGAGGCAGAGCCCGGCACGAAGACCGGCAGGAAGGCGATGGGCACCTTGACGTGACGCGCGAGGGTCATCAGCGAGACGTGCCACTCCGGGTCGCGCACATGGAAGGCGCGCGGCGCGAAACTGGCCACCTCGCCCGCGGGGAAAACGATCAACGCTTTGCCATCGCGCAGCCACTGGAATGCCCGGCGCAAGGCGTTGACGTTCCGCGCCACCGCGCCCTGCCCGCCGAAGGGATCCACGAAGAACATGTCGGGACGTAATTCCGGGATGCGCGCCAAAATGTAGTTGGCCATGACCCTGACATCCGGTCGGCGGCTCCGCACCAGCTCCAGAAGCGCCAAGCCTTCGATGGCGCCGAAGGGGTGGTTGGCCACGACCATGAGCGCACCTTCGGCGGGAATCTTCGCGGTGTCCTCCGGTGTCACGACCGTCCGCACCTCCATCTCCGCCAAAATCCGGTGCGGGAAGGAGCCGGGGCGTGGGTTGCGCTTGATGCGTTCGTAAATCCCATTCAAGCGTCGCAGGCCGAGCGCGGACTCGATGGCGCCATGCGCCCAACGGAGCAACCACCGCGCGAGCGGCCGCCGAAAGGAGCGCCACGGGATGGCGTAGATTGCCTCTGCCTGCTGTGCCATATGGCCATATACTATAGCACAGGTTGGGTCACAGGCTCTGTAAGCATTCGATTAGTCTTTGCGCCACTTCATGTTTCGAGAGCAGGGGGAGCGCTTCGCGCCGGCCGTCCGGAAAGAAGAGGGTGACGCGGTTGGTTTCCACGGCGAAGCCGGCGCCCGGGGTCGTCACGTCGTTGGCCACGATGAGATCCAACCCCTTCTCGCGCAGTTTTCGTGTGGCCTCGGCGGTGGGCTCCCCTGTCTCCGCGGCAAAACCGACGAAGCGTCGAGCGCCTTTGAGCGGGCGAATCGTCTTGAGGATGTCCGGATTCGGCACCAGGCGCAAAACGCCGTCCATGACGTTTTTTTTGAGTTTGGTGGGGGCGCATGTTTCGGGGCGCCAATCTGCCACGGCTGCGGCGGAGACGTAGATCTCGCAGGCCGGGAGTTCACGTTCCACGGCGGCCAACATCTCCAGTGCCGTCGTCACGTCCACGCGGCGGACGCCGGGGGGCGTTGGAAGAGAGACAGGGCCGGCAATAAGCGTTACCGAGTGACCGGCTTCGGCGGCGGCCTGCGCCACGGCGAAGCCCATCTTGCCGGTGGAGCGGTTGGAGATGAAGCGCACGGGGTCGATGGGTTCGCGCGTGGGGCCCGCGGTAACCAGCACGTTCATGGGCGCACCTCAAGCGGCGGCTCGGCCTTGACGTTCTCGCAACCACGGAGCGTGAGCCACTCCCTGTTCCTGTGGTAGGGCGGATAACTCGTGCTCTTCACCAAGCGATTGCCGCGGATGGTGAGCCCGTTCACGCTCTTGGCGAAGACGAGTGGCGCATCGAAGGCCACGAAGGTGTTGTTCTCGATACGGATATTGCTGTGCAGGCGCGTCTTTTGCCTGGCGAGATCGGGAATTTCCGGGCAAATGCTGATGACGGCCTCGGTGAATTGATAAGTGGAGGTGAGGGCATTGACGAAGACGTTGCCCGCGATGAGCACGTCCGTGCACGCGCCCGTCTCGTACCAGCCGTTGCAATCGCCGCAGAGCAGGATGGCGCTGCCGTCGGTGTGGTCGAAGAGGTTGTTGAGGCACCGCACCGGCTTGGGCGTGGAGAAGAGCGCGCCGCGGGCGCGGTTGTTCGCGACGCGGTTGCCGATGAAGGTTACGGCCGGCGTACGGGTGAGGTTCTCGATGCCCAGCTTCTCCTTGGCGGGGTCGATCGCGGCCGGGAGCGGGTCGCGGAAGGTGAGGCGGAGGCGCTTGGCGCCCGCGCGGACGGTCGGCTTGTCGAGCGCGACGACGGACTCCAGGACGTTGTCGGAGCCGGCGATGCGCTCCATCGTGCGCGAGCGGATGAAGGTTCCCTGCTCGCCCTTGGCGCCCCACTCCATGCCGAAAGACTGGCCGTGCATATAGGCGCACTCGAGCGTGCGGTCGTCCACGCGCTTCTGGAGGCGCAGGTAGGTGCCGTGGACGTTGATGGCGTCGTCCATCATGCCCACGAACTCGCTGGCCTCGCACCGGATGCGCCCGGAGCAGCCCGAGAAGTGCGTCGCGTCGGCCTGCGTGGAGAAGTAGCGCCCCTTGTCGCGATTGGGAACGACGCGGACGCGATTGAGCGTGATGTTCTCGGTGTTCTGGCCAATCACGCCCATGCCATCGGCATAATGGATGGTGATGTCGGCGAGCGCCACGTCACGCGAGTCGGAAAGGACAAATCCGGGCGCGGGGCGCCCCCAGTTGCGCAAAGCCATGCGCTGACCCGGCTTGAAGGCACGGTTGGCGCAATTGGCCGCCGTGTAGGAGCCATCGGCATTCTTGGTCACTTGGTTGAGATTGAAGCCTGTGTCCGCCGAGCGATACGCAAGCCGGCCATCGGCCTCGAAGAGAATGCCGCCGCCCGAGGATCCCTTGAAATCCGGGCCGGTGAAGACGAGCCGCGTGCCCTCGAGGACGGGCTTGGCCTCGGGGAGCAGGCGGAAGGTAACGGTCTTGGCCTTGGCGTCCACCGCCACGAAGTCCGCCTGCGCGAGCGGCGGCGTCTCGTAATCCACCGTGAACCCCTCGATCGTCACGCCCGCGCTGTCCCATATGCCCACGGGAATGATACGCCCGCGCAGGTTGAGGAAGGCGCCCGTGGCCTTCACCGTCAACGCTTCCATCCCCTCCAGCGGCAGGAAAACACGCTTGGGGTTCCACTGGTCGTGGTTCGAAATGTACCACGTCCGCTCTTGGCATTGGTCGGGGCCGATGTCGTAGACGCCAGGTGCGAAGACAAGCGTGGCCGGCTCGGCGGACTTGCGAATGTCTCCCAACAGCCGCGTCACGTCCGCCGCCTTGAAGGTTTTCCCTGGCACGATGCCATAGTCCGCGGCGGCGAAGGTTGCTGCCCGCCCTGTCGTGGCCAATGCCGCCAATACCAACAAAGTCAAAGTAGTTTTCATGGAGTCAGCATAGCACAAACCCCTCCGCCACGCCTACCGTCCGACTCATCAATCGCGCCTGCGTACAAGAAGCGGCGGTTCGCCTTTTGCGGCGGAATCAACCAACGGAGATGGTTTCCTCGGGGTAGCGGATGTGTCGCGTGCTATCGTTGCGGCTGGCCATCATGAGCGCGACGGACATGGGGCCGATACGCCCGACGAACATGGCAAGCGCGATAAGCAACCGCCCGATGGGCGTGAGGAGCGGGGTGGCGTTGAGCGTGACGCCGACGGTGCCGACGGCGGAGGAGACCTCGTAGAAGAGCGCGAACTCGCCACGCTCCGCGATGAGTGTGTGCTCGGTGAAGAGGAGGATGAAGTAGAAGAAAAAGACGACGACAAGATAACAGAAGAGGATGACCATCGCCTCGCGGCAGATGGAATCGGGGATGGTGCGGCGGTGGATCTGTACCCACGGGTTGCCGCGGATGTAGGCGCGGATGGTGAGGAGGACGACCAGGAGCGTGGTGGTCTTGATGCCGCCGGCCATCGAGCCGGGTGCGCCGCCCACGAGCATGAGCAACACGGAGAGCACGTTTGCGGGGGAGGAGACTTGATCCATCGGGATGGCGTTGAAGCCGGCCGTCCGGAAGAAAACGGACTGCGCCAACGCGGCGGATGCTTCCTCGATGTTGGTGTAGAGCGCGGTAGGGAGGTCTCCCCAGTTGCCGTTGAGAAGGGTGTCGCGAAGCCCAGGTGCAGCGGTGTGCAGGGAAAGGGAGCCATTCCACTCCAAGATGGCGAAGAGGATGCCGCCGCCGAAGGTGAGGATGAACGACATCCAGAGCACGAGACGCGAGTGCAGCGAAATCCGCCCGCGCACGCGCAGGTCGCGTCGCCAAAAACGATAGCGGAAGACGTTGGAGAGGACGAGAAAGCCGATTCCGCCGGCGGCCACGAGGATGGCGATGACCAACATGTAGGGCGCGTCGCCGCGCATGGCCAGGAGATTTTCGGAGTGGAGCGAGATGCCGGCGTTGCAGAAGGCGCTGACGGCATGGAAGAGCGCGAACCAGATGCTTTGGCCGAGGTCGTAGCCGTGGTGCCAATGGTAGCGCATGAAGAGGAGCAACGCGCCGGCGAACTCGAAGCCGAAGACGTAACGGAAGGTTTGCGACAGCAGGCTCTCCGCACGCCCTCCCGAGGGGTCGCGGCCGAAACTGAGCGCAAGTTGCCTTTCGCCGCCGAAGGGCACGCGCCCGAGCAGGATGGCCACGATCATCGTGCCGAGCGTAACGAGGCTGATGCCGCCGAGCTGAATGCACCCGAGCAGGACGGCCTGCCCCACGAAACCATAGGTCGAGGGCACGTCCACCACCGCCAGCCCCGTCACGCACGAGGCGGAGGTGGCCATGAACAGATTGTCCAGCACCGCGTGCCCGAAGCGCGTCCACGTGAAGGGTTCCCCGGGCGCCTCCCACGCCCACAGCCCCGAAAGCTGCGCCAAGGGCGTGCACAGCAGGAAGGTGCCGACGAGGATGAGGAAGACAAAGGTGGCCGCAAGGGTGCGGTGCGGGTTGAAGGGGCGTTGCTTCTTGACGGCGCGGCGCGCGGTGGCGTCGCCCTCCAACGGCACGTCGCCCACGTCCCGCAAGCGGTCGCGGTAATCTTGCAAAGATTCCTGTTCGGGGGGCGGCTTCATAGGACAAGCGCTTCCTGCGAAGGCGGGGCGAGGTGAGCGCCACGATAGGGCAAACCCAGCGCCTCGTATTTGTGCACGCCGAGTTCGTGATAAGGCAACCGATCGATACGCCGGACATTGAGTCCTTCCAAAAGGGCGCGGGTGGCGGCCTTCTCGGCGGGCGTATCGTTGAGCCCGCGCGCCACCACTTGGCGAATCCAAAGCGGCTTTTGCGTGGCGCGCAGGTGGGCCAACGTCTGCCAATAAGGCGCGGGGTCGGCGCCGGTGACGGCGCGGAAACCCTCCGGCGTCGGGCTCTTCACATCCAGCAGCACCAGGTCGGCGGCATCGAGCGCGGCGAACGCCTCTGCCGTGGCGAGCGCGCCCGAGGTGTCCAGCGCCACATGAATACCTTCCGCCCGCAAGGCGCGGATGGCCTCCACGAGCGCCCTGGCCTGGAGGAGCGGTTCGCCGCCCGAGAAGGTGACGCCGCCCCCATTCCCCCAATAGGGGCGCATCCGGATGGCGCGGCGGACAATCTCCGCAACCGGCGTCTCGGTACCACCCTCGGTCGCCCACGTGTCCGGATTGTGGCAGAAGACACAACGCAGCGGGCACCCTTGCAGGAAAACCACCAAACGGATGCCGGGGCCATCGACCGCACCGAAACTTTCGTAGGAATGAACGCGCAAGTTCATTGGTCGGCCCTCCGGATGCGCGGCAAAAGCACCTCAAACACTTTGTAGGCATACTTGGGGAACATCATAGGCAGGCAACACCACAGGCCATTCATGCGGTTGGCACGGACGATTTCGCGATTGAGGCGTATCCGGGCGCGAATCCCATCCGTGGAGAGCCCACCCAGCCGCATGGCCGTGGTGCACAGCGGCAGATAGCGGGTGCGCAGACGCGCCTTGTAGAGAAAGCGCACGAGCAGCTCGTGGTCGGCGGCGATGCGGAAGGTGTCGGGCAGGTAACCGCCCAGTTCGGCGAAGCGCTCGCGGCGGATGACGAAACTGGGATGGGGCGGCATCAACCCCCAACGAAACATCCACGGCCGCCAAAAGCGACCCGAATAATAGCGCACGGTGGGAGCCTCGCGCGAGGTCGCCCCCTCTGGCACAAAACGGATGTCGCCATACGCCACGTCAAGCGTGGGATCCTCATCGAACGGTTGCACCCAACGGGCCAGGATCCCGTCCCCATCGAGCATATCGTCGGCGTGCAAGAGCGCCACGAGGTCGCCCGTCGCGCGGGCGATACCCTTGTTGATGGCATCGTAAAGGCCGCGATCGGGTTCGCTAATCCACCGCAGACGCCCACCGAAACGCGGCTCGCGGTCGCGCAACAACGCGACGGTGCCATCGGTACTGGCGCCGTCAATCACCCAATATTCGTAATCGACCCCGTTCTGACGCAAGACACTGTCGAGCGCGGTGGCCAAGGTGTCGGCGGAGTTTCGGCAAACGGTGATGAGCGACAGTTTCACGATGGCAAAGCCCCCGGAAGTTCGTTGAGCGAGACACACGATTGAAACGCGGGATCCCCCGCGGCGGACTCCAGCGCGTAGCGCGCGCCCCGGCCGCCCCAAATCCACCACCGCCCGGGGCGCACGCCTGCCACGCGGCGCGTCAGGCGACCCTGGCGGTCGAAGAAACTCACGTCGATGGCAAAGCGCATCCCCAGCGTGTGGATGGCCGCGCAAGGGACAAGGAGCAAGGCGTGGCCGGCGGGGAGCCCCTTCCGCCCCAGAAGGCCGCGCATGCGGGCCCACGGCGTACGCGCCACGGTCACCTCAGTCACGGGGCGGCTCCCCCCGAGGCCCAGAGCGTCGGCCACCACTGGGCCATGAAGTCGCGGAGCGCCGCCTCGCCCTCCGGCGTGAGGAAGTCGTGCTGCGGGCAGGAAACGGTAACCATCGCCCACCGCTGGATGCGGTTGTGGAGCGAGCGTTCCAGGCTGTCGCCCACCACGCGGCGCAGGTTGGAGCACGTGGCCTCGCGGGAGTTGAGGAAGACGTACGCGAAGCCGCTGGTGCCCGTCTGACCCTTGCGCGTGAGCGAGAAACAGGCCATCGGCAATCCCGGCAGGATGGGTTTGACGTGCCGCTCGCTCATCGAGAAGCCCTGCGCCGGCAGGCAGAGTTCCGGCCGATGGATGGACATCCGGTTCCGCCCCGCGATGACCAAGGCAATCGTGAAGACGTCGCCGTTGCCCATCGTGTAGGTTACCTTGCGCGAATAGGTGTCCGCCGGCAGGATGTCGAGTTCCGCCCGGCTGACGCGCCGCACCTCGCCGCCGCATCGCGGGCACGCGGCGGGCGGCGTGTCGGTCTCCGCGAAATCGCGCGACCAGAGGCAGGTGCGATCTTGGCAAAACCACGGATAGCTGGTCGTGGCTCCCGGCAGATGCGCAAAGGTCTTGTTCAGAAAGACATCACGCTCATATTCCAAAGGTGGCGTCTGCCGCGCCCACAGATAAAAGCAAGGCAGAAGAAGCGCCATCGCCCCCACCGCGGCCACGCGCCAACGCCACGGCGTGGCGCCAGGCCCAAGTGGCGGCTCGACGGGCGCCGCCTCGGCAGGCGCATCCTCGGTCTCGCCGCGACGCAACCAATCGGTCAGCCAAAAGACGCAGAGGATATAGATGGGCGCGACGATGAAAAGGGCATTGTCATGGAGCGTCATCCCTGCCGATTGCCCCATCCACTTGCACGTGATGGCCGTGAGCAACAGGCGCAACACATTGCCGAAGAACGCGATGGGCACGCTGGCAAGAAAGAGGACCCACCGCCGCCACACGCCGCGCAGCGCAAAGGCGCCATAGGCCGCCGTGCCCACGAAGAGCGCCACCAACGAGCGAATGCCGCTGCACGGGTCGGCCACGTCCAACTGGAAGGGCGGCACGCCCGTGGAAACGATCGCCGTGCCCACCTGCCGCACCTCCACGCCGAGGCCGTTGAGCAACACCGTGCCCACCGCCACCGAGGCGCGCCGCAACGGCACCGTGAAGTTGTCCAGGAACCCCACCGGCATCACGAAGGCCAGCAACACAATCGGGAACCACGCCGCCTTGAAGGCGCGCCACCCATAGCACGCCAGCGGCGCGGCCAACAACAGGCAAACCGCCCCGGCCTGCAAAAAGCGCGTCTGGTCGCCACGTAACCCAAAGAACAAAAAGATCGCGCCCAGCGCCACCAAAGGCAGCGCCAGCAACGGTGCCGGCGCGCCCAGAGACCTGGCAATCGCCGCGCGCCGCGACCATAGCACCGCCAACGCCAAGAGCGGCACCAACCAGACAAACTCCATGTGTTGCGAGGCATCGGTCATCGTGCCCAAGGTGCCACGGATGGCCGGCCACAGACAGGGAAACGCGCCAAGCATGAACAACGCAAACGGCCAATGGCGTACAAACCGGCTCACAACGCCTCCTCACTTTCCGCGGGGGTCAAGGCCAACACGCGGAAGACGTGCCCCTCCCCCAAATCCACGCGGCCCGGCCGAAGCAAGCGCCGCAAGTTGGGCGGCAACGTCTCCACCCGCCCCTCGTCCAACAACACGATGTCCGCATCGTCCAAAACCGCCGAATCCCCGCACACCGCGCGCCGCGTCGTCTTGCGCAACGGCCACAGCGCGGCCGCGCAGAGGTGCGGATCCTCCGCAACCACACGCAGGCGCACCCCTTTGCGCGCAGGGGTGTCCCGCGCCGCGGCAAGCGTCTTGGCGGCCTCCAACTGCGCGGCACGCGGCGGGAACTCCCGCCACGCCACTGACAGCGCCCACGTGGTCCACGCCGTCAGAAAAGCCGCGGCAGCAATCCCAAAAACGCCGCGAACCCACGGTGCGGGCACCGTTGAAACGGCCAATCCCAACATGATGGGCGAAAGGCACGCCAAAGGCACCGCGAACGCCCCACCCTCCTCAAAAAAAAGCGAGCCCGCGAAACACAACGGAAACGCCACCGAGAACAACCGCGCCCAACGTCGGCTCGACTTCCAACCGCCCCAAACCGTCAGCCCCACCCACGCCAACGCGCCCAGCCCCCCTTCACAAAGCCAAATTGCCCGCCACGCCGGCCCACGTACCCAATCGGTCGACACCTCCGGCAACCGCGGACAATCCGGCAATCCCCAAAAAAGATCCAGCTCATAGGCTGCCGCGCAGACCCCAACCGCAACGACCGACGCCAACAACACATGCAACGTCCGCCAATACAGACACAGCCGCGTCCACCCCACCCCCAATGCCACCGCCGGCAAAAGCAACGTCAACACCCAAAGCACATTCGGATCCACCGCCACACCCAGCCCCGAACACGCCCCCACCAACGCCGCCGCGCAATAGCCCGGCCATTGCGCATAGGCCCGCGCCGCCACCAACAAACACAAAAATGCAAACGCTTGCCCCGAAAACTCCCCAAAAATCTGCCCATGCCACACCAACGCCGGCGAAACCACCGCGAACGCCACCGCCCACAACGGCCCATCCGCCGTCTCAAACACTCCCCCGCGCCGCCTTAACCCCAACGCCGGAATCCCCGCCAACACCAACACCGACAAAGCAAAAACAAACAGCCGATAACTCCGCGCGCCATGCGCCCCCTCCGCGTCCTCCATAAATCGTGCGCACCACGCAGCCCCCACGTGAAACGGCGACCGTCGCTCCACCGTGCCCTCCGGCCACTGCGCCGTGCCAAACGCCTCGACCTCCCGCGCCGTCGCCAACAACGCCGGCGCCTCGCTCGGCATCGCCATCGGAGCATTCAAATGCACAAGCCGCACCCACGCGCCCGCGGCCAACAACGCCACGAACACCACCGCTTGCACAATCCAACGGGTCTTCTTTCCCATGACAAGGCAGTATACCAAATCGCGTGACAGGAAAGATCCGGCTAACCAAAAGCAAACCGTGCCACACGCCGCCCCGCAAACGCCAAGGCAAGCCACGCGCTCAGTCGCGTGGCTCCCCTTTCACGGCCGGCGCCGTGCCAATGCGAATGACCGTGACCGCACAGAAGAACGTGAACACGCCCGCAATCGCATACGCCACACGAATCGGCAAATTCAGCCCATATGGGCACCCCGCGTGCGACGGATCCGACCACAGAATGAAACTGCTCACCACAAACGTCATGAAAATGCCCGGTATCAACGTAAACCACGGCGCGACACCCCGCCGCATCAACCACACCGTGCACACCATCAGCGTGGACGCCGCGAGAATCTGATTGCCCCACGCAAAATACTTCCACAGCCACTCAAAGCTCTCCGCGCTCAGATTGCTCCACCACAACAATGCCGACACGCACACAATCAATGGTAGGCACAGCCCCAACCTCGCGGCAAACCGTTGCTGCGGCAGACGCACCATCTCCGCAAGCGTCAGGCGCAGGCTTCGCAACGCCGTGTCTCCCGACGTAATGGCCAAGACAATCACGCTCAACACCGTGACCGTTCCCATCCAGCTCCCCAAAAACTGCTTCGTGCTCGCCATCAACGCCTCCGTGGCCGGCTGCGCCATCAACCCGGGGGCAATGTTGTAAATCGCCATCCCCGCCCCCGCCCAAATCATCGCGATGACACCTTCCGCAATCATCATCCCATAATACGTTGCCCGCGCCTGCCGCTCCGACA
This sequence comes from uncultured Lentisphaeraceae bacterium, assembly GCA_949289005.1. Lineage (GTDB taxonomy): Bacteria > Verrucomicrobiota > Kiritimatiellia > RFP12 > DVOR01 > Spyradenecus. Next base: position 141,388 of record CASEMQ010000070.1, read on the forward strand.
TCATCGTGCGTGCCACAATCGGCGACTGCGTGGCATGAAACCCTGAGATAATCCCACACGCAATCGTTACGAAAAGACACGGGACGATCGGCTGATCCTTGAACATCCCCGCTTTGAACCCCTCCGTCTCCGTGAACAACCACGGCTCCTCAACCCCATTCCACACCAACGCCACCAACATCGCCACCGATCCAATCAACAACACCGCCCCGAAAAACGGATAAATCTTGCCGATAATCGCGTCCACCGGAAACAACGTCGCCACAATGTAGTAAAGAAAGATAATTCCCACAAAAATCCAAAACCACGGCACCGACGGCGCCGCCCCCCGCACCAATCCCTCCGCCAGATGCGCCGGCACATTGATGAACACCGCCACCACCAATAGCAACAGCACCATCAAAAACACCGCGTAAGCCTGCGTGTACCACCGCCCCAACGAACCCTCCGTCAGCGCCGGCAAATTCGCCCCACGCGTCCGCACACTCATAAAGCCCGAGACATAATCATGAACCGCCCCACCAAAAACACACCCGAGCGGGATAATCCAAAAACACTCCCACCCGAACTTGATCCCGATGATCACCCCAATCACGGGCCCAACCCCAGCAATATTCAGCAACTGGATCAACATGTTCTTCCACATCGGCAACGGCACATAGTCCACCCCATCGCCCATCGCATAACACGGCGTCCGCCGGTCGTCCGGCCGCAACAACCGCTCGATTAGCCGCCCATACGTGAAATAACCAACAATCAAGGCTACGATGCCGCCCAAAAACCAAGCCATGTCGCACTCCTTCCGGATAAACGCCCACATAGTGTACACCCTCCCACCCGCCCTGACAAGACTTAAAATCACAGAACGCACGAACGCCTCATCGCGTTTCCCGTTGTGAGGCGCCTCGCCAAACATGCGGAAAACGTCTGGGGAATTCGCACGCTTTCAGCGAGATCCGGCGCACACTTTGCCCGGACACAAGTCGCCGGCATAGGCCATAACGCACCGGTCTTGTTGGTTGGGAAGGCACAAAAGAAGGGCCCCGCCGCACAGGTGAGAATGCGACGGGGCCCCGTTGTTGGTGTAAAGCAATACGTCGAAGCTCGACGGCGGAGGGCGACACCGGCAAAGCCGAGCGCCAACAACGCCAAAGCCACGATCTCGGGACGATGGCAAAGCCTTCGGCGATGACGGCCAAGGCAACATTGAAGCAACCGCAGCCCTCGGTCTCGCTCGGCACGTCCGAACCTCGCCCAATCGTACCGGCGGCCTGCAATCTCTCGACCTCACGGACGGAGCAGATAAGTTGCCCCGTCACGGAGGCTCGCAGAAGTTGTCGGCAAGGCATGGGTCGATTCTCCCGAAACGATGGCGCCATTATACCACCCGCCCCCGTTTATGCAACCCCTTTCATGTTCTTTCTTTCATTAATGGGATGTGGTGGGTTTTACCTTCGTTTGACTTTCTTGCGCGTTTTGCTATTTCTTGCTTGTAATTTGAGAAGAGAAATGTTTATAATTTATCCAATTTGGTTGGGCATTGACACTACGTCGATGTATAGCCAAGTGTAATGAGAAGGTGAGAGTATGAAAGTAAAGACCAGAGTAGCCCGCATGGCTCAGACGGAGGGCTCCGTCGCCGCCGAAAAGGCGGAGACGGGCGCAGTCTCCGTTTCCTTGCACCGCCGCATCAACAAGGTGATTGGCCAGTGCAATGGCATTGTCCGGATGTTTGAGCGCAAACTTCCGTGCGAAGACATCCTGCTTCAGGTAAGCGCGGCCAAGAATGCGCTTCATCGTGCCGGCCAGCTTCTTTTGGAGACCTACCTCCGCCAGTGCCTCGAGGAGGGCGTCAAGTCCGGTGATGTCACCGAGACCACCCGCCGGTTCTCGTGTGCCATCGATTATTTCTGTGCCAACGAGAAAGCACCCAAGCGTACCGACGAGGAGCTCGCGAGCGCGGAGAGTGCACTCTCGTCGTTGCGTGGCCGTATTGAGAAGGTCATCGCCCAGTGCAATTCCATCCTGCGTTTGGTCGATCGTGATGCCTCGTGTGAGGACATCTTGACGCGCGTGAGCGCCGCCAAGAGCGGGCTTCATCGCGTTGGCCAAGTGCTTCTGGAGCTCTATCTTCACTCGTGCATCCGCGAGGGCGTTAAGTTCGGCGATTCGGCCGAGGTCTCCCGCCGTTATGCGCGTGCCGTGGAATACTTCTGCCGCCAGAGCAAGTGAACCTCAGAGGAACAGAAACGCCCGGGCGACGCGGTCGTCCGGGCGTTTCTGTTTTGGTGGCACGGTGAACAGGCTCACTCACTCAATGCCATGGTCGTTCGGGATGGGTTCACCCTGCCAGGCTCGGCGCGAGGTCCAGTCCCGCGCGGGATCCGTCCAGAAAGGATCATCCTCCGGAAGACCAAGAGGGAGGAAGACGAACGTACAGAGGTAAAGCGAGCCGGAATTGATGTAATAGTCGCACATTTCCGGTTGTTGGCCGTTAAAGCCCATGCGGAGCCAGCCCTCAGGGGTGAAGTTCGCATCGATGACCTGGCGCTTGACGACGGCGGTGAGGGCGGCGCGCACCTGACCCGGCGGCACCTGCCAAAGTTTTTCCCGGCGGCGTGCCATATCCGCCAAGAGATGGAAGGCTCCCATGCGATAGCAAAGCGAGCGCCCAAAGGCCGGATAGGAACCATCGGGCGCGATCAGGCGTTCCAGCCAATTGGCGAAACGGCGAGCCCGGCGGCGCTCGGTGGGAAGGAACTTCGCGGCGGCCCGGTCGCCGAGCGCGGCTTGCGCCTCCAGAATGTCCAAGAGCATGGGGTGAATGACGTAACTGTTGTAGTAGTCGAAGTGGAAGAACGTGCCATCGCCGTAGACGCCGTCGCCCTTGTACCAACCATCGACAAACTTCTTGGTGCCCAAGTAGAGGCGCTCGCGGTTGCATTCGCCCGTGGCGACGCGGAGGAATGCCTCCACTTCGCCGGCGAAAAGCAACCAATTGTTGTTGCCCGGGCGGATGGCACGGCTCGCGCGAAATCGCTCCAGCCAGGCATCGCGGGTATCGGCATCCAACTCGCCCCAAAGGCGGTTGGGCGCGCGCAGGAAGGCTTGCGCCAGAAAGGCGTATTCCACAAGCGGCTGGTTGCCCTTGCCGTGCCCGACCCAATCGGCAGACTCGGGGGCGACGGCGTTACGAAGGGATTGGTGCGCCAGCGCGAGCAGGCGGGCGCGCACCTTGCCCTCGGCGGAGTCATCGGCCGGGAGTTCCAGCCAAGGTGCGAGACCATTGAGCGTGCGAGCGAGCGCCTCGAAGGAAGCGGTGGTCGCGCGGTTCGCATTGGTCATCGGGAGCGCACGCTGGAGATTGCCTTTGGCGCCCTGCGCGAGAACAGGTTCGGCGATGCGCGTGGCCGCCGCCACCCAGACGTCGCGGTCAGTGACGGCGCGTTCTGCATAGACCGCTCCAAAGGCCGCGAACGCCAACACGATGAGCGAAGTGAGACGCATGATAGGAGACTCCTAGTTTTTCATTTTGGAAGTCGATGTTCCACGGGGGCGCGCACAACGCTCGCCGGGGAGTGGGAAGTCGGGATTGCGCACGTGTGCGGCGGCCATCAGGCGCACGCCCTCGGCCACGCGCTCGGGGCAACGCGCGGCCAAGTCGGTCGTCTCGCCGGGATCCGCCTCCAGATCGTAGAGTTCCACGGTGCCTTTTGGGAGCGACCGAAACCATTTCCACTTGCCCACGCGAAGCGCCTGATGGTTCTTGAACTCCCAATAAAAGGGTTTGTCCGCACGATCGGGCGCGGCGCCGCCGGCCAAAAGCACGGTGAGGTCACACCCATCCGCCCCGGCGGGAATCGGCGCCCCGGCGGCGGCAAGCAGGGTGGGGAAAAGGTCCACCAACCATACGGGCGTCCGCAGGATCTGCCCCGCACGGCAGTGCCCGGGCCAGGCCACGACCAAAGGCACGCGGATGCCGCCCTCGCGCAATTCCGTCTTGCAGCCACGCAGCCCATGCGTGGCGTCGAAGAAGGCGCGATCGGTGCCGCCGTTGAAGGTGGTGCCGTTGTCGGAGGCGAAAATGAAAAGGGTGTTTTCAAGGCGCCCCGCGGCACGGAGCGCGGCTGCCAGACGGCCAACCTCGGCGTCCACGCGGCTGACCATCGCGGCATAGGCGGCGCGTGGGCGGCGCTGTGGCACGTAGCCGGCGCGCCCGAGGTAGGGCTTCTCGGGGAAGTCATAGGTATCCACCTCACGCTCGGGCGGTGCCAGGCCGACGTGCGGGAGCGGTGTGGCGTAGAAAAGAAAAAGTGGCGTGTCGGCTTCCGCCTCCGCGATGAAGCGTTCCGCCTCCGCGATGATGAGGTCCGGCGCATAGGTACGCCCGCGATAACGCACATAGGAGGCAGGGTCGTTGGGGTCGGCCGCCTTGGGGAAGACCTGGTGGGGGAAGAAGTCCGGGTTGTCGACCGGCACGCGACGGTCATCGTCCCACAGATAGGTCGGCCAATACTGGTGCGCGTGGCGCTGGCAGTTGTAACCATAAAATCGGTCGAAGCCCTGCGCCAGGGGGCGGCCCTCGGTGTCGGGCCCGCCGAGCCCCCATTTGCCGAAGCAACCCGTGCGATAGCCCGCGGCCCGGAGACGGCGCGGCAGGGTGTCGGTACCAGCCGCGAGCGGCCATTGCCCTTCGGGATGCGCAGGGTCGTGCTTGTTGCGCTCCCAGTTGTCGCGCACTTGGGCGTGGCCCATGTGCAACCCGGTGAGCAGGCCACACCGCGAAGGCGCACACACGGGGCACGCCGAGTAACAAGTCTCGAAACGGCACCCGGCCGCGGCAAGCCGGTCAATGTTCGGCGTACGGATCTTTTTTTGTCCATAGCACCCCAGCTCGAAGGGGCTCAGGTCGTCCGCCAACACCAACACGATGTCGGGGCGTGGCGCGACGGCGGTCGCGGCAGGCAGGACTGCGGCCATCCCGGCCGCACCCAAGGTCGCCAGAAAAGAACGGCGCGTTGGCATCGCGTTCAGACTCCGTATTTGTTCCCAAAGGCATTCAAGATATTTTTGAGCGGCGCCGGCAGGAAGGCCAGTACCTGCGGTGCGAGCCTCTCGTCCGGCCCATAGTAGGCTTCCGCCACCGAGCAGGCGATGCACGCCTGCGTATCCGCGTCGCACCCCAACGCGATGGACTGCACCAAGCAATCCTCGAAGGAGTCCGTGCAAAGGAAGACGCCCAGCGCCAAAGGCACCGACCGCCACGTCTCGTCGAAACCGTCGCGCGCGGCCTGCTCGCGGAGCGTCTTCAGCGTCTTGGGGATGTCCCAGCCGAAACGCGACTGCAACTCCTCGCGGATTTGCGCCTTGTCCGAACCCCGCCGCGCCAGGAAAATGGCCATCGCCGTTGCTTGCGCGATGGCGATGCCCTTCGGGTGATCGTGCGAACACGCCGCCGACGCCGCCGCCTCCCGCAAGACATCGTCCAGTAAATTGAAGGCCCAGCCAACCGGCGCCACGCGCATGGCCGCGCCGTTGCCGAAACTGCCATAAGGACGCGGATCGCGTTTTCTCACCCAAAGCCGCCGGAACATCCCGCCAAAGCCGGCATCCGGATACTGTGTCGCCAACTCAAGGATGGTGTCTTTGTACGGACGCCCCTCCAAAATCGCTTTGGCCACCGCCAACGTCAGCACCGTGTCGTCCGAAAACGTCCGCGCGGGGTGCGCCAGATTGATCCGCGCCGCCTCCCGCTCCGGGTTAAACTCATAGGGGACGCCGCAAATGTCGCCCCAAATCGGTCCCAGTAGACAAACCTTCATCCAAACAATCCTTTCTTGATAAGGAAACTCTATCACAACATCACCGCGTCGTACACGTGTTTCTCCACGCCAACCCCCACCCTGCCACCCGCCGAACGCACCCAGCGTCCACCCAGACGATGTTGCGGTTCTCGCTGCTGCGCACCACCGTGTAGCCCGCCTTTAGGTACTGCTCGGCGATGTCGCGTTGCGCGGGCTTGTCCAGGCGGAGCGCCATCGCGTCCTCCTGACGATAACCCTTGCGCTCGCGGAAGACCTTCTCCGCCTTCAACGGCACCTTGCCCATGAAGTAATCGTCCGGAGAACGATGGTTCTGCGCGAAGTTCAGCGTCACCCGCGCAATCCGGTTCTGCTCCACCCAAATCACGCCCTGCTTCGCCTGAATGACGCTCCACCCCACCGAGGAATCCATCGCCTCGGAATAGCGCCCCACAGCCTTGCGGAACGGGCCGCCCTTGCGCAGGCCGCCTCCCGTGCCCGGCTCCTCCACGCCCAGCCGCTCCAGGTCGTCACGCAACGGCACGTAGTGCGGCGACAGCTTCAGCCACTCCGCCACCTGCTCCCCGGACAAAATGCCAGACTCCTCCAGACGCTTCAGGTTCGCGCGGTTCATCCGGTAGATATGCCCCGCTGCCTCCTTCAGCGCCTGCCACTGCGTGTCCGTCAGCCGCTCGCGCATACCCTTCAGTCGCGTCGCCGCCTCCTCGTCCGAAATGCCCGCGCCTGCGTCCTTCCACTCCGCACGCTCTCGGATCATCCTGTTGCGCTCCGGCGCGAAGGTCGCCTGCAGGTAAAGATCCAGATCCGAGACGTCCAGGCCGTTCTGCGACAACACCTTCATCGCGGGCTTCACGAAGTCCCGGTCGATGTCCGCGTGCCGCGCCACGATTCGCCCATACGAGAGCGACATCGCCTTCGCGATATCCTCGTCCTCGGCCAATTCCACCCCCTCGCCGACGATCTGCCGTTGCGCCTTGATGAGCGGTGCGCGCACGTCCACCAGTTTCTTGTCCGCCAGCTCCGCCGCCGCCACGGACTTGCGCTTGATGTAATTCCAGTGCGTCTCATCCTCGCGCCGTCCCGCCAGGTCGCCCAGCTTGTCCACCGCGCCGCGCAGGCCGCCTTGCGGCAACGCCGCCTCGCGCTCCCGCTTCGCCCGCAGATACGCCTGCGTCTCCGGCGACAAGTCCGCCTCCGTCAGCCCCTTCGCCGCCAGCTCCTCGCGCAACCGCTTCTCCCAGCGCCCCTCGCGCAACGCGCCCGTCTGCGTGGGCGTTTCTGACTTGTCGGGCTTCTTGATGAAGTCCGGCTTGAGCCACACGTAGTCCGGGAGGTTGGCTTCGGATCCGTATTCGCGGACAAGGCGCTTGCGGGCGTCCGGGACGTTGTAAATGCGGTTCATGTAGATGAGCGCAAGGTCGCTTTCCTCGCGCTTTAGCGCGTCGAGCTCATCCTCCCGGCCAAAGGTTTCCGGCATGGCCTCGAGATCCCGCTTGTTTTTGGCAAGGCGGGCGTCGTTCTGCTTGAGGCTTTCCTCAAGTGCGGGAATGGCGTCGATGTAGCGCTTGATGGCGTTGTCCATGCGGATGACAAGACCGTCGTCCTGTACGTCGTTTGGCGAGAATGGCGTGCCCGTGCTACCAAGCAGATCCTTGGCGTTATGGGTGGGATAAGTGCCGTCGCCGGGAACGTACATCTGCAGGATGGCGTTGTCAAACAGCTCGCTCCCGGAAGATCCGCCCGTGGTGTGCAGTTTCCACTCGAAGCCGCGATAGAAGAGCGAATTGTTGCCATTGTCAAGCAGTTGCGCCAACGTCTTGACGTCCTTGACGCCTTTGCGGTTCTCCAGTTTCGCGTTGAGATACGTCGTCTTGCCCAAGTAGTTTAGGATGGTGATCCCGGCGTACCAGTTTTGCGGATCTTTCACGCGAGGCTCGGCCAACTCCTGGATTTTCTTGCTTCGCTCGATGTTGCGCTGAATGATGGCACTCTGCGCGTCTGCGTTCGCGATGGCGTTCTCGACCGCGGAGCGTGTGCTGTAGTAGGTGTTCTTGGCGTCTTCCAACGCGACGCGTTTGCGCTTGACGTCCACGCTTTGCGTCTGGAAAGGCGAGGCCATGCCCATCGCGATCACGTCGTCCGCGTTTAGCGTGTCTTCGTCGATTTCTTGTGCACGTCTGTCCGTCGGCTTGGCCGTCCAGATATTGTGGAAGGCTTCCAGTTTGTTTTTCACCTGCGTCCACTTGAAGACGTCCGCCGTCTTCTCGGTCACGTATTCGTAGATGCGCACCTTGAAGTCCGGGATTTCGTCCATGAGCGCGTTGCCTTGGCGTATGATACGCCCGTTGCGCTGTTCCAGGTCGGAGGGCCTCCACGGCACATCCAGATGGTGCAACGCCACCATACGCCGGTTCGCGTTCACGCCCGTGCCCATTGTCTCGGTCGATCCGATGAGCACACGTACCTTGCCTTTATTCATTCGCTTGAAGAGCCTGTTCTTCTCCTGAGGGGTCTTGTAGTCCTGCATGAAGGCGATTTCGTTGGGCGGGATACCCTGTGCGACAAGTTTGTCGCGGATGTCCCAGTAGACGACGAACCCATACGCCTCTTTGTCCAGCTCCTTTTCTTTCCGCTTGAGTGTGTCCAAGTCCTCCATTTCGCCCAAAACGGAAATAGGATCCCCCGCCTGGGCGATTCTCTGTTGCAGCGCCTCGATTTTGAGCCTGACTTCCTCCAGCTTCACCTTGGCTCCCTCGCGGTCTTTCGGGGGGACGCCCATGTCGCAGAAGATCATCTGTGTACCCTTGACGTTGGCGTATTGTCGATAATTCTCCAACACGTTGCTCACGCAAAGGTTGATCTTGCTCCCCGGGAAGTCTGGCGCGGAACGATTGCGCAGACGTGCGTCCATCGCGGCGGCAACCGAGTCCGTCGTGACGGCCAGCATATTGTCGTCCGGCCAAAGAGCCTTCATATTCTGCGCACGCCAGCTATAGGTGCCGGACGGATACGACACGTCCACGACGTCACCATTCTCATCGCGCGTGATTTCTTCCACGCCAAAGAGTTCGTCCTGCGCAGGGGAACGCTTGGCCGACACAATGATGGTTTCAGCCTTGGGCACCTTGTAGACCGCTCCCACGGCCTCCATCGACGCTTTCAACCCATCCGCGCCGATGTAGTCCATGAACGAGCGCACCATCTTCATCAGGTCGCCCACGTTCTCCAATTGCCGGAGACGCGTCACGTCCTTGTAGGTGCCAACCGCGTCAGGCTCCAGGCGGTTTTCCACCACGCCGAACGCCTCCAGGAATCCGTCCATCGAAAAGATACCCGCGTTCGCCAACAGCTCAGGGCGGATGAACGCGATCACGTGGTAAAGTTCCGTCAGCGAATTGCTCACCGGCGTGCCGCTCATCATGATCAGCGGCACGTTGGGCCGTGTCGTACGCAGATAGCTTACCTTCATCATCATGTCCAGCGCCTGGGCCGACCCACTCGCGTTGCCGAGCCCCTTGGCCTTGACGCCTGAAGAGAAGCCCACGTTCTTGTAGTCGTGCGCCTCGTCCACCACCATACAGTCAATCCCAAGCGTGTCGAAGAAGATACCGTTCTCGTCTTGCTTTTCGCGAAGCTCCTCCACCTCCTTCTTCATTCGCGCCTTCAGCTTCTCGATTTGATTCTCGATTTCCGCGATGGTCTTCTTCTTCCCGTTATTGATCGCCTGTTCGATGGCCAGGCGCAACTGCGCGATCATCCGCTCGTAGTAAGCCTCCACCGAGTCCGCGCTGAGCGCAAGCGCCGTGTATTGGCTCTGCGGGACGATCACCGCGTCAAAGTCGCCGTTCTGGATACGCGCCATCGTCCGCTTGCGGTTTTGCGCGGAATACTCGTTGTTGCCCGTGGCCAACACGTTCGCGCCTGGGTAAAGCGTCAGGATGTCTGTCTGCCATTGCCCAACCAAATGGTTCGGCACCACGACGATCGGCTTCTTGGCAATACCCATTCGCTTCATTTCCATGATCGAGACGATCGCCGCGTTCGTCTTGCCCGCGCCCACCACGTGGTTGAAATAGGCATGGCGCGTCAGGATTGCTCGCCAGATGGCGTCGCGCTGGTGCTTATAGAGATTGACCGGCAACCCATTGAAGTGCAACATACTCCCGTCATACGCCGCCTCCGCGATGCGGTTGAAGGTGTCGTTATAAGCCTTTGCCAGACCTTCCTCGAAGCCCGAGGTCTTCCACCAATTCAGCCATAGGCTCTTCACCTCGGCGATGGCGTCGTTCACCATCTTGGTTGCGATGGAATCTACCTTGCCCTCTTCGTCTTTGACGGTGGCCGTCCGGTTGTTCAGCGCGTTCTTGATGACATTGCGCAACGGGTAATTCCCAATCTTCAACATCAGCCTCGTGCGCCCCGGCACCGCCGCGTCCGGCAGCGAGACACTCCACAACCCGGAGATGTCGTTGCGCTCCGCGACAAGTGCGCCGCTCCCCAAGCCAAGCATATCCACGCCGAAGTTGGACAGGATGCGCGGCGTATTCAGCGACGACCCGATTGGGATGTAAATATCCTTCAATGGCACGTCCTTCGGCTGCACGGCCTCCAACGCCTCCACATTCTTCTTGAGTGTCGTCTCGCCCGCTTCCAGTCGTTTGCGTGCAATCGCCAGCTTCGTCTTCACGTCGCCCGAGAGATAGAGTTCCTTCAGCTCAAGCCGCCCTGTCTCCGGATTGACGAAAACCCGGTCGCCCAGTTCCTCAAGCACCGTCTCTTTCGTCTTTCCGGTGTGCTCCGCGATCCATCCCAAATCCACCACTCCCGACACGTTGAGGTTCGCCACCAACGCCTCAATCGCCGTATCGTAATGATCCAGCGGCTCCCAGCCCGGGAAATTGACGCGATGGTCGAAAATTGCCGACTTCTGGATACCGACGGCGTTGCCCTCGTCGTCAAACTTGGGCAATTCCAAGCCCAGCACCTGGCTCGACGCCGGGTCGTCCGAGAGCAAGCGCGACACCTTGCTGTCCGAAAGGAACGTCGTGCTCCCTTTCGCCGAGAAACCATGCGCAGCCTTCAGGAAGTTGTCGTAAGTCTCGTTCAGCCGCTTGCGCAACGTGGCCAGCCACTCGTCCGACGCCGTGCCGGACAGCTCCGCCTGTACCAGGTCATACCGCGCCTCGCGCAACGGCACGTAGGCCGCCATCACCTTCACCTCATCGGGTGTTAGCTTCGACCCTGCGAACGGCACGTGCCGCCAACGGTCAAACTTCTCGACCTTTTCTTTGTAGCGGATCTTCCCGGTCGCATCGTGGAGCGTCCGACCTTTGGAGTCTTTCATCTCGATACGCTTCTTGACCGGGTGCTTCTCGTACTCCGCCCGCTCCACGCGTGCGTTGTAGTCCTTGACAAGCCGCCCTCTCAAACCTTGCCCGTCCGGCGACTTGACGGCATAGTACAGCTTGCCGTCCTTTCCGATGAAGTTGCCACCCGGCATGAGTGAGGGGTGCGTCCCGCCCCCGCCAATCTCTGCAACCGACTTGTCTCCGTTCTTGCCTGTGTCCGCAGTCTGATTGCGCGAATACCCAAGCAACTTCCCAAGATCCTGCGAAAGCGAATAGTAATTGTGCAGGTCGTAACCTTCGCCCGCTAACTTCTGGGCAATCGCTTCTCGCGTCAAGTTATGACCATTGTCGGAATCGACCGTCAGCACGGCCTCACCGTCACGGTTGCGACGCGTGGAAAAGACCCAGCGCGGGTTGCCGACGAAACGACGCCTGTCAAAAAAGGCGGCTGCCTGGGAATCGCTCTCGCCAAAGGCAAAGTAGGCGTTTAACGGGGCTCGTAACGAGACGCCGTTCGTCGAGCGAATCGACGTCGGCATATTCATCACGTCCAGCCAACGCCCCTCCGCGCTGGAACGCGAAGGCACAGGCTCCTTCGGGAAGCGCTTCCGGAAAATCACGATGTCCGTCACCACATCCGTATTTGCGCCAGCCTTGAACGTATCGCTCGGCAAACGAACAGCCGCTACCAATTGCGCCCGCTTGTGAATCCACTCGCGCCACCGCGCGTCCCGGCCGTCCATGAATCCGCTGGACACCACAAAGGCGCCAATCCCGCCCGGACGCAACGCCTCAATCTGCTTCATGATGAAGAAATTGTGCAGCGTCGCGCCCTCCGCGTCTCGGAAACCGGCGTCGTAAGGCCGGATATTCCCGTAAGGCGGGTTGCCCACCGCCAAATCCTCCGTGTCACGGCGCAACGGCGTCTCCTCGTAACGCTTCAGCGCGATTTCCGCCTGCGGATACAGCTTCTTCAGCAACCGAACGGAAACGCCGTCCATCTCCACGCCCGCATAGCGCGACCCGCGCAACGCGGCGGGCAACGCCCCGATAAACCGCCCACTCCCGATCCCGGCCTCGTAGACGTTCAGGTTGTCGCCCTTCAGGCCCATATAGTCGAGCGTGTCGTAAATCGCCCGAATCACGTACACTGGCGTATAGTGCGCGTACTGCGTCGACTGCCGCGCCGTCGCGAACTCCTCTTCCGTCAAGAGCGACTTCAGCTCGTTGCGCTCGTCCTGGTAGTCGGGATTGCTCTCGTCGAAAACATCCTGCCCCAAGTTGCCCCACCCGCTGTACAGCGAAAGCACGCGTTGCTCCTCCGGCGTCGCGTTGCGCTCGCCGATGGCCTTCAACAAACGCAACGCTGCCAGGTTAGCCGCGACGCGTTTCGCCTTCGTGTTGATTTCAGGAATCCCGTCATCCCCATTCTCGGGGATGACGTAATTCCGCGCCGGGACGTCCTTCAGCCCACCCTGCGCTTCATCATGAACTCCTCCAGACTCTCCCGGTACCGTTCCTCCTTCTCCGTTTCCACCGGAAGGTAACTCGGAAGGCCCACGTCCCCCCACGCCTCCACCGCTTCCCGGAGATTGCACGGGAGTTTGTCCAGCTGGGGTCGGAAGAACGCTTCCGCCCGCTCCACCGCCCGCATTGCCTCCGCCAGTTCCTCCTGGCTCATTCGCATGATTCGGAGCGGGTTCGTTGCCGTCCAATTGCGGAGAAACTCCAGTAGAATCACCCCGGGGAGCTGATCCCCCACCACTTCCCGCATTGCCTCCGTCAGGGTCTCCGACCCCTCCGGTTGCCTGTCCATCCAGTCTGCCGTCGCCCGAAGTCGATCCAGAAGGCTCTGTCGATACGTTCCCGCCATTGTCCGCTTCCTTTCCTTGGGTTTCCGTCTCAAGTGTACCACTTCCGGCAGGCATCGCGCCCGCGATCCACGCACGCGCCTCCTCGAGCCCGGGCATATCCTTCTCGCCCCAAGAGTCCAGCGCGTTCCAAATATCCCAGGTTTCGGTTCCTAAGCCATTGTGCAGATAGCCGAAATGCTCTTTACCCTTGCTGCTTGTCCACGTGTCGCGCGGCTCCCAGAAACCTAGGGCAATTCCATCGTCGCCCCAGTCTGGGCTGCGTCCGTTATAAACAAAGACACCATCGCGCTCCTGTTGTTCATAGCCGCCACGTCGCCCATGCTTCACCCATACCTTTACTTTGCGCGTGCCAGGAAGAAGCCAATAATTGCCGGCCTTGATAAATGCGTAACGCGTGCCTTCGTCAATAAACTTCACCACCTCTCCATTTTTCTTTTCGGGCCATGGGAATGGAGCCCCCATAGACGCCTGCTCAGGCGTGGAAGCGGCTTGCGGTTCGGCAGGTTGAGACGGTGCGGGCTCCGTCGCCTGCGTAGGCTCGGCCACAGGCTCTTGCTGAACGGGTTCCTGCGTCTGCGCCTTCGGATCCTGCGACTCCGCCTCCCCGCGCTCCACGCGCTCGAAGACAGCCTTCGCGTCTGCACGGTTCGGTTCATCGAGGTTCAACTCGCCTCGAAGGTTCCCGACGGTCAGCCACGCACCCTGCAAATAAGGCTTTAACGCTTCCCACGCCTGACGCTGGCCACGACTGTCCAGCAGCCCAAACAGCCGCTCCGAAAAATCCTCGAACGTACGCATATCCTCGTTCGCGGCCAACAACGCATCCAACAGTTTCGGAAGCCCAAAAATGATTTTGTCCCGTTGATTGACATCGGTCTCTTTCGGCTCGCGTAGCATCCCACTCTGCTTCGGGAACGGGTCTCCGCCAGATCTGTTCGGATAGTCTCCCGTACGAAACAGCGACGAGAGATCGCCAAGAATGCCGCGCATGGTGTCATCCGTCAGATCCTTTCGTGCGTAACGGAACTCACGGATTGGGACTGACGAGGGCGCCAAGTCCTTCTTGGAGGCATACGTCTTGAAGACGGCAAGGCTAACCGTGTCGGCGTTCCCCGCCATTTCCGCATTTTTCGGGTTGATGGCGTGGTCGCTCAAGCGCAACGTCAATTCGCGCTCGGCCGCCTCTGTTGGATTGAATCGCCCATAAAAACTGCCGGGGGATCGTTTCTCAAGCCCGAGATTGTGCGCCATCGTGCCAATGAAGTTCCCTCCATTCAGACGGATACGCGGTTGCGAAATGCCAGGCGCAAGAAGCGAGAGGCGCGTGCGCTCGATGAACGCGATTTTCCCGGGGATGTCTTCAATGCGTTTTGCTACAATACTGCCATCATCGCCCTGATGACGCCCAGGAGTAGTACCGGCGGACGGTTGCCGGGAAGCAGCCTCATGTAAGGTCTTTCGCGACCGAGCGGCCTCGTCGGGGCGATTGTCGTTCCAAGGCGCCTCGCGCAACAGCCCAACATCCTTTAGGAAGTCGTCCACCTTGTCTGCACCCTTCAGCGTCTTCCTCGGCTTCTCGGGCGCCGCCGGCATGGCTGGCGTCTGTTGCGGCGTTGGCGTCGCTTGAGGCGTAGGTTGCTCCGGCGTCTGCTGCGTGGATTGTCCCCGCGCCGCACGAGCTTCCGCCTCCCTTTCACGTTCTGCCGGAGTGCGAAACGCTGGACGTTCTACAGAGATATACCAGTCCTTGCTCCCATCCTGCGCTTGCGTGAGAGTGATGACCGTGTGCCCAAGAGAAGTAATGCTGTTAAAGATTGCCTGAGGCTCTTCGGTAATTTTAGCAACGCCAAGGAGATGCCGTCCGGCTTCTGACGAGACCGCTTTGTCCGGCAACTCCTTTGCCAGCGTGTCCGCGCTCTCATCCCACGCCACCCAAAAAATGGCATTGTGGCTTTTGCTGATGACAATCGCGTCTTCCGGGGCAAGTCCTTCCTTGACAAGCAATTCCTTTACGTCGCGAGACAAGTTCGCAACGTTCTTTTTCCAAAGACCTCCGGAGCCCGCATTTGGAATCGTCGCGAATTGGAGTTTGCCAGAGTCAATAATACTGACATCTCTAAGTCCGGCTTCCTCAAGGCGCTTGATTGTCTCCTTACGTTCTTGACTCTCCTTCTCCCGGCGCTCGTCCGCGTTCGCGAAGATCCTCTCGACCGTATTCAGCGTTTCCGGATCTTTCAGCGCGTCTTGATTGATAATCCCGCTATCCTCAAACGGACGCGGCTTAGACTCCTGCTCCGCCTTCGTCTTCTCTACCTTCGGCTTCGCAGGCTTGGTTGGCGTGGGTACAGGTTGCGACGCGTCAGGCGTTTGCGGAGCGGTGGGCATCGGCCCCGGAGCAGGCGCGGTTTTTTCGGTCGGGTGCACCGTGCGCGACAAGACCTTCCCGCTCCTGTCGAACATCGCCTCCACGCCATAAGGCTTGTCATCCATCTTGCTGGCAACACTTGCGACGGTTCGCCCGTCCTCGTGATAAAGCACATCGGTAGTGACTTCACTGTAGTCGTAAGTCCCGTCGGCGTTCTTCTTCGTCTGGACTTTCCGGCTCACCGTGCGCCTTATACGCCTCCACGAGTCTGGGCCGGTTTGCGCATAACGCGTCTCAAAGATTGCGCCATACGGAAACTCGTCATTCGACTTGGTATCATAAATGGCCGTCCGAAAACCCTGCAGTTCGGAGTCGCTGAAGTAATCATTGCCACGCGTCGAGTCGTGCTCATCAACACGCTGATCGACCGGGACGTCCGCCAAAAGCGACGCGCTCACTCCGGCCGCTTCCGCTTGACGGACAAACATGGAAACGTCCTCGTTCGCCATATAACGCTTCCAGCTTGCCGTTATTTCAGCCGCTCGCTCCACCTTGGACTTCCCGGCGTTCGGGTTGTCCCGCTCCAGCCAATCGTACAACGCTCGCACGCGCTTGGCCGAGTCACGGTCATCCTTCAGTGTTGTCACGAACCCGGGACGTTGAATCCCACGTTTCGTCTTGTAGGGCTTCTTGTTGATGAACGCGGTGGGGCTGCCGTCCGGCTTGTCGTAAAGCAACACGCCCTCCTCGCCCTTCCACGTCCCGGGCTTCACCCAGAAACCCTTCCACCGCGTGAATCCGTTCGCGTCCGTCTCCGTGGGCTTGGCCTGCGGCGTCGGCTTCGGCGATTCCGGTTTCTTTTCGGGTTTCGGCTCCGGCCTCGGCGCGGGCTTGCTCTGCCCGCCGCTGAAATCCAGCGTCCCCTGAACGCCATGCGCCTCCTCCCGCTTAATCGCCTCGCGCCCCGCCGCCAACGCCTTCTCGCGCCGCTCGCCCGAGATCGTCGGGCTCTCGTACTCACGGATCTCCTGCTCCAGACGCTCCTTCGCCTGGTGCAACTCCGCCATGTCGTTCTTGTCCGTGATACCCAAACGCTTGGCCGTCTCGTCGCGCAGCACCACGTCCTTCTCTTTGTTGATGACGCCGCGCACGATGGAGAGATCCTTGCGCATTTGGATCGTCACCCGCGCCACGCCGATCGCCAACGCACGCATGTCGCGCATGGCCTCGTCGTCCTCGCCAAAGAGTTCCAGCTGCTCCGTCTCGCCGTTTTGGATCCCTTGGGCAAGCAACTTGCCCATCATCATCACCTGCGTGGGGTCACGCGTGTCGTGCTTGCGCACGTCGTCCAACAACGCCAACTGCACGCGCTTGTCCGACCGCGCGATCGCCCCCAGCACCGAAAGCGGGATCCGCTCGGCGTTCAACGCCTCCACCCGCAGCTCGTCAATCCCCTTCCGCGCGATGTCAAACACGTTACGCACCCGCTCGTTGTTGCTCGTCGTGACACCCAGGTCGCGCAATTCCGCGTCCGTCAGGTCGCTCGTCTCCGTAAAGAACCGAATGTAATCCCGCGTCGCCCCCTTGCCGTCCATCACATTCTCGATGGCGTCCAGCGCGTGCGCCTTCTCGACCGTCATCCCGTCCGCCTCGCGGTAGACGATCGCCGGGATGGTCGCCATGCCGTTGCGCCGTGCCAAATCCAAGCGGTGCCGCCCCGTGATCACCTCGCGCCGGCCATCCTTGAACTCGATCACGCGGATTGCCCGCCCCAGCGAACCGCTCCACTGGCCCTCAATCCTGCTCTCCGGCACCACGCCCGTCTTCAAGTCCGCCCCGCGCTTGAATTGGCGAATCGCCTTGTTTACCTCGATCCCTTCCACAGGAATCTGCTCCACCACAGGATGCTTGTCCAGAATGGCCTCCGCCACCGACATCGCCCCGGCGGGCTTCTTCCCGGCCTCCGCCTGCTCCGGCATCAAGTCCTCGCCCTGCTGCACCTGCCCCTTGCGCGGCTTGCGCCCGCCCTGCGGCGGCGGGGGAGGCGTCTCGGCCTGCGGCTGCACGGCCTCGGGTTGTTGTTCGGGTTGCACGGCCTCGGGCTCCTCGCCCAGCGCACCCTCGCCCGTCAGCGCCTCGCCCTCGTCCGCCGTCTCGTCCACCTGCACCGTGTCCGTCTCCGCCGCTTCCGCCTCGGGACGCGGAGCGGATCCATCCGCCTCCGTCATTGGCGGCTCCTCAACAAACTCCGCCTCGGGTTCCTCCGCGGCGAAGGCCGGGCTTAGGTCGAAATAGCCCCGCTTCTTTTGGTCGGGGAGCCAGTACGTGAGCCGACCGGCGGTTGTTCCTTTGTTGAGGATGTTTCTCAAGGTCGACTCCTCCTCCCCGGTGCGTTTCGCGAACTCCCGGATGGAGCGATCGGGGGTCGTTCGCCTGCAACGCTTCCAGTGCTTGATGCACAGCGCCGCGTCGGACTTGCCGCCTTCGCGGATGAGCGATTCCTGCGTCCGCCGCCGTTTCTGTGGGGAAGTGGTACACTGTCGCATGTCGTCGGTTCCTCTCTTTTTGCGATTGGCGCATCGTGTACCAGAAGAGGCCGACGACGTTTTTGCCTTTTGGCCGCGCCGCCCCCTAGGGGGCGCCCCCCTCTTCTGCTTTGCCTCGACCTCTGCCAGTCCACCTTCTTTCCGCTTTCTCTTCTTCCTTCCACCTGCGCAATTACAGTGTGGACGCTTCAACGCACAAAAAACACTTGCGCAAGCGGAACATTCCTTGTATGATATGGACTTGTAATGTGGAGTGGGCGCGTGCCCACGCAATCGCAACGCAACGAGGTTTGACGATGGCCAAGTTCAGATTCAAGGCTGTGGATTCGCAGGGCAAGGAAGTGCTCAGCACGGTGGAGGCGGACTCCCAAAGCGCCGCGATCGAGAAGATCCGCGCAATGCGCCTGACGCCGAAGGCCATTGGCGTGGTCGCTGAGGACGGGGGCGCACCGACGGTAGCACCTGCCACGGCCAAGCCGAAGAAGCGCGGAGGCGACCTCAACATCAACATCAAGTTGCCCAAGTTCCTCCGCGGTGGTGTGAAGACGAAGGATTTGATGGTCTTCACGCGTCAGTTGGCGACGTTGGTGGATGCGGGTCTGCCGTTGTTGCGTGGTTTGCGCGTGTTGCACCGCCAGTGCCAGAATGAAGCGCTAAAGGAGGCGTTGGCAGGCATGATCGAGACGGTGGAGACTGGTAACACCTTCTCGGAATCGCTCGCGAACTACCCAAAGATTTTCAATCATCTCTACGTGAACATGGTGAAGGCCGGCGAGGCCGGTGGCGTGTTGGAAACGGTGCTGAACCGTTTGGCGGAGTTCATGGAAAAGGCGGAGAAAATCAAGAACAAGGTGAAAGGTGCGATGACCTATCCCATCGTGGTCTTGGTGGCGGCCGTGGGCATCGTGGTCTTCCTGATGTTGGCGGTAATCCCGAAGTTCCAGCAAATCTTCGATGACTTGATGGGCGGCGAGGGCATGCCGGCGCTGACCTCGTTTGTGATTGGCCTCTCGGAGTGGGTGCAGCAATATTGGCTCTTCTTGGGCGTGGCCATCGTTGGCGTGGTGGTGGTACTGAAGATTTTCGGCAAAACACCGCTCGGTGCACAGATGAATGACCGCCTTGCGTTGCGTGCGCCGGTCTTTGGCGACCTGACGCGCAAAACCATCGTGGCGCGCCTGACGCGCACGCTCGGCACGTTGCTGAGCTCGGGCGTGCCGGTGCTTCAAGCGCTTTCGATCGTCAAGGACACCACAGGCAACTACGTCATCGCCAAAGCCTTGCAATCGGTGCACGACAGCGTGAAAGAGGGTGAAGGCATGACTGCGCCGTTGGGCGCGTGCGGCGAGTTTCCCCCGATGGTGGTCTCGATGGTGGAGGTGGGCGAGGAGACAGGTGCCCTGCCCGAGATGCTCATCCGCATCGCCAACACCTACGACGACGAGGTGGACAATGCTGTGGCGGCCATGACCTCGATTATCGAGCCGATCATGATTATCTTCTTGGCAGTGGTCGTGGGCGGCATCGTCATCGCCATGTTCATGCCGCTGATCTCGATTATCGGCACCATCGGCCAGCAAACCGGGGCCTAAAGCAAGGAGGTCGTGATGGCACATACATCGGTTTCGCGTACACGTCGCGGCTTCACCTTGGTGGAGTTGCTGGCGGTCATCGTGATTATCGGCATTCTCTCGGCGGGCGTCTTCATGTTGGTGCGCATGGCCAGCGACAAGGCGGCCATCGCGAAGACCACCGCGCAGGTGCACGCCATCGCCTCGCTCGTCGAGGAATATCGCAACCTCTATGGCCACTATCCGCGCGTGGTGGAAAATGACAGCCCGGAAGGTTACTACCCACTCGGCTTCTCCTTCAAGGTCAGGGACGGAGGATCTTGCAAAAACTGCGGCAACAAACCTAGCGACGACGGCGTTACCTTCGGACTGTGTGCCTCGTTCGTGCCGATCGCGACGGTGATGTACAACGCCACCGAGGGCAGTGACATGCAGAACCGCTTCGAGAACGCCTTCAAGAACCCTGCCAGCCAGGAAAACGACTCTTGGCGCAAGATGTTCGGCGAGAACAACCTGAACAACGACATCACCAAGATGTTGGAGAGCGAGGCCGCCGACCAGAACCTTCAAGCACTCTATCGCTCTTGGAGACGCCTGCAACAGGATGGCATGGTCTCGGGCAACAGTGGCGAGGGCGCATACGGCACCTGCGTCTATTGCCAGACGACCACCTGCTCCTTCAGCGCGGAGTCCGCCGATGCTTGGGGCAATGGGTTGCGCTACCACATGGTGGGCGGCGCCGGCGAAATCGTCTCCGCCGGGCCCGATGGCACCTTCGGCACGGCCGACGACATCACGAGCGGTGGCGTCGCGGCCGACGATGACGACGAATGAGCGCCGGGAAGGATTTGGAGGGAACAACGATGGGAACGACCTTACGGAACGCCGCACGCAAGGGTTTCACGCTGGTTGAGCTCTTGGTAGTCATCGTCATCCTGGGCGTGTTGATCGCCGCTTGCGCCGGGGCCTATGCGCACTTCATCGAGCAGTCCCGGCGAAAGAATGCCGCGGACGTCTGCGACCAAATCGCCGCGGCCTGGACGACGTATCACCGTGACTTGGGCTTCTGGCCGGAGGAAGTTGGGCGCTCGGGCGTGCAGGAGATGGACACCGAGATGTGCACCATCCTCGGCAAGGCGGGCGTGCTGGACGTGCTCTACATCGACAGCTCCGACTCAAACAGTGCGGCCGATGGCTTGCGACGAAACCGCGACAACGTCGCCGAGTTGCGCTACGGCCTGCTCGACCCCATCGGTCAGCGCCTCTTCGACAACGGCCGCCGCGGTTCGGAAGTTGAGGATCACCTCTATCAATTCGTGTTGGACGACGACGAGGACGGTGTGATCGAGTTGCCCTCCGAAGTGGGCGGCGGGCGGATCCGCGCGGACGCGGCGGTATGGTGTTGGCCCGAAAGCCGCGATGCCCGCAATGCGGGCGAGACCTACGCGCAAAGTTGGTGAGTGAGGAACGACGATGAACCTTTTCCGCAAAGCGTTTTCTTCCCGCAAGGGCTTCACGTTGGTGGAGCTGATGGTGGTGATTGTCATCCTGGCCTCGTTGGTGGCGCTCGGGAGCATCGCGGTGGTGCAGGTGTTGCGTGGCTCGGAGAACACCAAGCGCACGGCCTTCGCCAAGACCATCCACAGCGCCATCATGGCCTACAAGAACGAGAACGGCGAGTGGCCCATCCCGGACGCCACCTCCTACAACAACAGCACGGTGACCTATGGCACCGTGAACAGCTCCAACCGCGCGGACAAGGGCAACGCGGAGGTCATCATGCTGCTCTACGGGCGCGACGCCAACGGCCGCCGCGACGAGACCATGCGTGCCTACATCACCGACTCCTCGGCGCTCTACGTTGTCCGCGGCAACAGCATGCAACTCTTGGACGACGCGCTCGCCAGCGGTGGCGTCTCCGCCAACGACATGATTGGCTTCCCCATCACCATGCGCAAAACCAACGTCGCGCAATACCGCAACCTCAGCCAGGCCCAGGCCTTCGCGCCCATCCAAATCTCGTTCGACTTTGATTTGGACCATTATTCGGTGAGCGTCCCGACGGATATGGACTTCGGGAAGGTCGTCCGCCTGCATTGATCGCGAACTTGAACCAAGGAGTCGGCGATGACACCAATAGGATTTCGGCGCGGGCACCGGGGCTTCACCTTGGTGGAGCTCTTGGTGGTGATTGGCATCGCGACGTTGCTGCTGACGCTGTCGGCCACTTCGTTTTTCGGCGCCACGCGCGGCGAGGCGTTGAACAAGAGCCGCGACCAGTTGCGCGACGTGCTCCTCTCGGCCCGGCAGCAGGCTTGCATCCTGGGCAAGACCCACGTGGTGCTCTGCTGGAACGTGGACACCGAGGTGGAGGTGGGCAGCAAAACGCAAAAAGGCAAGCAGGGGCGCTACGCCACCTTCCAATACGTCGGCCGCGTCTGGCCGCAAGGCGACAAGCTGGCCGCGCCCTTCGGCATCCAGCGCGACCTGCTCTCCTCGTTGCACGTCAATGAGCGCCTCATCAACATCGACGACCCCGACGACAACACGTTCATGCGTGTGAAAAACGTGCCGAACGACGACACCAAAACCATCGACGACAACGCCAGCGACAACAGTGGCAACCGTATCAACAACTTGGATTACGACTACTACGACGGCGAGAAGTTGCGCCTGGTCGCCTCTGACGTAAAGGACTACTACGGCCACCAGAACCTCGGTTTCTTCGTGGCCGAGTTGCGCGAGAGCTGTGGCGAGACCAAGCCCTTCCCGCTGGGGCTGCGTGTCACCTCCACCTATTCCCTGCCACGCCTTTACTCCTTCGACAAAGATCGAACGGCTTTTGTTTTTACGCCCGATGGGCGTGTCGAGCAGAGCGGATCGGTGCGGGCCAGTCTGGCGCTCGCCGCCAACGCACCCGCCTTCACCATCAACGTCAGCGCGGACGGTGACGTCGAGTCCACCACCCAGAAATGAGGGGCCACGCCATGAAAAAAACCTTTCGTTTGCTCCGCGCCGGGTTCTCGTTGATCGAGGTGAACATGGCCATCTTCGTCCTCGCGGGTGGCGCGTTGGCACTGCTCGGCCTCTTCCCGATCGGCCTGCGCGACAGCTTGGCCTCGCGCCAGGAAATGCGCGTGGCGGCCTTCGCCGATCGTTTTTTGGGGGCCGTCAAAATCGCCGCGGCCGAGGCCGAGGACTTGGACGACCTGAAGGCTATCGTGAAAGACATCATGGACACCTCCCCCGGCTTCGAGTGGAGCGACGACGCCGGCGAACAGCCGGACACGGATGGCAACGGCGGCGACTTGGACGCCACCGAGGACGAGTCCGGCGTATTCTACCGCGCTTGGGCCGACTGGGATTCGGCTTGGAATGGGGAAAACGGCAGCCAATACATGGGTAACCAACGCATGATCGAGGTGGGCATCCTGGTGACGGGCGAGAACGCCAAGCAGAACAAACGCGCCCTGCTCACAGCCTCGTCCTATGGCATGCGCGTGACGATTGATCCCACCAACGTCAGCAACTGAGGAGCCACCATGCGACACAACCCATTCCGTTTCGCCGCGCGGCGCGGCTTCTCGCTGATCGAGGTGTTGGTGGCGATGGCCATCCTCACCATCATCGTTCTCATCGTGGCCTACATCTTCCAACAGACCGGCTTGGCGTGGTCGCTGGGCCTGAAACGCGCCAACGAGCAATCCTCAGTCCGCGCTGTAGTCGGCGCCATCAGCCGTGACCTCGCCATGATTGTCGACCCGGCAAACTTCGTCATCGGCCCCGCGCAAAGCGACCAATCCATCCGGGACGAGGCGATGGACATGGGCTACGTGGACCCCGGCTCAGGTGCGCTAGGTGGCAGTTCGCTCGACTTCTGGATTCTCCGTGCGCCCGACATGCTGGACGATGACGACAAAGCCACGCGCGAGCTTATGCATGTCACCTACACCGGCGGCAACCCCGTCAGGCGCACCGTCACCGCTTTTGGCACCTCGGGCGACGGCGACCCCGGTTCCAGCGAAGAAGCTGGCGCCAGCGACTCGGAGTTCGACCTCGGCTCGGGCGGCGGTATCCGCTTCGAGGCAATCGACCCGGACGACGCCACGCGTTTCACCTCGCTCTACGACGCCGCGGGATTGCGCGTCATCGTCTCGCCCACCAAGCCGCCGGCGGTGCTGGATTACGAGATTTACGTGGGCTCCTGCGGACCGGATGGCCGTTGGGGCACGGACGACGACATCCGCCCTTGGGTGGAGGGCGAGAATTGAGCACTTTGGAAAGGCACCCCGCCATGCGACACTTTCACGCACTACGCGCCGGCTTCACGCTTGTGGAGCTTTTGGTGGTCATCGCCATCCTCGGCATCCTCATCGCCACATTCGCGGCCTCCACCGCCTCCGCGCACGAGACCGCCCGCATCACCAAGGCCACGGCCGAAAGCCGCGAACTCGGCAACGCCATCCGCCTCTTCCTGCTCACCGAGATGGACACCGAGAGCTCTTCGGATATCGATGGCGACGACCCTCTGTCCGCGTTGGGGCTGGGCGAAGGTGAGAATCCAATCTCCTCCGCGCTCTCCGGCCGTCTGACCTCTGACAACAACGATGCCGGACACGCCTACTTTGCCGCCTCGCAAAGCGCCATGCCCAACGGCACGATCATCGATCCGTGGGGACGCCCCTATCGCGTCCGAGTCCGGCGCTTCAAGCCTCAAGTGGATCAAGACGAGGACTACGTCATCATCCTGCCCATCCAAGGGCGCCACCGTACGCTCGATCCCGTGAAAGCCAATTAATTCCGTGGAGGGACACCTTATGCGCACACCTGCCTCCAACCGCGGCTCCGCGTTGCTGATTGTGCTCGGCCTACTCAGCTTCCTCATGATCAGCGCCGTGGCCTTCGCCATCTCCATGCGCACCGAACGTGCGGCCGCGTCCGCCTACCGTCGCAGCCTTCAGGCGCGCGAACTTATCGGAACGGCCTTCGCCGATGCCTACGCCACCGCCAACTTTGCCCTCAACGAACAACGCGCCAACGCCGGTTTCAACGTCAGCGACGAGGACACCTACACCGTCGAGGCGCTCGCACCCTTCAAATACTCCTCGAGTGAGGACTCCTACGGCCGCCTGATTGCCTCCCGCACCGAGCAGAACGATTCCTCCATCGCCTTTTTGCTCGATGACGCGGTGATGCGCCATATCCCCCCCTACATTGCCTACGCCGTCTACGAGACCCTCGAGGTCGACGAGTGCCCCAACGGCAATGGCAAGGATGTCTCCGGCTCCCCCAGCTACACCATTGACCGTGCCGCCAACTGGAAACCAATCAAAACGCAAATCCCCAAATCACACGTCCAGAACAGCCAGGTTGACACGGAGGTGAACGAAACCACCGTCGGGCGCATGGCGTGGGCCGTCATCAACCTCTCCGACGCGCTCGACATCAACGCCATCGGCTCTGTCTCCCAGCGTCGCGGCATCGGCCTCACCGGAAGCGAACTCGCTTTCGGCCAACTCGCCGGCACCACGCAGTCGAGCGGCGACCCCCGGGATTTCTACGACCTGCTCCCCGCCACCGCCGACGCGCAGGCCACCGAGTTGCCCCTCTTCGCCTCCGGCGCGGATCTCTCCGTCTATGCCGCCCGCGTCAAGACCGACAGCCTTCTGAACCGCGACGTCAACGGCATTTATCCCTTCTCTTGGGAAAATGCGCTCTCCGAGGAAGGTCTGGGCGCCTTCTCGCCCTTCACGGTCTACAGCTTCTGGCCCAACACACGCCGCCGCAACGAGTCGGGCACGCGCCGCTCCACCACCGGCACGGGCTCCGGCACTCAAGTCGTCATCTCCTGCGATGAGATCGACGAGGCTTATCTCACCCCCAGTTGCGAATTTGAGCGACTGACCCAAACGACACTCAACTCCAGCGGCACCGAAGGCACCTCCCTCGCCCGTCTCTTGCTCGACTACATCGATACCAACAACAAGCCAGACCTCTACGAAACCGCCTTCACGCAAGATCTCTACAACAACGCACTCCCCACCGTCGAGTGCGTGCCCATGGTCAGCGAAATCGCCTACGACATGACCGGCTGGAACCCCAACGATACCTTTATCAGCGACCTCAAATCGCAAATCGAGGAAAAGTTCGCCGGTATCGAGCCTGAAACCAACGAGTTTGAGACCTATAGCGCCATCCCCACCACGCTCAAAACCACCAAAAAACTTGCCCTCAACCTTCCCGACCCCGAGCTCAACATCGGCTTGCGCGCCTATTTCCCAGGCCGAGCCGAGAGCGAAGGCAACTTCACCTTCGAGCCCGAGGGCTTCGTCGCCGTCTTCGCCTCCGCCTTCAAGGGTGGCTCGGTGATGTCGGAATGTTTCGCCTCCAACCAAAACAAGAATGCCGACATCAGCCTCTCAGGCGGTTCGTTGTCCGTCGCTGGCGGTAGCGAGGACTTGGTTTTTGAGAGCGCCAACAACATTCGTCTCGCCGGCCAGAACATGAACTTCGACATCGACGTTCAGAACATTCCCATCGCGGTGCCGGCCCAACAAGGCGGCGCGGCAACGCAGATCACGGAGGTCACCTTCAATTTCCTCGTCGACTTCGTCTTCCGCGTGACCGTCAAGGATGGCAGCACCGTCGTGGATCTTTGCCCGGCCGACCGCGGCCGCACCTCCAAGCGCGACAAGTCCGCCTACCCCACAGACATCGCCAATCGCTTCGACCAAAACCAGATGGGTGCCAACGACGCACAGTTCTTCCGCGTGACCCGCCCCATCTCCGTCACGTTCGCGTTGGAATGGGAGGTCGAGGAAAAAGAAGTGACGGAGGGTGAAACAACCAAGACGGTCTATTCCGTTAAGTCCAAGATCGCCTCCGGCCACGACGTAACCGTTGCGTGCCGCCCCACCGAGCAACTCCAGCTCGATGGTGGCACGCTGGACGTCATGTCCTCCGCGCAAGCCTCCTGCTTGGCCTCCTCCCCCGAGAGCGGCGCTTGGTACACCGTGGATCCGCGCTACAACTGGCTCTCGCCCATGCTTGGCCTGACGGGCGGTGCGGGCGGTTACGGCACCTCCAACCACAAAGCCAACCTCTCCTCGCCCCACTGGCTCTTCATTGAAGGTGGTCAAATCACCGGCGGCAACGAGGAACCCTCGCAGGTGCAGGAGGATTACGCCTCCTCCAACTCCTCTCTCGTGCCCTTCTCGTGGGGTCTGGAAGTGCAAGACATCCGCTACGGCTACAACGATGCCGGCCAACTCCTCCTCCCCGGCGAGATTGGCTTCCTCCCGGTCCCCTTCCCCGACGATGTCTGGACGCCGAACGAACGCGCCTATCTTACCAACTCCTTGGAGAACTACTACAACACAGTGGCCAAGGCATCCTTCTTCCGTACCATCCCCATCACCGACTTCAACGATGGCGCCTTCTCCGGCACCTCGACCTATGGCGGTTACGACCGCGCCGTCGCCCTCACCGAAATGCTCGAGGGGTTTGGCGGCAGCAACTTTCCCGAGGAACACCGCGGCATCGTCAATGTCTTCTCCGGCATGGACGACTACTACACCAGCATGCGCCTGCGCCAGTTCGCCATGATGGGCGTCCCCGGCTCCATCAAGCAGGCCGCCAAGGTCACCCTCGACCGCCTCAAAGAAGCCACCGCCGCCAAGCGCGTCCCCGCCGCCCTCGTCTCCGAAGACCTCAAGTCCCTCGAGAACGACGCCATCAAAAACGCGAAACTCGATACCGAAGCAAAGTACGACACCTTTGTGCGCGACTATCTCTTCCCCATCCCCACGGACACCCCCGACGCCAACACCAGCACGTGGGAGCAAACCTACGAAATCTTCCCCGGCACCGAGGCCAAGCCCGAACGCCCCAAGCGTCGCAAGGAAGCCATCATCCAAAGCGCCTCCGGCACCGCCTCCTTCGCCCAGCGTCTCCAGAAATACAACCAAGACCACTCCAGCGACATCATGGGGCAGAATGACATGACCACCCTGGTGGCCATTGGCAACGAAACCTTCGGTGACCGCCAGCAACTCTTCCTCTACGTCCTGCGCGCCGATGCCATCGCCTACAACTCCGGCCGCGTGCTCTCCCAGCACAAGCCACTCTCCACCGCCCGCGCCGTCATCCTACTCTGGCGCGATGCCTACGGCGAGCTTCCCGACCGCATCATCTACCAGCAGTTCCTCCCATGACCGAGCCCGAAGACCTCCTCCCCGACGAAGACGACGAGGACACCCTCCTCGACCTCCGCTACGTCAGCCAATGGCAGATTGCCTGCCCCGGCGCGGACTTGGTGGACATGCTCAACTGCGACGACGACGTCGGCCCCAACCTCTATGCCCGCCTTGGCCTCACCCCGCACACCGAGGATTTTGACGGCCTCGAATGGGTCGAGTTCGCGGAAATCCGCCCCGACGGCTACTACATGATCGACTTCCCCGAGGGTACCGACTTCGCCGACTTTTCCATCGCCCAAGCCCTCAGACTTGAGGAAATCGACGAAAAGTGCTTTAATGATTTGCCAACGGGAGACGAAGACGACCCTTGCGACGGTAACTGCGAGCACTGTTCGCAAGACTGCATCGGCAAGCGCCCCGTAAACCCTTGAACAACCGAAAGGACCCTATCCATGCGCACCAAGATTGTCGCAGGCAACTGGAAAATGAACAAGACCCCTAGCGAGTCCGCCGGCCTCATCGATGGCATCCGCAAGGCCACCAACGATGGCGATTGCGGCGTCGAGGTCGTCGTCTGCGTCCCCTTCACCGACATCCCCGCAGTCGCCCACGCCCTCGCCGGATCTAAAATCGGCCTCGGCGCCCAGAACATGCACTGGAAGGAAGCCGGCGCCTACACCGGCGAAATCTCCGCCGCCATGCTCAAGGATCTTGGCGTCCAATACGTCATCCTCGGCCACTCCGAACGCCGCCAATACTTCGCCGAGACCGACGAGACCGTCAACCTCAAGCTCAAAGCTGCACTCGCCGCCGGCCTCATCCCCATCGTTTGCGTGGGCGAGACCCTCCAGGAGCGCGAAGAAGGCAAGATGGAAGAGGTCATCGTGCGCCAGGTCTCCGAAGACCTCGCCGGTTGCCAAGAAGACTTCGACCGCATCGTCATCGCCTACGAGCCAGTCTGGGCCATCGGCACCGGCAAGACCGCCACCTCCACCCAAGCCCAAGAAGTTCACGCCCTCATCCGCGCCACCCTCGCCAAGATGAACCCCGCCAAGGCCGACAAAGTCCGCATCCAATACGGCGGCTCCATGAAGCCCGAAAACGCCGCAGACCTCATGGCCAAGCCCGATATCGATGGCGGCCTCATCGGCGGTGCAGCCCTCAAGGCCGACTCCTTCGCCGCAATCGTCGCCTCCGGCAAGACCAACTAAGCCCCACCGTTTATCGCACAAAAACGCGCCGCGCCCATCCGAGGGTACGGCGCGTTTTTTGTGCGGGGCACGATGCGTAAAAACAAACGTCTGCGAAACGCTGCCCTTAGAAAGAGGTGTGCGCCCCACCCCGCCACACCGAAACCGCCAACCAACGCAAACACACCGAAACGAAAAAGCCCCGCAAGCATCGCTGCTTACGGGGCTTTTAAGATGGTCGGCCTCGCGGGGGTCGAACCCGCGACCCCAGCATTAAAAGTGCCGTGCTCTACCAACTGAGCTAGAGGCCGAAAACGCGCATAGGATAACAAAACCCAGCCGTGTGGTCAAACAAAATCGACGCCGATCGTGATGTTTGGAAAGTGCATGATGTGTTTGCGCACCTTATGAGGACCTATCATGAAGAGAGAGAAGAAACGTATTCCGCCCCCTAGGGGGCGGCGCGGCCAAAAGGCAAAAACGTCGTCGGCCTCTTCTGGCACACGATGCGCCAATCCCAAAAAGAGAGGAACCGACGACATGCGACATGTGTACCATTCCCTAGCAGATATGGCTGTGGACGGCATTTTCTGTGGTGCCAGGGTGCCGTAGATTTTGTCGATGTGGCGTTGTGTGTTTTACACGCCCTCCCACGTGCCAGGCGCAGTTGACATTCTGCAGCCAGGTGCTTCCGAAAAGGCTTCTCGAAACCCTAAACATAAACGGATGAGAAATTGTTTGTTAGCGCTAATTATTGGCAGTCGAGGTTTTGTGCTTGACGGGTGGATTAGGGTTTGCGATACTTGAGGAGGCTGTAGGTGGGCGATGGTTCGCCCGGCAACAGGCTAAGGAGAGAACCGCATGGCTCAGGAATTGAAGACATTGACCCCGGAGTTGCGCGCTTTCATCGCGGAATGGAAGCCGAAACCGGGCAACTTGATTATGGTGTTACACCGCGTGCAGCAAACGTATGGCTATATGCCGCGCGAGGTGGTCTTGGAACTGTCGAATCTGTTGGAGGTGCCGCTGGCGAAGATTTATGGCGTCATCACCTTCTACAACTTTTTCAAGTTGAAGCAGCCTGGGCGCAATCTCATCCAAGTGTGTCTAGGGACGGCGTGCTACCTAAAGGGCGGCGACGACATCATGAAGGCGCTGGAGCAGGAGCTGGGCGTGGGCGTGAACACGGTAACGCCCGATGGCGAGTTCTCGACCGAGGCAGTGCGTTGCCTGGGGTGTTGCGGCTTGGCGCCGGTCATCGTTATCAACGGCGAGGTTTTCGGCAAGGTGACGAAGGCGGCATTGCCGGGGATTTTGGACAAGTTCCGTGCGAAGCATTGAGTGAGTGAGGTTGCACATGGCAGAGAAACTTTCCCGCGAGGGGTTGGATGCGTTGCGCGTGCGCCTGACGGCCGAAAACGAGCAGGCCGAAAAGGGCGGGCGGCAGTATGTGATGGTCTGCGGCGGCACGGCCTGCGATTCCAATGGCGGCTTGGCGTTGTACGCGGCATTGATGAAGGCGGCGGAGTACGCGGGCGCGAACGTGCGTATCGTGCGCACGGGGTGCATGGGTTTCTGCGAGCGCGGGCCGATTGTAAAGGTGTTGCCGGACGATACGTTTTATGTGGACGTGAAGCCGGAAGACGCGGCGGCAATCATCAACGAGCACATCGTCGGCGGACAGGTCGTCACCCGACTGCTCTACGACAAGGCTCAGGCCGAGGCCGGGCACGCCGGCCATGACATCGATTTCTACGCCAAGCAACAACGCATCGTGCTCCGCCACTGCGGCCTGATCGATCCCGAGAAGATTGAGGATTACATCGCGCACGACGGTTACGCCGGGTTGGAGAAGGCGTTGTTCGAGATGACGCCGCAGGGCATCATCGACGAGATTCTGGCCTCCGGCCTGCGCGGGCGCGGCGGCGCGGGCTTCCCCACCGGCAAGAAGTGGCAGTTCTCCGCCGCCGTGGAGGCCGACCAGAAATACATCGTCTGCAACGCCGACGAGGGCGACCCGGGCGCATACATGGATCGCTCGACGCTGGAGGGCGACCCGCACGCCATTCTGGAGGCGATGATGATTGCCGGCCGTGCAACGGGGGCCACCAAGGGTTACATCTACATCCGCGCGGAATATCCGTTGGCCATCAAGCGTCTGCAAATCGCCATCGACCAAGCGCACGAATGGGGGTTGTTGGGGTGCGACAACATCCTGGGTAGCGACTTTACCTTCGATATTGAATTGCGCTTCGGCGCAGGCGCCTTTGTCTGCGGCGAAGAGACAGCGCTATTGGCCTCCATCGAAGGCAAACGCGGCCAACCGACGCCCCGCCCGCCTTTCCCGGCCGTCAAGGGGCTCTGGGGCAAGCCGACCGTCATCAACAACGTGGAGACGCTGGCCAACGTGGCCATCATCATCACCAAGGGCGCCAAGTGGTTCAGCTCCATCGGCACGGCCACAAGCAAAGGCACCAAGGTCTTCGCGCTTACCGGCAAGGTTCGCAACTCCGGCCTCATCGAGGTGCCAATGGGCATCACCCTGCGCGAAATCATCTTCGACATCGGCGGCGGTATCCCCAACGGCCGCAAGTTCAAGGCCGCGCAGACCGGCGGGCCTTCGGGCGGCATGATTCCGCCCGAGTTCCTCGACATGCCCATCGACTACGAGTCGCTCGCCAAAATCGGCTCCATCGTCGGCTCCGGCGGCCTCATCGTGATGGACGACACGGATTGCATCGTGGACGTGGCGAAGTTCTACCTCGAGTTCACGGTGGACGAGAGTTGCGGCAAGTGCATGCCCTGCCGCATTGGCGGGCGCGCGCTGCTCAACGCCCTCACGCGCATCTCCGAAGGTCGCGGCGAGCCTGCCGACATCCAGAAAATGCAAGACATCTGCCAGGCCATGGCTCGCGCCTCGCTCTGCGGTCTCGGACAGACCGCCTCCAACCCCGTCCAGGCCATGCTCCGCTACTTCATGGACGAGGTGAAGGCGCACATCGAGGAGAAGCGTTGCCCTGCCGGCAAGTGCAAAAAGTTGGTGCAATACCGTATCAACCCCGACCGTTGCGTGGGCTGCACCATGTGTGCCCGCGTTTGCCCCGTGGGCGCCATCTCGGGCAAGGTGCGCGAAAAACACGTCATCGACCCCGCCAAGTGCGTGAAGTGCGGCCAATGCTACAACACTTGCAAACTGCACGCCATCGAGATCGCCTGAGGAGAGAACCATGGAAAAGCTGATTCACCTTGAGATCAACGGGATCGCCGTGGAAGTCCCTGCGGGCACCACCATCCTGGAGGCCGCCCAAAAAGTGGCCGTCAAGATCCCCACCCTGTGCCACCACCCCGACGTCAAGGCTTGGGCCGCCTGCGGCATCTGTGTTGTCCGCAACGGCAACTCACCCAAACTACTCCGCGCCTGCTGCACAGAGGTTGCCGAGGGTATGAAGATCACCACGCACGACCCCGACATCGTGCAGATTCGCAAGACCGTGGTGCAACTCATTCTCAGCACACACCCGCAAGATTGCCTCAAGTGTCCCCGTTCCGGTGCCTGCGAACTCCAACGCGTGGCCACCGACTTCGGCATCCGCGAGGCGCCCTTCCCGCGCCCCGCCATCGAGCACATCCCGCGCGACGAGAGCACGCCCTCCATCGTGTTGGATCCTGACAAGTGCATCAAATGCGGTCGGTGCGCCATTGTCTGCCAGGAAATGCAGAACGTCTGGGCGCTCGAGTTCATCGGCCGCGGCGAGCGGATGCAAATCGCCCCCGCAGCAGGCGTGCCGCTCAACGACTCCCCGTGCATCAAATGTGGCCAGTGCTCCGCGCACTGCCCTGTCGGCGCCATCTACGAGCGCGACGAGACCGGCAAGGTGTGGGACGCGCTCCGCGACCCGCAACGCTTCACCGCCGTGCAAATCGCCCCGGCTGTCCGCGTTGCCCTTGGCGAGGCATTCGGCATGAAACCCGGCGAGCTCTCCACCGGCAAGATTTACACCGCGCTCCGCCGCCTGGGTTTCCAAGCCGTCTTCGACACCAACTTCTCCGCCGACCTCACCATCATGGAGGAGGGTACCGAGTTCGTTCAGCGCTTCACCAAGGGCGGCGAACTCCCGCTCATCACCTCCTGCTGCCCCTCGTGGACGGACTGGATGGAGAAGTATGCCGCGGACTTCATCCCCAACTTCTCCACCGCCAAAAGCCCCCAGCAGATGCTCGGCGTCATGGCCAAGACCTATTTTGCCGAGAAGATGGGGCTTGACCCAGCCCGCATCCACCTCACCTCCATCATGCCCTGCACGGCGAAGAAATATGAAATCACCCGCTCTGAGGAGATGCACGCCTCCGGCCATCAAGACGTCGACGTCGTGCTCACCACGCGCGAACTCGCCCGCATGATCAAGATCGCCGGGCTGGACTTCGCCAACCTACCCGAGAGCCAGGCCGATTCCATCTTGGGCGAATACACCGGAGCGGGCACCCTCTTCGGTACCACAGGCGGCGTCATGGAGGCAGCTCTCCGCACCGCCTATCACCTCATCACCAAGGAGGAACTGGCCGACGTGAACTTCTCGCAGGTTCGTGGCCTCCAAGGCGTCAAGGAAGCTGTCATCGATATCAAGGGCACCAAGGTCTCCATCGCCGTCGCCCACCAGATGGGCAACGTCGAGCAAGTTCTGGATGCCATCCGTGAGGATCGCAAGGCCGGGCGCCCGCCTCGCTGGCAGTTCATCGAGGTCATGGCCTGCCGCGGCGGTTGCATCGGCGGCGGCGGTCAGCCCACCTTGGCCACCGATGAGGTCCGCAAGGCGCGTATGGAGGGGCTCTACAAAGACGATCGCGAGTCCGCCCGCCGCTGCTCCCATCAGAACCCGCAAATCACGAAGATTTACGCGGACTTCCTGGGCGAGCCTTGCAGTGAGAAGGCTCACCACCTACTCCACACCCACTATACCGCCAAGCCGCTTTACAAGTGACGCGGCCAATCGGCACAGGAACGCGGGGCCCGCCGTGTCGGGCCCCGCGTTCCTGTATGCGCCACAAGCCGTTCCCCGCAAGGGAGCGGCTTGTGGCGCTTTTGTGGTGGGTGGTAAGATGTGCGATAAAAGAACCGGGCAAGCGGCGGATGGGATTGGGCAGGGCTTTGGGTCTTTAATGAAAACCTAACATTTCGCAAACATTGGCCGCATGGGAGTGTGCGACACTGTGGGCGGTTTTAACCAAAGGAGTACCGAATGAAGACGACCCTCATTGCTTCCGCGGCGATTGCCGCCGCACTCTTGACCGGGTGCGGCGGGCAAGACGCGACCGTGACGTTGAACGGCTCGGGCGCGACCTTCCCTGACCCCGTGTACCAAGCGTGGATTTTCACCTACAATCGCACGGACAGCGGCGCGAAGGTGAATTATCAGGCACTTGGCTCGGGCGCGGGCATCAACCAGATCAAGGAAGGCACGGTGGACTTCGCGGGCACGGACGCGCCGTTGACGGCGAAGGAGTGCGAGGAGGCGAAGCTGACGCAATTCCCGATGTTGTCGGGCGCGGTGACGCCGATTGTGAACATTCCGGGCATGCAGGCCAACCAACTGAAACTCTCGGACGAGGTTTTGGCGAAAATTTTCATGGGGCAGATCACGAAGTGGAACGACGCGGCCATTGTGGGGATCAACCCTGGGGTAACGTTGCCCGACCTGTCAATCACGGTGGTCTACCGTTCGGATAGCTCGGGCACCACGAACATCTTCACGGGCTACCTGACGAAGGTGTCTCCCGCTTGGGCGACGAACATCGGCGCGGGCAAGAGCGTGAAGTGGCCGACGGGGCTCGGTGGCCAGAAGAATCCCGGCGTCTGCAATCTGGTGGCGCAGACCCAGGGCGCAATCGGCTACACGGAGTACACTTATGCCGTCGAGGCGAAGCTGACGACGGTACAGATGCAGTCAAAGGACGGCAAGTGGCAAAACGCCGGCACGGACGCTTGGCCGCTGGTGGGCACGACCTATCTGTTGGTGCGCGACGACATTGCGGCCGACAAGAAGGCGGCACTGCAGAAGTATGTGACGTGGTGCTACTCCAAATCCGGCGCGGATTTGGCGCATGATTTGCACTACACGCCCTTGACGGTGGAGGCGGCGAAGCAGGACACCTTCTGGCTGGGCACGATGAAGGCCGACTTCCTGAAGTGAGCCGTTGGTGCGGGCGGGGCACACCCCCGCCCGCGGTTCCCTTTTCTTTGACCTGATTACGGACTGACCTATGAATGCTTCCGCTTGGAGCGACCCGGTGTTCCGCTGGCTGTGCATGACGTGCGCGGCGCTGTGCGGGCTGCTGATGGTTGCCTTCTTTGTGCAGCTGGCGTTAGCCTCGAGCGACGCGTGGTCGACGTTCGGGCCGGGGTTCTTCGTTTCGACGGAGTGGGACCCGGTGAAGAACGTCTACGGTGCGTTGCCTTCCATTGCCGGCACGATCGCGACGACGGTGATCGCGTTGGTGATCGCGTTGCCGCTGGCGTTTGTCGCGGCGTTGTTTATCGTGGACGCGCCGCCGTGGCTGTCGCGCGTGTTGGGGCAGGCGGTGGATTTGTTGGCGGCGATTCCATCCATCATCTATGGTATGTGGGGACTCTTTGTGCTCTGCCCGATCATGGACAATCTGTGGAAGTCGCTAGGCTTCGCGAATGCCACGGGCATTGGCCTGCTGACGGCGTCGTTGATTTTGGCGTTGATGATTTTGCCTTATATCTGCGCGGTGATGCGCGACGTGTTGCGGATGACGCCGTCGATGTTGCGCGAGTCGGCCTTTGGCGTGGGGTGCACGCGTTGGGAGACGGCGCGGGACATTTTGATGCGCTATGGCATCCGCGGGTTGCTGGGCGGCGTTTTCATCGGCCTGGGGCGCGCCTTGGGCGAGACGATGGCGGTGCTCTTCGTGGCGGGCAACGTGATGCAGGTGCCGACGAACCTGCTGAGCGGCTGCACGACGATTGCCGCGACGTTGGCGAACAACTTCGCCGAGGCCGACGGCATCCAGCGGAGCGTGCTCTTCGCGCTGGGCTTGATTTTGTTGGTGATGGCCTTTGCCATCCAGGTGTTGGCGCAGTATTACCTGCGCATGACCAGCGCCAAACGCGGGGAGAAGTGAGATGGACGAGATTGCGAAACCCGTCGTGACCGAGCGCCCGGCCGCCGCCGCGCCGAAGGGGCCGGCGTTGGCCGTCCTGCCGCGCCCGCCTTACCGCCCGATGACGTGGCGAAAGCTGGAGGACAAGCTGGTGCAGGGCTTCTCCGTCCTGGCGCTGGCGTTGGCCGTGGGCGTGATGCTCTGGATCCTGTGCACGATTTTGGTGCGGGGCTCCGCGGCGCTGAGCTGGGACTTCCTGACGACGCTGTCGGCGCCGCACGGCTTTGTGGGCGGCATCGGCAATGCGTTGCTGGGCACGCTGCTGATTACGTTGTTCGCGGCGCTCATCGCGGTGCCGCCGGCGATTTGCGCGGGGATCTGGCTGGCGGAGTTCGGCAAGAAGTCGCGCCTGGCCGATGCGTTGCGCTTCAGCGCGAACGTGATGATGGGCATGCCCTCGATTGTGGTGGGCCTGTTCGTCTACATGATTTTGGTGGTGCCGATGGGGGCTTCGTCGGGCCTGGCGGGCTCGGTGGCGCTGGCCATCCTGATGTTCCCGGTGGTGATGCGCACCACGGAGGACATGCTGATGATGGTGCCCGACACGTTGCGCGAATCCGGCCTGGCGCTGGGGTTCACGCGGTGCCGCGTGACGCTGCAGATCATCTGCCGCGCCGCCCGCAACGGCATGGTGACGGGTGTGTTGCTGGCGATTGCGCGCGTCTCAGGCGAAACGGCGCCGTTGCTTTTCACCGCGCAGTTCAAGGATGATTGGCCGTCAACCTTCTTCACCGGCCCGACCGCCAATATCCCCGTGCTCATCAACAACTATGGCATGTCCTCGTTTGAGGATCTCCAGCGCGCGGGCTGGGGCGCATCTCTCGTCATCGCCGCGCTCGTGCTTGCCATCAACGTCATCGCCCGCGTTGCCTTCCGCGACAAGAAGAATTGAGGACCCCTTATGGACAACACCCAACAGGAACCCAAAATCAAGATTCGCGCTCGCAAACTCTCCTTTTTCTACGAAGGTGGGCACCAAGCGCTCTTCGACAACGACCTCGACATCCCCGAGCGCCAGATTACCGCCGTGATCGGCCCCTCTGGCTGTGGCAAATCCACCCATCTACGCACCTACAACCGTATCTACTCCCTCTATCGCGGCCAACGCGCCGAAGGCGAGGTGCTCCTCGATGGCGAGAACCTTCTCGACCCGAAGACCGACCTGCTCACTTTGCGCCGCCGTGTGGGCATGATTTTCCAGAAGCCAACGCCCTTCCCCATGAGCGTCTTCGACAACGTGGCCTATCCCCTGCGCCTACATTTCAAGCTGTCGCGCAAAGAGATTGAGGAACGCGTGGAGGCGGCTCTCCAGGGCGCGTCGCTGTGGGACGAAGTGAAAGACCAGCTCCGCAAGTCCGGCCAAGCCCTCTCCGGCGGCCAACAACAGCGCCTCTGCATCGCGCGCGCCATCGCCGCCGAGCCTGAGGTGCTCCTGATGGACGAGCCCACGAGCGCGATCGACCCGGTGGCCACGCTCAAGATTGAGGACTTGGTGCTGCGCCTGCGCGAGCGCTTCACCATCGTCATCGTCACCCACAACATGCAACAAGCCGCCCGTATCAGCGACCGCACCGCCTTCTTCTTCAAAGGGCGCATCATCGAGGTGGGCCCCACCCAGCAAATCTTCACCGCGCCCAAGGAAAAGAAAACCGAAGAGTACATCACCGGCCGCTTCGGTTGATATAATAGAGACAGAAAGGAACCCCGCCATGCGCGACCGTTTCACCTTCGAGATCGAATCG
Organism: uncultured Lentisphaeraceae bacterium; assembly: GCA_949289005.1. Lineage (GTDB taxonomy): Bacteria > Verrucomicrobiota > Kiritimatiellia > RFP12 > DVOR01 > Spyradenecus. The sequence goes on from CASEMQ010000070.1 coordinate 179,226, forward strand.
CTCAAGCAACGTCTGCTCGACTTGGCCACCGCCGCCGACCGCGCCATCATCCGCGCCGTCCGCGCCGTGGACACGGCTGCCTCCGACGACGCACGCGCCGTCATCGCGGCCGACTCCGCCATCGATGCCGAGGAGGTCACCATCGAGGAAGAGTGCCTCAAGTTGATGGCACTCTACCAACCCGTCGCCGGTGACCTGCGCCTCATCGTCACCATCCTTAAAGTCAATGGCGAACTCGAGCGCGTGGCCGACCTGGCCAGCAACATCGCCGCGCGCGCCATCGACATGGCCACCGATGCCGTGCCCGCCGATTGCCGCCATGACTTCACGCCGATGGTTGACCGCGCCCACAAGATGCTCCGTGGCGCGTTGGACGCGTTCGTCTGCCACCGCCCCGACCAAGCGCGCAAAATCATCCTTGAAGATGATGCCGTCGATGCCCTCAACGCCGCGTGCTACACCGAGGCTCGCACCAAGCTGCTCCGGTTCCCCGACCACGCGGGCTATGTCTTGGATTGTGTGACCATCTCGCACAGCATTGAGCGTATCGCCGACATCGCCACCAACATCTGCGAGGACGTCATTTACCTTGAGGAAGGGCAAATCGTCCGCCACCAGAAACGCGTGGAGCAATGAACCCAGGCTCCGGGGCGGCGAGCCCGTCCCGGAGCGCCACCTGCCCCATCGAGGAACCGACACCATGGGTAACATGATTCTCATCGTCGAAGACGAGGAAGCCATCCGCGAGCTGATTCGGATCAACCTCGTCGCCGCGGGTTTCATCTGCGACGAGGCCGAAGATGGCCTCCAGGCACTCGCCAAGGCCAAGGCCAATCCGCCGGATCTGATCCTGCTCGACTGGATGCTCCCTGGCCTGGATGGACTCTCGCTCCTGCGCCGCCTGAAGGCCGATCCCGCACTCGCAGCCATCCCCGTCATCATGCTCACGGCCAAAAGCGAGGAGAGCGACATCGTCCTGGGTTTGGAGTTGGGTGCCGCGGACTACGTGACCAAGCCCTTCTCCAACAAGGTGCTCATCGCCCGCATCCGCGCCATTCTCCGCCGCGGCGAAGACGACCAGCCCGAGGAGATCATTCGCTACGTGGCCCTTACCCTCATCCCGGGGCAGCGGCGCGCCACGCTGGCCGGCCAGGAACTCTCCCTCACCTGTGGCGAGTTCGACCTGCTCGCGCTCCTCTGCTCCCGCCCCGGCCACGTCTACACCCGCAGTCAAATCGTCGCCCGCACCAAGGGCGAGGATTACCCCGTGACCGACCGTGCCGTGGACGTGCAAATCGTCAACCTCCGCCGCAAACTCGGCTCCTTCGGCGAACGCCTTGAGACCGTCCGTGGCGTTGGTTACCGGATGCGCGGCTGAGTGCGCCGGGAGCCTTGGAGAGGCGGGGTGGCCGCCCTCCAAGGCGCCCTCACCGTTGCTTACAATCCCTCTCCCAGTTCATCCCCACCCACCCTTCTATCATTGGATTGCCTCACCATGATGAAGCATCGCGACTTGATTTTGCTGACGTTGCCGTTGAGCGTGCTTGCGCTTGTCATCCTTTCCGTTGGGCTTCTTGTCGCCCAGTTCCGTGCCTTTGAGCACGCCTATCTGAACGATGCCCGCGAAACGCTGAGTCAGCGTACCCGCTTCATCGCCAGTGTCCTCGCGCCAGACCTTGACAATGGAAATCTCGCCTCCGTCCGCCGGCGTATCGCCTACTTCTCCGGACTGCCGTTGCGCGTCACCGTCATCGACCCACGGGGCGAGGTGTGCGCCGATTCAGACGCCGAGGCCGCCAAACTGCCCAACCACGCCGATCGCCCCGAGGTGTTGGCCGAGGACAAAGACGAGAACTTCGTCACGCGTTATTCCGTAACCATGAAGACGTGGTTGCTCTATTACGCAACACGCCTCTCCAATGGCTGGACCGTCCGTGCGTCCCTCCCCTCTGACGTCGTCTCCGGCGCCATCAGCCATGTCCGCGTCACCGTCCTGCTCGCCTTGCTCGCCGGCGCCATCCTGGCACTGGGGCTCTTTCTCTACCTCTTCCTGCGCGTGCGCCCCCACTTTAACGCCCTGCAAAACGCCGCCGTGGCCATTGCCCGCGGCCGTCTGGAGACGCGCATCGACGTGCCAAGCTCCGGCCCGCTCCGCGAACTCGCCAAGGCCATCGACGTGATGAGCCGCCAACTGCGCAACCGTATCGACGAGCTCCGCCGTGAGCGCAACGAGTTTGACACCCTCTTCAATACCCTCCGCGAGCCCCTACTCCTCATCGCGCACACCGGTGAGGTCATCCATTCCAACCGCGCCGCCAGCCAACTCCTCGGCAAAGCCGTTCGTCAAAAAGGATTCCGCATCGAGCGCACCGCCTGCCCCGAGCTGGTTGCCTACGTGCGCGGCGCCTTCGACGAGCCCTCCGTCACAAGCCGCGAGCTTCCCTTCGAGACGCTCACCGACGCCTCCCCACGCACTCTCTTGGCACACGCCGTGCGCATGGAGCGCGATGGTGCACTCTGCCTGCTACTCCTCCTCACCGACCTCACAGACCTCCGACGCCTCGAATCAATCCGTTCCGACTTCGTTGCCAACGTCTCCCACGAGATCAAAACCCCCCTCACCGCCATCCTTTCCACCGTGGAGACCCTCACGGAAATGCCCCTCGACAAACAAGGCCGCGACAAGTGTCTGGACATCCTCGCCCGTCAGGCGCGTCGCCTTAACGACCTCGTTCAAGACATCCTCTCCCTGGCCGCCATCGAGCGCCGCCAAGGTGCCCCGCGCGACTTCATCCCCGTCCAACTCAACACCATCGCCGAAGACGCCATCGCCCTCTGCCAAGACACGGCCGACACCGCGCACGTCACCATCCGTCGCGACCCCGAGCCCCTTCCTACCCTCTCCATCCAAGGCGACCCGCGTCTTCTCGAACAAGCCGTCGTCAACCTCATCGTCAACGCCATCCGCCACTCCGGCACCCCCGAAGTCACCATCGGCCTCTCCCAAACCGACTCGGCTATCGTCCTCAGCGTGGCGGACAAAGGGAACGGTATCCCCCCCGAACACCTCCCCCGCCTCTTCGAACGCTTCTACCGTGTCCACCAAGATCGCTCCCGCGAAAACGGCGGCACCGGCCTCGGCCTCGCCATCGTCAAGCACATCGCGCTCCTGCATGGCGGCTCCGTCTCCGTGAAGTCCGCCGTCGGCCAAGGAACAATCTTCACGCTCACCTTCCCCATCAAGAGCGAACCGTGAACCGCCGACAGTGAACCGAACGCCCCGGGGAAACGGCCATAAACCCTGCCTCGAACCAAACCGATCGCCCCGAAAGAGGCGATCGGTTTTCTGCTTGCTGTTCTCTGCTTACTTGATTGTGTAGCGCGTGGCCTTGGTGAGGGCCTTCCAGAGAGCGGCCGGCGTCTCGGCCTCCATGAGCGCCGCGCGGTTAGGCTCTTTGAGGAATGCCTCGGTAAGCCCCGCGATCAAGCGCATGTAAAAGGCACTCACGGCTGCAGGGATGGTGATAAGGAAAACAATGTTGGTGAGCGTGCCGGCGTTGTCCCACTTGAAGGGCTCCTTGCTCACGCCGCAGGCCAAGGTCAGCGACCCACCCTCCACGCCACGCACATGCGGGAAAGCCAAACCATGCTCCATTGCCGTGCTCAACATGGACTCACGCTCCAACGCCGAGGCAATCAATTTGTCCGCGTGCGAGACAAAACCGCCGGACTCCATCTTGCCGGCCAGCACCTCAATGGCATCCGCCGCCGAACCCGCCACCAAGTCAGGCACCATGAGCGACTCCGCGGAAAAGCGCGAGATACCGTTCTTGCGCGGCTCGGCTCGGGTGGGTGCGCCCCCCACCCACTGCGGCGCATCGAGTTCCTCGAAGAGAATGCGCGCGCACCCGGGGCACGTCTGCAACGTCTTGCACTGGCGCACAGCCTGGATTTGGCTGATAGGCAGGCGCATGCCGCACACCGCGCAACAACCGTTGTGCACCGGGGCCATCAACACATGGTCGCGATTGTAAAGACGCTGGAAAAACGAGCTTACGTTCGGCGGCAACGCCTGGATCATCGTGTCGATCGACTCGTTCAGGCGCGCCAAATGCGCCCCATCGCCCGTCGCGCGATGCTCATCGCGCACCAGGATCAAATCCTGAAGCTGACACAATTGATTCACAATGCTCTTCATGCCAAAACCCTCTCTCGCGGCGACACGGGGGATTCCATGCCGCCTTTTGCGCCTAGTATACCGAACCGTGCGACTTCCGGTCAAACATCGCCCCGCCAAAAACCGCGAACCGCCTCACGCAAACCATCGCGCAAAGGCCAGACATTTGCGGGATGGCAGGGTTTTTGGTAGAGTGGTGGCGTTATGGCGAACTTTGGTTATATGGCGTTGAACGCGCAGAAGGCAAAGGTATCGGGGGTCATCGAGGCCGCCGACCGCCGGGGTGCGCTCGCGTCACTGAAGGCGCAGGGGCTGACGCCGCTCTCCATCTCCGAACAGGCGGCGGCCAGGGAGGTGGACAAGCCGGCAAAGCAGTCGTTCTGGACACTCTCGTCGGGGCCGGCCAAACGCATGAAGCCGGCGGAGGTGCTGCTCTTCACATCGGAATTGGCCGACTTGATCGAGGCAGGGATGACATTGGGCGCGGCATTGAACTCCTTGGCCAACCAGGGCGACCCAAACAGTGGCATTTGCGTGGTCGCGGCGGATTTGCGCGACCGCATCATGCGCGGCGAAGCCTTTTCGGACGCGGTGAACGCCCATCCCAAGACCTTCCCGGGGATTTATGGCAACATGGTGCGCGCGGGTGAGGCATCGGGCGCGATGGTGGAAGTGCTCCACCGCCTGACGGAACACTACGAGCGCAACCAATCGATGAAAAGCAAAATCGTCTCGGCGCTCACCTATCCAAGCATCGTGCTGGGCATGGGCGTGATCGCGGTGATTTTCGCGATGGTCAAGATCGTGCCGCAGTTCACGGAGCTCTTCGCCAGCATGGGCAAAGAATTGCCCCTGCCAACACGAATGTTGATGGCGATGAGCGATGGGCTCATCAAGTATGGCGTCCTCTATGCGCTGGGCGTGGTGGCGGCGGCGGCGGCCTTTCACAAGTGGCGCACGGGCCCCGGGCGTCTGAAGTGGGACGCTTTCAAGCTGAGGATGCCGCTCGTCAAGGGGCTCATCGCCAGCGGTGCCTACGCCTCGCTGGCCTACACATTGCAGACGCTGCTCTCCAACGGCGTGAACGTGCTCCAGGCCCTGCGCATCTCCGAGGAAACCTGCGGCAACGCCGTCATCGGCGCGGAACTCCGCAAGGCACGCGAGCGCGTAACCGACGGCACGACCATCTCAGGCCCGCTTGCGCAGAGCGGCGTCTTCCCGCGCATGATGACGGACATGATGGCACTGGGCGAGCAGACAGGCAACCTGCCCAACGCCCTCGGCCACATCGGCAAACGTTACGAGGCGGAGCTCAACCGCAACATCAAGGTCTTTACCACGGCCCTGGAACCGCTGCTTATCATCTTGGTGGCGGTGGTCATCGGGTTCGTGGCCATTGCCATCCTCTCGGCCGTCTTCTCGGCCACCTCGGCAATGGGACAATGAGGAAAGGAAGGACAACATGACGAGGACTCGCAAAACCTTGCACCGCGCAGGCTTCACCTTGGTGGAACTGCTTCTGGTGATTGCCATCCTGGGCATTCTCGGCACGGTGGTGGTGGTGAACTTCAGCGGCTCCAGCGACGAAGCGCGCCGCACCGGCACCCTCACCTCCATCAACTCCATCTCGCAAGCCGCCGAAATCTACCGCATGAAGACCGGCCGCGTGCCCAAGTCCCTCGAGGATCTCACCGTTGGCATCAACGACGAGCCCCCGCTGCTCAAGGCCGGCTCGCTGGTCGATTCCTGGGGCACGCCCTTCGATTACAAGGCCGAAGGCAAAACCTACGTCATCCGCTCCGCCGGCGCCGACGGCGTCCTCAATACCGACGACGACCTGACAAACTAAGGTCTCCTCACCGTGGCCGAAGGCACCATCACGCTCGACATCGAAGGGCTCGGCATCGCCGAGCTCGACTACGGCGCGCCGCTCACCGCCGTCCTCCCCGAGACAGTGAACGGCCTGCCCGTCCTCGCGGCGTTGGCCAACAACGACGTCGTGCCCCTCGACAGCCCCGTGATTCTCGATGCCGCCGTGCGCCCGCTGACGCTTGCCGACCCCGAAGGTTGGCAAGTCTACCGCCGCACGCTCTGCTTCTTGCTCGCGAAGGTGCTGCACGAAGACTTTCCCGCCGTGGACTGCCGCGTGCGCCAAAGTTTTGGCCACAACGCGCTCTACTGGTCGTGGGACGTGCCGCACGCCGAGCGCGAGGCCAAGGTGGCGGCCCTGCGCGGGCGCCTGGCGGCGCTCGTCTCGCGCGACGCGCCCATCCGCCACCGCGTGGTAGGCTACGAGCAAATCCTCCGCCACTTCCGCGATGCCGGCCAGGAGGACAAGGCCAACCTGTTGCGCCACCGCAACCCGCCCTACCTCGGCATGGCCGTCTGCGAAGACTTCTACGACCTGCCGCAGGGTGTGCTCGCCACCCACACCGGCCTGCTCAACCTCTTCGACCTCGTGCCCTTGCGCGACGGCTTCGTGCTCGAGTTCCCCGGCTCCGCGACCCCCACGGAACTCGACCCCATGCCACCCTACGACTTCCTCTTCGAGGTCTACGCCGAGCACCTGCGCTGGGGCGAGATTATCGGTATCCGCAACGCCGGCGAGCTGAACGCCGCCATCGCCGATGGCTCGGTGGCCGACGTGATCAACACCGTCGAGGCGCTCCACGAAAAACGGCTGGCCACCTTTGCCGACCGCATCGCCGCGCGCGTGCCGCGCCCCCATGTGGTGCTCGTGGCGGGCCCCAGCTCCGCCGGAAAGACAACCTTCGCCATGCGCCTCTGCACGCACCTGCGCGTGCTCGGCCTCCGCCCCACCCTGCTCTCCACCGACAATTACTTCGTGGGCGATGCGCGCAATCCGCGCGATGCCGAGGGCAACCTCGACTACGAGTGCCTCCAGGCGGTGGACTGCCCACGCCTGAACGAAGACCTGCTCAAACTCCTCCGCGGCGAGACTATTCCCTCGCGCAAGTTCGACTTCCGCAAACACGAAGGCTTCGACTCCGCCGAGACGCTCGCCCTTGACCCCACGCGCGGCGTGCTCGTCATCGAGGGCATCCACGCCCTCAACCCCGACCTCACCCCGCAAATCCCCCGCGAGGAGAAGTTCCTCATCTACGTCAACGTCCTCACGCAAGTCGCCATCGACCGCCATAACCGCGTCTCCACCATCGACAACCGCCTCCTGCGCCGCATGGTGCGCGACGGCCAGTTCCGCGGGCGCAGCCCGATCGAGACGCTCCGCCTCTGGCCAAGCGTGCGCGCCGGCGAGGAAAAGTGGGTCTTCCCCTTCCAACACTACGCCGACGCCGTCTTCAACACCGCGCTGGATTACGAAATCCCCGTGCTCAAGGCCCTCGCCGGCCCCTTGCTCAACCAGATCAAGCCACACAACCCCGAGTTCGTCACCGCGCGACGCCTCTCCTGCTTCCTGCAAAACTTCGCCACGATGCCGATGGCCGACGTCCCCACCAACTCCATCCTGCGCGAATATCTCGGAGCCTCGCGCCTGCGCTACAAATAAGGAACCATCCCACCCATGCCCACCCCCATCATCGGCCGTCTTGTAGCAGGCGAAGAAACGCAAGTGCGCCGCGCCTACGAGCAATTCGAGGCGCAACCCGTCACCGACCGCCGCCTCTCCGAGGACAAATGCCCCTATGGCGAGCGTGCCACCACCCTGGCCGGCACGGCCAGCGCCGAGGGCGTGGGCACCTTCGAGCGCAAACACCGCCCCATCCTCACCTTCGCGCCCTCCGCCATCCCCGGCTGGTGGATCCACCGCACCGACCTCCGCGAACAGCTCGATGTCAAAGTCTCCGTCCGCAACGTCTGGACAAGTGCCCGCAACATCGTCCTCCGCGCCGGCTCCCCGCACAACTACCTCCGCATGGTCGAGCACATCGTCGCACTCCGCCTTGGCCTAGGCGTGGATGATGTGCGCCTGGCCATCGCCGGCGGCGACCCGCCTCTCTTCGACCGCTCCAGCCTCGACCTCGTCGAAGCCATCCGCAAGGCCGGCATCGTCCAGACCGACCGCCCCGCGCGCTACGTCACCGTCCGCGAGCCCGTCACCATCGGCGGCACGCGCGGCGACTTCGTCACCCTCCTCCCCGCCGAGCCCGGCGACCGCCGCCTCCATCTTGACGTCGCCATCGCTTGGGACACCGTCATCGGCCAACAACGCATCCAGGTCGACCTCACCTCCGAAACCTTCACCCACGGCGCCGGCGCCCGCACCAACGCCACCCAGACGCAATACCTCCTGGCCACCACCATCGGCAAACTCTTCGCCGACACCCGCAACATGGGCTACACCAAAGACAACATCCTCATCCACGGCAAAAAAGGCTTCGTCACCGCCCCACGCCCCGAGTTCGACCTCGGCGGCGGCAAAAGCGCCGAGCCCGTCTGGCACCGTGCCATGCTCGACCTTCTGGCCGCCATCGCACTCATCGACCGCGGCCGCTTCGTCGGCACCGTCAAATCCTTCCGTGCCGGGCACACACTCGATGTCCGCCTCATGACCCTCCTCTATATGCTTGACCTCCTGGAGCCCCTGCAATGAGCAAAACCGTCCTTTGGTGGGGCCGCTTTGAGCCCAAATACTCCCGCAACCGCGTCGCCATCGCCCTCTTCAAGCAACTCGGCTGGAACGTGGAGCTCTTCCTCGTCAAATACTGCTGCGCGCTCGGCGACATCGAGTTCGCCCTCCGCGGCCCCAAAGCCTGCCACCCGGATCTCGTCTGGGTCCCCGTCGCCCGCCAACGCGACGTCGCCGCCGCCACCCGCTGGGCGCACCGCCGCGGCATCCCCGTCCTCTTCGATCCCATGATTTCCGCCTGGGACAAAAAGGTCCTGGAGCAACAAAAATGGCAGGCCGACGAACCCCGCGCCAAACGCCTCCTCGCGCACGAAAGCAAACTCTTCAACGGTGTCGACCGCGTCCTCTGCGACACCTCTTGCCACGCCGACTTCTTCCATGACCGCCTCGGTGTCCCCCGCGACAAACTCCGCGTCCTCTTCACCGGCACCGACGAAACCGTCTTCAAGCCCGCCGACCGCCCCGAGGACGACCCGCCGCACGACCCCTCCGCCCCCCTACGCATCCTTTACCACGGCGCCTACCTTCCCCTCCATGGCACCGAGGTCATCGTCGAGGCCGCCCGCCGCACCCAACACCTCAACATCCACTGGGACTTCCTCGGCTGGGGCGCCTACAAAGCCGCCACCGAGGCCAAGGCCAAAGGCATCGCCAACATCACCTTCCTCGACAAGGTCCCCTACGTCGAGGTCCCACGCGTCATCCGCACCGCCGACATCGTCCTCGGCGTCTTCGGCACCACCGAAAAAGCCTCCCGCGTCATCGGCAACAAAGTCTACGAGGCCATGGCCTGCTGCCGCCCCGTCATCAACGAATACTGCACCGGCTATCCGCCCGAGGCCAAAACCTGCCCCGCCATCACCTTCATCCCCCCCGGCGACCCACAGGCCCTCGTCGATGCCGTCATCCCTTGGCTCGACAAGCGCGACCAACTCTTCGCCCTCCGCAAAACCGCCCGCGATTTCTTCGAGAAACACCTCTCCATGTCCGTCGTCAAACGCCAACTCGCCGACATCCTCGCCGACTTTGAGCACTAATCGCAACGGCGACCGCCGCGCGGGCCACGCCCGCGCTTTTTTTGCCATCCCACGCACTTCAGAGGGCGCGCAGGAGCGGGCGCAGGTGACGGAGGACGCCATGCTCGGTGTTAGGCGGGGCGACCTCCCGGCAAACGGCGCGAAGGTCTGGATGGGCATTGGCCATCGCCACGGTGCGCGCACCCACACCCATCATGCCCACGTCGTTGAGATAATCCCCAAAGACAATCGCCTGCCCGGGGACAAGCCCTCGACGCCGCAACAACGCGCGCAAGGCGTTGGCCTTGTCAATCCGCGCGGGCTGGACGTCCATCCATTGCGGCCCCGAGAGGATGACGCGCAACGCATCGTCGGCGAACGGCGCGAGCCGCGGATAAAGCGCCTCCGCCGCGTGGGGATGGAAAACCGCGACCTTGCAGACCTGCCGCCCAAGCACCTCGTCCGGCGCGTGCCATGGCTCCCGGCGGGCGAAATACCACCCGATCGCCTCCCAATCCTCGGGGTGCGCGTCCGCCACCCACGCGCACGCCGCCCCGCACAACACCGGCGTCGCGCCCGGCGTCCCAAGCGCCGCCCGCACAACCGGCTCGAAAAAGAACGCAGGCGTCAGATCCTCGAAAAACGGAACCGCCTCACCGGCGACAAGCGCCAAGGCGCCATTCTCCGCGATAATGTCCACCTCCGCCCCAATCGGCGCGAACTGCGCCTGAAGGTTGGCCAGTTGGCGGCCGCTCGCGATGGCCCAAGCCACCCCCCGCCGCGCCAAGGCCCGCGTCAGCGCGCCGAAATGCGGCGGCAGACGCCGCGCACCATCCAGCAACGTCCCATCCATGTCCGTCACGATCAGTCGAATCTGCATGGCCGCGCATTATAGCAAACCCGCGAACAGTGAACGGCGAACAGGACGCCCCTGTGGGGCGCCGGATGGGGCTGTCTGCGCTCGATTCGCCCCGACCGGCGGAAAGGCACGCCGTGGACACGACAAAAAAGCGCCGCGACGTTGCCGTCGCGGCGCTTAAAATGGCTCACCAGGTAGGATTCGAACCTACGACCAATTGATTAACAGTCAACTGCGCTACCACTGCGCCACTGGTGAATGTTGTTCCCCTCGATTGGTAGCGGGTGAGGGGATCGAACCCCCGACACGCGGATTATGATTCCGCTGCTCTACCGACTGAGCTAACCCGCCATATCGGGAAAACGCCGCATATAATAGCACACACCATTTCCCCGCGCAAGCCCTTTTTTCAACTTTTTTGCTTTCGGGGCCGAAGCCCGCCTATGCCGTCGCCCAAAGGCGGGGAAACACGCCGCAATTCCCCCGCCTTCCGGGGAAAAGCTTGGCCCGGCATCCCCAATGCCGCGCCGCCGGGCGCCGATTTGTCAATAACCTGTCAAGAAAGCTCACGGCGTATCGCGATGTGCGGCACGGCGTGTCTCGGGGGGAGATGCGCCGTGTCTCGGGAAATGACCCCTTGTATAGATTGAAAAGACGGATTTGCGATGCGTTTGGCCACGCCCGCCCTCAACAGGTTTTCAACAGATTTCGAAAAGTTATCGACAGGGTGTAACGGGGAGGTGCCAACAGATTTGGCGGGGTTGTGTTTACTTTTTGCGATTGTGGTATACTGCGTGCAGTTGCCAGCATGAAGGAGCGACCTTAGAATGGGAAAGCAAACGTACCTTGTTTCGGTGATTACGCCGGATCGCATTGGTTTGACGCGGGACATCGCGCAGGCGGTGGTGGATTTGCGAGGCTATATCTCGGATATGCGCCAGACGATCGTGAGCGGGTTTTTCTCGCTGATTTTCGTGACGGAGCATGAGGAAGAGGTGGGGGATGCGCTGCGCGGGAAGCTGGAGGCATTGCTGCCGGAAGGGGCGGTCTTGGCGGTGATGGCGCATCCGGAGCAAGTACGCCAAGCGGTGCCGCGGGTGGGGCGGCGCTATGTGGCGACGGCCTCGGGGGAAGACAAGCCGGGTATCATGCTGGCAATCGCATCGTTCATGGCAGGGCATGGCATCAACATCGAGGATTGGTCGACGATTTTCGATGAGGCGCACGTGACGCATTTGGCGTATGTGACGTTCCGTGAGCGGCCGGAGGACTTCAAGGCCGTGCAGGCGGCCTTTCGCGAGACGATGGCGAAGAAGGGCTTTTCGGCGCAGTTGTGCCACGAGGCGATTTTCCGCGCGACAGGCGAGGTGGCGCCGATCAAATCGATTATTCAGGAGTGAGCGATGATCAACAATCAAGCCGTTTTGGCGACGTTGCGCATGGTGAACGAGGAGAACCTCGATGTGCGCGCGTGCACGATGGGTATCAATCTGTGCCGGTGCGCGAACCCTGACCCGAAGGCGATGGTGACGGCGGTTTACGACCGCATCATGACGACGGCAAAGGATTTGGTGCGGACGTGCGAGGAGGCGACGACGCTCTTCGGGGTGAACGTGGTGAACAAGCGGGTGTCGATTTCCCCGGCATCGATGTTGCTGGAGGGGCACACCCACGACACGGCGGTGGCATTGTGCAAGGCGCTGGATCGCGCGGCGGGCGAGCTGGGGGTGGATTTGCTGGGTGGCTTCTCGGCGCTGGTGCACAAGGGCATCACACCGGGCGAGCGGACGCTGATCGAGTCGTTGCCGGAGGCTTTGGCGGAAACCACGCACGTGTGTTCGTCGATCAACGTGGGGACGACGCGCGCGGGCATCAACGTGGACGCGGTGAACCTGGTGGCGGAGACAATGCTGAAGGTGTCGCGTGCCACGGCGGACATCCACGGCTTCGGATGCGCGAAGATGGTGGTCTTCGCGAACATCACGGAAGACAATCCCTTCATGGCGGGCACCCTGTTGGGCGCGGGCGAGCCGGACGTGGTGATCAACGCGGGCGTCTCGGGGCCCGGCGTGGTGAAGTGCGCCATCGAAAAGCTGTTGGCGGCGGATCCGGATGCGACGCTTGACGAGATTGCCGAGGAGGTGAAGCACACGACCTATCGGGTGACGCGCACAGGCGAGCTGATCGGCCGGCACGTGGCCAAGCGCCTGGGGGTGCCCTTCGGGGTGCTGGATTTGTCGCTGGCGCCAACGCCGAAAGTGGGCGACTCGGTGGGCGAAATCTACCAGGCGATGGGCATCCGGAAAATCGGGTGCCCGGGAACGATCGCTGCGGTGATGATGCTGAACGACGCCGTGAAAAAAGGCGGTGCCTTCGCGTCGTCGTCCGTGGGCGGGCTTTCGGGCGCGTTCATCCCGCCGATGGAAGACCACACGCTGGAGCTGGCGCTGACGGACGGGACGCTCTGCCTGGAGAAACTCGAGGGCATGACGAGCGTCTGCTCGGTGGGGCTGGACATGATTATGTTGCCGGGGGACACCTCGGCGGCGACCTTGGCGGGCATCATCCTGGACGAATGCGCCATCGGCGTCTCCTCGCGCAAAACGACAGGGGTGCGCGTCATCCCCGTGCCAGGTGCGAAGGTGGGCGATTACTTCGACTTTGGCGGGCTCTTTGGTGGCGGCACGGTGGTGGCGCCACGTTGTCCGGACGGGCAGGAGGCCTTTGTGCGGCATGGCGGGCACATCCCCGCCCCCATCCATTCGCTGATGAACTAAGCGGGAGCGTCGCGGTTCGGGCGTTTTGCGCTTGACCGCGGCGCGACGATGTTCTAAACTACATGACAAATCGCCGGTTGGCGACGGAACGGATTTGGAAGGAGTTGGCATGGGTTTGCTTTCCACGCGACGTGGTTTTCTGAAGGTGGGCGGGCTGGTCGGCGCGGCCGGGATGGTCGGCACGGGCGGTTGCACGCTCTTCGGGCGAAAGTATCCGCACGTCGGCGGGCTGCGGTGCGAGCCGTTGGAGACGGTAAAGGTGGGCGTGATCGGCCTGGGTATGCGCGGGCCGGGGGCTGTCTATCGGCTTTCGGCAATCCCAGGCGTACGCGTGACGGCGCTGTGCGACATCTTCGAGGCGCGCGTGAACAAATGCGTGGATTGGCTGAAAGACAACGAACACCCGGCGCCGACGCGCTATTTCGGCGGTTCGGAGGAGTGGAAGAAGCTGGTGGAAGACCCGGAGGTCAATCTGGTCTATGTCGCCAGCCCGTGGCAGCTGCACGTGCCTATGGTGAAGTTCGCGCTGGAGCACGACAAGCACGTGGCGTGCGAGGTGCCGATGGTCTTCACCGTGGACGAGGCGTGGGACATCGTGGATCTCGCGGAAAAGCATCGCCGCCACTGCATGCTCCTGGAAAACTGTTGCTATGGCGAAAGCGAGATGTTGGCGCTGAACATGGTGCGCCACGATGTCTTCGGCACGTTGGTGCACGGCGAGGGCGCCTACATCCACGACTTGCGCGGCTGGAACTTCGTCGGCGGCTCCTACGAGGGATTCTGGCGCCTGAAATGGAACGCCCTGCACACAGGCAATCCTTACGCCACGCATGGGCTCGGCCCGATTTGCCAATACATGAACGTGGGGCGCGGCGACCAGATGCGCGTGCTTACGGCCATGAACAGCGGAGGTTTCGGCTTTCCCGAGTACGTGGCGCACCACAAGGCGCGCATCGAGAAGTTGGCCACGGACTCCAAGGGGCACAAGTACGGCATGTCCGACGCGGCGGCCCTGCGCGGCCCGTGGGCCCAAGGCGACATGTGCACCGCCATCGTCAAGACGGAGTTGGGGCGCACCATCCTGGTGCAGCATGACACCACGAGCCCGCGCCCCTACACACGCATCAACCTCATCAGCGGCACCAAGGGCATCCTCTGCGATTATCCCCTGCGCATCGCCCTGGATCCCGATTACAAGGCGCCGCACCTTGGCTGGGCGAACGACGCGCAAATGAAAGAAATCCTCGCCAAGTATCGCCATCCGCTTTGGAAAGAATCCGGTGCGATCGCCAAGAAACTCGGCGGGCACGGCGGCATGGACTTCCTCATGGATTTGCGCCTGTGCCACTGCCTTCAGAATGGCCTGCCGCTGGACATCAACGTCTACGAATCCTGCCAGTGGTCTGTGCTCGCGGAACTCACCGAGAAGTCGTCCAAACGCGACGGCGAGCCGGTCACGGTGCCCGACTTCACGCGCGGCGCGTGGCGCGAGATCGCCCCGCTGGGCATCGAGACCGTGGATCTCACGATTGACAAGAACGCCAAGGCCGGCAGCCAAATGAGCGTTTAACGTAAAACCCGACAACCCCCTTACACAAAAAGGAGAAAGAACCATGCCTCATGATTGCGCCTGCGCGAACCTGAAGTTTGTGCCGCCCTTCGACCCGGGTTTCAAGCCCGCCTACCTCAAACTGCGCCGAATCAAGGAAGACGCCGCCAAAGACCCCGGCGGCGTGGTGACCGTGGCCATCGAGCGCGACAACGGCGCCGTGGCGCGCTATGAGTTGCCCTACCCCAAACGCGCGCCCGAGTGCCCTGGCTTTGCCCGCTTTGTCGAGCGCATCGTCAAGTTCATGCTGTGGTCGGCCGGCGGTTTCAAGATTTACATCGACGCCCCCAAGGCCGTGGTGGACAAGGTGAAGGCCGATTATTCCGAGAAGGGCGCCCGCGCCTTCGACTGGAACTTTTTCAAGACCATCTACGGTCGCCCCATCGAGATTGTCGAGGCGCCCGCGGCGGAAATCCCGCAGGGGCACGACCTCTCCATCTCGCTCGGCGGCAACATGAACGGCAACCGCATCGGCTTCGACCTCGGCGGCTCGGACTTCAAGCTCACCGCGATGGTCAACGGCGAGAGCGTCTGGCAAAAGGAAGTGCCGTGGGACCCTTACAACGCCACCGACGCGGATTACCACTACAGCCACATCAAGGCCGGTTTTGACGAGACCATCAGCCATCTCCCCGGCGGCAAGGTCGAGGCCATCGGCGGCTCCTCCGCGGGCGTCATCGTCGACAACGAACTCCGCACCGCCGGCCTCATCAAAGGCATCAAAGACCCCGCCGAGTACGCCAAGGCCCAGAAACTCTTCAAACGGCTCAAGGCCGATTACGGCGTGCCCTTCGAGGTCGCCAACGATGGCGATGTCTCCGCGCTTGTCGGCCGCCTCGCCCTCGGCAAGAAGGGCATCATCGGCCTGGCGATGGGCACCTCCGAAGCCGTCGGCTACATCGACAACTCCGAGAAGGGCGTTCTCACCGGCCGCATCTCCGAGCTCGCCTTCGCCCCCGTGGATCTCAACTGCGAGGCCGCCGCAGACCCGTGGTCGGGCGATATTGGCGTTGGCGCGCTCTATTTCTCGCAGCAGGCCGTGAACAAACTCGGCCTCGCCGCCGGGTTCCCCTTCAAGGAAGAGGCCCTTCCCCTGCGCCTCAAGGAGGTCCAAAAGGCCATGGAGGCCGACGACCCCGTCGCCGTGGACATTTACAAGGCCATCGGCATCTACCTGGGCTACACGCTCCCGTGGTACGCCGAGTTCTATGACTACCACTCGCTGATGCTCTTGGGGCGCGTCTCCTCCGGCAAGGGCGGCGACCTCATCCTCGCCACCGCCAAGCAGGTGCTCAAGGAAGAGTTCCCCGAGTATGACATCGACGTCTTCATGCCCGACGAGCAGGTGCGCCGCCTCGGCCAGTCCGCCGCCGCCGCCTCGCTCCCCGAGTGTTAAAGGCTTCGGCCCGCCGCGGGCGCATTCTCGCGGCGGGCTTGCTTTTGCATTCCCCATCCTCTTGGAGGAAACACAATGACAATCGCGTTTTACAAGAAGTATCTGCTGATTATGGCCGGGCTCGGCGGCCTGATTTATGGCGTGGATGTCGGCGTTATCGCCGCGGCCCTTCCCTACATCAACAACACCACGAGCTACGACAAGATCGAGACCGGCATCATCGTCGGCGCCGTGCTGTGGGGCTCGGTGCTCTCGTCGCTCTTCGCCGGCACGCTCTCCGAGTGGCTGGGGCGGAAGCTGATCATCATCTTCTCCGCCTTCTGCTTCTTCATCTCCATCCCGATTATCTGTGCCTCGGGATTGTTTGAGGGCGGTAACTTCCTCCTGATGACCTGCGGCCGTGCGCTCCAAGGCGCCTCGGCCGGCCTCGTGGGCGTGGTGGTGCCGATGTATCTGGCCGAATGCCTGGACTCCGAGAGCCGTGGCAAAGGCACGGGTATGTTCCAGCTCCTGCTCACAATCGGCCTGGCCTTCGCGGCCGTTATCGGCCTGGTGGTGACGAGCCTGGTCGGCGCGCCCGACAAGGTCATCGCGGCCGCAGGCGGCATCGCCAACGTCCCCCCCGAGACGATCCATTCGTGGATTGCCGCGTGGCAAACCATCTTCTGGTGCTCCGCCGTGCCCGGCTTCATCCTCTTCCTGGGCGCTTTCTGGCTGAAGGAATCCCCGCGGTGGCTCTACAAACGTGGCCGCACGGAAGACGCGCTCGCCTCGCTCGCCGCAAACAATGGCGAGGAGAAGGCCAAGGAAATCCTGGACGAGATGATCAAAGCCGACGCTGCCGCCGCCGAGGAGGCCGCCGCAATCGCCGAAGCCTCGAAGGGCGACACGCTCTTCCAGCGCAAGTATGTCTATCCCTTCCTGCTCGCCGTCGTCATCCTGGCGTGCAACCAAACCACCGGCATCAACTCCGTGCTCAACTACACCGTGGACATCTTCCGCGAGACGGGCATGGAGGGCGTCTTCGCGAACTTCTCCGACCTGGCCATCAAGTTGGTAAATGTGTTCATGACGATTGTCGCATGCGCGCTCGTGGACAAGAAGGGGCGCAAGTTCCTGCTCAAGCTGGGCACGTCGGGCATCATCGTCGGCCTTTGCGGCGTGGGCACCATCTTCCTCATGATCAAGGGCGGGCTCGTCGCAGCCTCGATGGCCACGGGCATCATTGCCACCGCCTTCTTCTTCATGTTCATCGCCTTCTACGCCGTCGGCCCGGGCGTTTGCGTCTGGCTGGCCCTCTCCGAGCTCATGCCCACGCGCATCCGCGCCACCGGCATGTCCATCGCGATGATTATCAACCAAGGCGTCTCCGCGACCATCGCAACCATCTTCCCCGCGTGGGTCGATGCCTGGAGCATGGGACCCGTCTTCTTCTGCCTGGCCGGCTTCACGGTGATTTACTTCATCGCCGCCGCCTTCTTCCTGCCTGAGACGAAGGGGCGCACGCTCGAGGAGATCGAGGCTTACTTCGCGGGGCGCAAGAAACTTTAATCGGCGCCCGCACGAAAAAGCCGCCGCCCCGATTGGGGCCGGCGGCTTTTTTCGTAACACGGATTGGCGGGTTGAGACAAGCCTCCTCCGTCACCCGGCAGGGGCGCCCTGTTTCCTGTTCGCTGTTCTCTGTCCACCGGTTTGCTATACTAAGGGCATGGACAAGAACAGTGTGGACAAGCGTCCGGATTGGGACACGTACTTCATGGCGATTGCCAACGTGGTGGCATTGCGGGGCAACTGCTCACGGCGCAAGGTGGCAGCGGTGATCGTGGCGGATCGCCGCATTATCTCGACGGGTTATAACGGCACGCCGCGCGGCATCCGCAATTGCTTCGAGGGCGGGTGCCCGCGTTGCTCGGGCAACGTGAAGAGCGGCGCCTCGCTGGAGGAGTGCGTCTGCGTGCACGCGGAGCAAAACGCCATCTGCCAGGCGGCTTACTATGGCATCCGCTTGGCAGGGGCGACAATCTATGTGACACTGACGCCATGCCTGACCTGCGCGAAGATGATCATCAATGCGGGTATCCGCGAGGTGGTCTACGCGGGGCAGTATGCCTTTGACGAGCAGACCAAACGACTCTTCGACGAGGCGGGCGTGCTCTGCCGCCATTACGAGCCGCCCGCGGGGATGCCCGGGGCATGAGGCGCGCGACCCGGTTCTTGGCGGCGGTCGTCGCGCCCGTCGCGCTTATCCCGACGGCACCGGTCTTGGCGCAGGCACAAAGTCCGGCGATGCGTGCGCCACGCGCGGCCGGCGCCATCGATGAAGAGGCCTTGGCGCGCTTTCGTGCCACGCCGCCCCCCATCCAGTCCGCCGACGGCACGCTCTACGTCAGCTGCGCCTCGGCCACGCGCGCCACGATGCGTTGGCCGGTGCTCCGGTTTGTGGAGCGGGTACGGGAAAATCTCGCCGAGACGTTCACGCCCTTGGGCTCGCAGGAAATGCCGCTTTTGGTGCAATTGGGCGACGCGACCAACCGCGTGGAAACATTGGAGCGGCGCATGCTCCGGGCGGACGATGGTCTGTCGCAACTGGTGATCCGCGTGCCCAACCCGGAGTCGGTGAACCTGGAGACGTTGCGCGAGGCGGTGGCCGAGGCGTTGTTGCGGCAACGCGCACGCGACCTGGCGGGCAACTACGGCGCGTTGCGCTGGCCCGGCTGGTTCATCCGCGCGGCAGTAGACGCCTCGCGCGGAAACGTCTGGCGCGCGGAAGCCTACGAGCAGGTGCACGCGGCCCTGGAGGCGGGCACCCTGCCCAAGCCGGACGTCTTCTTTGTGGAAGAGGCGGAGCCTTCACGCGAGATCGCGGCCTTCTTCGCGAACTGGGTCTTCGAGTTGGCCGGTTCCAAACGCCGCGAGGCGCTCATCGTCGCGCCCTGGACCCGCGCGTCCATCCTTGGAAACGCCACGGACAAAGCATGGGAAGATTGGGTGCGCGGCCTGGACGACGCCATCTTCATGCCCGGGCTCATGACCCGCGCGCAATTCCTGCGGTGGGCCACCGGCCTCACGGAACCCAAGGACGCCGCCGAGGCACAGGCCATCACCCGACGCCTCACCCTGCAGGCCGCGGGCCGGCCGCGCGTCTTGCGCGACCTGACGGAACTTTACCTGCGCGCCTACGCCGCCTTCGCGACGGGCGACGTGGCTGCCTACAAGCGTCTGCGCGCCGAAGCCGACGAGGCCCGCGCGATGATCGAGACCCATCTCAAGGTCCGCCCCGTGCTGGCGGACGAACCCACTCCGGAAACAACCCCATGAACCAACCCGCCGACACCGCCACCACCGTTGGCAAAATCAACCCCGACGTCCTCACCTTCACCGAGGGCAAAGACCCCGTGCTCGACCTGGCGCTGGCAGAAGTCGATTGTATCGGCACCGCCGCCCACGTCACCATGCTCAGCCGCATGGACTACACACCCACCCTCTTCACCGACGACCAGCGCCGTGCCGTCATCGCCGCCCTCCGCGACATCATCGCCGAGGCCCGCGCCGGCCGCTTCACCATCACCGCCGCCGACCAAGACGTCCACCTGGCCGTCGAGCGCCGCCTCACCGAACGCCTCGGCGACCTGGGCAAAAAGGTCCACACCTGCCGCAGCCGCAACGACCAGGTGGCCGTGGACATCCGCCTGCACGTGCGCAACGAACTCAACGCCCTTCAGGGTGAGCTGGCCGCCCTCGCCGCCGCCCTCGTCGCCCTCGGCGAGGCCCACCGCGCCATCCCCATGGTCGGCCGCACGCACCTGCAGCCCGCCATGCCCAGCAGCATCGGTATGTGGGCCAGCGGTTATGCCGAAATGTTACTCGACGACGCCTACCCGCTCGAGGCCGCCTACAAGGTGAACGACCTCTGCCCCTTGGGCTCCGCCGCCGGCTATGGCGTGCCCCTGCCCATCGACCGCGCCCTCACCAGTGACCTCCTCGGTTTCGCGCGCCCCCTCCACAACGTCTTCTACGCCTCCTGCGCCCGCGGCAAGGACGAGGCCATCCTCCTAGGCGCCTGCGTGCAAATCATGCTCTCGCTCTCGCGTCTGGCCGAAGACCTCATCCTCTTCTCGATGCCCGAGTTCCGCTACTTCACCCTGCCGCGCGATCTCTGCACCGGCAGTTCAATCATGCCCCAGAAGTACAACCCGGACGTGCTCGAACTCATCCGTGCCAAAGCCGCCCTCCTCATCGGCCAAAGCACCTCCGCCGCCGTCATCCTCAAAGCGCTCCCCGGCGGCTACAACCGCGACCTGCAAGACACCAAGGAACTCTACATGGAGGGGCTTCGCGTCACCCGGACCTCCCTGCGCATCATGCGCCTCATGGTCGAACGCCTCACCGTCTCCCCCGACCGTTGCCGTGCCGCCTTCGCCGAGCCCGGTGTCTTCGCCACCGACCGCGCACTCGAACTCGTCGCCTCCGGCATGCCTTTCCGCGATGCCTACCACCAGGTGCGTGACCACCTGGAAGACCTCCGCGGCATGGATCCAGACGAAGCCATCGCCAAGAAAACCCATCTCGGCGGCACCAATGGCATCGACTACGCCGCTCTCCGCGCCCGCGCCGAAACCCTCGCCGCCGAAGCCACCGCACGCCAAGCCGCCATCGACGCCACCTTTGCCCGCCTCATGGCCGACTGACCGCCGCGCACACCCCCGCCACGCTCCCCGGTTTGACGGCGAGGGGCGGGTTGTGCTATCTTTATGCGAACCGTACGGAAAGAAAGAGGTTTGGAACTATGGCATTCTTGCTTGGCGTTTTGTTAGTGCTCGAGGCGATCGTGGCACTGTTGATGGTGGCGGTGGTGATGCTGCAGCCCCCCAAAGACCCCTCGGGCGGGATGGGATCGGCCTTCGGCGGTGGTTTCGGCGAAGAAGTCTTCGGCGGCCACACGGGCAACGTCCTCAGTCGCACCACCGTGGTCTTGGGCGTGCTCCTGACGCTGAACACCCTCGGCATCGCCTTCCTCATGCGCGACGGCGGCTTGAAGACCTCCCTGGCCGACCAAGAGGAGGTCATCCCCACAGTGCCCGCCACCCAGCAGGCTCCCGTGTTGCCGGCCAACAACCCCATCGCCCCGATGGCCCCGGAAGCCCAGAAGTAATCGTCACGGACTCGAGAAAGGAGCCTACCATGAATTTGGATATGCTTGAAAAAGCCCGCACGCGCGTGCCGAGCATCCCCGTGTTGATCAACTTGGTCTCGAAGCGGACGCGCGAGCTCAACCGCGGCGCGCGCCCCTTTGTGCGCCCCGAATCCAAGTTCGAGGACAAATCCGACATCGCCCTGCGTGAAATCGCCGAGGGGCTCGTGGTGGCTCAAGTGGATATGGATGCCGTGGAGCGCCGCGTGGCCGCGCAGGCGCGTTGGGGTCGCCACGTCTGAGCACGCTGACGGCGAGGCGCGCGTCATGGCTTCCGGGAAGACCGCCAAAGGAAAGCCGGGCGGGATCCTTGTGGAAAACCGCAAGGCGCGCCATGATTACACCATCTTGGAGCGTTTCGAGGCCGGCATCGAGTTGGTCGGCACCGAGGTCAAGGTGTTGCGCAACGGCGAGGGCGGCCTCATGGGCGCCTGGTGTAAGGTGGACGACCGCAACCAGCTCTGGCTCATGCAGGTGCGCATTCCGCCCTACACCTTCGGCAATCGCTTCAACCACGATGCCCTCCGCCAACGCCGCCTCCTTATGCACCGCGCCGAGATTCTCAAACTCCGCGCGAAGGTCGAGCAAAAAGGCCTCTCGCTCATCCCGTTGCGCCTCTACCTCTCCCCACGCGGCAAGGTAAAGGTGGAAGTCGCCCTCTGCCAAGGCAAAAACCAATACGACCGCCGCGAAACCATCAAGCGCCGCGAGGCCGACCGTGCCGCCGCGCGCGCCGTCCGCGTCTACCGCTGAACACTCACGAAAGGAACCCCGTCATGCGTCCAGGATTGTGGCAGATTCTCATCGTCGTCCTCATCATTGCCCTCGTCTTCGGGGCCAAGAAAATCCCCGAAATCGCCCGTGCGCTCGGCCGTTCCTCCGGTGAGTTCAAGAAGGGCCTCAAGGAAGGCAACGACGCCGCGGCCGCCAAGGCCGAGGAACTCAAGAAGGATCTTCTCGACGACACCCACGCAACCGCCGAGCCCATCGATACCAAGCCCGGCCAGAAGGCCTAAGCCTCGTCCACTCACGCAAACAGCCCCACGGGTCACCGCCCGCAGGGCTGTTTTTTTATCTATCCCAATTTCAGTGAATACGAGCGTTTAGAAGTGGTAGGAGCGGCGGAATGCCATTGCCTCTCGGCAATCATGCTTTGCCCCCTGCCAGAATCATACTTTCCTGCTTCGTGCCGTATGATTACAATCGCGCATATCCGTTCCTCTTCCATTCTGTGCAATAATGGGGAAGGGGCGGACTCTTTTGTTTTTCCACGTGCCGCCCCTAGGGGCGGCACGCGTTGCTGCCCAGCCTCGTCCTCTGCCAGTCCATCTTCTTTCCGCTTTCTTGTCTTCCTGCAATACATCGTGGGTAATTCAATTCAACAGTTGCGAACCGCAGGTTTTGCGTCTAGGGGTGCATTTTTGCTATTGTAGGAGGGCTTATGAAGGAAGTCGCAAGGAAGAGGCGTTTGATGAGGCCGTTGCTGATTGTGATGAGCGCGCCCAGCGGGGCGGGCAAAAGTACGTTGTGCGATTTGCTGTTGCAGGAGTTCCCGGAGATTACTTATTCGGTGTCGTGCACGACGCGTGCGCCGCGTGGGGAAGAGGAAGACGGGGTGGATTATTTCTTCTTGTCGCCGGAGGACTTTGAGCGACACGTGCGGGAAGGGTTGCTTTTGGAGCACGCGGTGGTGCACGGCAACCATTACGGCACGCCGGCGGGACCGGTGCGCGAGGCGTTCGCGGAGGGGCAGAGTGTGCTGATGGACATCGATGTGGCGGGGGCGGAGCAAGTGCGGCGGTTCGTGGCGACCCTGCCGGTGGGCGACCCGTTGCGCCAAGGGTTCGTGGACGTTTTCATCGAGCCGCCGAGCCTGGAGGAATTGCGTCGGCGACTGGAGGGGCGCGGGGAGGACTCGCGCGAAAGCATCGAATTGCGTCTGCACAACGCGGCGGGGGAGATGGCGCGGGCAAATGAGTTCGCGTATCGCGTGGTGAACGATGATTTGCGGCAGGCATATTTGCGCCTGCGGGACATTTTGCTGGTGAGGGGGGGCGCGCTGTGAGCGTGAAGGTGGCGTTGGGGGTGACGGGGGCAATCGCGTGCTACAAGGCATGCACATTGGTGCGCCTAATGGTGCGCGAGGGATGGGAGGTGCGCGTGGTGGCGACGCCGCGGGCATTGGACTTTGTGGGGGAAATCACATGGCGGACGCTATCGCAACACGCGGTGGAAACGGATGCGTTCGCCTTGCGCGAGGATTGGCATCCGCGGCATATCGAGCTGGCGAATTGGTGCGATGTGCTGGCGGTGGCGCCGTGCTCGGCCAACACGTTGGCCAAGCTAGCGCAGGGATTGGGCGACAATCTGCTGACGCAGACGGCGCTGGCTTGCGTGAAGCCGCTGGTGGTGGCACCGGCCATGAACGCGGCGATGTGGGCCAACGCGGCCACCCAGGCGAACGCGGAGACGCTGAAGGTGCGCGGCGCGCGATTGCTGGACCCGGAGGCAGGCGAATTGGCCTGTGGGGTACGCGGAACGGGGCGCCTGCCAGAGCCTGAGGCACTCTTCGAGGCGTTACGAAAAATAATGGGGGAGGCGACACGATGAAGTGCGAACTCTGCCACGCCAACAACGCCGAGACTGTGCTCTACCGCACAGACAGGAAGGGGCACCGCGAGGAGCTCTACGTCTGCCATGCCTGCGCGGAGCGCGAGCGGGCCTTCGGCCAGGAGCGTGGAGTGCAAGTGGCGGCGGTGGAGGCCGACATGCCGCCGGGCGACACACCGATGCCGGCCGCCGAGGAAGCGCCAGCGACCAAAGACCTCTTTGGTCAACTTGGAGAGCTCTTCGGCGCCATCTCCGAGCGGCTTTCCGGGCAGGAGGGGGGGGATGGCCCCGCGCGTTGCCCGGGGTGTGGGATGACCATCGATGAATTGCGCGCGCATGGCATGGCCGGTTGCCCCAAATGCTTCAAGACCTTCCGGCGGGTCTTCCGCACGTTGTTGGAAGATGCTCAGGGTTGCCATGTCTATGGCGGGGATCCGTTGCCGGGGCAGGAGCGGGCGAATGAGCTGAACGCGCTCCGCAAACGCTTGGCGGAGGCCGTGTCGCGAGAGGATTACCTGACGGCCAAGCGGCTGCGGGCGGAGATTCGCCGGCTGACGCAGGGGGAGGGCGAGGCGGATGGCAAATAAGTCTCTGGGCGAGGAATGGTTGCCGCTGGTCTGCCTCAAAACGCAGATTGCGCTGGTGCGCAACGTGCGCAGCGCCGTCTTCCCGGCGCGGATGGCACAGGGCCCCGCGCGGCGCTTCGGCCGGCATTTGGCGGAGGCGATGAGCCGGGCGGTGCGGACGTTGGGAACGTGGACAGTGGAAGACGTCACCGACGACATTCCCCTGGCCGAGGCGGGGGAGATTTATTACGGACTGACGCCGGGCGATGGCCGCGGGCCGGGCTATCGGTTGCTACGGCTGGGCG
The DNA here is from genome assembly GCA_949289005.1 of uncultured Lentisphaeraceae bacterium. Classification (GTDB taxonomy): domain Bacteria; phylum Verrucomicrobiota; class Kiritimatiellia; order RFP12; family DVOR01; genus Spyradenecus. The sequence goes on from CASEMQ010000070.1 coordinate 204,341, forward strand.
AGCCGGCGACAGGGCGCGAGGTGTGGTGCGAGCTCATGAGCGCCAACCATCTGACCTTTTCGGTGACGGGGCAGTTCGCATCGTTCGAGGCCGAGGAGGCCGCGCTCCATGCGCTGGTGGATGCGCTGGGCGCGCATTTGGATTACGCCGCGGACAAGGACTTGGGATATCTGACGGCACAGGTGTCGCTCCTGGGCACGGGGCTACGCATCCGCAGCTGGATGCACGTTGGCGGGTTAACGCACTTTGGCTATCTGCAAGAGCTGAGCAATGCCGCGATGGCGAAGGAGATGCTGGTGGAGCTGGACAACCCGGACTCGCCGCCGCCGGGGAGCATCGTCATCGTCTTCAACCGTTTTTCGTTGGGGATGCCCACGCAAGAGATCGTGCGGCGTTTTGGGGCATTTCTGCGACGCGTCTCCGAGCAGGAGGCGGAGGCGCGAAAACGACTCTTCCACGACGAACCCTTCGTCTTCCTCAACCTGCTCAAACGCGCCAAGGCCGTGCTGAAGAACGCGATGATGATGGACGAGATGGAGGCGCTTGACCTGCTTTCCGACGTGCGCCTGGGGCTCACCACGGGCGCCATCGCCGCCCGCAAGATCGACCCGCTGACGCCGCACTGGTTCGACGACGCGACCGACCGCGTCTTCTACGCCAAGCATGGGCGCGCCCTGCGCCGCAAGGCGCGATTGCCGCACGACGTGGACACCTTCCCGCCGTGGCGGGACGAAGCGTTGCGCGCCGAGTGGATGCGGCCGCTCGCGAGCTTCTCCTTCTCCAACGAGCTTATCGAAAGGGCCGACGAACAGTGAAACGCTTGACGCTTCTCGCCCTCTTGGCCGCCGTGATGGCGGCAACGCCGGCAGCGCGCGCGGAAAACGCAACCGACGGGCTCACCCCCGCACAACTGTTGATCCAGGCGCGTTCGATGTTCCCGCGCGAACGCATCGAGGTCGCCGGCACGTTGGTCACCGCCAAGGCACGTGGCCTCACGGAAACCGAGCGCCCCTACACGCTGACGCTCGACTGGGCGAGGGGCGAGCCCACGGCGTTGTGTGCGCTTTACCGGGCCGAAGGCGACAAGGAGCCGCTGTTGCGGGCCGAGTTGCGCCGTGCGGGAGGCTCACCGACCTTGGCGTTGGTCGAGCCGGACGGCACCCGTACCGAGGGCGTGAACCTGAACACCCCTGTGGGCGAGAGTGACCTGACGTGGATGGATTTGGCCTTTGATTATCTCTGGTGGCCCAACGCGCGCCGGCTCGACGAGACAGAGCTGGAAGCCAAGCATATCTCCGCCCGCCAAAACAGCCGTGCCTGCGTTGTGCTGGAGGTGACACCGCCCACGCCCGTGCCGGGGCTCGCCGCCGTGCGTCTCTGGGTGGACAAAGGGTCGGGCAACCTGTTGCAGACCGAGCAAGTGGACGCGGAGGGGCGCACCACGCGGCAGATGTATGTGCAGCGATTGGGTCGCGAACAGGGGCGTTGGGTGCCGCGCGAATTTCGCGTGCGCCGTCTGGGCCTCGACCGCGTCACCAAGCTGACCGTGCGCACCATCCGCTCGGAAAGTTTCGCCACGGAGGGGAAGGACCATGACTGAGCGCGACGTGGGGCAACGCTTCCTGACCCTGACCGAGACACAGAACCGCATCATCGCCGCCTCGCTGACGGCGCTGTGTTGCGCGGTGCTGGCGGTGTGCGTGGTGGCGCTGCTCTGGCTGGCGTTGCGCGGGCTGGGCTACTTCCTGCACATTGTTGGGCCGGTAATCGTGGCATTCTTCCTGAGCCTGCTGACGCGCCCGTGGTACGCGCGGCTGTTGCGTTGGTTTCGGGGGCGCAATCTGCCGGCGATGGTTTGCTTCGCGCTGTCGTTCCTGGTACCGTTGGCACTCCTGTTTTGGTTCTTCGGGGCCTTTTTCTACGCGCAGGGCACCAACCTGGCACAGGCATTGCCGGGGCTGGCGGAGAAGACGCAGGCGCGATTGAGCGAGGCATTCCCGAACGCGCACGAACTGGTGCAGGGGCTGATGCCGGACTTGGCGCAGGTGCTGTCGGCGGATGGCTCCGTCTCCTTCGCGAAAATGTTGGAAACGATGGGCAATATGGCGGGCACGGGGGTCCACATGGGCGGCGCGGTCTTCTCCGCGGGCGCCACGGCGATGCTCTGGTTGCTCACCTTCTTCTATTGGGCGGTCTTTGTAATGCAACGCCCGCTGACGGGGGAGCGTTTCGCCGCGTGGATGCCATTCTTGGGCGACCGCGGTCGGTTGGTCGTGGCGCGTCACTTCCGCAACTTCAGCGACATCGTGGTCTCCTACTTCCGCGGGCAGATCATCGATGTGACCCTGCAGGGTGTGCTTTATGGCGCCGGGTTCCAACTGTGCGGATTGCCCAACGGCTTCCTGATTGGCTTTGTGTTGGGGCTGATGAACCTGGTGCCTTATCTGGGCGCGACCTTGGGGCTGTGCGTGGCGTTGCCCGTGGCCTTCTTTCATGGGGGGCTGCTCTATACGGTGGGCATCTTCGCGGTCTATTGTTGCGTACAGACCTTCGATGGTTACATCATGCAACCCTACATCCAGGGCGACCGCATGAAACTATCGGCGTGGCAGATTGTCTTCGCGTTGCTCTTCTGGACGCAATTGGGGGGCTTTCTCGGGCTGTTGCTGGCCATCCCGCTGACGGCCTTCGTCAAAGCCTCGTGGGGTGAATGGCGTGCCTCCTCCGAGCGTTTCGTGGGCGCAGGCACACCCTTGCCGGAGGCCAAGGCATGAGCGAGCTTTCCTTTGCGCGGATTGTGGTGGCGGCATTGGCCGCAGTGATGGCGGGGTTGGGCGTGTTTCTGTTCACGCCCGCGGCACCGGGTGGCGTGCGGATGTTGCCACGGGCCAAAATGCTCGGCTACGCGCTCTCGACAGCGTGCTGGGCGTGGGTGGCGGCGGAACTTTATCTGCATCCCATCGATTTCCTGGCGTTTCTGACGCCGACGCGAGTAATCGTGGGCGCGGCCGTCTGCCTGCCGCTCACATGGGTGTTGCTCAACAATCTGCTGTGCGCACGCGCCATCGGCGGACTGCTGATGCTGTGGCCCATGCCCGTGATTTTGGCCGTGCGCGACCAAGTGACGCTCTGGCGGCTGGTGCCCGTCTCCATCGGTTATCTCAGCCTCACCTTCGGCATGTTCGTGGTTTTTTATCCTTGGATTTTTCGGGTGTGTTGCGACGCGTTGTCGGAGCGGCGCGGGTTGCGCCATGCCGTGGCAACGGCGTTCGTGGCGCTGGGCGTGCTGACCGCCATCGCGGCGATCGCGTTGGGGAAGGTGGTCGGGCAATGAGCATCCTCTTCCGTTACGTGTGGCGATCCTTCGCCGTCCCGGCATCCATCTGCCTGGTTGGGCTCTGCGCGCTGACGTTGCTCTTCATGAGTTTCGACCTCATCGGAGCATGCTTCGACCCCAAGGCCAACGTCACGTGGGGCGTGGCGCGGGACTTCATCCTGGGCACGCTCTCGATGTACCTCGAATGGTTGCTCCCGGCGGTCTTCCTGCTCTCCACGCTCTATGTGATGTGGCAATTCTGCCGGCACAGCGAGCTGATTGCCATGCGTGCCGGCGGCATTGGTATGGGCACCATCACCGCGCCCATCATCCTCACCGCCGCGCTCGCCGCGCTTCTTTCCTTCGCCAACACCGAGCTGTTCAAACCCATCGCCGCGGCTCGCGCGATGGCCATCAAGGATTCCGACTTCCGCAAGACCGGTCGCGAGCCGCTCGTTGGCGTGGGCTTCGCCGCGCCGGGCGGCGACCGTACCTGGGTCATCGGCGAGCTGAACCCCATCGACCCCAAGACACTCAAAGACGTGCGCGTGACCTTCAACCGTCCTGACGGCTCCAAGGCCGTCACCTACACGGCTCCCCGCGCACAGTGGATGGATGGCGCATGGTGGTTGCTCGATGGGGTGCGCTGCACCTACTACGACGAGCTGGACACCGTCGTCGCGCCCCCGGAAGGGCTTCCCGAAACCCTCCCTGTCAAACCGCTCTACGCAGCTCGCGAGACGCCTCGCCAAATTCTCGTGCAGAACACCGATGCCGCCCTCTCCTCCGCCGCCGACCGCAAAGTCAGCCGCGAACTCCAGAATCAAGTGGGGCTCACCACGCGACAGAAGCACGAGGATTCCTACATCACCTACAACCATTACGCCGCCCCCTTCTCCATCCTCTTGGTCACCCTCTTTGCCATCCCCGCCGGCATCGCCTCCGGCCGCCAGTCGGTCTTCCGGGGCATTCTGCTGGCATTGGGGCTCTTCTTGGCGTACTACGCGTTGACGGCGCTCTCGATGGTGCTTGCCAACAACGACATCATCAAGCCCGCCTTGGCCGTGGCGTTGCCCGCCATCGTCTTCGGTACGGCGGCCATCGTGCTCTTCCGAAAACTTCCCTGACGCAAGGCCCGCACCATGCCCGACACACGTGCCACCATGAAAGGAATCCCCGGGGACGCCGCGCGCCAACGCGGTCTGCGCCGGGTGTTGGTGCCGCTCACCGCGCTGGCGCTCCTCTTCGGATTGGGCTTGGGCGCGGCGCTCGGCGCGGCGTTGGCGATGCCATGGTGGGTGGGCGTGTTGGCCGCGTTGGCGGCACTCGCCGGCTTGGCGCTCTTTCGCCGACGCCAACCCTCGCTCGTCTACGGCTTCTTCAAAGGGGCGCGCGGCGAGGAAATCGTGGCGGGCGAGTTGGCGCACCTGCCCGCCTCTTGGACAATTCTCAACGGCCTCATCCTGCCGGACGGGCGCGACGTGGACCACGTCGCCATCGGCCCGCAAGGCGTCTTTGTCATCGAGACCAAACACTGGAGCGGCGAAGTGAGCGTGGAGGATGGGCGTATCCTGGCCAACGGTCGCCCCATCGCGCGTTCGCCCATCGTGCAGGTACGTCATGCCATGGCCGCCATCGGCGCCATCGCCGCGCTCCCGCCCGGCGCGCTCCACGGCGTGCTCTGCTTCGCGGGACGCCAATTCGCCGATGGCGCCGTCCACGTCGACGAGGTCTTGATTTGCTCCCATCTCGGTTTGTCCGCCGCATTGACGCTTGGCCCCGCGGTGCTTGACGCCACGGATTTGGCACGTTGCGTCGCGCGGCTCGGTTCGCTTGCCCTCACGGAAGGATTTTAGACATCATGAAACGCCTTTTCCTCGCGCTATCCCTCTTGGCTGCCACCGTCGTCACTGCCAAGATTACCCCCGTCGCCCCCGAGCCCGTCTACCCCGAGATTGCCCGCCGCGTGGTGCGCCAACTCTCCGCGAACCACCTCTCCGGCGAACGATTCGACGACCGTCTCTCGGCCATCGCGTGGACCAACCTGGTGGACGCATTGGACTTCGACCGTACCCTGCTTACGCAGGAGGACCTCAAGCGACTGGAACCCCTGCGCACGCAAATCGATGACCTCTTGGCCCGGGGCGACCTCGCCTTCGGCTACGACCTCATGCAACTCACGCGCGAACGCTTGGAGCAACGGTGCGACTATGTGGAAGCCCTCCTCAAGGAGCCCAATCCCTTCGACTTCACCACCGATGAAACCTTCGTCTGGAAGCGCCGCAAGGCCGAGCGCCCCGCCAACGCCGAGGAACAACGCGCACTCTGGCGCGCCGCCCTCAAAAACGAATACCTCGCCTTGATCCTGACCAAGGAACTCGACGCCGAGGAGGCCGCCCAGAACAAAGACAAAGGCAACGACACAGACGCCGGGGAGGAAGACGAAGACTACGAGGAGGAAGACCTCGACAAGCCCGTTCCCGAGATCATCGCCAAGCGCTACCGTAACCTGCGCGACGCCTTCTCGGAGATGGATTCCGAGACCGTGCTCCAACGCATCCTCTCGGCCGTGGCCAACGCCTACGATCCACACACCGACTACATGTCCCCGATGAACTTCGAGGACTTCAACATGGGGATGAACCTCACGCTCTGCGGCATCGGCGCCACCCTGCGCTACGACGATGGCGCCGTCCGCGTCATGGAGCTCATGCCCGGCGCTCCCGCCGCCAGCGACACCCGCGACACCCGCCTGCGTGAGGGCGACCTCATCATCGGCGTCGGCCAGGAGGATGGCCCCATCGAGGACATCCGCCACAAGCCGCTCACGCGAACCATCCGCAAAATCCGCGGCCCCAAGGGTACCAAAGTGGTGCTCCGTGTCATCCCCGTCTCCGACAAAACCGGCACGCGAACCAAACTCGTCGACCTCGTGCGCGACGAGATCAAGCTGGAGGAGCAAGCCGTCACCGGGCGCGTCGAGCGCCTCTCCCTGCCCGCCGGCGAGACACGCAACCTCGGCTACGTCCGCATCCCCGCCTTTTACGCAGGCGCCGTGGGCGGCGAGCTCTCCGAGGATGCCCGCTCGATGACGCGCGACCTCCTGCGCTACATCCAAGACTTCAACCAAGAACACGTCGATGGCTTGGTAATTGACCTGCGCAACAACGGCGGCGGCTCGCTCATGGAGGCACTCGCCATGACCGGCCTCTTCGTCACCGGGCCCGCCGTGCAGGTGCGCGACGCCCGCCGCGTGCAAGTGCTCCCCAGCCGCGCGGCAGTGGCCTTCCGCAAGCCCCTCCTCGTCCTCATCAACCGCAACTCCGCTTCCGCCTCCGAAATCGTCGCCTCCGCCCTCCAGGATTACGGCCGCGCCATCGTGGTGGGCGACTCCAAGAGCCACGGCAAAGGCACCGTCCAAACCGTCATGGGCCTGGGCGACAACACGATCTATGGCGCCGACCGCATCACCTCCGCCTGTTTCTACCGCATCAACGGCGGCACCACCCAGCTCCGCGGCGTCATCCCCGACATCGTCCTCCCCTCCATCTACGACGCCCTCGAACTCGGCGAGGATCAGCTCCCCGGTGCCCTCCCCTACTCCGAGGTCGCCCCCGCCTACTACGCCAAAACCGCCGACGTGGCACCCTTCCTCCCACGCCTCAAGGCCGCCTCGGACAAACGCCTCGCCGCCGACAGGCAATACCAAGCCGCCCAACGACTCATCGCCCACGTCCGCAAGGCCAACGCCGAACAGTCCGTCCCCCTCAACATCGACAAGCGCCGTGCCCGCATGCGTGCCGAGCGCACCATGCAAAAACTTCAGGACGAGGCTCTTCGCGGCGGCTCCGCCAAAGCCCGCAAGGATGGCCCCACCACCGAAAACGACCCCGTCCTCCGCGAGTCCTTCCGCATCCTCTCCGACTACATCGATCTCCGCGGCGGCCCCGACGAACCCGTCAATACCGATGGCGACCTCGGCATGCGCCTCTTCCGCATCTTCGGCGCGCAATGACCCCCGCACCGGCCAACAGCGTTGAGACACCGTTGCTGGACGCCATCCACGCGCCCGCCGATGTCCGTGCCCTCCCCGTCGAGGCTCTCCCCCGACTCGCCGCCGAAATCCGAACCCGCATGGTCGCCACCGTCTCCAAAACCGGCGGCCACATCGCGCCCAGCCTCGGCGTCATCGAGCTCACCCTCGCACTATGCCGCGTCTTCGACTTCCCCGCCGACAAGGTCGTCTGGGACGTCGGCCACCAAGCCTACGCCTGGAAGATGCTCACCGGCCGCAATGCCCGCATGGAGACCCTTCGCCGCTTCGGCGGGCTCCGCGGCTTCCCCTTTCCCGGGGAATCGCCCTACGACGCGACCGTGGGCGGCCACGCCGGCGTCGCCCTCGCCACCGCCCTCGGCCTGGCCGCGGCCCGCGACGCGCGCGGCGGCGCCGGGCACATCATCGCCGTGGTGGGCGACGCCTCCCTCACCAACGGCATCTCCCTGGAAGCCCTCAACGCCGTCCGCCACACTACCGAACGCCTCATCCTCGTCATCAACGACAATGGCATGAGCATCTCGCGCAACGTCGGCGCACTCGCCCGCCTCTTTGCCCGCCGCCTCACCGGCCTGCGCTACAACCGCATCCGCGCCGCCGCCGAGGCCGCCGGCCACCGCCTGCGCCTTTTCCGCCTCAAATACGCCTACCGCAACATCAAGACCGCGCTCAAAGGCCTTCTTCTCCGCCAACGCGCCGCCATCTTCGAGGACCTCGGCCTCCGCTACATCGGCCCCATCGACGGCCACGACATCCCGGCCCTCTGCGACGCCCTCCGCGCCGCCGCCGAAGGCCACGTCCCCGTCGCCCTCCACATCGCAACCGTCAAAGGTAAAGGCTACCCGCCCGCCGAGCGCAACCCCGCCAAATGGCACGGTGTCGGCCCCTGGGCCACCGAGCCGGCCGCCGCGTCGCCCCGCCGCCCCACTTGGTCAGAGACCTTCGGCGCGCACCTGCTCGCCCGCGCCCGGGACGACGCCCGCCTCTGCGCCATCACCGCCGCCATGCGCGCCGGCACCGGCCTGCTCCCCTTCTTCCGCGAATGTCCCGCCCGCGCCTACGACGTCGGCATCTGCGAGGGCTACGCGCTCGCCTTCGCCGCCGGCCTCGCCGCCGGTGGCCGCCGCCCCGTCGTCGCCCTTTACTCCACCTTCGCCCAACGCGCCGCCGACAACCTGATGCACGATGTCTGCCTCCCCAACCTCCCCGTCGTCCTCTGCCTCGACCGCGCCGGTGTGGTCGGCCCCGACGGCCCCACCCACCACGGCCTCTACGACATCGCCATGTTCCGCGCGCTGCCCAACCTCGAGATCCACGCCCCCTGCGACCGCGCGACCCTCACGGCCGCGCTTGACGCCGCTCTCCTGCGCGACGGCCCCACCGTCCTCCGCTACCCCCGCGGTACCATCCCTCAAGGCCCCGCCCCCCGCCTCGCAGGCCCCTCGCCCGATTGCCCCATCGTCCTCGCCCTCGGCCCCACCGCCTTCTGGGCCGAGCCCGTCGCGCGCGCTCTCGGCCTGGCCCTCGAGCCCGTCACTGCCGTCAAGCCCCTCCCACCACTCGTCCGCGCCCTCTCGGGCCGCCCCGTCATCACCATTGAGGATGCCGCCGCCGAGGGCGGCTTCGGCGCCGCCGTCGCCGAGATTCACCGCGGCCCCCTCCTCATTCTCGGCTGGCCCGACCGCTTTGTCCCCCAAGGCACCGATGCCGAGCTCCGCGCCGCCTGCGGCCTCGACACCCCCGGCCTCCACCGCCGCATCGCCGCCTTCCTCGGCGGCCTCCAACATGGCTGAACGTCGCCCCATTCGCGTCTTGCCCGAAAACGTGGCGAACCAGATCGCCGCGGGCGAGGTGGTCGAACGCCCCGCCTCCGTGGTCAAGGAATTGGTGGAAAACGCGCTTGACGCCGGCGCTACGCGCATCGAAATCACCGTCGAAGGCGGCGGCGCCAAGGGCATCGAGGTGGCCGACAACGGCTGCGGCATGGATCGCGAAGACGCGCTGGCCAGCCTAGAGCGCCAGGCCACCAGCAAAATCGCCACCGCCGACGACATCACGCGCATCGCCACATTCGGCTTCCGCGGCGAGGCCATCCCCTCCATCGCCAGCGTCTCGCGCTTCGCCCTGCTCACCCGGCCGCGCGGGCAAGACGCCGCCACCTCGCTCACCGTCGTGGGTGGCGCCGTGGAATGGGTGGGCGAGGCCGCGCGCCCCCTCGGCACCACCGTCTCCGTGCGCGACCTCTTCTTCAACGTCCCCGCCCGACGCAAGTTCCTCCGCGCCGCCGCCACCGAACTCAACCGCATCCGCCAGACCCTCACCGCCATCGCCCTCGCCAACCCCGCTATCGCCTTCCGCCTCCGCGCCGACGCGCGCGACCTCTTCGCCCTCCCCGCCGGCGACACCGTGGCCGACCGCGTGCGTACCCTCCTCGGCGAGGCCCTCGCCGACGCACTCCTGCCCATCCACCACACCGAGGGCGACATCACCCTAAGCGGCTTTCTCTCCAAGCCCGACTTCACCGGTGCCGGCGCCCCCGAGCAATACGTCTTCGTCAACCGCCGCCCCGCCACCGCCGCCCAAATCCAATACGCCCTCCGCGAAGCCTGGCCCATCCGCGACCGCCGCCCCTCCGTCATCCTCTTCATCGACCTTCCCCCCGAGGAGGTCGACGTCAATGTCCACCCCGCCAAACGCGAAGTGCGCTTCCGCCACGGCGACCGCGTCATCCGCGCCGTGCAGGCCGCCGTCACCCTGGCGCTCGACGCCCGCGTCACGCCCGCGCCCGAACCCCACGCCGCGCCTCCCGTCGCGCCGCCTCCGCGCGACATTCGCCCCACGGCCGTGCCCGAGGCCGCGACCGTGCCGCCCCTCTCGCCCATCGCCCCCCTGCCCACGCCGCAAATGCCCAGGCCGCGCCAGGGCGACCTCCCCTGCCCGCGCCCCGCGACCGTCGCGCCCTACCCCGTCCTCCGCGACCCGCCCGTCGTGACGCCCCCACCCACCGACCCCGCCACCCCCGCCACGCCTCCCGCGCCGCAACCCGAAGCCCAAACCCTGCCTGCGGGCGAGACGCTCCCGTGGCGTTGGCTCCGCGTTGCCGACATCCTCGAACCCGGCTATTGGCTCGTCGTCACCGACCGCGGCTACGTCACGGTCGATGCCAAGGCCGCCATCGAACGCATCTTCTACGAACGCCTCGCCGCCTCGGCGGGAACCGTCCCCACCCAACCCCTCCTCATCCCCGAGACCCTCCGCCTGCCGCACGCCGATGCCGCGCGCGTCACCCGTTTCCTCCCAGAACTCACCGCCGCCGGCTTCGGCGTCAGCGCGCTCGACCACGACACCTTCCTCATCGACGCCCTCCCCATCGCCCTCGCCGAACTCCCCCCAAAAGAGACCCTCGCCCTCCTCGCCGCGGAGCTGGACCAGCCTGGCCCCAAGAAAGGCCTTGACGCCTGGCGCCGCGAAGTCGTCGCCCGCGCCGCCGCCCAAGCCGCCGGCCGCGCCTTCCGCATCACCTCCAAGGAAGCCGTGGCCACCCTCATGGCCCAGCTCGCCCGTTGCGCCATGCCCTACGCCACCCCTCGCGGCCGCCCCGTCATGATCCTCACCACCTACCACGAGCTCGACCGCCGCTTCCGCCGCACCTGACCCCTCGACAAGTACTCTGCAAAAAATGGACAGTAAACGGAACGCCTGACAATCGGGCGACCGTTCAATACTGTCCAAGAAAAGTTTACTCCGAAGAAACCGTAGCTTGCACAGATTGTTGCGGATTTTTGGCGGGCTACAGCCCGCACCACTCTTTGTGCCCTTTGTAATCTCCAACAATCCTGGCAGTCCTACGTACGCCTGCATGCCCCCAATCTACAAAAATCTGTGCAATCTACGGCTTCCTTCGTGCCCTGAAGCGTGTGTACTTTCCCGGACACTGTTGCCAAACCTCCACTCCACCAAACTTCCAAGCTTCCAATATGCTATCCTATGGGCACGTCGCGGGAGAGTCGCGACACCTTTTGCGCTTTGCGCAAACAAGTTGCCTACTGAAAATTAGGACCTTTCATGAACTGGCAACGTGTTTGGCGAGGTGCGCCGTATCGGCGCACTCTCTTTTCACGTAGCAGTTCAGGGCCGTCCTAAGCCTTCAGTAGATACGTGATTGGAAGTGCGCTCTTTTTGTGCCGATGGCCAAGGGGGCGCGAACGAGGCCGAAGGCATGGAACAGAACAAGCAGGTGTCCCTGGACGAGGTGTTGGCGCGTTTCCGCGAGGAGGCGCAGGGAAACAAAGCTGCGTTAGGGACGCGGTTTGAGTGGTTGGTGCGGCAAATCCTGACGCGGCTGCCGCTCTATCGCGACCATTTCCGTCGCGTGTGGCTGTGGTCGGACTTGGGACAGGGGCACGACACGGGAATCGACTTGGTGGCGGAGGATTGCGAGGGGAAGCTCTGCGGCATCCAGGCCAAGTGCTATGAGGATGGCCACGTCGTCTCCAAGCCCGATATCGATACCTTCCTGGCGAAGTTGGGGGACTACATCCAAATCAACGGCCGGCCCCGCGCCTTCTCCAGTGGCCTCATCTTCGCCTCCACCGATGCGTGGGGCAAGCACGCCGACGAGTCGCTCGCCAATCGCCCCATTCCCGTGCAGGTGATGACGCTGTCGCGGTTGCGCGCGCTCGAGGCCGACTGGGCGGCCCTCGCGGGCTACGTCGAGGCGCCCGCCGTTGCCCCCAAGGCGTTGCGCGACTATCAGGTCGAGGCGCTCGCCGCCGCGGCCGCGCACTACGCCACCCACGACCGCGGCAAACTCATCATGGCCTGCGGCACCGGCAAGACCTTCACGTCGCTGCGGCTCGTGGAGCAGGAGACCGGCGGGCGGGGACTCGTCCTCTTCCTGGTTCCCTCCATCGCGCTCCTCAACCAGACGCTCGTTACCTGGAGCGACGACGCGGCCTGCGCGCTCCACGCCATCTGCGTCTGCTCCGACGTCAAGGCCAACCAGCGCGCCAAGCGCGAGGAGGACGTCCCGGACGAGGATCCGAATGCCCTCGCCCTGCCACCCACCACCCGGCCCGACACCCTTGCCGACCGCATCCGCCACTTCCGCGACGCCTTCCCGAACGACCTCACCGTCGTCTTCTCCACCTATCAATCCATCGAGACAGTCATGGCGGCGCAGGAACGCCTCGGCCGCGAGGAGTATGCCTTCGACTTCGCCGTCTGCGACGAGGCGCACCGCACCACCGGCACCATCGCCAAGGAAGAGGACGAGCCCGCCTTCACCCTCATCCACAACGACGCCAACCTCCTCGTCCGCAAGCGCCTCTACATGACCGCCACCCCGCGCCTCTACTCCTCCGAGAGCAAGGCCCGCGCCAAGGAACAATCCATCGAACTCTGCTCGATGGACGACCGCGCCCTCTACGGCGACGAGATTTACCACATCGGCTTCGGCACCGCCGTGGAGAAGGGCTTCCTGGCCGACTACAAGGTGCTCGTCCTCACCCTCCCCGAATGCGCCCTGCTCGAGGATTCCCCCTACGAGCGGCTGACCGACAACGAGCGCAAGGCCCTCGAGAGCCGCAACGACGATGGCCGCACCACCGCCGTCAAACTCCTCGGCTGCATCAACGCCCTCGGCAAGCGGCTCGTGGACTCCCCGCTCCTCACCGAGGCCGACCGCGCCCCCGCCCGCCGCGCCGTCGCCTTCTGCCGCACCATCAAGACCTCCCGGGCCACCACCAAACTCTTCGAGTCCTTCGCCGCCGACCCGCGCTTCAACGCGCCCCTGCGCGTCGAGGCCCGCCACGTCGACGGCACCATGTCCGCTCTCGCGCGCAACAACGCCCTCGCCTGGCTCAAGGCCGATGGCGACCCCGCCGCCTGCCACCTCCTCGCCAACGTCCGCTGCCTCTCCGAAGGCGTGGACGTCCCCTCCCTCGACGCCGTCCTCTTCCTCTCCAAGCGCAACTCGCAGATTGACGTCGTCCAATCCGTCGGCCGCGTCATGCGCGTTGCCCCCGGCAAACGCTACGGCTACATCATCATCCCCGTCGTCATCCCCAACGGCGCCAACCCCGAGACGGAACTCGCCAACTCCGACACCTTCGGCGTCGTCTGGACCGTCCTCAACGCCCTCCGCGCCCACGACGACCGCTTCGAGGCCACCATCAACCAACTCCGCTTCAATGCCTCCCAGCCCAGCGCCCTCGCCACCCTCCCCACCATCACCTTCTCCAACGGCCTCGACGACCCCGGCGTCGGCAGCCTCCCCCTCGGCGAACCCACCGCCATCCAAGAGACCTTCGACCTCCGCTTCCCCGAGAAGATGGAGCAGTATCGCACCCTCCTTTACGGCCGCCTCGTCGAGAAATGCGGCGACCGCGCCTACTTCGAGCGCTGGGCCAAGGACGTCGCCGAGATCGCCAAACGCCACGAAAACCGCCTCAAGGAACTCTGCGCGACCGACCCCCGCGCCCGCGACACCTTCAACCGCTACTACGCCCTCCTCCAAACCGCCGTTTACGCCACCCTCACCGAAGACGACGCACGCGTCATGCTCGCCCAGCAACGCATCACCGCCCCCATCTTCGACGCTCTCTTCGGCGACAACACCTTCACCGCCCACAACCCCGTCTCCCAAGCCCTCGACCACGCCACCGACCTCCTCGCCGCCCTCGACTCCGCCGACGACCGCAAGACCCTCGACCGCTTCTACGAATCCGTCCGCCTCCGCGTCAAAGGCATCGACACCGCCGACGGCAAACTTGAGGTCATCCGCACCCTCTACGACACCTTCTTCGCCGCCGCCTTCAAGACCACCGCCGAAAAACTCGGCATCGTCTTCACCCCCATCGAGGTCGTCGACTTCATCCTCCGCTCCGCCGACGGCGCCCTCCAAACGTACTTCGGCAAACGCCTCTCCGACAAAGGTGTCCACATCCTCGACCCCTTCACCGGCACCGGCACCTTCATCGCCCGCCTCCTCCAAAAAGACCTCGGCCTCATCCGCGACGACGACCTCTACCGCAAGTACACCACCGAACTCCACGCCAACGAAATCGTCCTCCTCTCCTACTACATCGCCGCCGTCAACATCGAAAACGTCTTCCACGACCGCTCCGACCGCAAGGAAAAGTACGCCCCCTTCCCCGGCATCGTCCTCGGCGACACCTTCCGAATGCGCCAAGTCAAACCCAACGACCTCCTCGACGACGGCGCCTTCCACGAAAACTCCGAACGCCTCCTCACCCAAAACAACGCCCCCATCTCCGTCATCGTCGGTAACCCACCTTACTCCATCGGTGCCAAAAGCGACACAGCCAATCGCACAACCGCGAACGAAGCCCATCCATGGCTCAATGAGCGTATTGCACAGACCTATGCGGGCGACAATGCAACGTCCTCGAGTTTGCGTTCGCTCTACGATGCCTATATAAAGGCTTTCCGTTGGGCCTCCGATGTCATCGAGAACGAACGTGGAGGTCTCCTCTGTTTCGTTACCAACGGCGGTTGGCTCGACTCCAATGCAGGCGCTGGCTTCCGCAAGTGCATCGTCCAAGAGTTCGACGAAATCTACTGCTACAACCTCCGAGGGAACTGCAATACCTCCGGCGATGTCCGTAAGCGCGAAGGAGGAGGTATCTTCGGAGAAGGCTCCCGCACGCCCATCACCATCCTCCTCCTCGTCCGCCTCCCCGAAGGCCAACACCACGGTAACGCGACCATCCACTACCGCGACATCGGCGACTACCTCTCCCGCGACGACAAACTCCACATCCTCGACCTCAACCACTCCTTCTTCAACCCCACCTGGGAAGAAACCTCCACCATCCTCACCCCCAACGAGCACGGCGACTGGATCAACCAACGCAACGACGCCTTCGTCGCCCTCACCCCCCTCGCCCCCGAAAAGAAATTCATCGACTCTGCCCCAAGTTTCTTCACAACCTATTCGCTTGGCTTGACGACCAATCGAGACGACTGGTGTTACTGTTTCTCTAACGCACAGCTAATCACCCAAATGACGCGGTGCACGGAAACCTATTTAGAGCAACTAGCCCAACAACAACGCCACGATGATGAGTCCTGTATCCACTGGACGCGCGCATTGCGCAACCAGTTCGATAGACAGAAGTTGCCTCCTCCTTCCATGAAGTGTGCGGAGTTTGTGCGCCCGGTGTTATATCGTCCATTCCAAAAGGAACATGGCTATATGCATCGATTCTGGAATGAGGATATTAGGCTTCTCCCTTCCCTCTTCCCGACAGGGAAACGCGGCGAGAACGTAGTGATTGCGATGAATGGGATTGGAATGGACAAGGCTTTTGGGTGCCTCATCACGGACATCACACCAGACCTCCAACTTATGCCGAATGGTCAGTGTTTCCCATTATATTGGTACGAGGAGGTGGATGGCGACCTTTACATTGGGCCAAAACTGGTGCGGCACGATGGGGTGAGCGATTGGATTGCGAAAGAGGCGCGGAAGGCGTATGGGACGCAGGTCGAGAAGGAAGCCATCTTCTATTATGTCTATGGTTACCTGCACAAGCAGGACTATCGGGAGACCTTCGCGGCGGACCTGAAGAAGAGTTTGCCACGGATTCCGTTGGTGGAGCGGTACGAGGACTTCCGCACGATTTCCGAGATCGGGCGGGCACTGGCGCAACTCCACCTGAACTACGAGACGCTTGAGTCCTATCCGCTGGAGGAGGTCGGGGACTTCGCCGACATGCGGGTAACCAAAATGCGCTTCGGCGGGAAAGGCGGGAAGGACCGCACGCGGCTTGTCGTCAACGGCACGCTGACCTTGGCGGGCATCCCGCCCGAGGCCTTCGACTACGTGGTGAACGGGCGCAGTCCTTTGGAGTGGGCGGTGGATCGCTACCAAGTGCGCACGGACAAGGCGAGCGGCATCGTGAACGACCCGAACCTCTGGGCGCCGGAGAACCCGCGCTACATCCCCGACCTCTGCAAGCGGTTGGTGACGCTTTCGCTGGAGAGCCTCCGCCTCATCGCCCGGCTTCCTTGAATCGAACAGCCGGAAAGACTTGAGGGAAACGCCCCGCCGGGCGCCCCGAATGGGGCGCCCGGCTCACTGTTTTCTGCTCACTGTTCCCTTGTCGGGCGTTCATGGGCGCGGACGATATCGAGGATGGCTTCGGCGTATTTGGCGCGTTTGATTTCGCCCATGCCTGGGATGAGGGCGAGTTCGGCCTCGGTGGTGGGGCGTTTTTTGGCGATGGCGGCAAGGGTTCGGCCGTGGAGGACCATGTAGGGGGGGAGTTGGCGGCGTTCGGCCTCGCGGCGGGCCCAGGCGCGCAGGGCGGTGGCGAGCCCGGAGGCGGGGATGGGCGCGTCGGGCGGGGGCGCGGGTGCGCCGGGAGGCGTGCGCGTGTGCGGCGGGGTAAGCGCGTGGAGGCGACCGGTGTGAAAGACGGCGATGGGATGGACGTCGCCGCGGCCGACCGCCAGGTCGTAGCCGGCGGCCGTGAGGCGCATCCCGGCGAGGTAACCATCCATCTCGAGCGCCTCGCAGGTTTCCACGATGGCCTGGGCGGATGCCTGCGGCAAGATGCCGAAGGTGGTGAGCGCGCGCCAGGCGTCGGGCGCCTCGCCGCGCAGGATGGCGGCGGCCAGCGGGTAGTCGCCGCGGCTGTGCATCCGCGCCACGCAGGAGAGAATCTTGCGCAAATCGGTGAGGCGCGTGGCGTCGGGCATGAGGCGGGGGGGAAAGGCGTGGACGGGGTGGCAGACGTCGCACTTGGTGCAGGGGTGCGGCGGCGTACGCTCCCCAAAGTAGGCCAGCAGGAAGCGATGGCGGCAGCCGCGCGCGTCCACGTAGTCCAGCAATTCCCGGAGGCGTTCGCGGTCGGCGGCTTCCTTTTGGGCGAGCCCCGCGCAGATAGTCCGGAGGGCCGCCAAGTCGCCGATTGGGGGCACGGTGATGACGGACCAAGGGGAGCCGACGCGCCGTTCGCGCCGCAAGAGACCGTTGCGCTCGAAGAGGGCGATGAGGTTACGCACGGCGAGAGAGGATTTGAGGCCCGCGCGCGCCGCCCAGTCCTCGGGGCTCATCGAGGCTTCGCCGCGCTCGCCCTGCCCGCAGGCGTCGCGGATGGCGGCGTAGAGTTCGTGGACGTGTTCGGCGGGCGGGTTGGCCGATTCGATGAAGAACTCTTGGGTGCGGACATCGGCGTAGTTGAAGAAGAGTTCGCACCAGGCGTAGGCGCCGTCGCGGCCGGCGCGGCCGACCTCTTGGTAGTAGGCCTCGATGGAGCCGGGCACGTCCCAGTGCGCCACGAAGCGGATGTCCGGGCGGTCGACGCCCATGCCGAAGGCGTTGGTGGCGACGACCACGGGGGCCTCGCCGTGCATGAAGGCATCCTGCACGCGCGTCCGCTCGGTATCGGCCATCGCGCCGCTGTAGGCCAGGGCGCGCACGCCGTGCTCGGCCAGGAGGCCCTGCACGCGTTCGACCATCTTGCGCGTGGCGCAGTAGACAATGCCTGTGCGGAAGAACTCGATGATTTGCAGGAGGCGCTCCAGCTTTTCGGCGTGGGTGCGCACGCGCGTGACGTTGAGCGCGAGGTTGGGGCGTTCGAAGCCGGTGACGATCTCGTCGGGCTCGGCGCGGCCGTTCCGCCCCAGGCGCAGGTGCTCGCGGATGTCGCGCCGCACCGCGTCCGTCGCCGTCGCCGTGACGGCCAGCAGGCGCGTGTTGGAGGGCAATGCGGCCACCACCTCGCCCAAATGCAAATAGTCGGGGCGAAAGTCGTGGCCCCAAGCGCTGATACAGTGCGCCTCGTCGATGGCCAGCATCGCCAGCGGCGTCTCGCGGAGCGCCGCCAGGAAGAGAGGGTTGCGAAAGCGTTCGGGCGCCACGTAGAGCAGTTTGTAGTGCCCCATGCGGAACTGCGCGAGGCGTTGCGCGGCCTCGTCCGAGGAGAGGGTCGAGTTCAGGAACGAGGCGCGTATCCGCCGCACCGCCAACGCGTCCACCTGGTCTTTCATCAGCGCGATGAGCGGCGAGACGACCACCGTGGTCCCCCCCAGCATCAACGCGGGCAGTTGAAAGCAAAGGCTTTTGCCCGAGCCGGTGGGCATGACGACGAGCGCGTCGCGCCCCTCCAGCACGGCGCGCACCACGCGCTCCTGCCCCGGGCGGAAGGCCCCGAAGCCAAACCACCGCCTCAGCGCCTCTGTCAGGTCCGCGCTCAAGGCTGCGGCATGGCGTAATCCGCCTTGGCCTGGCGAATCATCGCGTTGTAGAACTCCGGCGTGCCGAGGCCGGACTTGAAGGCCAGCTGTTCGCCGTCGGGCCCCATGATGACAATATAGGGATAGAGATAGCCATCGTCCGTCACCGAGAAGTAGCTCTCGAAGGTCATCCGCGTCTCGTCGTCGTCGCACGACACATCCGCATAGAGCATGTCCGCGGGCAATTTGACGCGGCCATCGCCCAGCATGTTCCAAACCTTCTGGCAATTCGTGCAATTCGTGCGGCCGTACTGCACGAAGAGGAACTTGCCCTGCGCCTTGGCCGTTTCCATCGCCTTGGCCAAGTCATGCTCGCCCTTCAGCTTCTTCACCGGGATTTGTTGGCACCAATCCGGCGTCGGCACGGGCGACTCCGCGAACGCCTTCTCCTCCGCCGCCGCGGGTTGGGCCGCAGGCTTCGGCTGCGCGGCGGGCGCGGGTTGGGCGGCCTCGGCGGGCGCGGGTTCCGGGGCTTCCGGGTGCGTCTTGCGATAGGCCGCGTAATCGGCTACCGCGCGCGCGACAAGCGCGTTGTACTCTTGGGGCGACTTCTTCCCGGCGCACGAGGCCAATTGCTCCCCGTCCGGGCCCACAATCACCACATAGGGCAACCAAAAGCCATCCTCCTCCAACGAGAAACGCTCCTCGAAGGCCTGGCGCATCGCGTCGTCGTCCCGCGAGAGATCCGCGTACACGAAGTTCCCCGGCAGTTTCACCCGGCCATCGGCCAAGAGGTGCCACAGTTGCATCGAGTTCGTGCAATTCTGCCGGCTCATCTGCACAAAGGTGAACTTCCGCTCCTGCTTTGCCTGCGCCAGCGCCTTGAGGAGGTCGTGCTCGCCCTTTGGCTTCACCACCTTCAGCTGCAAATCCTTCCACTTCTCCCCGGGAATCACCGACGGCGCGAACGGGCGCTCCCCCTCCGCCCACGCCGCCATGCCCAAGGCTACCACGCAAAGCACCGCGAACAAACCTTTCATGACTGTGGCTCCTTTCTTGTTGCCATTATAACACGTCAGCGTCGCCCCGACACGCAAAATCCATCCCCGCGCGACGAATTGGTTCATTTGTCGCCATCAAGGGTGTAGAGTTGGACGTTGTCGAGAACATCGAGCCCCTCGAAGCGGAGAACGTAATCCTCAGCCGCGCCAGAGGTGAAGGTGAGGCGGGCATGGCCGGGCTGGACGGCGTGCTTGAAAGGCGTGTCGGCGGGGTTGGCATCGGAAAGGAGTGAGACAGTACCCTTGCCAAGGGCGTCGAACTCCAAGGTGAGGGCCGTGTTCGGGGGAATGCGGACGGTGGCGGGGGAGGTGCGGACGGTGGCGCGGCCGTGCCCGTGAAGTTTGAGTGAGAAGTCGCTGGGCTTGCCATCGGGGCCGGTGGCGATGGTGTCGTGGGTGTAGGGAAGGTGGGTCTCGGAGAGATGGCAGCCGCCGTCGGCGCCGTTCTCGGGCACAAAGATGCCGAGGCCGCCCTGCTCGACATACTCAAAGGTCTCGTAGGCAAAGTAGGTGCGCCCGGGGGCAGAGGGGAGGCCGGGGTCGGCGGTTTCCACGAGGCGGCTCTCCATGAAGGCGACGAGGCCGGCGTCCGAGGTGGCGGGGTCGGCGGCCAGGGTAAGTCGTGCGCTGGTTCGGCCCTGCGGCTGAGTGAAGTCCACCCAGAGGCGAATCATCTTCTTGCCAAAGGCGATGACGTCGGAGTTGCGGCAGGGGAGGTTGACTTGGGCGATGGCATTCTCGACGACCTTGCCATCGGGCGTCTCGATGCGGATGCGGGCGGTTTTGCCGCCTTCGGCACCGGCCCAAACGCAAGCGCGATAGCGTTGGCCGGGGCGGAGGCCGCGCAGGGTTTGGGCGACCGCGCCGGCAGGTTTGCCGGCAAAGGTGAGGACGGCGTTGCCGTTCGCATCGTCATCGATGGCGATCGTGGCCTCGCCGGAGGGTTTCCAGACAACGAAGTCGCGGCCGTTGAAGCCCGGGTCGGCGATGGGGCTGCCCGCGCCCCAGGCGGTGGGCGTCTCGGGCGGGGCGTCGGGGTAAAGCACGTAGGGCGTGTTGGGAGAGACGGCGAGGGAGATGGCGCCGTCTTTGACGGGGACGTCGCGGACGAAGCGTCGACCGGTCTGCGTGTTTTGGTAGAGTTTGACGGCGCTTCGCGTGGCCCAGGCGGCGGGAAGATGCCAAACGCGCGGCTTGGCGTCGTTGGCCCAGTAGTAGAGTTTGTCGGCGTCATCGGGGTTTTTGGAGGGATTGTCCTTGGCGAACCATGGGATGAGGCAACCGCCGTCGCCGATGAGCATCCGGTCGTCCTTCCAGAGGCGCCAATCCTTGGCGCGGAGCCCGCCCTCGAAGAAGACGGTGCCATCGGGGGCGATGCTACACATGGGATGATGCATGAGGTATTTGTTGGGCAATTGCTTGGTGTAGAAGTCCTTGACCAAGGGCATGGGAGAAAGGCCGTGTTGCCAGCCCATCATGCTGAGCGAGCGGCTGTAGCCGCCCCAATGGGTGGGCGAGGCGGCGTAGACGTCCTTCTGGGTGTGGTAGACAAAGCGGTGGATCGGGTCGTAGGCGCCAGCTTGGTGCGTCCAAGCGCACCAGCGGTCGAGTTTGCCGGCGTCCTCGGTGCCGAGGAGAACGCCGTGGCGCAGGATCGCGCGGGCGAGGCGGGTCGCCTCGTAGCGGTCGGCACGATAGGTGTCCACATAGACAAAGCCGATACCGGGGCAGAGACGAAAGAGGTCGTCCACACGTTTCTCCAAGCGGCCTGAGGCGATGTCCACGTAGGTGCGGATGTAATAGGATTGGTCCATCCAGCGCCACCCGGGCTTGGTGGAGATGACGGTGTCGTCATACATCTTGGCCTCGGGGTAGGCCTCGGCGTGGTTGATGTGGACGCCGAAGGTGCCGAGCCTCTCGCGGGCGAGGCTGTCGGTGAGCAGGTTGAGGTCCTTGGCGCCGCCCGCGCGGCGGTTAATGTCGGCGTAATCGGCGTGGCCGGAGTCGTGGCCCTCGTTCGCGTAACCCTTCAGGAGAAGGATTTGCTCGAAGCCGTCCAAGAGGTTGGCCATGCGCCTGTAGTTGTCCGCCACCTTGAGGAAGGGATTTTGCGCCTCGCTCACGAAGTTGTAACCGATGTGCACCATGCTGCGGCGGACGCGGTCGGCGCCGGGGATGGTGCCGTCGGTGAGGCGGCGCAGGGCGATGGCGCCGTCCTGCCAATCCACGGCGCCGTCGGCGTTCGCGTCGCGCGTCAGTACGATGCGGCAGGTGGGCGGCTCGCCCTCGGGCAGCAGCGGCTCGCCGTCCACGCCCTGCCAAGTGAAGTCCGTGTTCCAAACGCCCACGCACATCTCGCCGCCGGGCAGGGGCAAGGCGCGGCAGGTGAACTCCATGCGGTTGTTGCAGACGTTGTTGTGGAGAGCCGCCGCAAGGGCTCCCGTGGCAAGGATGGGGATTTGCGCGTAGGTGGCGGCCTCGGCGGGAAGCGCGTCCGTGCCCACGCGCAGATGGCGCGCACCGTAGCGGCCGGAGAGGCTCAGCGTGGCCGCGGGGCCCCGCGCACGTGCGCTCACCAGGGGCTGATTGGGGAAGTTGAGCGTCAGGATGGGATCGCAGCGCGTGTCGTCGATGCGCTCCAGGCGCATTGCCACCGTCGCCCGCGGCAAAACCTGGAAAACCACGTCGAAGGAAGCCTCGCGGCCGCCGCCCATGTCCACGCGCACCGCATAGATTGCCGAGTCGGCGGCCGGCGAGCCTTTGAGCGTGGCCGTGGCGGGATAATCCACGCCATTGACGGAGGCGCGGAAGGCCGGGGCGGGAGCGCCGTCCAGCGTCGCCCCCTCGAAGGCATAACCCAGGATGGCGGGAAAACGCGCGTCGAGCGTCACCTCCAAGCCATCTCGCGCGAGACGCACCGTCCGCGGCGCCTCGCCCCCGGTCACGGCTACGGGCGGCGGGAGCGGGCGCACCGTGAGCGCCTTCAGCAGCACCTCCGCCTTGGGGCCCGTCCGCACGCCCACGAAGCCCGGGCGCGCGGCGAGTTCCTTCGCCTCGCCCGACCAGATGGGGTCGCCGTCCATCCAGAGCGTCATCGCCTTGCCCGCGAAACGCGCCTTGAGCGTCACGTCCATGCCTTTTGGGCGGCGCAACAGTGCCGTGCCGTCATCGAAGAGCCGCCGGCTTTTGATGCCCGCGCCCTGAAGATCCCAGAGGCTCGTGTGATACAGGTGGCGCGCGGCGTCCACGTTGTGCACGCCCTGCCAGGCACCCGCCTCGTCCGCGCGAAAGACCAGGCCGATATCACCGTCGTCGTTCAACAATTCCAGCCGCGCTTCCACCTCGCCATCCGTGAACGCCGGCAATCCCACGGCCAAAAGCCTTGTCTCGCCCTTGATGCGCAACGCGTCGCCCTCCGAGGCGATCGTGCCTTTGCCGGCCACTTGCTTCCAGGCTTGCCCTTGGCCTTGGGCGAGGGCGCACGCCGTCTCCTTGCCCCACGGCGCGGGCCGTTCCACGCCCCAGGCGCCGCTCAACGCCAACGCCGTCGTGATTGTCAAAACCATCCACCGTGCCATCGTGTCGCCTCTTGCCGTTCCGTTTGCTTGCTTCGCCGTGCGTCTCACGTGCGCGTCGCCCGCGCCCATACTTGCGTGCCCACATGATACCGCAACGGCAGCGTGCGCGGGCACGTCGGCGTGGGTGCCACGCAAACTGCGCACTGCCGTGCGCAGGGAGGAAAAACCTGTGCTCAGGGCAAGACGGCGCACGCGCTCCGTGCTAAGTTGATTTCATCGAAAGGAGCGTGCCTTATGAGAAAACTGGCCTTGTGGATATTGGCGGCTTCCGTGCCGTTCGCGGCGGTTGCGGGGAGCGTGTCGTCGCCCCGGATGACAGGCGGGCAGGAGCCGCACGCCTTGACGTTGGACTTGGGAGGCTCCAAGACATTGGCGCTGACGGTGGACGTCGGCGGCGACACGTATGACAGCGACCAAGGCATCTGGGGCGACGCGCGGGTGATCCTGGGGGATGGCTCAGCGGTGCCATTGGCCTCGTTGACGCCCGTGGAGGCGCAAGTCGGCTGGGGCACGCTCCTGCGCGAGGGCAAGAACCACCTCGGCAAGCCGTTGACGGTCGGCAAGACAACCTTCGCCACAGGCGTCTGGTCGCACGCGCCGGCCTTCCTGCTCTACACCCTGCCCAAGGGCGCGATGCGCTTCGAGGCCAAAGTGGGCATCGACGCCAACGCCGGCAAGCGCGGCAGCGCGGCCTTTCATGCCTCCACCCTCGACCCTCGGCCCGCCCAAGCGCTCCTGGCCGACTACTCGGCCATCGACCCCGCGGCCCTGCGCCGCCTGGCCGAACGGCGCGACCGCGAGACGTGCCAGGCCTTGGCCGAACAGGTCGAGCGCCTCCCCGCGGCCTCGCTCAAGGCCGAGGCGCTCACGGACGGGCAGGAAGCCGCGATCCGCGACGCGTTGGCGCGTTACCGCGACATCATGATCACGGACAACCCCGCCGTCAACTTCGACGAGATCCTCTTCATCCGTCGCAAGGGACACTCCGGATTGGTGGCCAACTGGCAGAGCAACTCCAAGGCCCCCAAGCGCGGCTACGACAACGCCCTCTTCCGCCTGGACATCCGCGACCCCCAGGCCATGCCCCAAAAAGTCTTCCGCCCCGAGGGCGGCGCCTTCATCGGCGACGTGGATCTGCACTGGGACGCCGACCGCGCACTCTTCTCTTCCATCGGCGCGGCCAACAACGCCTGGCACGTCTTCGAGCTGGACTTGAAGACCGGCAAGGCGCGCCAAGTCTCGCGCGACAACGTGCCCGACATCAACCACTACGACGCCTGCTACCTGCCCGACGGCCGCATCGCCCTCACCTGCACCGCGCTCAACTATGCCGTGCCCTGCGTCAATGGCGACACGCCCGTGGCCAACCTCTTCCGCATGAATGCCGATGGCACAGGCCTCGAGGCGCTGGCGAGCGACCAAGAGCACGCTTGGTGCCCCATGGTCATGGCCGACGGCCGCCTCCTCTACCTGCGCTGGGAATACGCCGACCTGCCCCACGCCAACTCGCGCATGCTCTTCACCTGCAATCCCGACGGCACCAACCAACGTGCCTTCTACGGCTCGAACTCCTTCTGGCCCAACTCCCTCTTCTACGCCCGCACCATCCCCGGCAGCAACGCCAAGTTCGTGGGCATCGCCACCGGCCACCACGGCGTCGCCCGCGTCGGCGAATGTGTTCTCTTCGACGCCAACCTGGGCCGCGAGGAAGCCGAGGGCGCCGTCCAACGGCTCCCCGGCTTCGGCAAAAAGGTCGAGGCCATCGTGCGCGACCAGCTCGCCGATGCCAGCTGGCCCAAGTGCCTCCATCCCTACCCGCTCGACGCGAACAACTTCTTGATGGCGCGCCAGCCCCGCCCCGGCACGCCGTGGGAACTGGTGTTGATCGACCGCTTCGACAACGCCATCGTCCTCCGCCGCGAACCCGGCGCCTACCTCTTTGAGCCCGTGCCCCTGCGCCGCGAACCCAAGCCGCCCGTCATCCCCGACCGCATCCGCCCCGGCGCCCCCAAGGCCACCCTCTACGTGGCCGACATCTACCAAGGCCCCGGCCTGCGCGGCATCCCCCGCGGCACCGTCAAATCCCTGCGCCTCTATACCTACACCTACGGCTTCCGCGGGCTCGGCGGCCTCTACGGCTCCATCGGCGTGGACGGCCCGTGGGACATGCGCCGCGTCCTCGGCACCGTGCCCGTGCGCGACAACGGCTCGGTCTTCGTCACCGTGCCCGCCAACACGCCCATCGCCCTCCAGCCCCTCGACGCCGAGGGCAAGGCCCTGCAGGTCATGCGCAGCTGGCTGATGGCACGCCCCGGCGAAAACCTCTCCTGCGTCGGCTGCCACGAGCCCATCGCCGCCGCAGCCGCCCCCGCGCCCGTCCTGCGCGACGAACCCTCCGCCATCGTCCCCTGGCGCGGCCCCGCCCGCAACTACACCTTCGAGCGCGAGGTTCAGCCCGTCCTCGACCGCCGCTGCGTCGGCTGCCACGACGGCGCCAAGGCAGAGCCCGACCTCCGCGCCGGCCGCCGGGTCCCCCGCGGCACGTGGGACACCGCCATGTCCGGCCGCCACTGGGGCGGCTTCCTCGGCAACTTCTCCGAAGCCTACGTCGCCCTCCACCGCTACGTCCGCCACCCTGGCATCGAGAGCGACATCCGCCTCCAGCCGCCCATGGAATGGCACGCCGACGCCTCCGAGCTCGTCCTCATGCTCCGCAAAGGCCACCACGGCGTCACCCTTGATGCGGAGGACTGGGACCGCCTCATCACCTGGATCGACCTCAACGCGCCCTACCACGGCCGTTGGAGCGACCTCGCCGGCGAGCCCGCGCGCCGCCTGGAGGAGGTCCGCGCCGAGCGCCGCGCACGCTACCTCGGCGTGGCCGAGAACCACGAGGCCGACCCCATGCCGCCCCCGCCCAAAGTCGCCTTCGTCCCGCCCGCCCGGCCGGCGCCCCCCGCCGCGGACGACCCCGCTCCCCAAGGCTGGCCCTTCGACCCCGCCACCAAACCCCAGGCCACGCCACACACCGTCGACCTCGGCAACGGCATCTCCCTCACCTTCCGCCAAGTCCCCGGCGGCGACTTCCTCATGGGCTCCACGGAGGGATTCCCCGACGAACGCCCCCGCACCGCCCAGCATGTCAAAACCTTCTGGCTTCTGGACACGGAGGTCACCAACGCCGCCCTGCGCGCTTTCCTGCCCAACCACGACAGCTTCGTGGAAGACCGCCACGGCTACCAATTCGGCGTCACCGGCTATGACGTGAACGGCGACGACCAACCCGCCGTCCGTGTAACCTGGCGCGAGGCCCAGGCCTTCTGCGACTGGCTCTCGCAAAAAACCGGCCGCGTCTGCCGCCTCCCCACCGAGGCCGAATGGGAATACGCCGCGCGCGCCGGCCATGACTCCCCCTTCTGGTGGGGCAGCCTGTCCGACAACTTCGGCCCCTATGCCAACCTCGCCGACTTCAACCTCCACTACTTCTCCGGCAACCCCTACGTCCAAGATTGGCGCAAGGCCGCCTACAACAACACCAAGAGCCGCGCCGACCAATGGATCCCCCGCGTGGCCGAGGTGGACGATGGCGGCTTCCTCTCCATGCCCTCGGGCAAATGGAAACCCAACCCTTGGGGCCTGCGCGACCTCCATGGCAACGTGGCTGAATGGACCCTCTCCCGCGCGCGCCCCTACCCCTACCGCGCCGACGACGGCCGCAACGACCCAGCCCCCGGCACCGAACGCCGTATCGTGCGCGGCGGCTCCTGGAACGACCGCCCCAAACTCGCCACCGCCTCCTTCCGCCGCGACTACCACGAGTTCCAACCCGTCCACGACGTTGGCTTCCGCGTCCTCATGGAAGACTGACCGCCCACCGCCCCGGGCGAACCGCCCCGATCGCCAACCGCGCCGCGGCCAAAACAAACAAGCACCCCATCCGACACAACGGATGGGGCGCTTTGTCTTATCCAATCTCGGACTCAACTCACTTCAGCCGCCGGCGCAACGCCACCCCGGCCACCCCCAACGCCAGCAATGCCAACGCCGTCGGCTCAGGAAGCAAGGAAAGCTTGTTCTCCGCCAAATAAGCGATTTGTTCGTCGAGAAGCACCCCATCGTAAACGGTGTACGAGACGCCGTTCGTTTCCCGATTGTCGTAAATGGAATCGGACAACGCAATCTGCGTCCCGGGCGGCACATCGTCGTTCGACCACGACCACGCCTTGATTCCGTTCACATAGGCCGTGATGACAGTCGACTTGCCGGTTTCGTCGCCCGTGTTTCCCACGAAATCATAGGTGAAAATCACCGAGATTTCGCCGGTGGCTGCCACCGAATAATCATTTCGGACACTGTTATTCGTCTCCTTCCGAACACGAAGGTTGCCATCCGCCGTCAACGTGACAATCGAATTGCCGGAACGCCATTCACCCATCCGAAAGAGTTCCGTCTCCCCGGATGCCGGCGCCACCGGCAACAGAAGCGTGGTGGCCACGGAAAAACTCGCCGGCCCCGTCCCGTTAAAGAACCGATAGGTGTGCGAACCCGAAGCGGCCGCCATCGCGGAACCATCATCGGTCCAAGTCGCGGTGACAGGCCCATACGACCAACCCAAGGTAATGGCCTGGGTGATGCCTACGGCCAACATGGCAACAGCCGTTGCAATCAATGCCTTCTTCATTGAGGATGTGTCTCCTTCCGCCCCGTAACGTTGAAATCGGCGAGTGCCCCGGGACGAAATATGCCCTCTCCGATGTCTAACGCGAGGCCTTAGGAAACCTGTAGAGAAACACCAAAGAGGGCACGCGAGACCGCGTGCACACATCGACGTCTCTACAAAAGTTCCTAAGTTTCGCGTTACGTCTGTTGTTGTGCGTTCGCACGTACTGTGGCTCTCCCACAGCGTGTCCATAGGATAGCACGAACAATCCTGCCGACGCAAGTGTGTTTATGTACGCGATTGAACATTCGGCTGGTGCCGGGAAGGCGAGGCGGCAACGAAAAAACCGGGCGCGGGGAGAGAGAGCCGCGCCCGGTGCGTTTATCTTACATTGTCCGAAATGTCTTTCCAGGAGGATTATGTCTTCTGAACGCCCCAATATTAGCAAAGACTAATGCGCTGCGCAAGAAAAATCCGCCGCGCAAGGAAACTTTTCCTGAGACGCGCCCGGGGAGGGCGCCCACACCCGGTGAAAATAAAAAAGGCCGCGCCCCGGGACGAACCGGGACGCGGCCTTTTTGGGTGCACGCTGTGCGTCGTCGCGTTGGGGCGAGCGGCTTAGACGCGCTTTTCGCCGTTGACGAAGACGGCCTTGACGTCAAAGTCCTCGGCGCCGAGGACGGTGATGTCGGCGATGTAGCCGGGCTCGATGCAGCCGAGCGTGTCCTCCAGGCCATGCTCGACGGCCTGGTTGTAGGAGGTGGTCTTGACGAGGACGTTGAGCGGCATCCCGGTGACTTCCCAGACGTTCTTGAGGGCAACGTTCATGCGGAGGATGGAGCCGGCGAGCGCGCCGTTGGAAGCAAGGCGGGCGGCGCCGTCCTTCACAATCACGTCAAGCCCGCCGAGGCTGGAGGGGCCGTCGGGCATATGACTGGCACGCATGGAGTCGGTGATGAGGAGAATGGACTCGATATCCTTGGTGTTGAAGGCCAGCTCGATCATCTCGGGGCAGAGGTGAATCTTGTCGCAAATCATCTCGGTGCGGAGGTCGTCCAAGAGCAGGCCGGCGCCGACGAGGCCGATGTCGCGGTGGTGGAGCGGGGTCATCTGGTTGCAGAAGTGCGTCAGATGGCGCAACCCGGCGGCATAGACGGCCTTGAACTCCTTGTAAGAGCATTTGGTGTGGCCGGCAGAGGGGACGATGCCCATCTCCAGACACTCGCGGGCGAACTTCGCGCCCTCGCCCACCTCGCTCTCCGGGGCAAAGGTAATCTGGCAGACCGGGGAGATGGCGTTAAGGCGCTTGACCTCCTCGATGTCAGGTTTGCGCAGGAAGGCGGGATTCTGAGCGCCGCAGCAGGCAGGGTTGATGAAGGGGCCCTCGAGGTGGACACCCAGCACCTTGGCGTACTTCTCGTGCTTGCGGTATTCGGCCACGTGACCGAGAGCCTTCTCCAGATCCCCCGAGGCGACAGTAAGCGTGGTGGGGCACCACGACGTGCACCCTTCCTCCAGCTTGGCCTTGGCGATCGTCTCGATGGCGGTTGGGTCGTCCGCATCGCACACATCCACCCCGGCGGCGCCATGCGTGTGGACGTCGATGAACCCGGGCATGACCAGGTTGCCCTCGGCATCGTACACCCAATCCGCATCCGTCGGCAACGGTGTCCCGGGCTGAAGCACCTTGGCAATCTTGCCATCCTCGATGACTATCGCGCCGCCGTCAAACTCGTAACCCGGGCTGACGATGTAAGCGTTCTTGATGAGACCTTTGGCCATTGCTACTCTCCTTATTGAGTTGTCGTTGGGAGTAGTGTAGCGTTTTTCCCCGACCGTTGCAAGCCTCCCGCGCCGCGGTGGCGCGAAATGGCGCCATTCGCGGCAGACGCGCTGGCAAAAGCGTATAATGGACGGCATGGAAGAGACCATGCTTGCTTTGCCGGGGACGCTCACGGCCTCCCCCCTCGCGATTTACCTTGTGGACAAGGCCATCAAGCGCGCCCGTGACGCGGGCTTCGCGCCCGACACCCTGCTCCTCTCCGCGCAACGCCTGCCCGACGCCCGCCAACGCAACCGCTTGATCGCCGAGGCCGCGCGCAACGGCCTTCTCTGCCGCTTCGGGGAGACGCCGCGCGCCGAGACGCCCCTGCACGCCTTCATCGGCGGGCAACCCCTGGACCTGCGCCTGCCGCCGGGTCTATGCGACTGGCACGCGCACACGCAGTTCGCCTACTGCGGCCGCGGCATCGACCTGCTGGATGCCGCGCGCTTGGCCTTCACCGTCGGCGTTGCCACGCAAGGATTCTCGGAGCACGCCTTCGCGCTCTACTTCCCGCCGGACGCACTGAAGTTCCGCTGGCAGCGCGACCCGGACTTCGTGGCGCGCGTCTGGGACACGCCCGGCCGCGGGCGCATGGCCGCCTATCGGGCCTGGGTGGCGGATTTGCGCGCACTCCTGGGCGCACGCGTCCGCTTCGGCCTGGAGGTCGACCTCTTTGGCGGCGGGCGCTTCTGCCTCGCGCCCGAAGACTTGACGGGGTGGGATTACCTGATCGGTGCCGTGCACGAGGTGGAAGGGCTCAGTCCCGGCGCCACCACGGCCGAAGTGGAATCCGCGTGGATGCGCGACGTGGAACGTCTGCTGCAACAGCCCATTGCCATCCTGGCGCACCCCTTCCGTTACTTCCCGTGGTCCGGCCGCCCCACCCCCACCCACCTCTACCGCCCCGTGGCCAGAATGTTGGCCCAAGCCCACGTGGCCGCGGAAATCAACCACCACAAAAACCCCATGGACCTCGCCTTCTTCCGCGCCTGCCTTGAGGAAGGCGTTACCATCTCCCTCGGCAGCGACGCGCACGTCACCCGTTCGGCGGGCGACCTCTTTCCCCACGTGCGCGATCTGGAAACCCTCGGCCTCACGCCCGCGCAAACCCTACATTGAAAACGATGCCACCGACGGAACGCCGTCGATACAGCCGGGGACATCGCACACCCCTCGGAAGCCATTGGAGGCGAGGAAGTGCGCTTGTTTTGGGAAGGGGAGTGTGCTACAATGCGTGGCAAACGGGCGAAGCCCATGAAGCGAAGGATGATTTCGGATGTACGAGAACGAGCGACGTGAACGGGAGGCGATTATCCGCAACGGCTGGCCGCTGATTGTGGTGCCGTTGGTGTTGGGCGTTGGCGGGGGTTGCGTGCTATGCCCCGTCTGCGGGCTCCCGTGGGTGGCAACGGCGTGGTTGGCCGTGTGCGTGGTCTTCGCGGCATTCATGGCGTGGTTTTTCCGCAATCCGCGGCGGACGCCGCCAGCGGGCGAGGAGAATATCGTCTCGGGCGCGGAAGGCACGGTGCGTTCGGTGCAGTATGTGACGGAAGACGACGGCTCGCCCGCGAGCGCGGTGGTCAAGGAGTTCTTTCCCGGCCAGCGGGCAGTGCGGATTTCCACCTTTCTCTCGCCGCTCCATGTACACGTGAACCGCCTCTCCATCGGCGGCACGGTGACGCAATGCGAATACCGCCATGGAAAGCACCTGCTGACAATGGACGAGCGTTCCAGCCTTTATAACCAACACTCCATCGTGGTGGTGGAGGACAAGGACGGCCTGCGCTGCCTGCACAAGCAAATCACGGGGCCGATCGTGCGGCGCGTGATTTATTGGTTGGAGCAAGGGCAGCCGGTGAAGCGCGGCGGCATCTTGGGGATGATGAAGTTCGGCAGCCGCATGGACATCTGGCTGCCGGCCGACCGCGTGAATGTCTGCGTGCAACCGGGTGACCCCGTGCGCGCAGGCGAGACGGTCATCGCCAAGCGGAAATGAGGCGCGCCATGCGGAAGATTCTCCACATCAAGCGGCCCTCGGCCCACGCCAACCGGGTGGGTTTCGTGAACTCCATCACTTCAGGTGCCCTGCTTTGCGGGCTGATGAGCGTACTTTTCTCCGCCACGGGTAACTTCTATTGGGGCGCACTCTTAATCCTCGGCGCGATGATCCTCGACGGCATCGACGGCACGATGGCACGGATGCTGAAGGCCTCGACGGCCTTCGGCGCGGAGTTCGACACCTTCGTGGACATCACGGCCTTCGGCATCGCGCCGGCGATGCTGATGTACTTCTATCTCTTCCACGACTTCTCGTCCACGGTTCCGGCAATCCATCCGGTTGGTACTCTGTTGGCCATCGCGATCGTCCTCTCCGGGGCCATCCGCCTGGCGCGCTTCAAGGTGGTGGACGAGGACCACGGCATGAGCGGCTACACGGGGATGCCCATCACGGTGAACGCGTTGTGCCTGGCGGGCATCGTCTTGCTCATTGAAGCGTGGAAACGGGGCTATGGGCTGGACTACCCGTTGCCGAAGTGGCTGACGCTGCAGGACGGTGGATGGCTCTCGTGGGTAATGTACGCGAACTGCGTAATCTGCCTTCTCCTTCAGGTGTCGCCCTTCAAGTACCCGAAACCGACGAACACGCCGCTTGGGCAGTTCATCGGGGTGTTGGCCTTCCTGGGGCTCTTCATCGGGCCGAAAACGGCGGTGGTCTGCTGCTGTTACTTGGTCCCCGTGACGCTGTTTTTCATTTACGTGGCGCCCTTTTGGTTCGCCCTCAAACGCCGTTGGTCGGCCCGCAAGGCCGTCTGAGCGAGACATCCCATACCTAACCATGAACGTTACCGAAAAGATTCTCCACGCGCACTTGGTCTCCGGCACGCCCGTCGCGGGGCAGGAGGTGGCCATCCGCATTGACCAGACGCTGACGCAGGACGCCACGGGCACCATGGCCTATCTGCAATTCGAGAGCATGGGCATCGATCGGGCAAAGACGGAACTCTCCGTGAGCTACGTGGATCACAACACCGTGCAAATCGGCTTCGAGAACGCCGACGACCATGACTATCTGCAAAGCGTGGCCAAGAAATACGGCATCGTCTATTCCAAGCCCGGCAACGGCATCTGCCACCAACTTCACCTGGAGCGCTTCGGCAAGCCCGGCAAGACGCTCATCGGCTCGGACTCGCACACGCCCACGGGCGGCGGGCTCGGCATGCTCGCCTTCGGCGCGGGCGGCATCGACGTGGCCGTGGCGATGGGCGGCGGCCCTTACTGCATCGCTTGGCCCAAGGTCGTCGGCATCCGCCTGACGGGCAGCCTGCCCCCCGGCGTCTCGGCGAAGGATGTCATCCTCGCCGTGCTTCGCCGCTTCGGCTCGAAAGGCAACGTGGGCAAAATCTTTGAGTATTACGGCCCCGCGCTGGCCGGCTTGGACGTGCCCAGCCGCGCCACCATCGCCAACATGGGCGCGGAACTCGGCGTGACCACCTCCGTCTTCCCCTCCGACGACGTCACCCGCGCCTTCCTCAAGGCCCAAGGCCGCGAGGCCGATTGGGTGCCGCTCGCCGCCGACGACGAAACCTATGACGAAACCTGGGAATTGGATCTCTCCACGCTCGAGCCCCTCGCCGCCGCCCCGCACAACCCCGGCAACATCGAGACCATCGCCGAGCACCTCGGCCAACGCGTCAATCAAATCATGATTGGCTCCTGCACCAACTCTTCCTACCGCGACATCAAAACCGTCGCCCTCCTGCTCAAGGGCAAACACGTCCACCCCGACGTCGAGGTCGGCATCGCCTGCGGCTCCAAGCAAGTGGTGCGAATGCTCGCGGACGAAGGGCTGTTGAGCGACCTGATCGCCGCCGGGTGCCGTATCCTGGAGAACGCCTGCGGCTTCTGCATTGGCGCGCACATGAGCCCCGCCACCGACGCCGTCTGCCTGCGCACGAGCAACCGCAACTTCGAGGGGCGCTCCGGCACGCAATCGGCCAAGGTCTACCTCGTCTCCCCCGAAACGGCCGCCGCCTCGGCGTTGGCGGGTGCCTTTGCCGACCCACGCGCGTTGGAGGTGCCGGCCGTGTCCATGCCCGAGCGCTTCACCCTTGATGACTCGATGTTCCTCTACCGCGACACCGCCGGCGCGGGCGTGCCCGGCACCGAAATCAAGCGCGGCCCCAACATCGGGGAAGTGCCCCCCAGGCGCCCTCTCCCCGAGTGCCTCGATGGCGTGGCCACCATCAAGGTGGGCGACAAAATCACCACCGACCACATCATGCCCGCCGGCGCACGCCTGAAATACCGCTCGAACATCCCTGAATACGCCAAATACGTCTTCGAGCACACGGATCCCGGCTTCCACGCCGCCGCCTTGGCCAACCGCGACGCCGGCAAGGCCAATGTCATCGTCGCCGGCGAAAGCTACGGCCAAGGCTCCTCGCGCGAGCACGCGGCGCTCTGCCCCATGTACCTGGGCGTCCGCGCCGTCATCGCCAAGTCCATCGAGCGCATCCACCGCGCCAACCTCATCAACTTCGGCATCGTCCCCTTCGCCTTCGCCGACCCCGAGGATTACGACCGGGTAAGCCAAGGGGACGCCTTGGTCATCGAGCGCCTGCGCGAGGCCATCGCCGGAGACGGCCACGCAACCGTCCGCAACCTTTCCAACAACACCACGTTTGACGTGACGACCGAACTGTCCGACCGTCAGAAACGCCTCCTCCTCGCCGGTGGCCTCCTCTCCGCCGTCGCGCAAGGGCAGGCCTAAAGGAGCGCGCACCATGAGTGACGCAGACACCCCCGAGAACCTCGGCTTCGACTTCGCCCCCGCCTGGGCGCGCAAGTCCGCCGACGAATACGTCAGCCGCTATCAGTCCAAGAGTTACGACGAGCGCACGGGGCGCGAGGAACGCCCGCGCCGCGAAGGCGACTTCCGCGACCGTCCGCCGCGCCGCGACCGTGATGGCGAAGGCCGCCCGCCGCGCCGCCCGCGCCACGAAGGCGTCGAGGGGGAGCGTCGTCCGCGCCGGGAAGGCGCCGAAGGCGAGCGCCCGCGCACGCCGCGCCGCGAGGGCGGCAACCGCCCCTTCGTGCGCCGCGAACCCGTCAAACCGCTCGACGCCGAGATCCGTATTCTTCCGAACCAGAAGAACCTGGGCGTCATCATCAAGACGCTCCAAAGCACGCACGTGGCCTTTCCCGTCAAGAAGTTTGTCAACCTCTTCCTGGAAAATCCCCAGGCGTGCCTGGTGCGTTTCGAGACCAAGCAGGGCACGGATGTGCTGTTCTGGTCGTGCAAAGCCTGCGGGCTCGTGGCGCTGAGCGAGGCCGAGATTGCCCAGCACATCCTGGCCAACCACCTGAACGATTGGTTTGACGTGGCCGAGGAGCCCTGCGACCCTCCCTCCGGCACCTTCACGCGCGTGGCCAAATGCACGCTCACGGGCGAATGGGTCGGCGCACCCAATCACCACAGCTATCGCCACCGCGTGGCCGAATTGGCCGCCCGCGCGGGCATGCCCGAGCAAGACTACCTGCGCACGTTGGAAATGCACACCGACCCCGAATCCATCGAGGCTTGGAAGCAATCCGTCACCACGCAGACCGTCTACCGCCTGAAGCAAGGCGCCAAGCCCGCGGACGAGAAGCCCGCCGCACCCGCCGCCGAGGGCGAGGGTGACGCGCCCGCGGAAGACAAGCCCGCCGAGGGAACTCCCGCCGAGACGCGCCCCGCCTACAACCGCGACCAGGCCGAAGCCATCTTCCGCCGCGATATCCTGCCCACGCTGACTGCCAAAGCCACACATATCTGCCTGCCGGTGTCCCTGGCGCAGACCTCGCCCTCGTTGCCTTTGCGCCTGCTGCTGAAGTACACGCTCCGCGACGAGCAGCGCTACCCGCGCTCGCTCTTCTTCGCCCTGCGCGGCGCCTTCCGCCACCGCAAGTTCACCCTCTTCCGCGGCAACGACGCGCGCGGGCCGGAGTTCGTGGCCAACATGACGCCCTCGCCCTTCACGGCCGAGCACGCCGTGCGCGAGATCAAGGCGGCGCTCGACTATGTCACGGCCCACCCGCTCTGCACGCGCCAGGAACTGCTGGCCGCGCTCAAGACAGAGCTGGCGGACATGGACATCGCCGTGGTGGCGCGCCAAATCGCCTTCCTCTTCCAAAAAGGCCACATCATCGAATACTACAACGGCGTCCTGGCCCTGCCGGAGACCAACCCCAAGTTCCGCAAACTCCCCGAGGAGATGAAGCGCGAACGCGAGGCCGCCGGTGTGGAACAACCCACCGCCGAGACCGAGGCCAAGCCCGAGGGAAACACCCCTGCGACCGAGCCTGCGACCGACACGGAGCCCGCCACCACCGAAGCCTCCACGACCGAGACCGCCAAGACGCCCGCCGCCGAGGAGACCGAGACCGTACCCGCGCCTGACGCGCCGGAGGCTCCCGCCGAGGGTACGTCCGTAACCGCGGAGCAACCCGCCGAGCCCACTGCCGAGGGTTCCGCCCCCGAACCGGAGGCCAAGCCCGAAGCGGAGCCCCAACCCGAGCCTACGCCCGCCGAGGTTCCCACCCCAGAGGCGGAGCCTGCCCCCGAAGGAGCGCCCCATGAAGCTGAGTAAGGTCGCGAAGGCCGTCAACGGCACCTTCACGGGCGATGGCGAGGTCGAGATTCACGCAATGGCAAGCCTCTTGGAGGCGCGCGAGGGCGATGTCTCCTTCCTGGCCAACCAGAAATACGCCCCGCAGATGCACGACACCAAGGCCTCCGCGGTCTTGGTGGCCAAGGACTACGCGGGCGATTGCCCCGCGACGTTGATTCGGGTGGACGACCCGAACAAGGCGTTCGCGTCGTTGGCGCCCATCTTCGGGCCCAAGCCCGTAATCCGCGAGCCGGGCATCCACGCCACGGCCGTCATCGGCGAAGGCGTGACGCTCGGCAAGAATCTCTACATCGGCCCCTACACCGTCATCGAGGATGGCGTGACCATCGGCGACAACACCGTCATCGATGGCCAGGTCTTCATCGCCCAACACGTCTCCATCGGCCGCGATTGCCATATCTATCCCCAGGTGAACATCCGCGAATCCTGCGTGGTGGGCGACCGCGTCATCCTCCACGCCGGCGTGAAAATCGGCACGGATGGCTATGGCTACACAGTAGAAATCGGCGCGCAGGGTCCCGTCATCACCAAGGTGCCGCAAATCGGCATCGTGGAAATCGGCAACGATGTGGAAATCGGTTCCAATACCTGCGTGGACCGCGCGCGCTTCGGGCGCACCCGCGTGGGCGACTGCGTGAAGATCGACAACCTCGTCCAGATCGGCCACAACGTCCAGATCGCCCCCTTCGTCGGCATCATCGCGCAGGCGGGCATTGCCGGCAGCGCGAAAATCGAGACCGGCGCACTCATCTGGTCGCAGGCCGGCGTCTCCGGGCACCTCACCGTCCACGAGCGCGCCCAAGTGGCTCCCCAGGCGGGCGTCAAGGAAGACGTCCCCGCGGGCGAATACGTGGCCGGCACCCCGGCCATCCCCAAGCGTAAGTTCGCCGAGACCCTCCTCTTCCCTCGTCTCATCGACAAGCTGAAGAAAAAGGTCGCCGGCCTGGAGGCGCGCGTCAAGACGTTGGAGGGCAAATGAGCGCCTTCCCGGGGAGGTGGGCGGATCGCCTCCTCGACAGCGTGCGCGCGCTTCGCGGGCATTACGTGGATGTCTACGACCCGGAGCGGCTTGCCGCCCTCCGGGTTTTTCTCACGGCGCTTTGGGTCGCCGCCTTCCTATACACCACCCTTGCATGAGGAGCCGACATGGCCTTTCGTTATCTTTCCGCCGGGGAATCGCACGGGCCCGGCCTGACCGTGGTGGTCGAGGGCGTGCCCGCGGGGCTCCCGCTCTCGGAGGGCCTCGTGGCCGCCGATTTGGCCCGCCGCCAACTCAAGGCCGGCGCGGGCGGCCGCATGGAGATTGAGACCGACCGCGCCACGATCGTCGGCGGCGTCATGGGCGGGCTCACCACCGGCGCGCCCATCGCCCTCGCCATCCCCAACCGCGACCACGCCGCCTGGAAAGGCAAGGCCGTGCCCGCCTACACCATCGCCCGCCCGGGCCATGCCGACCTCGCGGCCTGCGTCAAATATGGCTTCGACGACATCCGCCGCTCGCTCGAACGCTCCTCCGCCCGCGAGACGGCCTGCCGCGTGGCGGTGGGCGCCATTGCCCGCGCCTTCCTGGCGCAATTCGGCATTCGGGCGCGCGCCTACGTGGCCGCGCTCGGCGACGTGCCCGAGGAAAAAGGCATCTCGCCCGACGCGGCCCTCGCCTTCGCCGAGCGCTCTCCCAGCCGCGCGACCTCGCAGGCTCAGGAGGATGCCTACGCCAACGCCATCCACCTGGCCCGCGCCAAAGGCGAGACGCTCGGCGGCATCATCGTCTGCGTGGTGGAGGGGCTCCCCATCGGCCTGGGCTCCTACGTCACCCCCGAGCGCCGACTCGATGCCCGCCTGGGCGCCGCCGTCCTCTCCGTCAACGCCATCAAGGGCGTGGCCTTCGCCGATGCCTTCGCCAACGCCACGCTCCCCGGGAGCGCGTGCCACGACGCCATCGTCCGCGAGGGCACGGCCATCGCTCGCCCCACCGATCGTTGCGGCGGCCTCGAAGGCGGCATGACCACCGGCCAGCCGCTCATCGTCCGCGCCGCCATGAAGCCCATTCCCACCACGCTCGCCCCGCAACACAGCGTGGATTTCGCCACAGGCACCCCCGCCGACACCGCCTATGAGCGCTCGGACACCTGCCCCGTGCCGCGCGCCTGCGTCGTCATCGAAAGCGTCCTGCTCATCGAGCTCGCCACCGCGCTCTGCGAAAAACTGGGCGGCGACTCCCTCGACGAAATGCGCGCGCGCTACGCCGCCCTGCCCACCGCCGACACCCTCCGCCTCGACCCCGCCCCCAAAATCTTCTGGCCCTAAGGCCGCACACCCATGCTCGACGCGCACACCCACCTGCGCGATGCGCGCCTGCGCCCCTACCTGCCGCGACTGGCACGCGAGGCCGTGGCGGCGGGTGTCTCGGTGTGCCTGGATTGCACCGCGCGCGCCGATGAATGGGGCTATGTGCCCCCCACCCTGCCCCTAACGCTCCTTCAAGCCTTCGGCCTCCACCCTTGGCACCTGGCAGAAGCGCCGGCCGATTGGCCCGACCGCCTCGACGCCACGCTCCGGGCTCACCCCCGCGCACCCCTCGGCGAAGCCGGCCTCGACGGCCTCCGCAAGCCCGCCGACGGCGGCGCCGCCCAACGCGCCGCGCTCGCCACGCAACTCGCCCTCGCCGCACGGCTCGGGCGGCCCGTCATCCTGCACGGCGCACGCGCCTGGGGCGCCTTGCTCGACACACTCGCGCCGTGGGCCCCGCGCCTCCCCGCGCTTCTCCTCCACGGCGTCTCCTTTGCGCCCGACCTGTTGGCGCACCCTACCCTCCGCCGCGCCAACGTCTGGTTCGGCATCGGCGCCGCCGTCCTCAACCCCGCGGCCAAGGCCGCGCCGCGCCTGGCCGCCACTCTCCCCGCCGACCGCCTCCTCCTCGAGACCGATACGCCGGACTGCTTCCCGCGCGGCGGCGAGCCCCTCATCCTCGGCCAACCCGGCACGCCGCTCAACCACCCCGCCAACCTCCCCCTCATCCTCCACCGCGTGGCCGCCCTCCGCCGCCTCCCCGCGCACGAACTCGCCGACCAAACCACAACCAACGCCCGCGCTTTCCTCGCCACCTTCTGACCCGTCGTCCAAACACCCCAAAACAAAGCGCCCACGGGAACCGCGGGCGCAAACCGATTTTAATCAAGACTGGTGGCAAGGGTCGGGATCGAACCGACGACACGCGAATTTTCAGTCCGCTGCTCTACCAACTGAGCTACCTCGCCGAAATGGCACCCCCAAGGAGAGTCGAACTCCTCTTACAGGCATGAAAAGCCCGTGTCCTAACCGATAGACGATGGGGGCGAATGGTGGCAAGGGTCGGGATCGAACCGACGACACGCGAATTTTCAGTCCGCTGCTCTACCAACTGAGCTACCTCGCCAAAACGCAAAGCACGTCGTAAAACGGCAATCAGTATAGCAAACCAACCCACCCCCCGCAAGCAAAAAAATCGACACGTGATGTGTCATAGTAAATTGCACCGAAGCGAAAGTCGCTATGCTTCCTATGCGTCAAATGCGATTGCACCGAAGGAGGCGACATGGACCACACTTTTAGGAAAGACTACATGGACAGAATGAAACGGCGCTACGCCAA
>CASEMQ010000071.1 GCA_949289005.1 uncultured Lentisphaeraceae bacterium
CTGCGCGGCGGAAGCCTCGGCCTGTGCGCGGTCGCGGGCGGCGCGGGCATCGGCGGCGGGGTCGGCGTCGCCCTCTTGGGCGGGGGCGTTGGCCTGGGCCTCGGCGAGGCCTTGCTTGGCGAGCATGAGCTCGGCGTCGGCCCTGGCGTTGGCTTTGGCGGCCTCGGCGAGGGCCTTGGCGGCCTCCTCGGCGGCCTCGATGGCCTGGGCGGCCTCGTGGCGGGCGCCCTGTGCGAGGGTTTGCGCCTGGGCGAGGGCCTGCTCGGCGGCGGGCAGCCGATCGGCGAAGGTGGGGGCCTTGGGCGGCTCCAACTTCTTGGCCTCGGCGGCCTCGGCGGCCTTTTCCTTGGCGATGGCGGCGCGTTCGGCGGCGAGGCGGGCCTCCAGGTCGGAGGTGTCGGTGACGGCCTGGCGCACGTCCATCACCTCCGCGCGCTTGAGCGCCAACGCGTCCAACGAGGAGATGCAATGGAACTTCTTCAGGCGCAGGGCCGACCACGCGGGGCCGGCGGTGTCCTCGCGCGCCTCGATGGCCTCGAGCTGGGTCTGCGCCTGGCGGAAGAGGCGGATGGCCTCCTCCGTCTCGCCGGCCTCGGCGGCGTCCTGCGCGGCGGCGATCGTCTTGTTGGGCTCGCGCAGGCTGTCGGCCACGCGGGTGGCCAAGTCGGCGGCCTTCTCCTCCTCGCTCTCGCCAAAGGGCCAGATGGCCTGCGCGGGCGCGGCCACGGACAACACGGCCAAAACGGCCCACAACGACAAGTTTCTCACGACTGCTTTCCCTCCGCTTCCTTCCAAGGCTCCACATGGATGGTGACGATGGCGTCCGCGCCGAAAGCCCCGCGCAACGCCGCCTCCACCCGGCTGGCGATGGCGTGGCTCTCGCGCACCGTCATCCCCGGGTCCACCCGAAAATGCAACTCGATCACCGCCACGCTCCCCACGCGGCGGCTCCGCAAATGGTGTGGTTCCGACAGCCCCGGCACGCCATGCGCCAGCTCCAGGATGCGCGCGTTCTCCGCCTCGGTCATCCCCTGCTCGGCCAGCTTGTCGATGGCGTCGCGCACGATGTCCCAGGCAATCTTCACGAGCACCAGGCCCACCGCCAACGCCGCCAAGGGGTCCAACAGCGCCCACGCGCCGCCCAACACCGCGCCCGCGCCCGCGCCCGCCGACGTCGCCACCGACGAAAGCGCATCGCTGCGGTGATGCCACGCGTTCGCCAGCACCGCGTCGTTCGCCGTCTGCCGCGCCACCCGCACCGTCGCCTGATAAAGCCACTCCTTCACCACGATCGAGAGCAACCCCGCCCACAGCGCGATCAGCCCCGGCCGCGCCGGCAGCTCCCCGCGCGCCAGCCACACCCACAGCGCCCCCACCGCGTGCGCCGCGATTGCCACGCCCACCCCGCACAGCGCCACGCCCACCACCGCCGCCGCCACCGTCTCATACTTCCCGTGGCCATAGGGATGGTCCCCGTCCTGCGGCTTCCCCGCCAGCCGCATCCCGACAAGCACCGCGAAATCCGTCGCGAAATCGCTCGCCGAATGCGCCGCGTCCGCCACCATCGCCGCCGAATGCCCCACCACGCCCGCCACGAACTTCGCGGCCGTCAACACCACATTCACCCAAACCGAGAGCCACGTGACCCGGTTCGCCCGCGCCACCCGTTCCTCTGCCGACACCATTTCCTTTTCCATATCCGCCATATTGTAGCAGAAGCGCACGCAAAGGGACGACGCCCCCGCAAAACCGATCCGGCGAGGCCGGCCTCCAAAACATTTCGGCAACCCGCCAAACAATCCATATTCCGATCCGCGCAACCCACGGTTCTTTGCATAAACCTTTCCCGGACACCATCGAAAGCGAACAAGCCCCCGGCACGCTTTTCCCCGGGCGGCGTTGGGTACGCTTGCAAACGCGTGCGTCTTTTATGCTACACTGTGGCCGACTGGAGGATTGCGATGAGAGCGAGAACAAGCATGCTGTTGGCGGGATTGTTGGCGTGGGCCGCGGGGGCCCGGGCCGCGTTGGATTACGTGGCCTATGACCTGACCACGAACGAGGCCGCGCCGGTGGCCGCGCCGGACGTCTTCGACGCCGCTTACCACACCGGCGACAAAATCCTCTTCGTGCGCGACAATGCCGTGGCGCAGGATCACTACATCGCCGTCTTCGAGCTCTCCCAAGCCCACGCGAAGGCGTTGTGGTCCGTCACGGCGGGCAACAACCCGGCGCTTCCCTTTTCGACATCGGCCTCGACACCCGGCTACGACTTCGCGGATGGGCGCGCCCTGCCCGCGAACCTCGCCTGGCCCACGGCGGCGCAATGGAACGCCTATGCCGACGATCCCCCCGCCTCCAACGCGGCGCGGCCCTGCAACGTCTCCCGCGGCTTGCCCTCATCCATCAACGTCAGCGGGGGGCCGATCGACTATGACTCGTGGTGGACCGCCCGCGAACAGTGGGTGGCCAATGCCCACGGCGTTTACAATATCTACGGCAACGTGGCGGAGTACGCCTCGGACACGAAATTGTTTTACGGCGGTTACGCCTCCTCGAATTGCCGCTTCGCCAACCTTGCACAGACGAAAAACGGCGAGCAGGCCAACACCATCGCGGCCAACTCCGGGCGCGTTTTCCTCGGGGTGCGGCTCGTCTATCTGCCGCCGGCGGAGCAGACGTACACGGTGACGGTGACGCTGGACGGCGAGGCGGTTGGCGAGCCGGCCACGCACAAGGCGGGCGACACGGTGACCGTGGCGCCGCCCGAGCCGGCGGCTTGGCACCGCCGCACGGGATTGGCCATCGCGCCCGAGACCTCCGGGGTGACCGGCGGTTGCGACGAGACGCTGATCTTCGCGATGCCCGAGACAAACCTGACCTTGGCCTACGCCTCCACCGAGTATGCCCGCCCCAACGGCGTGGGGTGCACGGTCTCGCCCACGGAACCGCTCGTGGGCGCCTACGTCTCGCTCAAGGCCGACGCGCCGGACTACTGGCAAGCCTTCACGGGCTGGCAGGTCGAGGGCGTGGACGGCCTCGCGCTCCCGGACGCCGACGACACCGTTTCGGTGCAGGTGGGCGCGGGCTGGCAGGACACGGTCACCTTCACCGCCATCTTCAAGGACCTGCCGCGCGTGCTCGTCCACGGCGGCTCGGCGACGGTCGCCGAGGGCACCGGCGAGGCCAAGGGCAACGGCTACTGCACGCCCGGCGCGACACTCACCCTCGCGCCCGACACGCCCGAGGGCCGCCGCTTCCAATGCTGGCGCCAGGCCGACGGCACGCTGCTCGAGGGCTACGCCTTCACCGTCCCCGCCGCCCCCGAGGGCTACGGCACCGTGACGGAGCTGACGGCGGTCTTCGCCGCCGCGCCGCGCGTCCTCCTCTCCGGCGGCACCGCCACCGTCAAGGACGGCACGGGCTCCGCCCTCGGCAACGGCGCCTACACCCCCGGCACCGTCCTCACCCTGACCCACGCCGAACGCGAGGGGCAGGCCTTCATCTCCTGGACACACACGGGCGACGGCACGCTCGCGGGCGACACCTTCACCGTCGGCGAGGGCGACGCCACGCTTGCCGCCGTCTACCGCGCGCTGCCGCGCGTGTTTGTCTGCGGCGGCACCGCCCGCGTCACCTCCGGCGAGGCCCGCGGCAACGGCTACTACACGCCCGGCACCGTCCTCGCCCTCACCGAGCAGACCGTGGCCGGCCACCTCTTCCAAAACTGGCAGGCCAACGGCGAACCCCTCGGCGGAAGCGCCTACACCGTGGGCGGCTACGGCGCGGGCGCCGTCACCCTCACCGCCCGCTACAAGGCGGACGAGACGGGCGAAGGCTCCTCCGGCTCGGGCGCAACCCTCCACCTGGCCTCCGCCAAGACCGAGACGGGCTTCGCCGCGTACGACACGCTCTTCGGCACCACCCCCGACCGCACGCCCACCACCCTCACCGACGCCTACGGCAACCGTTACCAATTCTACGGCTACGGCGACGCCGGCGCCATCGCCACCTTCGACCTCGCCACCGGCAAACTCGCGTACGCCGCCGAGGACACCTCCGGCCTTGGCGATGCGCTCGACGACCTGCTCGGCGACACGTTGGGCGAGATTCTCGGCGGGCTCCTGGACCTCTCCGAATACTTCGCCACCGACACTTCCGTCGAGGGCAAGACGCGCAACCTCCAACTCCGCCGCGTGGACGCCGCCGACGGCAACGACTTCTACATGGGCATCTTCGAGACCACCATCGGCCACATCGCCTATCTCGAAAAGACGGCCCCCGGCAGTACCAAACTCCCCACGGACAGCACCAACCCTTACTGCGCGCTGACCATGCGCAATTACGGCAACTACGAGCCCACCCGCGCACAAACGCTGTTCAAGACGCTCACGGGGCGCGCCTTCCGCTTCCCGACGCCCGCCGACGTCATCAAGGTGGGCGACGCCAACCGCGCCGAGAACG
The DNA here is from genome assembly GCA_949289005.1 of uncultured Lentisphaeraceae bacterium. Taxonomy (GTDB): domain Bacteria; phylum Verrucomicrobiota; class Kiritimatiellia; order RFP12; family DVOR01; genus Spyradenecus. Next base: position 4,465 of record CASEMQ010000071.1, read on the forward strand.
CGCGCGGCGGCTACGGCGCGGACGGGAACAACGGCGGCGACCCGCTCGTCAAGGAAAACATGGTCAACTACAAAAGCAAGGAGAGCGCGCCCAAGGCCGTGGGCTCCATGCGCGTCGACCCCTACGGCTTCTACGACCTGTGGGGCAACTGCTGGGAGCAGGCCGGCGACGGCGGGGCGCCCTTCGGCGGCGCCTATCACGAAACCCAATTCCGCGCCTGCCAGACCGAGCACCGCTGGAACAACTCCCAGCAGAATGTCGCCTTCCGGCCGGTGATTGACGTGGAGACGCCGATGACGCTGCGGTTGGCGCTGTCGGCGGGCGGGGACGAGACGGCGGAGTTCCGGGCGGTGCCGGGCGCGCGGCTCTTCCCGGACGAGACGGAGGAGCCCGTGCGCCCGGGCTATGCCTTCGCGGGGTGGACGCTGGGCGGCGAGGCCATCGCGGCGACCTATGAGCTGACGGCGGAAGACGCCGGCAAGACGCTCGCGGCCACGTGGACGCCCGTCACGACCCTGGTGAAGTTCGTGGATTGCTCCGGGCCGGAGGCGGTCGTCCCCGGCCTCGACACCACCGTCTACACGCTCCCGGGGCGCGAGCTGACCGACGTGACGGTCAATCCCGAGAGCTTCGCCTCGGTGCGGTTCGAGGCGGGCGCGGAGACCTTCACGCTCACGATCGCCGCGGACGCCGAGGGCGACGCCACCGTCACCGCGTTTTACGCGGACGAGGCGCTCACCGCGACCTACGCGGGGTGCACGGGGCCGAAGGCGCTCACGCCGGGCGAGGCGGCCACCGTCACGCCCACGGGCACGGGCACGTTCGTCGGTTTGGCGATCGAGCCGGGCAGCGCGGCGGATTGGGCGCTCGCCGAGGACGGCACGTCCGCCACGCTCACGCCTGTCTTGGGCCTGGGCACGGCGACCCTGGCCGTGACGGCGCTCTATGCCGAGGCGACGGTGGCGGTGACGTACGAGGGGTGCGCGGGGGCGACGACGGCGTGCCCGGGGCTGACGACGACGCTTTACACCGACCCGACGCGCGACTTGGCGCGCGTCGAGATCGAGCCGGCGGGCGCGGCGACGTGGGACGCGGAGACCGGCACGCTGACCTTCGCGGCGGACGCCTCGGGCACGGTGACGGTGCGCGCCGTCTATGCCCTGCCTTCCGTGAAACGCGGCTGGCGGCTGATGCTGCGCTGACGTTGCCACGGGGCGGCGCGGCGGCGTATAATATCGGGCGGCGCGGGCGCTTGGGCCCGCCAAGAGAAAGAAGGACATCATGAAGCGACTCTTGACCCTTTCGTTCGCGGCGCTTTGCCTGACGGCCGCGGTTTTCGCGCAGAGCGGCGAGCAACAGGCCGCCCGCCAGGCGCGCAGCGTCCATCTGGGCTACCAAGGCTGGCCCGCGCCCGCCAAGGTCTTCTACGTGGAGGCGACGGCCGACCGTTTCTGGCCAGGCAGCTATATGTGCCTGCTGGGCTTCGACGGCGGCTACGCCGGCGTGCAGGAGCACGCCAACGGCAATCACGTGGCCATCTTCTCGGTGTGGGACCCGGGCAACGCCTTTGACTTCTCGGCGCACCCGGATGCCGTGGCCGAGAAGGAGCGCACCAAAAACCTCTACGCCGGCCCGAACGTCCGCATCAAGCGCTTCGGCGGCGAGGGCACGGGCGGGCAGTCGATGATGGATTGGCCGTGGAAACTGGGCGAGCCCGTGCGCATGGCCGTCTCCTGCGCGCCCGACGGCAACTATCGCACGGCCTACACCTGCTGGGTCTGGGACAACGCCAAGGGCGAATGGTTCCGCATGGCCACCTTCTCGACGCTCGTGGGCGGCGACAAGGCCACGCTCCGCGGCCCCTATTCCTTCCTGGAGGACTTCCGGCGCAACGTCGAGAGCAAGTTCCAGGTGCGCGCCGCGCGCTTCAGCCGCCTCTGGGCCTGGGACGGGCAAAAGTGGGGCGCCAGCGACCGCGCCCGCTTCACGGCCGACAACAACACGCTCCTGACCATCGACGCCGGCCCCGCGGCCGACGGCTTCTGGCTGGCCACCGGCGGCGACACCCAAAACACCACCGTCAAACTCTGGTCCGAGGTCCGCCCCGGCGGCGCCCCCGACGCCTCCGCCGAACGCCGCGCCAAACTGATCGAGGCCATTCGCGCCGCCGAGGCCGCGCCCTGACCGAGCCCGCGATGCGCGTCGCCTTCTTCTCGGACGTCCACGCCAACCTCCCCGCGCTCGAGGCCGCCTTGGCCGATGCCCGCGCGCATGGGGCCACCCACCTCATCCACCTCGGCGACGCCGTGGGCTACGGCCCGCAACCCGCCGAGTGCCTCGCGCGTCTCCGCGAGGTCGCCTCGGGCGCCGTCCTGGGCAACCACGACGCCGCCGCCTGCGGCCTGCTCGACCCCGCGCTCTTCAACCCCTTCGCCCGCGAGACCGCCGAGCGCGCGGCCCTGGCCCTCGATGCCGAGGCCAAGGCCTGGCTCCGCGACCTGCCCTACATCCTGGAGGGCGACGGCTTCGCCTGCGCCCACGGCGCCTTCGACGCCCCCGAGCGCTTCCACTACATCGAGACGAAAGAGGATGCAGCGCCCTCCTTCGCCGCCATGCCCGGCCACGCGCTCCTGGTCGTCGGGCACACGCACATCCCCTGCGTCTTCGCGCAAGACCCCGGCGGCGGCCTCCGCCGCCTCCCCCCCACGGACTTCGCCCCCCGCCCCAACGTCCGCTACCTCGTCAACCCCGGCTCCGTCGGCTTCCCGCGCGGCGACCGTCTCACCGCCGATTACCTCCTGCTCGACACCACCACCGGCCGCATCGCCTTCCGCGCCGTGCCCTACGACCTGGCGCCCTACCGCCTGGCGCTTGTGCGCAACGGCTACAACCCGATGAACTACTGGTTCCTCAGCCCCACCGCCCGCCGCCGGCAGACCGAGCAAGCCTTCCTCAACCCCACCCGCCCGAGCCTCCCCGCGCCGCCCCCCGGCGCGCCCTTCGCCCCGCGCGCCCGCAAGGGCCTCCCCAAGGGCTTCTGGATCCTCATGGCCATCCTCCTCGCGCTCGTCGCGCTGGCGCTCGCCACGCTCTGGCCGCCCGTCCCCGCGCCCCCCGCCGCCGCGCAGGCCGCCGCGCGCGACAACCTGCTCCCGCCCCTCGCGCACTGGGTCGGCAACCACGACGGCGCCACCCTCCTCCGCGCCTACCGCGCCGCCCCCGAGCCCAGCCTCACCCTCACCCCGGCCGTGCCGCCCGCCAGCGGCACGCTCCTCTCCCCCCTCCTCACCCTCCCCCACGGCCTCGGCAAACTCCGCCTCTCCTTCCGCGTCGCCACCCGCGCCGAGGAGGGCCTCGGCTACGCCGTGCGCATCCTCTTCCTCCGGCGAGACAAAACCCAACTGCGCGGCGACCGCCACAACTACAAGACCGCCGGCACCAAATCCTTCACCGAGGAGGTCCCGCCCGACGCCATCGCCTGCCGCGTCGCCTTCTCGCTCGACCTTCCCGGCGCCTTCACCCTCATTGCGCCCACCCTCACCCGCGAACCCTGACCCAAGGCTTCCCCATGCCCAAGACCCTCCTCCTGCTCGGCGCCTCCGGCCTCCTCGGCCGCCAGGTCCGCCGCGTCTTCGCCCAAGCCGGCTGGGACGTTCTCGCCCCCACCCACGCCGAACTCGACGCCACCGACGCCGCGGCCCTCGGCAGGTATCGCGCCGCGCACCGCCCCGACCTCATCGTCAACTGCGTCGCCGAGCGCCACCCCGACCGCTGCGAGGCCGCCCCCGAGGCCGCCCGCCGCCTCAACGTCGCCGTCCCCCGCGACCTCGCCTCCTTCCAAATCCCCCTCATCCACCTTTCCACCGACTACGTCTTCGACGGCACCGCCGCCCCTTACGAGACCGACGCCCCCCGCCGCCCCCTCAACGCCTACGGCATCCAAAAAGCCGAGGCCGAGGAGGCGCTCGCGGGCGTGCCCCACGTCCTCATCCTCCGCGTGCCCCTCCTCTTCGGCCCCTGCCGCGACTGGCGCGAAAGCGCCGTCACCGTCCTGGCCGCCAACCTGCGCGACGCACGCGGCGCAGCCGTCCGGATGGACGACCTCGCCATCCGCCGCCCCACCTTCACCCCCGACGTCGCCCGCCAGATTCTCGCCCTTGCCCCGCACGCCGGGCGCGACCTCGCCGGCATCGTCCACTACTCCGCCCCCGAGCCCATGACCAAGTATCTCATGGGGCTCACCATCGCCCCCCTCATCGGCTGCGACCCCGCCCAATGCCTCCCCGACCGCACGCCGCCCGCCGTGCCTCGCCCCCGCGACTGCACCCTCTCCACCCGCCGCCTCGAGGCGGCCGGCCTCCTCGTCCCGGCCACGCCCTTCGCCGCCGCCCTCGCCCAGGTTCTCTGAGAAGTGAACGGAACGCCCCATTCGGGGCGACAGGTGTGTCGCTACGCAGAGACTGACCCTCCGCGCCATTCGGCACGGCGGGTCAGTCTTTATTTATCGTAAGTCAAACCGTCGCCCGCTTGTCGGGCGCCCTGCTCACTGTTCGCTGTTCACTGTTTACTTGTAATTCAACTGCGCGGTGGCGGAACAATCCTCGGAGGCGCGGAAACGCAGCCAGTAGCCTTGGATTTGGGAGATGTCCCGGCGGAAGGGCTTGCCGGCGGGGACGGCGTAGGTGGCGTAGGGGAACCAGACGCCGGTGCCGGTAAGGTCGATCTCGAGGGTGAAGGTGACGGGCGTGCCGGCGTCGTGGGCGAGGAGGAGGTCCTTGCGGTCGAAGCCGGTGAGCAGGTAGGGGTCGGAGGGCGCGCCGGCCTTGACGGCGGTCTCCCGCCAGGGGCCGCCGACGCCGCGAGGCTTGCCGAAGGCCCAGAGGTCGTCGACGGCGCCGACCCAGAGGGCGGCCTTGCCGTCGTCGGAGCGGACGATGTGCCCGCCGGCGGGGGCGTCGGGGCTCACGCCGGTGAGGACGAGGAGGCCGCGCCAGGAGGCGAAGTCGTGGATGCGCAGGTCGTGCGCGGCGATGGGGCGCACCTTGGCGAAGCCGCCGGCGTTCTCGGCGGGGAGCTCGTAGAAGAGTCCGCCGAGGTTGAGGAGGTCGCGCTCGGTGCAGACCTCGCGGCAGACGCGCGCGGGGCCGAGGGGGCCTTCCTTGGCGTAGGCGGCGGAGCCGATGGGGAAGCGCCAGCGGCGGCCTTTGTCGTCGACGAGCAACGCGGAGGCGGCGTCGATGCTCACGCCGGTGCCCTCGGTGGGGATGGCGTAGTTGGCTTTGGTCCAGTCGGGGCTGTCGTCGCGGCGTCGCAGTTTGAGGTCGGCGGTGAGCTCGTAGAAGCCCACGTCCTCCGGGCCTTCCTTGCCGGCCTTCATGGCGGCGAGGCCGAGGGTGCCGAGGCCCTTGCCGCGGCCATAGGGCAGGCCGCCGAGGGACTGCCTCTCGCCCACGCGGGTGAGGCCGGCGAAGCGGGCGTCGGGCTTGACGCCGCGAGGGTCGCGGTTGGCGTACTGGAAGTAGGCGGTCATTTGCGCGGCGTCGCGGTCGGCCGTCAGGCGAATCCAGGCGCCATCGAGGTCGGCGAGGTCGCGGCGGACGGCGCGGTCGGGTGCGACCTCGAGGGTGAAGGCCTTTTCCCAGGCGCCGTCGCCCTTGCGGTCGATTTCCGCCGTGACGGTGACGGGCGCGGGGCCGCGGTGGCCGATCCAGAGGGCACGGGTGTCGTAGCCGGCGAGGAGATAGGGGTCGGAGGGGGCGTTGGCCTTGACGGCCTCGTCGAACCAGACGGCGCCGCGGCCGAGCGCGGGGCCGAGCGCGCCAAGCTGTTCGGGGCGGAGGAACCAGAGGTTGGAGTTGGATTGGCCGGGGCCTTTGATGGCGCCCTTGGCGCGGCGCTTGTTGTAGAACTCGGACTTCGCGGAGTCGTCGCAGCCCAACACCACCCAATCGCCCCAGCGGCAGAAGTCGCCCACCACCTTGACGTAGTTGGAGAGGGGGCGGATGCCCGTGGCGGTCTTGGACGCGAAGGTCTTGGGGAAGCGCCAGAAGGTGCCGTGCATGGTCATCAGGTAATCGCCGTTGCCCAGCCCCACGTCGCGGATGCGCGGCCATTCGGTGTTCCAGCCGTGCGCGCCGTCGTAGCTGTGGCTGCCTTTGGGCAGGCGATAGGTGTGCCATTCGCCGCCGTCGAGCGCCATGAGGATGAGCGAGCGGTAGTCCCAGCCCACGCTCCAGAGCGGATCCTCAGCCTTCGCGTTGCCGTAGATCCCGCCGGGGCCCGTGACCTCAGTGAACTGGTTGCGGCGCACCACGCGGAAGTCGGGCCGCCCGTCCGCGCGCAGGCCGCCCGTCCACTCGGCCAGGACGCCCGAGGGCGTGGCGGGGTCCCACTGCGCGCGGGAGGCGGTATCGCCGTTGTTCGCGTAGACCACGCGCCCCTGGGCGGTGTAGGCGCCCTTGCCGTGGTAACCGGGCAAGAGCGTGCCCGAGTGGCCCTTCGCGCCGGGCTCGCGGTTGCCGTCCACGTTCACTTCCTTCATCGCCAGGGTGCGGACGTCGATGTCGTAGATGCCCTCCTCCATCGTGGCGTAGTAGAGGCGGTTGGCCGGGTCGGTGAGGTGGCGCATATTGGCCGTCAGGCGGCCATAGATGGGCTTGCCCGGGCGCTTCGGGTCGCCGGGCACGCGCACCTTGCCCTGCGCGTCGATGACGTAGGGGCCGATGAAGAGTTGGCTCGACTCGCGGTGGATCATGCGGTTGGCCGGCGTGCCGCCGATGCTCTCGGGGCGGATGGTTTGCGTCAGATCCGGCTTGATCTCGTAGAGTTTGTCCGAGGAGCCGTCCGGCTTGTGCGGCGCGTAGGTGACCGCCCACAGGCTCCCGGCCCAGGGCACCACCGCGCCCGTGCCGCACTCGCCCTCGTTGTTGAACATCGCCAAATGCGGGTAAATCCCGCTCACGAACGGATGCTTGCCCGCCTCCGCCGCCACCGACGCCACCGCGCCCATCAACGCCAACGCGCCCAAAAGTAGTCGCTTCATCTGCTCGTTTCCTTTGCTTTCAGACCTTGTGAAATCAGGCCGCGCGGCGGCGGAGCGCCACGCCCGCGATGCCCAGCGCCAAGAGCGCCAATGCCGTCGGTTCGGGAATGGCCATCGCCGCGTACGCGTCTCGGATGTCGTCAATGCCCGTGTAGTTGTCGGCCGCGTTCGCCGTGCTGGCGAACCGGGTGTACCACGAATCCGCATCCGCGTCCAACAGCCCTTGCCCCTCCGCGAAGTCCCGCATGAAGTAGAAGTTCTCGACATAGACCCCACCGAAATGGCCATCGTAGGTGAACACCTCTTGGCCATTGACGAAGATCGACACCGCCGCGTGATAAGTGTCCCCCGCGACGGATTGCCGATCCAGCGCGATCACCACCTGGTTCAGCCCCTGCGCCAGCGAGGCCGAACCCGTCATCGTCTGCGTGCCCCGCTCATCGGTGACGGAAGCGCCCAAGCCGCCGCCCTCCGTGACGTACAACTTGATGCCACCCGCTCCTCCGCCATTCATCTCCCCGCCAAGCGCCAGCAGCGTCCCCATCGACGGCAACGTGTCCGAGAACCGCACATTCAGCAACAACGCCACATTCGTCCCCTGACTGACGCGGCTGATGTCGCGGCCATACCCACCGCCCTTCGAGGCGCTCGGGCTGATGCCCCGCCACCGGAGGTCCCCCCATGGCACATCTGTGTTCCAATCGACCGGCAAAGCCTGCGCCGCAAAAGCCGCGCACACCGCCAACATTGCCAAAGCCAAACGCTTCATTATCATTTTCTCCAAGGCGCACCGCGCACCGCGCACGGAAACGATGACACCCACTATAGACGCAATCGCGCCGCGCGCATACCTCCTTCCCAAGAAAAAACCGCGCCGCGCACAACCGTGCGCACCCGCGGTCACGCGAACGCCCAATCGCGGCGCGGCGAGGCCACTCAGGGTGTCGCGAGGGTTTCGGATTGGGCGTCGGCGAGGCGGTGTTTGGCGGGGTCGAAGGCGAGGCCGAAGAGGTGGATGGCCTTGGCGCCGGCGCGGTAAGGCGCGGCGTAGTCGCGGGCGTGTCGTACTCGTCGATGAGCGCCACGACCGGCTTGCCATGGCGCGCGGCAAGCGTTTTGATGGCGTTGCCAAAGTTGACGGAGGGAATGGTCGAGCGGTCATACGCGACCCCGGCCTCCGCGAAGGCGGCCTCGATGCGCGCGACGAACGCCGTCTCGAAGGTCGCACCCCCCTCTCGTGGCCATGGTTTAGCACATCGGGCATCGCCGCGCGGGATGTCGGCAACCTGTCGATAAGTCTCCCGCCCCACCCCAAGGCGCGATGCGCCGCGGCTCGGGGCGAGGTACGGCGCATCCCAAAAAATGACCCCGCGTATAGATTGAAAAAACGGATTTGGCCCTCCCCCGCCCCACGCCGCCTTCAACAGGTTTTCAACAGATTCGCGAAAGTTATCGACAGGCCAAGCCCACCCCCGCCGGCGAGGGGCAAAAGACGCTTCCGGCGAGGCACGCGCAAAAAAGGCTTGCTGGCAAGGGAGGGGGGGGGGTGGTACAATTGGGGCGAATGGATGCGGAGACGCATCCGGGAAAGGCGAGAAAGGCAACGTTATGACAGGAATGAGAGTTTGCTTTGCGGCGCTGGCCGCGGCGGCCGCGCTCGGCACGATGCGGGCGGCGGCGGCCGATTGGACGGATTGGCAGGTCGGCGAAAGCCGGGCCTTGACCTCGGCCTCGTGGTCGATCGCCTCCAACTCGGCCTATGGGTACAACGGGGGCGCGGACTTCGCCTTCCGCGTGACCTACACGCTCGCGGAGGGCGCGACGCTCCAAAACGGCTCGGCTTGGGCACGTCTGCTCGCCATGGACCACTCCGAAACGATTTACGAGTTCCAGAGCAGCGGTGTGGGCGGCGCCTCCAAAACCTGGATGAGTCACGGCGGCGACGTCCAAGGCGACACCTTCGCGAACCTTCTGGCCACAAACGACAACAGCCTCACCTTTTCGTTCGAGTATGACCACTCGGCCAAGACGCTGACCTACTTGGTCAACGATGTGGCCCTGCACACCGTCGAGGGGGTAAACATCAACGCATGGGTCACGTTCAAGGCCGGGGATGCCAGCCGCCCCTTGGATCGCCTCTTCCCGACCGATGGCTCCGTGACCTACGAGACGGCCTTCTCCACGACGCGCGCCCCCATCCCCGAGCCGACGGCGCTGGCGCTTTTGGCCCTCGGCGTCGCGGGCGTCGCCCTCCGCCGCCGCGCGGCGTGAGCGCGCCTCGGCCAAACGCAAGAAGGGCGGGCCGCCGCACGGCGACCCGCCCCTCTTTTTGTGCCGCGTCCCCGGCCTCAGGCCACGCGGCGGCGCAACGCCAGGCCCGCCACGCCGAGGGCGAGCAGGGCCAACGCCGTCGGCTCGGGGAGCGCGGCGTAGTAGGCCTCCAATTCCTCGATGCCCACGTTGGCGGCAAACTGCACGCCGTCTTCCACGACGACTTCGCCCACGGCATCTTCGCCGAGGATGTTCGCGCCGGCGTTGGCACGCATCAGCCAGTAGCCGCCATCCGAGTTGCCATTGGTCAGCTCGAAGATTTTCACGCCGTCGATGAAGATGGCCACGTTGATGCCGCCCTCGTCCCAACGCTCAATGGCGGCGGCGATTTCGTGCGTGCCGGCGGCGAGCGTTGTCGAGGCGCCCGCCACGGCCCCAATCGTGATGTCCGTATCCTCGTTGCCGCGCCGGAGGTAAGCGGTGAGGGTGCCGCCATCCAGGACGAGGCGCAGCCCGCGATTGACCTTGGCCGCCTCCAGGGATTCGCCCACATGGAAGAGCGTGCCGGAGGTGGAGGCATCGGTGAGCGTCACGGTCGTCCGGACGGAGGCCACCTGGACGGTTGCCGCGTCTTCGCCCGTGGTGATGCTCTTGGGCAGGGTGTAGTAGGTGGAATCTTGGGCGCACGCCTGCCAATCGATGGCGGCGGCCGAAGCCGCCCCCGCGACGAGCGCGGCGAACGCGATGGTCATCAGTTTCTTCATGTCCGATACTCCGCTTCGGGCGCACGCCCACCGTGCGCCGAAATCACGCTTATAATATCACCCCCCCCCCTATCGATGCAAGTCTTTTCTTTTTCCGGTTGTTGTTGGGAAATTGAACAATGCAATGAACCGAGGCGAGGCACGCCCGCCTCCTGCTCCTCCCGCACCTCCCCGGCCTCACGGGCGTCCGGCGCGCCATCACCGCCACCGAACGGCGCAACCCGAGAAACGCCCCCGCTCCCTGATCGAAAAACCGGATTTGACAGGCCTCCGGGCTCGCAAACCTTTATCAGGCTTCCGACAGGTTCCCAAACGTTATCGACAAGGTTCCCAAAACAAAAAAGCGCGACCCGCGCCCCGATCCGTGTCGGGAGAGCGCGGGTCGCGCTTTGTGCCTTCCGGTTTGCCCGGGCGGCTGCCGGGTCACTGCCCCAGCTCGGCCTCGCGGGTCTGGCGCTCGGAGAGGAGGACGGCGCGGAAGAAGCGGCAGTCCGTGTCGGGCAGGAGGAGGCGGCCTTGGTTGAAGTCCTCGGGCTGGAGGCGCCGGATGAAGCGCCACTCGGGGTCGTCGAGGGCTTCCTTGCCGAGGAGGACGAGCGCGCCGTCGCCCTGGATGCGGTCGATGGGCGTGGCGCCATCGACGAGCTCGATGGCGATGGCGGGGCGCTCGGGCGTGTCCTCGGCGTCGCGGTAGAAGGTGAACTCGGTGATGCGGAGGGCGACGTCGGTGGCGTCGTAGTCGGCGGCATCGAAGCCGAGCCAATACTTCTCGGAAGCGGTGACGCCGTCGGCGGCGGACTGGGCGAGGATGGCGGAGGGATCGCGCTCGCGGACCCAGTCGAGGAAGCCTTCGTCTGCGGATTCAAGGGCGCCGTCCGCGAGGAGGCGCGCGGCGTCGGGGGTGTAGACGAGGGTGAGGACGTAGTCGGTGTCGCCATCGAGCGGGGAGGTCTCGATGGTGGCGCCGTCGGTGGCGGCGAGGGTGCCGGCGTTGAGGGCGTAGCGGACGGTGCGGGAGAGCTGCGGGGTGAAGGGCCGGCCGTTCTTGGTGATGCCTTGGAGGGTGTACCACGCCGGGTTCCAGGGCTTGGCGACGGCGAGGGTGTAGGCCTCGCCGGGGGAGCCGGTGGCGGTGACGCTCGGCCCGCGGGCGGTGGCGGCGTTGCCGATGGCCAGGGACAGCTCGCCATCGCCGCCGAGGAGCTGGGCGGTGACGGAGAAGGTGGAGGCGAGGATGGGGGCGTAGTTGCCGTGGGGCTGGGTGTACACGTCCCAGATGTTGGGGCCGGGGAAGGTGTTGGTGGCGTTGCCGGAGGAGAGGTCGGGCACCCACGCGAGATAGTCGGTGGACATGTTGCGGACGAACTGCAGGGCGGTGTTGGGCGAGAGGCTCGCGACACTGTCGCCGGAGTAGCTGCGGACGGTGCCGGCGACGGTGCCGGAGGCATTCTCGATCGCGACGGCCAGGGCCATGCGGGCGGGGATGTTGTTGATATTCTTGCCGTTGGCATGGAAGAGGACCTCGTCGGCGACGACGCCGTTGTTGCGCACGAGGGTCACGGCGTAGAGGGCGCCGGAGGCGTAGTCGGCGTTCGCGGCGAGCTGGGCGGGGAGCGCGGGGTCGAAGAGTTCCTGCGGGGCGCGGAGCCACGTGAAGGTGTCGCGCGCGCTGTCGGAGCCGTCGTAGGGATGGTCGCGGAAGCCCGTGTTGGGGTCGTTGGCGAAGCCCTGGTCCACGGAGGTGGTCACGACGTAGTAGTCCAAGTCATAGAAGGCGGGGTCCGTGGAGGAGGTGGTGGGGCGGATGCGGCGATAGGGCACCCAGCCGACGAGGTCGATGGTGCGGTGCTCCTGCCACTGGATGGGCGTGTCCACCGAGGCATTCGAGAGCGGCAGGGGAGCGTACTTGGTGACGATGCGCCAGCCGTCGAGACTCTCGCGGGGGAGGAAGCGATTGTCGGTGCGGGCAATCTCCGAGGGGTGGACGTAGTTGCCGCTGCCGTCGTCGAGATGGGCCGCCTGCATGGCGAGCTCCACGGCGGAGGGCACGGCGCCGGCGCCGGCGTCGGCGTTGCGGAAAGGCCGGATTTCGTTGAGCCAGACGCCGTCGCGGGCGACGCCGTAGACCCAGGCGTAGGGCGAGGCGCCTCGACCTTCGTTGGTGGAGACGACGTTGATGTTGGAGTCGGCGTTGGGCACGTACCACGGGCAGTAGATGGTGCTGCCCTCGGAGGTGAAGTTGGAGATGCCTTGGCAATCGAAGACGCGGCCATCGGCTGGGTCGGCGATGATGATGGCGAAGCGGAGGACGGCGCCATCCTGCCAGAGGGCGCGGTCGGTCATCGGGATGGCGGCCGTGTAGGGGAGGAGGCCCTCCGTGTTGGCGAGGCCGAAGCGGCCGTTGGCGAGGGCGTCGTCGAGTTCGGCCTGGGTCATGGTGCGGTAGGAGAGCAGGAGGCTCTCGCCGTAGTCCGCGGGCGGGGTGCCCTCGGGCGCGGCGGTAAGCGCCTGGCCGGGCCCGCAATAGCCCTGGAGGGTCATCGGGATGATGCCGGCGGCGTTGTAGGCCACCTTGGAGCCGCTCGCGCCCTGGGCCAGGTTCACGTTGTTCTGGAGCGTTTCGCGGAGCGTGCGCAGGTCGATGGTCTGCCCCTCGCGGATGGAGGGCAGGATGCCGCCGGCGCTGACCCACTGGTTGAGCTGCCACCAGTTGAGGAACTCGGTGCGCGTGAGCGTGGCCGTGGAGGTGTTGGTCTCGTCGAAGAGGGTCTCGGGCACCTTGGATTTGGGGATGAGCGTCCAGACAAGGAAGGGCCGCGCGGTGGCGTTGGCGGAAGAGAGGGCGCCGTAGACGTTCTCGAGGGTGGTGCCAAGGTTCTGGCCGCCGACGAGGCCGAGTTCGGGGTCGATGACGGCGGCCATGCCAAGCGTGTCGCCGACGGTGGGCTGGTAGAGCCAGCCGTGGACGTTTTGGTGCTCGCCGGCGGCGTTGCCGGCCTCATCGGACCAGATGGGGGTGTCGACGGCCTCGCCGCCCTTCTCGGCGTCGGGCGCGCCCGCGGCGTCCAGCGCGTAGAGGGTCTGGGTGACGAGCCAGGCGCCGGCGCCGACGTTGCCCTGCGTGAAGGCGACGGTGACGGCGTTCTGCGCGGAGGAGGGCTCGTCCACGAAGACGAGCGTCACCACGAAGTCGTCGCGGTCGGCGAAGACCTCGTCGTTGCCCTCGAAGAAGTCGGGGTTGAAGCGGATGACGCCGGTGGGCTCCTCGGTGATGGTGCCGTCGGCATTCGTCACGCGGCGGGTCTCCAGGGAGGCGCGGCCGCCGAGGGTGAGCCAATCGCCCAAGCGGATGGCCTGCTTGGCGGCGGCATCGGTGGCGGCCTGCTCCAAGGCCGTGAGGCGCTGCCACTCGGAGGTGACGGTGGCCTGGGTGAGGAAGCCGCCGGATCCGCCGATGAGCATCACGTGGCCGATGAGATCGGGCGGGAGGGTGATGGAGTCGAAGCAATAGCCCGTGCGGGGGCGATAGGAGAGGACGTTGGCGCGATCCTGCGCGTAGACCCACTCGCCGCCGGAGAGGGAGTGCGTGACGTTGGTGGTGACGCCCGTGACGGAGGCATCCGCGAAGAAGCCGGGCACGACCTGGTAGCCGCAGGTGCCGGTGCCGAAGGCAATGTTGCGGATGGCCGAGGTGACGGTGACCTGGTTCCACTCGGGGCGAAGGTCGGGGCGGAGCCCCTCGTTGTCCGCGTCGCGGCTCTCGGGCGCGAAGGCCCACCGGGTGCGCAGGGAGACGTCGGAGGGGATGCGGCCAAGCGTGGGCGAGGCATCGTCGTAAATCAGCTGGCCGACCAACTGGACGGAGCCGGCGGTGGTGTCGGAGTCCGTCACGCCGGGGACGACGTAAGAAGTCGCGTCCAGCAGCCAACCATTCTCGGTGAGGGAGGCGGGCGCGGCGACGGAGGTGTCGCCAACGGCGTCCACGCCGGTCCAGACGCCGCCCTCGCCCGCGCCGCAGGGGCGGTGGAGAACGTAGGCCGAGACAGGGGAGCGATTCTGCTGGATGGTCGCGGTGTAATAGTGATAGGCCGTGGAGCCGGACTCGGCGGTGCGCGTGGCAGGGAGCGAGGTGGCGAGGAGAGGGGCTCCGCCGAGGTCATAGCCACGAACGGCCCAGCCGATACCGTCGACGGCGGGGACGCCGGCGTCGAGGATGCCTTGGCGGAGGTTGGGGAGGACGGCCTCGACATAGGGCTCGGAGCCATCCGCCCGGGCGACGTTCACCTCGCTGAGCCACGCGGCCTGGGGCGGCGTGCTGTAAAGGTAGAAGTAGGGGATGGTGGCCTCGGCGGGCTTGTCGGCGTTGAGGTCGGCCAAGGGGGCGTACCACGTGGGATAATCGAAGACGCCGGGCAGTTCGCCGGGGAGGGCCTGGCGGAGGAGGAAGGAGACCGTCTCGCTGCCGTTGTCGGCGGGGACGTTCACGGAGTAGACGCCCCAAGCGATGTAGGGGATGGCGGGCTCCTTCTTCGTGGCGGTGCCGGCGGTGCCGTCATAGCCGGCGGCGCGGGCGTAGGCATCGGAGAGGATACCCACGAGCGAGGGGTCGGAGAGGCGGCCGTCGGCGCCGGACCGGAGCGCGACATAGCGGGTGCCGGCCTCGGGCCCCAGGACGGTGTCGAGCGCGTTGGTGGCGGCGGCGTACTCCATGCCCTCGAGGGCGACGGTGACGGGGGCGGGCGTCTCGCCGGGGGTGGTCGCGGCAGGGGTGTAGGTGAAGGCGTTGCCCGTCCAGCCGGCCGCGAGGCCGGCCATCGCGTCGGGCGCGGCGATTTGGCCGGCGTCGGGATAGAGGATGAGGACGGAGGAGAGGGAGGCGCCTTCGGGGAGGGCCGCGGCGTCATAGTCCACCGCGAAGCCGAAGCCGCTGCCCCACCACGGCTGTTCCGCCGCGGAGCCGCCCAAGGAGGTGCCGGTGAAGGGCGCCACGCGGGTGATGATGTCGCGGGCGTTCTCGGCCTTCAAGGCGAAGGTGACGCGCGCCTCGGCGCTGTAGCGGAGGTCGGCCGTCGGGTCATCGACGGGATAGAGGCGGACTTCGAGCGCGAAGGCCGTGGCGTCCGCGGGGACGGTGACGACGGCCCAGCCATCCGCGTCGGCGGCGGCGAGGGTGGCGCCGGGGAACTGCGCGGCGAGCGTGTCGGCATCGGTGATGTAGGAACCGTCGCCCTCGGGGTTGCGCAGGCGCACGGAAATGGCGCTGACCACGCTGAAGGGCAGGGCGGCGTAGTTGAGGCGCGCCGTGGGCAGGCCCGCGCTGTCGAGCGACCAGGAGGTGGGCGAGTTGCGGCCCGCGCGGCGGGTGCGGGTGACGTTGCCATCCGTCAGTTCCTCGAGGTAGTGCTGACCGAGGCCGCCTTGGATGGTGGAGGTGACGGCGCACTGCGAGAGGCCGCTGTAGGGGACGAGATATTGGCCGGGGTTCACCTGGCGCGGGGTCACCTGCACGACGGGGCGGACGGCGTTGTCGGCGAGATTCTCGGTGGGCTCGGGGAAACGCGTGTCCACGGTGAGATTGTGCGAGGGATCCCAGTCGCCGACGAGGATGTGGGTGAGGTCGGCGGGGCCGCCGTCGGCCGTGCCGGCGACATCGTTGCGGCGGGTAACCCACTTGCCGCCCATGTCCACGGTGGCGATGGAGTTCGCGAAGTCGGTGTTGTTGTCGTAGTCGAAGACGTAGTTTTCCGTGGTGCCGGTGGTCGAATAGCGGCCGTTGGCGTCGCCCATGTAGACGTCGGCGACGGCGAGGCGGCGGGCGTGGTCACGCGCGGAGATATTGGCGTCGTTGTAGGTCTGGGTCTCCTGCTCCCAGGTGGTGTCCAGGAAGGCCTGGTACCACTCGGAGCCGAAGCCGCCGGTGACGTAGGCGTTCTGATAGGTCTGGTGGAGACGCTCGATCTCGTCTTGGTAGCCGCCGACGGAACCGGAGGTGCCGGGGCTGTAGATGACGATGTGCTCGGCGCCGCCGGTGGGGCGGATGAGCTGGAGCGCCGCGGCGCCCGAGGAGGCGATGGCATAGTGCTCGTAGGCGGCGGCCAGGCCGGCGTTCTTGTAGGGCTTGCGGTCGGTGCGGCGCTCGCCGTCCTCGCGATAGAAGAGGTTGCAGGCGGAATCGTAAAGCGTGTAGAAGGAGCGATTGGCCGAGGTGCCATCTCCGGCCTCGCCGCGGCGCGCCGGCACCACGCCGGGATCGGGGAGCGGCAACCCCACGCCGCCGGAAACGGCCGAGCCGTCGGCCGTCGCGGGGATGACGACGGTGCCCGCCACGGAGGTCGAGTCACGCTCGGTGGTGACGAAGCGCCATTCCGAGATGTTCAGCTCGGCGGGGGCGCAAATCTCGACGAAGTTGCGGAGCGAGGGATTGGCGGAGCCGGGGTCGTTGAAGTTGAACTCGTTGATGAAGGCCTCGCCGGGGATGCAGGAGTAGACCCAATAGTAGGGGGAGAAGAAGGCGGCGCCCACCTGCTCCTCGCCTTCGCCGAGAGCGGCGTTCTTGTGGGCGCGGATCTCCGCGTTCAGGTTGCGGGGGAAGTACCACGGGAACTCGGTGTAGGTCGAGGGGGAGATTTGCGTGGCGAACCACTGGTCGCTCTCGGAACTCTGGTAGACGGCCCAGGCGGTGTAGCGCACGAGGGAGTTGGGCGCCAGGCCGGTAAGGCCGGTGCGCGAGAGGTCGCCGAAGAACTGCGCGTGGTTGGCGCTGTCGCCGCGGGTCAGCTCGATGGTGTTGCCCACGCCAAGGGCGGCGAGCTCTTCCTGGGTGAGCGTGCCGGAGGCGGAGGCGCCAAGGACGGCATCGCGGGCGGCTTCCAGGTCGAACCAGGCCGAGAGGGGCCAGGCGTCGAGGTTGGAGGTGCTCCAGGCGTAGACGGGCAGGCTGTTGCTGGCGGAGACGGTGCCGCCGAGGACGTCCGTGTAGGAATAGGATCCCGGCGCGACGTTGCGCACCACGTTACCGCCGCCGACGGCGTTCATGTCATAGGTGAAGAAGACGCGGATAGTCTCCTCGCGCAAGAGTTGCTGGCGGCCGAGGGTGACCATGGTGCGCAGGACGGGCGCGTCGGCCACGGGCTGCGAGAGCGGCGAGGAGGCGTCGAACTCGCGGGAGTCGTTCTGGCCGGCCACGTTGGAGAAGGCCACCGATTCCACGCGCAGCGAGGGCTGCACGGGGTCGCACACGGAGAGACGGTCGATCATCACGCGCCCGTGCGTCACCAGGTTGCCGAAGGCATCGGTCGAGGTGCCGTCGCCGTCCAGATAGGAGAGGATGCGGATGCGGCGGATGTCGGAGGCGTTGAAGGCGTCGGTGCCGGTGCTCAGATCCGGGGAGAGGTCGGCGTTCGGCTTCTGGGTGTAGCGCGTGAACTTGGAGAGGTCGATGTCAAAGACGTTGTAGACGGTGTTGGTCACCTCCACGTAGGTGAGGGCGCGGAAGTCCTCGAGGTCCTCCTCCTCGCTCTCCGAGGCGAAGACGTAGAGGCGGACGGGATTGGCCTGGGGCTCGGTGAGGCGCGCGGCGAAGGTGAGGCGGCCGATGCCGTTCTCCAGCGGCGGCGCGTTGAGGTGGCAGGAGTCTTGGTTGACCTCGGCGTCGTCGGCGTCGGTGGCGTCGTTCAGCTGCAGGGCGCGGGTGAGCGAACTCTTCTCGGCGAAGGTCTCCTCGGCGGGGTTGGCCGTCGCCGTCGCGGCGCGATCCTTCCAGTAGAGCCAGCTGATGGGCTCATCGGTGAGGAGCACGCCCTTGGCGGACCACGAGGCGATCGAGCCCGTGCGGTTGTCCGTCACCGTATAGTCGTCGATGTAGACATAGGGGTCGTAGTCGCGGTCGTTCACGTACTCCGCGGGGATGGCCATCACCAGGCGGAGATAGCCCGAGGTGCCCACCAACTCGGAGCCGTCTTCCAGGCGCGGGGTGATGCTGGCGGTGCTCCACTCGCCGGCGGTGTTGTGCAGCTCGATGGGGTCGGAGACGTCCACCCACCCCGAGCCGGGCTCGCTGAGCCAGTTGTTGTTCGTGCGCGAATCGCTCAGGAATTGGAGCATGACGTAGACGGAGGGCAGGACGCCCTGGTCGCCATACTCATCCTGCGAGGGAATGCGATAGCGGAAGGAGACAGCGCCGAAGCCGCCGCCGTTGCCGCTGGCGTCGGGCGCGCTGTGGGGCGAGACGAGCGCCAGCGAGCTGCCGGTGATGAAGTAGTCGCCGCCCGTGAGGCCGATCTCGCCCGAGAGTCCCTCGGCGGTGTTCTGGCGCGAACGCTGCAGGAGGACGCACTGTTCCCCGCGATAATCACGCCCCGCCACGTCCAGCTGATTCTCGTCCACCGGGCGGATCCAGAGGCCCACGCCCGCGAAGCCGGAGGCCTCGGTGAAGCCCACATCGGTGTAGGTCGGCACGCGGTCGTTGCCGTTGCGGTTGGCATCGTTGCCGCACCAGGAGGTGACGGAGATGTCGTCGATGAAGACATTGCTCTCGGGGTTGGCGGCGGCGATGTGCAGTTTGGCGTTGGCCACGCCCACGGTCACCTCCACGGTGGTATCCGTCTGCGCGGTGGAGACGCGGGGCGAGTCTTCCATGCCCGAGCCGTCGTCGCGCTCCGCCCAGATGCGCACTTGGCCGGCGGCCTCGGCGCTCGGGGTCTTGCGGACCAGGCGGAGATAGGCGGTGTTCTGCGTGTCGGCCGAAAGCGTCCACGAGCTGCCGTTCGCCCAGCTCGGTGCGCCGGACTCGAAACCCGTGACGACGTCGGGGCTGATGGGCGAGGCGGTGTAGGCGGCGTTCATGGCCTCCATGCGCGAGGCGAAGCGGAAGGTGGGGCGGCATTCCGCCGAGCCAAAGCCCACCATCAGCCGGTCGGAGCCGGCCAGCTCGGTCTCGGCCGTCCGGAAGGCGGCGCTGAAACTCGTGCCCGAGACGGACGAGGCGAAGCCGGCGGCCAGGCGGCCATCCGGCTGCACCCAGAAGGCGAAGGACTTGCCGCCCAAGCTGCCATCGACGCTGTAATAATTCTGGTCCAGCGCGGTGCCGTTGGTGTCGGTGATGGACAAGCGCGTGGCCGAGCCGTTCTGCCAGCGGTAGATTTCCGCCACGCAGACGTTCGCCGGCGCGCGGTCGTTGCTGTCGCCCGCGACGTTGAAGTCCACGATTTGCGTGACGCGCAACTCGTAGATCCGCGCGGAGCCGCGGTCGCTCGAACGCAGGTAGTAGGAGACGGAGTAGCCCGAGGCCGCGCAGTTGCGCGAGGGGTTGTCGATCTGCACGCCCGCCGCGACGCCATAGCCGGCGTAGCCCATCAGGGGGAGGGACTCATCCTCAGGGACGATGTAGACGACTTTGTTGATGTCGTAAGGCAAGGAGAGGCCGAGTTTGAAGCTGACGGTGCCCACGCCGTTGAGCGTCACCTCGCGGGCGCCGTCGTCGCGCGGGCGAATGCCGTCGCCCTCGCCGCGGAGGCGGACCTGCGCGTCGGGGACGTAGGTGCCGTCGGCCAGACGTTGCCACGAGCGGCGCAGCACCACCTCGGTGCCCTGCGCGAACTGGACGTAAGTGGAGTAGTTGGTCGTCTCGTTCTCGCCCTCGCGGAGATAGCGCGAGTAGGCGCGCTCGCCGGAGGCGCCCCACTGGCGGAAGAAGGAGCGGGCGATATAGGTGCCGTCTTCCATGAAGAAGGGATACTCGCCGCGCTGGTTGTCGCCGCGGCCCACGGGGAAGGTTTCCAGGAACGAGGTGGTGTCGGCCAAGGGGCCCTCGTCGGGGATCCAGCCGCCGCTCACGCGCGCGGAGCCGTCGTCGTTCACGAGCACGTCGCAATCGAAGTCCGCCACGCGCGAGCGCACATCCTCGCGGAACTCCGTGTCCGAGAAGCGGTCGCTGGTGGCATACCACGTGTTGAAGTCCTGCCAATAGGAGCCGCAGAGGCTATAGCCGGGCGTGGTGACCGAGGAGAGGTCGAGCTCGATGGTGATGTGCGAGTTGGGGAGCGTGTCCAGCGGCACGGTCACGGGCACGGCGTCCGCCTCGGAGGAGGCGGCGGCGAGCAGGTCGGTGACGGCGGGGACGGCCTCGATGGTGGGCGGCAGGACGCCGGCGGTGGCCGCGCCGGTCTGCCCGTACCAGCGGGCGTCGCCATTCGCGTCCACCACGCAGACCTTGAAGGCGAGGTAGCCTTCCCGGATGGTTTCGTCGCCGCCGGCCCCCCCGTCCTCCGGCGTGGGGTCATAGCCCCAGGCGTAGACGGCCTGTTCGTCGTCGGCCAGGCGGAGGATGCGCGCGACGTCGGCCCGCCAGCGGTGCGGCCCGCGCGAGGCGGGGAGCAGGGGCAGGTCGAGGGTGTGGAACGTATAGGGATTCATGTCGGTGCCGCGGCCGGAGCGGTAGGTCACGCGCAGGAAGGCGCTTTCGTCGAGCGCCTGGTGCTCGCGCAAATCCAGGAGGTTGGGCTTCTGGACGGTGGTGTCGATGCCGGTCTCGTCGTTGTGGACCGTCACGGGGTGGGTGGCGAGCGTGCCGGAGACGCGCTCGTGCGTGTCAATGTCCTCGCGGCCGGCCTCGAAGGAGCCGAGGATGGCATAGTCGAGCGCGATGTCGTAGACGCCCGGGAGCATGCCGGTGACCTTGCCGTCGGTGTCCAGGAAGAAGGCGTTCTCGGCGGCGTTCACGCTACCGTCGGGGTTGAGCAGGAGGGTGCCGGGCGTGAAGGCGGCCGAGAGGGTGGCGTTGCCGGAACTGGCGGCGATGGCGACGTTCGCCTCGCGCCAGACGCGGGTGGTGTCGCCCTCGGCACGGCGGCGGAGGCGGATCGCGCCCTCGTAGCCACGGGGCTGCTCGACGCCGTCGCCCTGCGCGTTGAAGAGGATTTCGAAGGGCTCGGTGGCATAGGGCTCGGCGGACTGAGTGGCGGAGACGCAGCGGGGCTGGCCGAAGTCGGCCTTCGGCGCGGCCGAGCGGACGAGGAGGTTGCGGATGGCGACGGTGCCGAGGTTGGCCTGGCCCTCGCCGGCGGAGTGGGAGGTGCGCACGATGCGGAAGCGCGTGCCGGCGCCGCCGGAGGGCGCGGCGTCCCCGAAGGCGACGGTGTAGTCCTCGAAGCCCGAGGAGAGGGTGAGCGTCTCAACCGTCGACCAGTTCGTGCCGCCGTCCGGGGAGACTTGCACCACCAGGGTCTGCGGCGTGCCCTCGGGGTCGGAGCCCGGCACGGATGCCTGGAAGGTGACGGCGGAAACGCCGTCGGGATAGAAGGGGGATTCCACGCGCGGGAAGTCGGAGTAAAGCGCGTCGTCGGAGCCGATGACGTTGAGCAGCTGAAGCCCGCCGCGGCCGCTGGAGGCGTCGCCCACGGCGCCGCCGTAGACGGCCCAGGTGCCATGGATGCCGGCGCGGTCGGGCATGGAGGCGAGGGTGTTGCAGTAGTTGGGGCCGAGGGAGCGGATGGAGTCGGCGTCGGCGACGTACCCGGCCCATTGCGCCGTGAGCTCGGCGTCGGTGACGGGCGTCCAGAGGCGGACGTCGGTGAAGGTCATCTTGCGGCCGTGATCCTGGATGTCGGAGACGCGGGCGAAGGAGCCGAGGCCGTAGCGGCTCGCGGCGTACCATTCATAGGTGCCCTCGCCGTCCAGGAGCGCGCGCAGCATGGCGTATTCGCCGGTCGTGTCGGCCTCGATGTCCGCGATGGCGTAGGCGGGGCTGAGGAAGGTGCACTCCCAGCGGATGGGGTCGACGGTGCGCCCGGGCGCCGTGTAGTCGGCGTAGGTCTGGCCGTTGGCGTTCTGCGCCGAGCGGGGGCGGACGCCGAAGTAGTTGAGGCGGGTGGGGTCGGTCTGGCTGACGGCCACGTCGCGCCCGGCGGGGGAGGTGACGGTGGTGGCCTGCGGCATGGGATAGCACGCGGTGGTCATCGGCGTGCCGGCCGCGTCGCTGTAGGGGGCGTCGGCGGTCAGGGCGATGGAGCCGTCGAAGGCGGTGGCGACGCCCAGGTGCCGGCGGTACATGAGGCGGACGGGGCGCGCGCCGGTGGGGATGGTGTAGGCGTGGGACGCGGGGTCGCGCGGGATGGAGACGGTGACCTTGACGCGGACGTGCGTGGTGTCCGCCGTGACGGGCCCGCCCGTCGCCGAGTTGCCCGAGCCGTCCTCGCCCGCGTCGATCAACGTCAGCGCGTAGGAGACCGATTCGCTTTGGATGGTGCTGTTTTGTGCCCGCAAGGCGGGCCCGAAGGTCAGGCCCGCCGCGCACAATCCGATTGCCAGGAAACGAAGGCGTGTGGTCATGGGTGTCAATCCAATTTTTCGCCGGAGGCGTTCACGCCGCCGGAGCCATACCATTTCGAGAGTGCCCGCCGCTTCGCGTCGTCCGGGTTGTCCGGGTCGGTCGAAGGGTCGCGGATCGCTTCCACATGCCCATCCGCGAAGCAGACATGCGCGAACATCGCGCCATTGTCCTCATGATTGAAGCCCATGCTCTCGTCGCCATCGTCCCAGTCCCACACCTGGTCGCCTTCCAGCGCGCCCTCGGAGGCGACGGCGTCGTTGTCCAGATCCAGCTCGACGAACAGCGCCACCTCCGCCGGCATCGCCGAGCGTTTGTTGGTGTCGTCGGAATCCTCGCAGGGGCGCAGGTCGCCCATGCCCAGGCGGATGGCCTGGTGCGGGGCGCCGTTCGGGTGGCAATACATATATTCGGTGCCGCCGCCCACGTAACGGTCGGTGTCGTAGAGATCCTCGTCCGTGCCGGTGATCACGTTCATGGCGTAGGCGCGCACCACCTCGTCGCGCGGGATGTCAAACTTCTCCAGCGCGCGGTCCGCGAAGGTCGGGTTCGTGAAGCAATCCAGGTCGCCGCCCACGTAGGAATAGAGGCAGCCGTTCACGATGGCCACCTGCGCCTGCGACCACATATCCTTGGGGCGCGCGTGCCAGTTGGCCGGGGTGGCGCCCAGGCCGCCCTGCTCGCGCGTGCTGTCGAAGCAGAGGCAGCACCCCTCCTCGTTCACCTCCGTGCCTTGGAAATCGGTGCCGGAGCCGATGGCGTGGCCCGTGCCGCCCACGTACCCTTCGCGCCACTCGTGGTTGCCGTCGCCGATGTCGTCCGCGGCCTCGATGTCCCCGCGCGAACGCGGGCAGTTGTGCTCAAAATAGACCCACCCGCGCGCACGCCCGAAGCGCTCCTGCACCGACCCGTTGGCGCGCACGGTGAACGTGGTGAAATACCCCCCCGCCGCAGGATAGCAATTCCCGTGGTCCGAACGATACGTCAGCGCCGCGCGCCCCAACCGCATCAAATTGTTGCGGCTCGTGGCCTCGTCGCCCGCCTTCAAAAACTTCCCGACGGCCGGCATCAACGCCGCCGCCAGCACGCCAAGAATCACGACGACCACCAAAAGCTCGATCATCGTGAAACCACGCTTCCAAGCGAACCGTCTCATCTGCAAACCTTTCACGTTGGAAATAGTATAGACGAAAGCGCGGCGGAATGAAAGCCCTTTTTTGCGTTTTGTCGCGCGCACGCCAAAAACGCCCCCGCCCGCACCGCCAAACCTGTCGATAACTTTCGCAAACCTGTTGAAAACCTGTTGAAAGCGGGGCGGGCCGGGGGTGGGGCAAAAACCGCTTTTTCAATCAGGGAGCGGGGCCGTTTTCCGGGACGCGGCGTACCTCGCCCCGAGACACGGCGCATCCCGGGGCGAGACACGGCGCATCCCGGGGCGAGACACGGCGCATCCCGGGACGAGCGGAAAACGATGGACGGAAAACGGCGAACGGACCGTCCGGTCAGTCCGGGCGGACCTCGTAGGCGCCGGTTTTGCGGAGGCGGTGTTCGCGCATGGCGCGCAGTTTGGCGAAGAGGGCCGGGTCGTCCTCGCGGGCCTTGGCGAGCAGGCGGCGGACGTGACGTTCGGAGCAGGCGTGGCGGCGGGCCAGTTCGGCGCCGGGGATGGGGCGGGCGGCGTGGCGGGGGTCGGGCAGGTGGGCCCATTCCTGGAGGAGCCGCCGGGTGCGGGGCTCCAAGCCCGGGAAGGCCGCGTCGATCGCGGCGCCGAGGGACTCCGCGCGCACGGCGAGGGTCTCGAGCGCGCGAATGTCGTCGGCACGCACGGCGCCGGGATGGGCGCGGCAGGCGGGGGCCTCGCCGCAGGGACACGCGGCGGGCGTGGCGGCCAGGAGGCGCACGGGGCGCCCCAGGCGGGCCTCCGCGTCGGGGGCCCAGGCGGCGAGGTCGCGCGGGGTGACGGGGATCCACCCGGGCGCGGGGCGTTCGGGCGGGGCCAGACGCAGGCAAC